>NZ_JACYMG010000015.1:0-169927 GCF_020858035.1 Janthinobacterium sp. EB271-G4-3-2 | reverse complement strand
CATTCGGCGTGCTCAGGTCGGGAAAAATATTTGATCCGGCCTTGCACGCCGCTTGACGGGGATAACAGTATCTACGCATTTGCATACGGCGATCAGCGCAGCGCCAGCCGCGCCGCGCCGCTATTGTCGTCCAGCATCACCAACTGCGTGCGCAAGTCGCGCGTGGCGGCCAGCTTGCCGTTCACGTACAAATTCGTCTTGACGCCGTACACGCCCTGCGACACGCCGGCCGGCAAGGTCAGCTCGAACGAATTTTCAAAGCGCCCGCCCGACTTGTTGTTGCTGGCCAGGGCTTTCGAGCCGGACTTGAATGGCTGGCCTTGCGGGTCGAGCACTACCAGCTCTTCGCGCACGTCGTTGACGCTTTGCGCGCTGCCGTTGACCAGTTCCACCACCGAATTCACCTTGAACGGCTGGCCGCGCTTGACGGTCAACGCGCTCAGCTGCGGCGTGTAGGACACCACTTGCGGCTCGCGCGGCAGCGCGCCCCGCGTGCGGATGTAGTCGCGGTCCGCCTGCGCCGCCGTCTTGGTCTGGCGCGAATTGACATTGATGGCCAGGCAACCGGCCGCCGCCAGGCCGCCGCCGATGGCCGCCCCCTTCAGCGCGCCGTTCTTGCCGCCCGCCAATGCCCCCAGCAGCGCGCCCACGGCCGCGCCGGCAGCGGCCGACGTGCCCACGCTGCACGGGTCCTCGTCCGTAGCCGCCTGGACACCGCCTTGCGGATAGGCACCGTCCTGGCGCACGCCGTTCGGGTTCATCGGTGCCGTGGCGCAGCCGGCCAGCATGGCCGCGATGGTCAGCGCGGCGGTGGCGCGCAAGGTGGTGTGATTCAGCATGGTGACTCCCGGATAGCTAATTGATCGTTGTTTCCGTCTGCAGCACTTGCCGTTCGCGCTCGCGGATGCGGCGCGACAGATTGTCGATGCGCGCATTGCCCGGATCGACGCGGCGCGCGCTTTCCAGATACGTCTTGGCCGCATCGAACTTACCTTCCAGCAAAGAACGCTCGGCATCGTGCAGGAACGATTGCGCCATTTCGTTGCGCATGGCCGCGCCGCTATCGACGGGCGACGTTTCCAGCGGACGGCGTTCGGCCACCGCTGAACGTTCGACCACGCGCGCGGGCGCCGGTTCCTGCTGTGCCGGCGCCGGCACAACAGCCGGGGTTGAAACGGGCGCAGGCGCGGGCGCCGCAGTTGCCGACAGCGCCTGCACGTCAGCCTTCAGCTGCGGCAATTCCACCGCTTCGCGGTCGATCGCTTCCAGCCTGGCGATGCTATTGCGTGCCGCCACCGCATCCTTGCCATCGAGCGCCTGGCGCACGCCCACCAGCACGGACGCGGCTGCCGCCTGCTGGCGCGCCAGCTGCTTGCGCAAGGAATCGACACTCGATGCGCCCGCGCAATCGATGTCGAGCGCGGCAATGCCCTTGGCCGCGCTTTGCAATTGATGGCCGTCGATCGCCCGCTCGATGGCGCGCACGCCGCGCTGGCAACCGCTGGATGCGGCACCGGCCTTGCCGATCGCCGCCTGCAAATCATCGGCCTTGGCACTGGACTTGCCCGTGCAAACATTCTTCGCCGTCGCCAGCTTCTGGCGGGCGCCGTCCAGGCTGCCATTCGCCACCAGCTTGAGGCCGCTGTCGATGGCGTCATTGCAGGCCGATTCATTCTTGCCGCCCGGCTTGCCATTCATGTAGACGATCACTGCCGCCAGCACGACGATGCCGCCCAGCCAGCGCAGCCACTTGCGTGGCGGTGATGGCTGCTCGGTTGATGCGGGTGGCGCTGCCGGCGCGGGCTTGGGCGCGGCTTGCGGCTGGACCGGCTTCGGCGGCGCTGGCGGTGGAACAACAGCCGGTTTCGGCACCGCTTTCGGTGCGGGCGCAGGCGCCACCGGCACAGGCGGCGGCTTGGGCGCGACTGGCGGAGACACAGGCAGCGGCGGCGGCACGGCCGCGGCTGGCTTGGCCGCGCCCGCCACCGCATGACCGCAGTACGGGCAATGGCTGACAACGGTCCACAGACCCGTCTTGCATTTGTTACAGATATCCAAAACTAATCCTTCATTCCAACGTCATTCCAGCGTTCACAATGGCGGCGGCATCAACGGTGGCGGCGCGCTGAGGAACAAGGGCGCCAGTTCGGGGAACTGGGCCAGGTCGGCCCAGGCCGGCAAGCCCGCGCGCCACACCTTGGTGGTGCCTGGTGCGACCTGCCCCGCCTGCACGTACTGCACGATCTGCTGGGCCGTGAACGGTCCCTGCTGCTGGCCGTTGATGCCCAGGAAATACTGGTATTCCACCAGCGGCGGCGGCATGCCGCCCAGCGGTGGCGGCGCCATGCCGAACACGGCTGCCGCCGGGGCAGCTGCCGCGCCAGCCGGGCGCAGCAATTGCTCGAGGCGCCCCGCTTCCAGCATTTCCGCCTTGATCGCATATTTCAGGCGCGGCTGGCCGTCCGCTTCCGGCTCGCGCACTTCCCAGTCGTAGGCGTCGCTGTCGGAGTCGCCGATGACGTTCGCCCATTCCTTCAGGCGGCCCAGCAGGGTTTGCACCGTGCGGTCGAGCTCATCGCTGGCCATGCCCTTGCGGCGCGCCGATTCGCGCAGGCGCGCGCCCACTTCGGCGGAAATGGCGCTGCCAAAGCCGACATACGGCAGCTGCGAGCCATCGGCCTGCGCCACCAGCTTGGGCGCATACACGGTGCGTTCATAGTATTTTGCCAGCGCCGCCAGGGCCGCCGTCTGCACGGCGTCAAGCGCCGTCAATTTTTCCTCGATGCGCAGGGCGATATTTTTCTCGTACGAGGCGGGCATGCCGTTCTGGCGGATGGCCCGTTCATTGCCGATGCGGCGCAAGTCGCCCGGCTCGACGGCAAACTGGTACTGGCCCGGCGGCACGACCCGGCCCGTGTGGCGCGTCAGCACGCCCAGCATGATCGCTTGCAGGAATTCGCCGAAGTCTTCCGCCAGGCGCTTCATCTCGTCCGTGTTCGGCGCGATCGGGTGCGTGAATTGCGTCGGATCGATGTGCGTGTGGGTCGGCGCCTTGTCGTTGTCGCCTTCCTTGCGGTAACTGGTGCGCCAGCCTTCCAGGCCCCGCAGCACCGTCATCGGCACGCCGGCCAGCTCGCAATAGCAGACGGCTCGGCCGCGGATGCCCGTCTCGACGATTTCAAGCTGGCTCACCGTGATGCCCACCTGGGTCGGCACGCATGACTCGAGCTCGGCGCCGAATTTGGCCTTGAAGGCGGCCGCGTTGGCCACGCCGATCACGCATTTGAACTGGTCCGACACAACCGTGAAGTCGCCCGCCATGTTGGCGTCGATCCACGGCATCGAGCAGGCCAGCAGCTTGCGGAAGCGGTCCAGGCGTTCGGACACATCCATCTGTTCCAGCGCTTCGAACAGCGGGTCGGGCGTGCTTGTCGCCCCTTCCACGAGGCCCGTCGTGGCGATCATGTTCTCGGCCATGCGCGTGACTTTGGCCAGGATCAAGCCCCGTTGCGCCGGTTCGCCCAGCATGGGGAACAGCGCTTTCGAACCGCCCATGTCCTTGAACGCTTCATCGGCCCACTGGCGCAAGGTGGCCGCCGATGGCAGCGCGATGTCTTTTTCCGTGACGGGAATGACGATCAGGGTCGCGTGTTCCTTGTCCAGGTCCTTCTGCAAAATCGTATTGGCCGTTTTGAGTTCCGCCAGCATGGCCAGCACGCCTTCGCGGCCCGTTTGCAGCTCGCCCACCAGGCCATTCCACTGCGCGCGGCCTTGCGCGTCGACGCCGACCCGGTTGCCCAGCCAGCGCGACAGTTCGCCCAGCAGGATGACGGACTCGTCCGCCGCCTTGGCGCGCAGATGGAATTTCAGGGCATTCGCCATTTCCGTGCGCAAGTGATCCATCACCACGCCGGCCTGCTTTTCGCCGTTGCTGAGGAAGCCGAAGGTGCCGCGCGTCTGCTCCAGGTTGTTCAGCAGGCGCTCGTATTCGCGCGAACGCACGGCTTCCTTGATTTCGCGGTAGCGCTCGGCATTGTTGCCGATCTGCGCCGTCAAGCCGCTGCCCGGCGCCTCGATGCGGTCCTTGATCTGTTCCACCAGCGACAGCACGTACTCGAGGCCGCCGAATTCCTTGTTGTCGAGGTAGCCATACAGCTGGTCGCGCACGACTTTCTTGACGTCTTCCAGCACTTCGCGGCGGCGCTTGCTGATGCGGTCTTCCGTCGTGTCGGCCGTGGAATCCTGATCGCGCACGGCGTCGCGTTCCAGATGTTTCATGGCGTCGCGCACTTGCGCCGGCCATTCGCTGCGGTCAAAGCCCGTGCGGATATCGTTGATGCGCGTATTGACGCGGTTTTCCACGCCGGCCAGCAAGTGGCCATGGCGGTCTTCCAGCAATTCGTCGACGACGCGGAAATCGATGAAGTCGCCGCTCGAACGCTTCAGTTCGATGCTCTTGTCGGAAAATTCGGGGAAGTCGCTGAACGGCGTGCCCTTCAGGAACATATTGGCGGCGAGGAAATTATCGCGCTGCGTATCCGTGGCCCGGTTGGCACCCGCATCCGTGCCGCCCACGCCGAAGAACGCTTGCAGCATGGCGCCGGCCCAGCGGTGGGCCCGCTCGTCGCGCGCCGCTTCCTGGCGCGTGTCGAGCACGGCCATGCCGAACGAGGAAAAGCGCTTCGAGAAATACAGGCGCATGTCGCCGAAGCGGTCTTGCGGCACGGGCGCGTTGTACAGCGAATTCTTGTGCTGCGCCTGGTTGACGGCGATCGAACGCTTGGCGCGCGCGAAGTCGGCCGAGGCGAAATCCTCGAACAGCGAGTCAGCCACCATGTGGTAGACGTCGCTGACATCCTTGGTGTGCTGCTGGGCAAGGTTGCCCGAATCGATCAGGTAGACCTCGCTGTACGGCTCGCGCGTCAGTTCCGGACGGTCATACGCATCCCAGCGGCCCACGTAGCCCTTGTTGCCCATCATGGCCGATTCCAGCTCCATCAGCGCCGCATAGCCGTTGGCCTCGACCCGGTCCTTGTTGGCCTTGGTGTAGCCGGTCGGCAAGAACAGCATCAGCTCCACGTCGGCCGCGCCCACTTCGCTGCGCGCCAGCCAGCGCGCCAGCAAGCCCATGTCGAGGAAGGAACCGGAACCCGTGCCGCCCGCCACGGAGCCGACGATGACGATGCGGAAACGGTTCGTTTCCATGCGCAAGCCCAGCTCGGCCAGCTGGCGCTCGTGCGACAGGCCCGCCTTCAGCGCTTTCAACTTCAAGCGGATCTTGTCGCGGATCTTCGCGTACTTGTCGAAGAAATACAGGCGCGAGACGGCGCGGATCTGGCCGGCACCGCTGCTCATATCGAAACGCAATTCGCGGATGCGCTGCGGCGTCAGGGGCAGCCATTCCTTGATGTGCGGATATTTCTCCAGGGAATCTTCATCGCGGCTGTACTTGTCCATGTCGAACGATTCGACCACCTTGTCGTCATCCGTGAACTTCACCTGGTCGAACTGCAAGTCCTTCGCCTGCGACTCGCCGCTTTCGATCACGGCGCCATTGTCAAGGTCGAAATGGATGAATTGCGCGATGGGAAAGTCGGCCAAGCCCTCGATGCGCGTGCGGTTGCCCGCGCCGCCCCACAGGGTGTTGAGGACGCGCCGGCGCACGCGCATCAGCACCTGCATGCCCGTGCCGCCGATACCGATGAACAGGGTCGGCCGCAGTTCGATGATCTTGTCCTGCTTGCGCTCGCTGGCGCCGCCGGTAATGGTTTGGTTCAGGTTCTCTGCCATGGTGATTCCTTGGATAAAGCGTGTTACGGCGTGCTTAACGGCGGCTCGAGGTAAATGTCAGCAACAGGGCGACCAGGCCCACCAGCACCAGCGGTCCCATGAACAGTGGCGCGAGGAATTTATGCGCGTTCACGGCGGCCAGCACAACGCCGGTCGCCAGGCTGGCCAGGAAGATGAACAGCCACCAGCCCGAGGCATTGGCCTTGTTCGGCGGCACGCGCTTGGCGACCAGGCCATTCGCATAGGCGTTCTTGGCAAAGAAAAAGGCGATGAACAGCAGCAACAGCACGACGCCGCCGATCAGGGTATCGCGCGACGAGGTGTCGGTCGTGCTGGCAGGATCGAGCGCGGGCGCCGGCTCGATGGTGGCCGTGGTGGCGGCAGCGCCGGCAGCCGGTGCGTCGGCGGCAGGCGGCGCGGACGCCGGAACTGGCAAAGTAAAACCTGCGTTGTCTTTGGGAGTGTCTTGCGCCATGGTATGCCTCTGGTGGATTTGACTAGTTTAAAAAGGAATCTGTGTTCAGGCCAGGCTCAGGGTATGGCCTTCGGCCACGCGCACGATGGCCGGCTTGCCCAGGCCCCGCTTGAGTTCGCCAATGTCGCGGCCGTCATCATCGCGGATCTGCACGCTCTTGAACGGTTTCAACAGCACCTGCCGCTGCACGCCGTCAGCCAGCACCTTGTAGCGCGTGGCGCGCGTGCCAAGCAAACCCAGCGCCAGCAAGCCCAGCACGAGCGCGAGGACGCCGCCCAGTATCACCAGCACGGGCAGCAGCGGATACTGGATGCGCACCAGCAGCGGTATCGTTGCCTGCGAGGCGCGCACGCTGTCGGGCGGCGTAAACATGCTTGAGATCGGATCGCCAGGGAACAGTTCCTGCAAATCCTTGCCAAAACTGGACGCCAGCGCCAGCCGCTGTTCCGACAGGCCCACTTGCGCCTGCATGGGCAGCATCACCTGCTTGCCCATGGCGGCGATCGCCTGCGCCGACCACGGCGACGGGATCTGCGCCATCGGCAGCGCGAACTGCACTTGCACGGACTGGCTGGCGCCCGGCTGCAGCTGGCGGATTTGATCCGGCGCAACGTGCAGCGGCGCGTTCTGGCCGGCCAGGCTGGCGTGCACCTTGGCGCTGTCGATCACGTACGGGAAGAACATGTTTTGCAGGGTCGCCTGCAGCACCACCTGCGGCAGCAGCTTCGCCGCATCGACGTCGAGCACGATGGTGCGCCCGTCGCGGCCCAGGCTGGCGTGCACATTGGCGCTGTTCTTGACGGACTGGGGCACGATGCGCACGGCATCCTGGTCCACCGGTTTCAGGCGCGCGGGCGGGCGCGTCAGCACTTGCGACAGCCGCCCTTCGGCCAGGATGCGGGTCAAAGCCTCCGACGCGGGCTGGCCGTACGCGAGCGCATACACCATCAAGCCCTTGGCGCTGTACAGCTTGCCCTGCACGGGCATGCGCAGCGGAAACACCACCGTCTTGGTGATCGACGGTTCCAAGTGCAGCAGCCGGTAAAAGTCGCGGTTGCGCTCGGCCGTCTGGCTGTCGTTGTTCGGGCTGTTCTTATTATTGGTAAAGATCCACACGATGCCGGAGGCGGACTGGAACGGGCCCGTGATGGTCTTGGTGACGGCTTCCTGGAAATCCGTGTCGGCCAGCGCGCCGCCGGCGCTCTTGCGCGCCAGGCCGAGATTGGCCAGCTGGCCCGCCACGCCGGCGCCGCCCTGCCCTTGCCCGATCAGCGCGGGCGACACATTGCTGCCGCTGCTCTGGCTGAAGGCCAGGGTATAGACCTTGTCGGACGGGCTCGTGGCGGCCTGCGCCACGGCGCCCACGAGGGCTTTCAGCTGCGACTGTTCATCCGTATAAAACGGCTCCATCCAGCCCGAGTTTTGTACGAGAAACGCTTGCTGGATGCCGGCCGCCTGCACGCCGGCTGCACTGAGCAAAGCGGCGCAGGCCGCGATCAGGACGCGCGCGTTCATGCCTGCAAGGCCCAGCCATCGATGCGCGACAGCAAGGGGTGGTACGCCCACAGCATGCCTTCATGAACAAACAGGCGCAACCTCCACGGCTCGCTGACGGCGAACGTGTGAAACACGGTTTCGCGCAACTCGTCGTCCTGCACCAGCTGGGCCGCCAGACGCTCGTTCGAGCGCAGCACGCTCGACAGGCCGGCGCTGGTGGCGAACTTGACGCCGAAGACGCTGTTGCCAACGCTTGACTCCAGCAGCGGCATGACGGCCTGGTTCTTGCCGCCATCGTCGCCGTGTTCCGGCTCTTCCCATGGCGCCGTTTTCAGCTTGGTGGCGAAGCGGTAATTGAAGCTGCCCGAACACAGGCGCGGCGCCAGCGCGTCGGCCCGTTCGGCCTGCGCGCCCAGTTTCACGTAGACATAGGTGCCGCGGCTGCGCTCGAAGCACAGCTGCCACAGGCCGCCGTCGCGCGATACGTAGGGGCTGCCGAATTCGAAGTGCGGCACCAGCCCTTCGGGCCACGGGGTGAACGAGGCGGCCACGTTGCCGTCCGGCTGCAGCTGCAAGCGCAGCTGGCCGTTGGCGCACGGCCACACGGCCATGCGGTTGTAGGCGACGGGCGCGCCGACGGCGCCCAGATCCATCATGCCGTCGAGCAGCACGTCGCTGCCCGGCTTTTGCGCGGCGTCAAGGTTGACGAAGCGGATGCGGCCATCGTCGTCACGCAGCGGTGCCCACAGCCGGTTCTGGAACCAGACGGGGCTGGCGATGCACGGCGCGCCGCCCACATGCTCGACCACGTAGGTCAGCGATGGCACGTCGGGACGGATGCAAGCGAGGCCGTGGCTGGTCGGCAAGACCAGCACGCTATTGAACTCCGGCACCAGCTCGGCGCGCCAGGCGCCGTGGGCCAGATCCGATTCAGCCAGCAGGCTGCCATAGTCGGGGTCCAGCGCCAGCCAGCGTTTCGAGGCGGGCAGCCACGCGTGCAGGACGGCCTTGCGCGGGTCGAGCGCCAGCAGCGCGGGCGCGCTGGTGCCGAACTGGGCGGCAAAGAATTCGTATTCGCCGGGCGGCGGCATGGGCAGCGAGGCATCGGCTTGTACATGCTCTTCGCGGGCCCGCTGGTCGGCCAGTTTCAGGGGCACGCTGGCCTGGCGCAAGCCGGCCGGGCCAGCCGGCGGCACGTCGCTGACGGGGTGTGCACCATAGGGCGGCACCCACGGCGGGGGAATTGCGGTGTCGGGCGGCACTTGCAAGGCCGCGCCCGAAACGGGGTCGAACGAGAATTCGGGCGGAAACTGCCGCACGGGCGCGTCGGCGGCCGCGGGCAGGCGCCGCGCCAGCATCAGCTTGCCGATATCGGCCTGGCTCACCAAGGGCGAGACGTTCTGGCCGTCCGCGCTGCGCTGCATGCTCCACGCGCCGTCGTCATCGACGTACCAGGCGCCGGAGGGCAGTGGCCAATCCCCAGAAGTTTTATGATCCATTTATTTTCTATGACAAGCAATGCATATCAGACGGTGTAACGTGCTGGGGCGGTCGAAACGAAGTCGCAGCCCTGGCAGTTCTCATAGTAACGTCTTTTTATCTGTATGGAAACATTGACGAGCTTCCTCAGCCCTGCTGCGTCCGCACTTTCGTCAACAGCTTGGTGGTCGAGCGGTCATGCTCGAAATCGATGGCCACGGCCTGGCCGCCATACGCCAGCACGGCCTTGCCTTCGGGGATGGCCGCCATGTCGTAGTCGCCGCCCTTGGCATAGATGTCCGGTTCGATCTCCTGCACCACTTCCAGGGCACTGTCTTCCGAGAACGGCACGACCAGGCTCACCGCTTCCAGCGCGGCCAGCACGGCCATGCGGTCTTCGCAGCTGTTCAGGGGACGGTCGTCGCCCTTGCCCAGACGTTTCACTGAAGCATCAGTATTCACGGCAACGATCAGCGAAGCGCCCAGTGCGCGCGCCTGCGCCAGATACGTCACGTGGCCGCGGTGCAAAATGTCGAACACGCCGTTCGTCACCACCACCGGTTTCGGCAGGGCCGCGGCGCGGGCGCGCAGTTCGTCACGGCCGCACAGTTTGTTTTCAAAGTCAGGCATGGATATCTCTTGTTGGGTTATCAATAGGGTCGCAATAAAAGGGGCGCAATAAAAGGGTCGCAATAAATAGGGCCGCAATCAGGCGTGGCTATCGCCTTGGATGCCGCCGGCATCGCGGCGCCAGGCATCGATCAAGGCCAGGACGACCGGGTCCAGGCCCTCTTCGGCGATGCGATCTTGCCGGTGGTAAATCATCAGCGCATACACGCCGGCCAGGCGGCTGACGGGCGGCGACAGCGCATATTCATTGCCGCGCGCCGGTTGCCTGGCACGCCAGTAATTGATCGCCGCTTCCAGCGTCTGCATCCGCAGTTCCATCGCCCTCTCCCTCCGCCGCCCGGTCCCGCATTATAGGGGGCGATCCGCTACAATACGCCATCGGCGCCACAGTTTCACGTTTGCGCCACCTTTCATTCATTGCAAGTAAGTACTTCCTGTGTTTCAATCAACCTATGACACTGACTGAACTGAAATATATCGTTGCAGTCGCGCGAGCGAAGCACTTCGGCCATGCCGCCGAAGCTTGCTTCGTTGCCCAGCCCACCCTGTCAGTGGCCATCAAGAAACTCGAAGACGAATTGGGCGTGGTCCTGTTCGAACGGGGCGGCGCGGAAATCTCCGTCACGCCCCTGGGCGCGCAGATCATCGCGCAAGCCGAGCGCGTGCTGGAACAGACGGCCGCCATCAAGGAACTCGCCAAGCAAAACAAGGACCCGCTGGCCGGCCCCCTGCGCCTGGGCGTGATCTACACGATCGGCCCCTATCTGCTGCCACCCCTGGTCAAGGCCATGATAGACCAGGTACCGCAAATGCCCTTGATCTTGCAGGAAAACTTCACGGTTCGCCTGCTCGAATTGCTGCGCCAGGGCGAACTGGACGTGGCCATCATGGCCCTGCCCCTGCCCGACCACGGCATGGCGATGCAGGAACTGTATGACGAGCCGTTCGTCGTCGCCATGCCGCGCCAGCATCCGTGGACGGCGCGCGACAAAATCGCCGCGCAGGATTTGAAATCGGAAACCATGCTGCTGCTGGGCAATGGCCACTGCTTCCGCGACCAGGTGCTGGAAGTGTGCCCCGAAATGGCGCGTTTTTCCTCGCCCGGCAACGGCATGCAGCGCACGTTTGAAGGTTCCTCACTGGAAACCATCCGCCACATGGTGGCCAGCGGCATCGGCCTGACGGTCTTGCCGCGCGCCTCCGTCGCCAATATGCACGCCACCGACGGCATGCTCGAATACCGGCCATTCGCCGCCCCCGTGCCATCGCGCCGGGTGGTCATGCTGTGGCGCAAGAGTTTTACGCGCAAAGCCGCCATCGACGCCTTGTGCGCGGCCATCGCCAGCTGCAACTTGCCTGGCATCACCCCCTTGTGCGAAGACGACGAATAGTACATTTACATACTATTTGCGATAATCGACCTTTCTCTTCAACAAAGATCGAGTCTTCCATGAACAAGCTGGCGCTGTATTTCCGCCTGATACGGCTGGACAAGCCTATCGGTACCGTATTGCTGCTGTGGCCTACCCTGTGCGCGCTGTGGCTGGCGCAGCAGGGCGTGCCGGACTGGCGGCTGCTGCTCATCTTCACTCTCGGCACTTTCCTGATGCGTTCGGCAGGCTGCGCCATCAACGACTACGCCGACCAGGATATCGACAAATTCGTCAAGCGTACGGCCGAGCGCCCCATCACCAGCGGACGCATCAGCGGCAAGGAAGCGCTGGCCGTGGCCGGCGTACTGACCGTGCTGGCCTTTTGCCTGATCCTGCCCTTGAATGCGCTGACCAAGCAACTGTCCGTGGCCGCCGTCATCATCGCCGGCACCTATCCCTACTTCAAGCGCTTCTTTGCCATTCCGCAAGCGTATCTCGGTATCGCCTTCGGCTTCGGCATTCCCATGGGCTTTGCCGCCATCACGGATTCCGTGCCCGTCGTTGCCTGGCTGCTGCTGTTGGGCAATGTCTTCTGGGCCGTGGCCTACGATACGGAATATGCGATGGTCGACCGCGACGACGATTTAAAAATCGGCATCAAGACGTCGGCCATCACCTTCGGCCGTTACGACGTGGCCATCGTCATGTTTTGCTATGCCGTTTTCCTGCTGCTGTGGCTGGGCTGCGGCTGGTACCTGGGCTTGCGTTATTGGTTCGTCGCCGGCCTAGTAGTTGCGGCCGGATGCGCCGTTTACCACTACACCCTGATCCGCGCACGCGAGCGTATGCCGTGTTTTGCGGCATTCCGGCATAATAACTGGCTAGGAGCAGCGGTGTTTGCGGGCGTGGTACTGGACTTTGCTTTCCGTTAAGCAATAACTCTGGCGCCGCGGCAGCCCTTGAGGCGGCGCAAGACAAGCCTGGCCGCAGCTGCCTACACTGGTATTTCACTGTGCAGTTTCACTTCCATGAGGTAATACATGAGCTCGATACATACCGGAAAATCCAGCAGCGACAGCATCCTCGCCGACGCCGACAAGGCACGCGACAAACTGGCGGGCGACTTGAAAACCGTCATCAATGAAGCGGAAGGCTGGCTCGACGGCGCCAAGGATCAGACGGGCGAGAATGTGAAAGCCGTCAAGGACAAGTTCATCGCCACCCTGGAAACGGCCAAGAAAGACTTGATCAAGCTGGAAGAGGACTTGCTCGAACGAACCAAGAAGGCGGCCAAGGTCACCGACGAGTACGTGCAGGACAATCCATGGAAAGCCGTGGGCGCGGGCGCCGTCGTGGGCGTACTGTTCGGCCTGCTGCTTTCCTCGTCACGCCGCTAGTTAGTACCGACGCAGCACCGACGGCATAGGCCGTCTCCTGACGCGAAAGGCAGCATATGGCTATCATGCACCATGTCGCCCAAGTCGCAGCGACCCTCGCCGCCATCGTCCAGACCCGTCTGGCCCTGGCCGCAGTGGAAATGGAAGAAGAGTCGCTGCGCTTCCTGTCCTATCTGGCCCTGGCCATGCTGGCACTGCTGTGCCTGTTCGTTGGCCTGGTATTGATCGTGTTCCTCGTCATCGTATTATTTTGGGACACGCACCGCATCGCCGCCATCGCCATCACGGCCGCCGTCTTCATCGTTGCCGCCATCGCCACCCTGCTCGGCGTGCGCGCCAGTTTCCGCAGCAAGCCGAAACTGCTGTCCTTCACACTTTCCGAACTGAACAAAGACCTGGACGAGCTGCAACTGCTGGCACGCCGGGGATCGGAGCGGCCATGACCACGCATCCCACCAAGTTGTCGCACGTCCACACGGCCGCCGGCCTGGCGCAGCGGCGCGATGCGCTGCTGGCCGAATGCGCGCTGCAGCGCCTGGCTCTGAGCGTGCAAACGCGGCAATTGCTGGAACCTTTGACGGGCGGCAATCTGCGCCACACCCTGGCCACGCGCTTCAAAATTCCCCTGATGGTGGGCGGCGCCGTGCTGGGCCTGCTGCTCGTGCGACCGCGCCGTTTCCTGCCGCTGCTGCGGGCCAGCGGCGCGCTGCTCAAGCACGCCACGGCCGCCATGCCCGTCGTGCTGGCGCTGGCCCAGCGTTTCAGCAAGAAAGAAACGCCGGAATAAATTATTTTTTTCCTGGCTGCATCCAAATGGCAGGCCCCCGCGTAGTAATGGTATCAACCAGCCGGTTGAGCCAACTACCAGGAGTTTGCCATGCTTGCCACCATCGCCCCACGCCATACCGCCCCTTCCCTCACCGTGCTGTGCGCCGCCCTGCTGATGGCCGCCTGCGCCCCCATGAGCGCGCGCTATTCGCAGGAACAATTGCCAAACGCCGTGAAAGTGCCCGATGGCCATCAAGTTGCCATGCAGACGGTGGGCGTAGGCAAGATCGCCTACGAATGCAAGGCCAAGAAAGACATGACGGGCCATGAATGGGTCTTCGTGGGCCCGGACGCAGCCTTGAACGACCGCAGCGGCATGAAAGTGGGCACGTATGTCGGTCCTCCTGCCACCTGGGCCAACCTGGATGGCTCGAAAGTGACGGCGACGCAAGTGGCCGTGGCGCCGGCCGGCGCGGGCAACATCCCGTATCAACTGGTAAAAGCCAACCCGGCCACGGGCAGCGGCGCCATGCAGGGCGTCAGCTACATCCAGCGCGTGGCCACCAGCGGCGGCGTGGCGCCAAGCAGCCCCTGCGGCATGGAGTCCATCGGCGCCAAGCAATGGGTGCCCTATCAGGCCGATTACATCTTCTGGAAAGCCGCATAAATACCTGCCGTTGACGGTTGGCAAGCTGGTTTCTGGCCTATACTCGGCATTGAAAACTTGCTAACCGTTAAACCTTGACGATTGCCCCAACCTTGCCAGCCCACGCCGCCCCTTACGATTACGATGCCGCCCTGCGCGCCTGCGCCAGGGGCGAGCAGCAGGCATTGCATGGCCTGTACCAGCAGGAAAGCCGCTATCTTCTGGGCGTGGCCCTGCGTATCGTGCGCCAGCGGGCCTTGGCCGAAGACGTGCTGCACGACGCCTTCCTGAATATCTGGCGCCGCGCCGGCAGTTTCGACGCCACGCGCGGCAGCGGCAAGGGCTGGATCTATGTGGTGGTGCGGCACCAGGCGCTGGACGTGGCGCGTGCCCGCGCCCATGAACTGTCAGCCGACGAGGATACCGTGGAAACCCTGCTGCACGAACGCCAAAGCCATGATACGGGCGAGGCCTATGCCGACCAGGCGGACTTGGGCAAGCTGCACGATTGCCTCGGCCACCTGGACGAGCCCAAACGCAATAGCATCCTGTACGCCTACGTCGATGGATGTTCCCATAGCGAAATCGCGCAACGCCTGCAAGCACCGCTGGGAACCGTCAAGGCCTGGGTCAAGCGGGGCCTGGCCGCCTTGCGGGAGTGCATGCAATGATCAACAGCGACGAAGAACTGCACAGGCTGGCCGGCGAATACGTGCTGGGAACATTGGCGCTGGCCGAACGCGCGGCAGTGGAACAGCGTCTGCCGCGTGAACCAGCCCTGCGCGACGCCGTCGACGCCTGGGAACAGCGTCTGCTGCCGTTGACGACCCTGGCGCCGCCCGAAACGCCTTCGGCCCCGCTGTGGCCGCGCATCAGCGCCAGCCTGTTCACGCCGAAAGCCGTGCGGCAGGCGGGCGGCTGGCAGGCGTGGTGGAATAGCCTGGCCTTCTGGCGGGTGCTCGCCGGCGGCGGCCTGGCGGCCACGGCCGCGCTGGCCGTGCTGGTCACTACGCAATTGCAAGCGCCCAGCGGCCCCGGCTATCTGGTGGTGCTGGTGGCGCCGCAGGATAAATCGCCGGGCTGGATCGTGCAGGCGGGCGGACGCGGCGGCAAGAACCGCGACCTGAGCCTGATTCCGCTGGGCCCGACTGCCGTGCCGCAGCAAAAAGCCCTGCAATTCTGGACCAAGGGCAAGGATTGGGGCGCGCCCGTCTCGCTGGGCCTGGTCAAGCCGGGGCAAAGCCTCAAGTTGACCCTGGATAAGCTGCCACCGCTGCAGCCGGAGCAACTGTTTGAAATCACGCTGGAGCCGGAAACGGGCTCGCCGACAGGCAGGCCGACTGGGCCGATCCTGTATATCGGCCGCGCCGTCAAGGTGATGTAGCGTTTATTTGCCCAGCTCGTCCCCCATCTCGCGCCCGCGCTGCGCGGCCGCCTTGATGCCCTTGACGATGGCCGCCTTCACGCCGCTCTCTTCCATGCTGGTCAGGGCCGCGTAGGTCGTGCCGCCCTTCGACGTGACGCGCTCGCGCAGCAAGGACACCGGTTCGCTGGAGTTCGCCGCCAGTTGCGCCGCCCCCGTAAACGTGGCAATCGCCAGCTGCGTGCCCTGCTCGGGCGTCAAGCCCAGTTCGGACGCCGCCTGCTGCATCGCTTCGATAAAGTAAAACACGTAGGCGGGACCGCTGCCGGACACGGCCGTGACAGGGTCGATCTTCGCTTCGTCGTCGAGCCAGACCGTCTGGCCGACGGCGCGCAGGATGGCGTCCGCCGTTTTCTTTTGCTCGTCGCTGACGCCGCTGCTGGCCACCATGCCCGTGATGCCCATGCCGATCAGGGCAGGCGTGTTCGGCATGCAGCGCACGATGGCGGGATAATCGCCGAGCCAGCGCGACAGGTCTTGCGCGCGGATGCCGGCCGCGATCGACAGGATCAATGGCGCACGCTCCCCGTCGAGGAAGGGCAGCAACTGCGCCGCTACTTCGCGCATGCTTTGCGGTTTCACCGCCAGCACGATCACATCCACGCCGCGCAGCGCCTCACCAGCGGCAGTGGCCGTCGTGACGCCGAATTGCGTTTGCAGTTTTTCCAGCGCCGGCGCATGCGGGTCGATCACGTGGATGTTGCCGCCCAGGGTCAATTTACCCGCCAGGCCGGCGATCAGGGCCGCGGCCATGTTGCCGCCGCCTACGAATGCGATATTCAGTTCTGTCGTCATGCTTGTTCTCTCTTTATCAGGAATAGTTGCGGGAACCGAAAATGGCGCTGCCCACGCGCACGATGGTGGCGCCCTCGAGCACGGCGGCGCGCAAGTCGGCCGACATGCCCATCGACAAGGTGTCGAGCGCCAGCCCTTCGACCTTCAATTGTTCGTACAGCGCGCGCAGTTGCGCAAAGGCAGCGCGCTGAAGCGTGAGCTCCGTTTCCGGCTCGGGGATGGCCATCAGGCCGCGCAAACGCAAACGGGGCAATTGCGCCACGGCATGCGCCAGTGCAGGCAGTTCGGCTGGCGTCACGCCGCTCTTGCTGGCCTCGCCGCTGATATTGACTTGCAGACAGATATTCAGGTCCGGCAAGCCGGCCGGGCGCTGCTCGGACAGGCGCGCGGCGATCTTTTCCCGTTCCACCGTATGCACCCAGTCGAAGTGTTCGGCGATGGGGCGCGTCTTGTTGCTCTGGATGGGACCGATGAAATGCCATGCGGGAGCATGCTGCGGCGCGGCCGCTTTCACAAAGGCAATCTTGTCGAGCGCTTCCTGCAGATAATTTTCGCCAAACGCCGCCTGGCCCGCGCGCATGGCGTCCAGCACGGCATCCGCGCCGAAAGTTTTCGAGACGGCCAGCAGGGTCACGTCGCCAGGGGCGCGCTGCGCGTCAGCGGCGGCCTGCGCAATACTCTCGCGCACGGCTTGCAAGTTCTGTTCGATTGTGGACATAATCATTTTCTAGTGTATAGGGGCGGCGGCACAGTGCGCCAGCCCATCAATGCAGGCACAGGGATTATAAATGGACATCTCCGAACTACTCGCTTTCTCCGTCAGCAACAAGGCTTCCGACCTGCACCTGTCTTCCGGCCTGCCGCCGATGATACGGGTCAACGGCGACGTGCGCCGCCTGAACGTGCCCCCGCTCGAGCACAAGGAAGTGCACAGCATGATCTACGACATCATGAACGACAGCCAGCGCAAGGCGTATGAAGAAGCGCTGGAATGCGATTTCTCGTTCGAGATTCCCGGCCTGGCCCGCTTCCGCGTCAACGCCTACAACCAGGAAAGGGGCGCCTCGGCCGTGCTGCGCACGATTCCGTCAAAGGTGCTGACCCTGGAAGACCTGAACGCGCCGCGCATCTTCGGCGAGCTGGCCATGCGCCCACGCGGCCTCGTGCTGGTGACAGGGCCGACCGGTTCCGGCAAGTCGACCACCCTGGCGGCGATGGTGAACCACGTCAACGAGCGGCTGAACCACCATATTTTGACCATCGAAGACCCGATCGAATTCGTGCATGAACCGAAGAAATGCCTGATCAACCAGCGCGAAGTGGGTTCGCACACGCATTCGTTCAGCAACGCGCTGCGCTCGGCCCTGCGCGAAGACCCGGACGTGATTTTAGTGGGCGAATTGCGCGACCTGGAAACCATCCGCCTGGCGCTGACGGCGGCCGAGACGGGCCACCTCGTGTTCGGCACCCTGCACACCTCGTCGGCCGCGAAATCGATCGACCGCATCATCGACGTCTTCCCCGCCGAGGAAAAGGAAATGGTGCGCGCCATGCTGTCCGAATCCTTGCAAGCCGTCATTTCGCAGAACCTGCTCAAAACCAAGGACGGCGCGGGCCGCGTGGCCGCGCATGAAATCATGCTGGCCACGCCGGCCGTGCGCAACCTGATCCGCGAAGCAAAAGTGGCGCAAATGTATTCGGCCATCCAGACGGGCAGCAACGTGGGCATGCAGACCCTGGACCAGTGCCTGTCCGACCTGGTACGGCGCGGCACGATCTCGGCCGAGACGGCCCGCTCAGCCGCCAAGGCCCCTGAAAACTTCCCCGGATAAGCGATGCAGACGACACACGAACACTATGGCGCCATGCACGCGCTGCTGGCGCAGATGCGCGCACGGGGCGGCTCCGACCTGTTCATCACGGCCGGCTTTCCGCCCGCCATCAAGCTCGACGGCAAGCTGACGCCGCTGGCGGGCGGCGTGCTCGACGCGCAGCAGGCGGCCGGCTACGTGCGCGCCGTCATGAACGAACGCCAGGCGGCCGAGTTCGCGTCCAGCCGCGAAGCCAATTTCGCCATCAGCCCGGACGGACTCGGGCGCTTCCGCGTGTCCGCCTTCGTGCAGATGGGCCAGGCAGGCATGGTCTTGCGCTTGATTAATACCGCCATCCCCACCCTCGATGGGCTCGGTTTGCCCGCCATCCTGCAAGATATCGTCATGAGCAAGCGGGGCCTCGTCATCATGGTGGGCGCCACGGGCTGCGGCAAGTCGACCACCCTGGCTGCCATGGTGGGCCACCGCAACGCGCACAGCCACGGCCACATCATCACCATCGAAGACCCCGTGGAATTCATCCATCCGCACGGCAACTGCATCGTCACCCAGCGCGAAGTGGGCGTCGATACGGACGACTGGGCCACGGCCCTGAAAAACACCCTGCGCCAGGCGCCAGACGTGATCCAGATTGGCGAGATCCGCGACCGCGACACCATGGACCACGCCATCGCATTCGCCGAGACGGGCCATCTGTGCCTGGCGACCTTGCACGCGAACAACGCCAACCAGGCGCTGGACCGCATCATCAATTTCTTCCCCGAAGAGCGGCGCCAGCAGTTGCTGATGGACTTGTCGCTGAATTTGAAGGGCATGATTTCGCAGCGCCTGATTCCCAACAAGGACGGCGGCGGGCGCAAGGCGGCGCTGGAAATCCTGCTCAACTCGCCGCTGATGAGCGACCTGATCTTCAAGGGCCAGGTGCACGAGATCAAGGAATTGATGAAAAAATCGCGCGAACACGGCATGCAGACGTTCGACCAGGCCCTGTTCGACCTGCACGAAGCGGGCGCCATCAGCCATGAAGACGCGCTGCGCAATGCGGACTCCGTCAACGACCTGCGCCTGGCGATCAAGCTCAAGGGCGCAACGGCGCCGGAAACGGCGCCGCCCTCAACCGCCACCAAACTGGGACTCCTCTGACATGACCAGCATCCACGATTTCCAGGCCGAGGCGCTGGACGGCACGCCGGTCGATCTGGCGCAATACAAAGGCAAGGTACTGCTGATCGTCAACACGGCCAGCGCCTGCGGTTTCACGCCGCAATACGAGGGGCTCGAAGCGCTGTACCGCGCATTTCACGAGCAGGGCCTGGTCGTGCTGGGCTTTCCCTGCAATCAATTCCGCCAGCAGGAGCCGGGCTCGAATGGGGAAATCAAAGCCTTTTGCGAGAAAAACTTCGGCGTCACCTTTCCCCTGTTTGCCAAGGTCGACGTGAATGGCCCGCATACCCATCCCGTATTTGCGCAATTAAAACTGGCCGCGCCCGGCATATTGGGCACGCAGTCGATCAAATGGAATTTCACCAAGTTTTTGGTGCGCAAGGATGGCAGCGTATTTCGCCGTTACGCGACGGCCAGCAAACCGGCCAGCCTGGCGGACGACATTCGGCAATTGCTACAGGAATAGCAATTTGACGGTTTGATTAAAAACAATAATTGCTGAAATCAATCAATCCGCACTTATTTCATGCTTGATATCAATATTGTGTTTCCAATAGCAAATTTCGGTGATAATGTTTGCATAATTATTCGCAGATATCGATCAAAAAACGATGCCAGTCTTTGGGAAAATATTATCTTCATGGATGCGGATGGGAATTTATTCCCGCCTCTTTCTTCCTATTTTCTTCCTGATACTCGCCGTTTCCGCCGTTCGTTATCACGCCCTGCTCGATACGGAAACGGCGCTGGCCAATGCGCGCTACCAGAGCGATGCGCGGCAACTCGACCTGTTCCTCGCCAATAGCGTGCTGCCGCTGGCCGTGCACGCGGACAGTCACGCGATGCACGACAGCGTGCGCCAGGTGCTGCGCAGCGCCCTGCCGCTGAACCGCAGCCTCGTTTCCGCGCGCTGGGACACGGCTGGCGGGCATGTCGAAGTACTGGCCGACAGCAAGCTGGCCGGCACACTGGCCACGGTGCCTACATGGTTCGCGCGCCTGGCCGGCATCACGGCCATCCGCAGCCGCCTGACGGTGGCGCTGCCGGACGGCGGCGACGGCATCCTCGACCTGCACTACACGCCCGGCCTGCCACTGGCGCAGGTGTGGCTCAGGGTGCGCGAGCAGGCCGTCCTCAGCGGTATCAATATCGTGCTCGTCTTCGTGCTGCTGGGCTTGATCCTGGCCACGCACCGCAAGCTGCTGGCGCGCTTCGTGCAAGCGACCGACCGCTTCCGCGACGGCAACTTCGCCGTGCGCCTGGCGGCTGGCGCCACGCCCGAGGCGCAAGCCGTGTCGCAGTCGTTCAATGGCATGGCCGGCGATATCGAAGAACTGCTGACCTCGCTGAAAACCAGCCAGCGCCAGCTGGGCGAGCAACTGAACGAAACCGTGCACATGCAGCAGGCGCTGCAAAAGCTGTCCTGGCAAAACTACAATGATGTGCTGACGGGCCTGCCCAACCGTGCCGCGCTGGCCGCCCGCTTCGAACAGGAACTGTTCCTCGCGCGCGAACGCCAGCGCCTGCTGGCCGTCTGCCTGTTCGACCTCGACCATTTCCAGGCCATCAACGACCGCTACGGCGCCGAGGCCGGCGATGAAATCCTCAAGCAGGTGGCCGGCCGCCTGCACGGCTTTACGGGCCAGGTCCACTACGCGGCGCGCCTGGGCGGCGATGAATTCGTCATGCTGCTGTGCGGCCAGGCCAGCATCGCCAGCATCGAACAAAACGTGACGCAGCTGATGGCGGAACTGGGCCGCCCCTACCAGTGCGACCAGCAGGCGCTGCACATGACGGCCAGCGCCGGCATCGCCGTCTACGCGGGCAAGGACTTGAATACGGAAAGCCTGCTGCGCCACGCCGACCACGCCGTCTATCAGGCCAAGCTGACGGGGCGTAACCAGTATCATTTCTTCGACACCAATCTCGATGAAGAAGTGCGCACCCACCACAACCAGCGCACGGAAGTGCGCCACGCCCTGATCAATGGCGAACTGCGGCTGTACTATCAGCCCAAGGTGAACATGCGCGCCGGCACGGTGGTGGGCATGGAAGCGCTGCTGCGCTGGCAGCATCCGCGCCGCGGCATACTGGCGCCCGCGCAATTCCTGCCGCTGGTGGAACAGACGGATTTGATCATCGACATCGGCGAGTGGGTGCTGCGCCAGGCCCTGTGGCAGATGCAGCGCTGGGTCGCCGGTGGCAAGCACTGGGTGGTCAGCGTGAATATCGCGGCGCGCCATTTCCAGCAACCGGACTTCGTCTCGCGCCTGGAAACCATCCTCGGCGAATTTCCCGGCGTGCGCGCCAGCATGCTGGAACTGGAAATCCTCGAATCGTCGGCCCTGCACGACATCGAAGACGTGCGCCGCATCATCCGCGCCTGCCAGGCGCTGGGCATCACGTTTGCCCTCGACGATTTCGGCACCGGCTACTCGTCGATGTCATACCTGAAACGCCTGCCGGCCAATATCGTCAAGATCGACCAGAGCTTCGTGCGCAATATGCTCAACGACCGCGACGACTTGCATCTGGTGCGTGCCGTCATCGGCCTGGCCCGCTCCTTCAGCCTGACGGTGATCGCCGAAGGCGTGGAAAGCGTCGAACATGGCGCGCGCCTGATCCAGCTGGGCTGCGACCTGGCACAAGGCTACGGCATCGCCCGCCCCATGCCGGCCGACGCCGTGCTGGAGTGGGCCGGCAACTTCGTGCCGGCGCCCCAATGGCGCATCGCGCAGTACAGCGAAGTGCCTATGTAGGCGTCAAGGCCGAGTCGATCAGCTCGATCCAGTGCCGCACGGGTGTCTCCGTACCCGACTGCAAATGGCTCAGGCAGCCGATATTGGCCGACACGATCATCTCCGGCTCGCACGCTTCCAGGTTCGCCACCTTGTTGTCGCGCAGCTGCTGCGACAATGCCGGCTGCAGGATCGAATACGTGCCCGCCGAACCGCAGCACAAATGGCTGTCCGCGCACAGGCGCACGTCGACGCCGACGGCGCGCAAGACCTGCTCCACCTTGCCGCGCACCTGCTGGCCGTGCTGCAGGGTGCATGGCGGGTGATACGCCACCCTTTTCCCGATGCGCCCTTGCAGCAGCGCCGCCAGTTCCGCTTCAAACGCCGGCATGATCTCGGACAGATCGCGCGTCAGCGCCGCGATGCGCCGCGCCTTCTCCGCATACTGCGCATCGTGCGCCAGCAAATGGCCATATTCCTTCACCGTGGCGCCGCAGCCGGACGCCGTCATGACGATGGCTTCCGCACTTTCCACATACGGCCACCAGGCGTCGATATTGCGGCGCATGTCGTCCAGCGCGGCGTCCTGGTCGTTCAGGTGATGGCGCAGCGCGCCGCAGCAGCCCGCCTTGGGCGCGACGATCAGTTGCACGCCCAAGGCATCGAGCACGCGCGCCGTGGCCGCGTTGATATTCGGCGACATGGCCGGCTGCACGCAGCCGTCGAGCAGCAGCATGCTGCGTGCGTGCTGGCGCGTGGGCCATGCACCGGCGGCGGCGCCCGGACGCAATTTGTCCTGCAAGCTTTTCGAGAGCAGCGGCCGCAGCGCCTGCCCCGCCTTGTACACGGGTGTAAACAGCCAGCGGCGCGGCAAGGCTTCCTTCAGGGCGAAGCGCAGCGCGCGTTCGCGCAAGGGGCGCTGCACGCGCTGCTCGACGACGTTGCGGCCGATGTCGACCAGGCGCCCGTACTGCACGCCCGAGGGACAGGTCGACTCGCAGTTGCGGCAGGTCAGGCAGCGATCCAGGTGCGTCTGCGTCTTGGCCGTGACGGGCGCGCCTTCGAGCACTTGTTTGATCAAATAGATGCGTCCGCGCGGGCCGTCGAGTTCATCGCCCAGCAGCTGGTAGGTGGGACAGGTGGCCGTGCAAAAGCCGCAATGCACGCAGGCGCGCAAGATGGCTTCGGCTTCGTCGCCTGCCGGCGTATTCTTGATGAAATCGGCGAGATTGGTTTGCATGCGCGCTCAATACATTCTGTGCGGGTTGAAGATGCCGGCCGGATCGAAAGCCTGCCGCAGACGCTGGTGGATGGTGGCCACGGCCGGTGCCAGCGGATGGAATACGCCCACGGCCTTGTCGCCGCCGCGGAACAGCGTCGCATGGCCGCCGGCGGCCGCCACGGCCATGCGAATCTGCACGCTGCTGGCCGCATCGGCGTCGCCATCGAGCTTGAGCCAGCGCTGCGCCCCGCCCCACTCGGTCAGCTGGCGTCCTTTCAGGATCATGGCGCTGGCGTGCGGCGGCAGCGACAAGCGCCACAGGCTGCCCGCGCCCGCAAAGAATGCGTGCGTTTGCTCGCGCACGGATAGCCAGAAGGCGGATGCTTCTTCTGCTGCCAGCACTTCGCCTTTCAATGATTGCAGGGCCGCCGACACGGCCGCCTCGGCGCCGGACAGGCGCACCGTCAACACACCGTCATGCCAGCAGCTGGCCGATATCGGCAGCGGCTTGCCCGCCCATTCATTGAGCATGCGCAAGGCGGCGATTTCCGCGCAGGCCACGCGAAACGTCGCTTCGCGCAGCGGCAAGGGCAGCACCTTCAGCGACACTTCCAGGATCATGCCCAAAGTGCCCAAGGACCCCGCCAGCAGGCGCGAGACATCGTAGCCGGCCACGTTCTTCATCACTTGTCCGCCGAAGGCCAGGCGTTCGCCGTGGCCATCCATCAGCACGGCGCCGAGCACGAAATCACGCAAGGCGCCCGCGCTGGCCCGGCGCGGGCCGGACAAGGCACTGGCGACGACGCCGCCCACCGTGGCGCCGGGGCCGAAGTGGGGCGGCTCGAACGCCAGCATCTGGTTGCGCGCGGCCAGCGCCGCCTCGATCTCGGCCAGCGGCGTGCCGCAGCGGGCCGTGATCACCAGCTCCGTCGGTTCATAATCGACGATGCCCGCATACGCGCGCGTGTCGAGCACCTCGCCTTCGAACTGCTGGCCATACCAGTCTTTCGTGCCGCCGCCGCGCAGGCGCAAGGGCTTACCCGCCGCGCTGGCCGCCAGGATCCGCTGCCTGAATTGTTCCGCTATCGCTTGCAAAGGGGTCTCCGGAAAATTAAAAACGGGGCAAGTTGGCGAACGGCAGGCGCCCCGCCGTCACATGCATCTTGCCGAATTCGGCGCAGCGGTTCAAGGTGGGAATCGCCTTGTCCGGGTTCAGCAAGGCATGGGGATCGAAGGCGCGCTTGACGGCAAAGAAGGCATCGAGTTCGGCGCGCGTAAATTGCACGCACATGGAATTGATCTTTTCCATGCCCACGCCATGCTCGCCCGTGATGGTGCCGCCCACGGCCACGCACAGGGCCAGGATGTCGGCGCCGAACGCTTCGGCGCGCTCGAATTCGCCGGGCATGTTGGCGTCGAACAGGATCAATGGATGCAGATTGCCGTCGCCCGCGTGGAACACGTTCGCGCAGCGCAAGCCATGCGTCGTTTCCATGGCGGCGATACCCGTCAGCACTTCCGCCAGGCGCTTGCGCGGGATGGTGCCGTCCATGCAGTAGTAGTCGGGCGAGATGCGCCCGGCGGCGGGAAAGGCGTTCTTGCGGCCGGACCAGAATTTCATGCGCTCCGCTTCCGACTGCGAGACGGCAATCGCGCTGGCGCCCGCCCCTTCCAGCACGGCCGTCATGCGGG
Source organism: Janthinobacterium sp. EB271-G4-3-2 (assembly GCF_020858035.1). Lineage (NCBI taxonomy): Bacteria > Pseudomonadati > Pseudomonadota > Betaproteobacteria > Burkholderiales > Oxalobacteraceae > Janthinobacterium > Janthinobacterium sp. EB271-G4-3-2. Next base: position 145,006 of record NZ_JACYMG010000015.1, on the reverse strand, counting down.
CGATTTCCTCTTCCACCTCTTCGTGCGTGCCGTCCGCCTCGCACAGCAAAATGGCGGCCGCGTCGGTGTCGTAGCCGGCCTTGACGAACGGTTCGACCATGCGCGAGGACGTCTGGTCCATCATTTCCAGGCCGGCCGGGATGATGCCGGCGGCAATCACGTTGGCCACGGCATTGCCGCCCGTGACGACGTCGCCGAACGACGCCATGATGACCCGCGCCGTGGCCGGCTTCGGTATCAGTTTCACGGTCACTTCCGTGACGATGCCCAGCATGCCTTCGGAGCCGATGAAGACGGCCAGCAGGTCGAGACCGGGAGAGTCCAGGCATTCGCCGCCCAGTTCCAGCACATCGCCGTCGATGGTGACGACGCGCACGCGCAGCACATTGTGCACGGTCAGCCCGTATTTGAGGCAATGCACGCCGCCCGAGTTTTCCGCCACGTTGCCGCCGATGCTGCAGGCGATCTGCGAGGACGGGTCGGGCGCGTAGTACAGCGCGTGGGGCGCCGCCGCTTCGGAAATGGCCAGGTTGCGCACGCCCGGCTGCACCACGGCCGTGCGCGCGTAGGCGTCGAGGCGCACGACGCGGTTCAGGCGCGCCGTCGACAGCACCACGCCGTCGGCGATGGGCAAGGCGCCGCCCGACAGGCCCGTGCCGGCGCCGCGCGGCACGATCGGCACGCCAAGTTCGCGGCAGACGCCGAGGATGGCGATGACCTGCTCCTCCGTGTCGGGCAGGGTGACCACCATCGGCAGCTGGCGGTAGGCGGCCAGGCCGTCGCATTCGTACGGGCGCGTATCCTCCGCGTCGGACAGCACGCAGCGGGCCGGCAGCACGGCCAGCAGGGCCGCGACGACGGTTTGCTGGCGCGCGGCGGTCAATCCGGATTCAGGGGCGGCATTGAGCATAAGATGGATGGCAAGAGGCATGGACGTGCAACGATTGTAAGCACAAAAGTGGCGCGCACCGCATTTTTTGTCCGATTTGCCCGCAAATCCGGCGCCGGGCGGCGCACAGTGTCGTATGCTGCCCCCATTCTTCTTTACAGGATCAGCATCATGGGCAACCGACTTTCGAAAATCGCCACGCGCACGGGCGACAATGGCAGCACAGGCCTGGGCGACGGCAGCCGCACCAGCAAGGACAGCGCCCGCATCCACGCCATGGGCGACGTGGACGAACTCAATTCCAATATCGGCTTGCTGCTGTGCGAAGCCATGCCCGACGCCTTGCGCGACGAGCTGGTGGCCATCCAGCACGACCTGTTCGACCTGGGCGGAGAAATCTGCATCCCCGGCTACCAGCTGATCAAGGAAGAGCACGTGCTGCGCCTCGATGACCTGCTGGCGAAATACAATGCGGACTTGCCGGCGCTCTCCGAATTCATCCTGCCGGCCGGCTCGCGCGCCGCCTCGCTCGCGCATGTGTGCCGCACCGTGTGCCGCCGCGCCGAGCGCAGCATCGTTGCGCTGGCCAATGCGGAACCACTCCACGAGCATCCGCGCCAGTACGTGAACCGCCTGTCGGACCTGCTGTTCGTGCTGTCGCGCGTGCTCAACCGTTTTGCCGGCGGCAGCGACGTGCTGTGGCGGCATGACCGCACGCGGGGATGAGATGAAAAAAGGCGATGCCTGTCAAACAGCATTGCCCTGCGCTATCCGGCTGACAGGCTGTTACTTAGCCGCAGGCCTGAAGGCAGGTTTTATTGGCACGGACGCATGAAGGAACACTGAATTCCATGACGCAGGCATCGAGCGCCATATAGCACTCGGATTGGCATTCCGAAATGTCGGCGGTACTGCTGGCCATGGCATACGAGGCGCTGACGCCCATGGCAAACAAAAAGAAACCCAGTTTTTTGAACATAAGCACTCCTGTTGAATTGACAGACGATCACTGACATCCATGGCGCGCCGTCTCTTACGCGCCATCCACACTGCGTCAGCGCGTTCCTAGCGCAGGCACTGGTTCAGGCATTCCTTGTACTGCTGCATGCAAGCTGGCTGGTCGAACTCCACGCAATCGAGCATGTTGCGTTCGCAGACAAAGGTGCAATCGGGGCTGCCCGCGTGCACACTGAAGGACAGGGCCGTGCCGGCGGCAAACAGGAAAGCGGCAATCTTTTTGAACATGGTCAGCCTTTCAAGTTAACAAGTGGGAACGTCAGATTTTCTTCAGCGCCGCTTCCAGCGCGCCCGCATTGAAACCCTGGATCTTGCGGTTGCCGATCAACACCACCGGCACGCCGCCGCCGCCGAGTGCTTCATGGGCTTTTCTTGCTTCCGGGGATTTCTCGATATCGAGATCGACGAATTCGATCTTGTTTTCCTTGAAGTAGGCGCGCGTCTTGGCGCAATAGCCGCACCAGTCCGTGCCGTACAGCACCACCTTCGTCTGGGCATCCGGGAAATACGCGGCGTAATTGCCCTCGGTGTAATTCGACTTGAGCAAGCCGGGCAACAAGGACAGGCCATAACCGCTGCCCAGGCCGGCGGCCAGGATCAAGCCATACATGGCAATGGTTTTAATTTTCTTTTGCATCATGAAGCCACCTCGACGTCGTTCCCCCCAAACCGGGGCAATTCTCCCCCCGGTCCACCCGGTTTTCTTAATTCACGCTGCATTCGACCTTGCATGCTGGAATGGCCAGAAGATCGACGTAAAAAAAGAAATGCCACCTGCAGTACGATGCTTATTACTTTATCGAATTTACATCCTGCAAAATCGAATATAGACCCCACTTATTTTAGAGTCAACGTTTCCTTTCGATAAATTTCCAGTTTGGAAAATATATCGGCAAAGCCCATGCAATGTGGAATTTGGAGAGATTGGCAGGCGCCAAACGTCTATACAATATTGGCGCCGCAAGCAGGAAAAGGCCGGTTGCGGGCGCAGCCGGCCGAGCGGCTACGCTTCAGTGCGAGGATGCCACTGCGCTATCGGCCGCCTGCACATGCTCGCGCAGCAAGCCGCGCAGCAACTGCACCTGCGCCACCGCATCGGCTTGCAGGGCAGTCAAGCCCTCGGCCGCGCACGGGCCGGGCGCGCCGGCCTCGGCGTCACCGCGCAGCAGCGCATCGATTTCCCCGCTGACGGCGGCAATCCACCGTTGCAATTCGGGCGGCGCCGGCTCGGCCTGGGGACTCAAACTGATACGCGCCGTACTGCCCGCCACGCGGCGCAGCAGCGGCAAGGTGCGCAGCGCCGCCAGGCCCACGCCGCTGCTGCGGTCCAGGCGGCGCTCGATGCGCAAGCGCTGCAGCACTTGCTCCGCGTTATTGCTGGCCAGCCCCGCCTCACGGCGCAGGCGCGCAATCGCGCTGTCCCAGCGTCCACCCGCCGCCAGCACGGCCAGCAGGTATTTCAGGTTGGCCGACACGGCTTTCGCCAGGCGCTGATCGAGGTCGTCCGCCTCGCGGTCCGGCCACAGGAAAAACGTGGCCAGCAGGGCCAGCACGCAACCGAGCACATTGTTGCCCAGGCGGCTCATCGCATACACCATCTCGCTGGCCGGCGCCGCATAGTCGGCCACCAGCACGAAGGCGGGCGTCATGAACAGCACGTGCAGGCTGTAGCTGACACGGCGCAAGGCCATGGTGGCGACGATCAGGGGAAACACCACCAGCGAAATACCGAGCGGCGTGTAAATGAACAGGCCGATCAGCACGGCCAGCACGGCGCCCAGCACGCTGCCCGCGACCCGCTCGATGCCGCGCGGCCAGGTGGTCGACACGGATGGCTGCAAGATCAATAAAGTCGCCATGGTGGCCCAGTAGCCGAACGGAATCTGCAAGGCTTCGACCAGCAGGAAGCCGGCCGTCGTCGCCAGCGACACGCGCGCCGCATGGCGCCAGCTCAGCGACTGCGGCGTGGCGTTGACTTTCGCCGTTTGCCACGCGTGCCCCAGCGCCAGGAAGGCCGCCTCGCGCCACGGCAGCTGTGTCGCGCGCGGCAAGCCCAGTTCCATGAAGTCCACGTTCAGGCGCAGCGGCAGCAAGGCGCCCAGCGCCGCTTCCAGGCGCCGTCCGCAGCCCGCCAGGCGGCGCTGCAATGCCAGGGGCGGCGTTTCCGGCTGGCGCTGCACGGCTTGTCCCAGGCGGCGCAGCAGCACGGCCATCACTTCCAGGCTGCGCCGCGCGCGCGGGTCCTGCCGCAGGCGCTGCTGCTCGCGCTCGCAAGTATGCGTGACGGCGATCAGATAGGCGAAGATGCGCTCGGCGTCGCTGAGCGCCAGCAGCAGGTTGTCGTACAGGGCGCTGCGTCCCGCGCGCGCGGGCGGCACGGCGGCCAGCGCCACGCGCGCCGCTTCCAGCGCGGCGCGCGCTTGCGAGCGGTAGCTGGCGCCATGCGCGGTGGCGTCCGGCAGCGCCGGGCCCTGTTCCAGGAAGCGCGCATTGTCGCGCGCGATGCCGGCCAGGCGCGAATACGCGGCGCGGATGGCGCGCCTGGCCGGGCTGAACGGGTGGATGCGCCAGACCGTAAAACTGAGCACGGTGGCAAACAGGCAGCCGAACATGTACAGGCCCAGGAAAGGCGCCGTCTGCGTCATCGATTCCAATGGATGCGTGACCATCACCACGCAAGCCGTGGCCGCCAGGATGGCCACTTGCGCCGTGGCCGCACCCCAGATGCGCGCCAGCGCGCCGGCCCAGGAAAACAGCAGCACGGCGATGGCCGCCGCCGCCACGCCATGGCCGGCCGCCAGCGCCGTCAGGCCGCCAGCGACCGTCGACAGCAAGCCGAAGCCCACCATCGAGACGAAGCGCATGCGCCGCGTGCCGGCCGCGTCGGCCAGGCAGGTCCAGAAGGCGCCGATGGCGGCCCAGGAAAAATCGGGGTGGTCGAACAGCAGGCCCAGCAGCAGCATGGCGCTCGAGGCGCACGCGGCCCGCAGGCCCTCGGACAGATTCGTTTCATCGATGGCCAGGCTGACCATCCACAGAGGACGGCGCTGCGCCAGCTTGTCGGTATAGGCGTGCATGCCCGTCAGCCAGCGGCCGGCCAGCGCGCGCGAACGGCGGTGAAGTTTCCTGAAATGCAAGTTGGACTTTGAAAGGGTATCAAAGCGTCATCGTAGCATTCCCCGGCGAAAAATGTTGCAGTGCAGCGTAAAATCCCTGCGGACGAAAAAAAAGCGGCACCGCAGCGCCGCTTTCCTGTCTACAGACAAACTTAGCTGACGACAGCCAGGCGCGGCTGCGTGCCGCCAAAGCGCTGCTCGATCGACGCGGCAATGCCGGCGGCGTCCAGGCCCACGCTTTTCAGCAACTGCACGGGGTCGCCATGGTCGATGAAAGTGTCGGGCAAGCCCAGCATCAGGATCGGCTTGACGATGCCTTCGGCCGCCAGCGCTTCGGCCACGGCCGAGCCGGCGCCGCCCATGATGCAGCCCTCTTCCACCGTCACCAGGTAATCGTGTTCCGCGGCCAACTGTTTCACCAGCGCCACGTCGAGCGGCTTGACGAAGCGCATGTTGGCTACCGTCGCGTCGAGCTTGTCGCCCGCCGCCACGCTCGGCGCCACCATCGAGCCGAAGGCCAGGATGGCGATGCGCTTGCCGTGGCGCTTGAGCTCGCCCTTGCCGATGTCAATGCCGGTCAGTTCCGGCACGATGGCCACGCCAGCGCCCGCGCCGCGCGGATAGCGGATGGCGGCCGGGCCAGGATAATGGTAACCGGTGGTGAGCATTTGACGGCATTCGTTTTCGTCGGACGCGGCCATGACGACCATGTTCGGGATACAGCGCAGGAACGCCATGTCGTAGTTGCCCGCGTGCGTGGCGCCATCGGCGCCCACGAGGCCGGCACGGTCCAGCGCGAACGTCACGTCCAGGTTTTGCAGGGCCACGTCGTGGATCAGCTGGTCGTAGGCGCGCTGCAAAAAGGTCGAATAGATGGCCACGACGGGTTTCAAGCCTTCGCAAGCCAGGCCCGCACCGAAGGTCACGGAATGCTGCTCGGCGATGCCGACGTCGAAATAGCGGTTCGGGAATTGCTGTTCAAATTTCACCATGCCCGAGCCTTCGCGCATGGCCGGCGTGATGCCCACCAGGCGCTTGTCGTGCGCGGCCATGTCGCACAGCCAGTTGCCGAACACTTCCGTGTACGTCATCTTGCCCGGCGCCGTGGCCGGCTTGATGCCTTCGGCCGGATTGAACTTCGGCGTGCCGTGGTACAGGATCGGTTCCGCCTCGGCCAGCTTGTAGCCCTGGCCCTTCTTGGTCACCACGTGCAGGAATTGCGGGCCCTTCAATTGCTTGATGTTTTGCAAGGTCGGGATCAGCGAATCGAGGTCGTGGCCGTCGATGGGGCCGATGTAATTGAAACCGAATTCCTCGAACATGGTGGCGGGCACGACCATGCCTTTAGCGTGCTCTTCAAAGCGCTTTGCCAGTTCCAGCACGGGGCCGGGCAACACCGATTTGCCGACATTTTTCGCCGCCGCATAGAACTGGCCCGACATCAAGCGCGCCAGGTGGCGGTTCAGCGCGCCCACGGGCGGCGAGATCGACATGTCGTTGTCGTTCAAAATCACCAGCAGGTTGACGTCTTCCTGCACGCCCGCGTTGTTCATCGCCTCGAAGGCCATGCCGGCCGTCATCGAACCGTCACCGATCACGGCGATCGCGTGCAGCGGGTCGCCCTTGATCTTGGCCGCCTGCGCCATGCCCAGCGCGGCCGAGATCGACGTCGACGAGTGCGCCGTGCCGAAGGTATCGTATTCGCTTTCGTCGCGCTTCGGGAAGCCGGAAATGCCGTCTTTCTGGCGCAAGGTATGCATGCGCTCGCGGCGGCCCGTGAGGATCTTGTGCGAATAGGTCTGGTGGCCCACGTCCCACACGATGCGGTCGTGCGGCGTGTTGAACACGTAGTGCAGCGCGACGGTCAGCTCGACCGTGCCCAGGTTGGACGACAGGTGGCCGCCCGTCTTGGAAACGGAGTCGAGCAGGAAGCTGCGCAGTTCCTGGGCCAGCGGCACCAGTTGCGAGCGGGCCAGCTTGCGCACTTGCGCTGGTTCATTGATGGTTTCTAACAGTTTCATTTATGCCTTCCGCTGCACGACCAGGTCCGCCAGCTCGCGCAAACGGCGTGCCTTGTCCCCGAATGGCGCCAGCGCCGCATGGGCGTCGCACCGCAATTGTTCTGCCAGGGCCCGCGATGGTTCCAGCCCCAGTATCGATACGTAAGTCGGCTTGTTGGCGGCCGCATCCTTGCCTGCCGTCTTGCCCAGGGTGGCCGAATCGGCCGTGGCGTCGAGCACGTCGTCGACCACCTGGAACGCCAGTCCGACGGCGCGCGCATACGCGTTCAGCGCCGTCATCTCGTCTGGCGTCAAGTCCTTGCCGGCCAGCGCGCCGAGGATCACGGCCGCGCGCAGCAAGGCGCCCGTTTTCAACTGATGCATCTGTTCCAGCTGCGGCAGGGTCAAAGCCAGGCCGACGCTGTCGAGGTCGATCGCCTGCCCGCCGCACATGCCTGCCGAACCGGACGCGTGCGCCAGCAGCTTGAGCATGGCCATTTGCCGCGCCGGTGGAATGGCCGCGCCGTCGGCCAGCAGCATGAAGGCCTGCGATTGCAGCGCGTCGCCGACCAGCAGGGCCGTCGCTTCATCGTAGGCGATGTGCACGGTGGGCTTGCCACGGCGCAAGGCATCGTCATCCATGCACGGCATGTCGTCATGCACGAGCGAATACACGTGAATCATTTCCAGCGCGCAAGCTGCGCGCGCAAGGGTATCTTGATCGGCATCAAACAGTTCGCCTGCCGCCATCACCAGCAGCGGGCGCACGCGCTTGCCGCCACCCAACAGCGCATAGCGCATGGCCGCGTGCAGCTTGTGCGGCACCGCGTCCGCCGCCGGCAGGAACTGGTCGAGCCGGCTTTCCACGCCGGACTGGGTGCTTTGCATCCAGTCGCCGAAGGTCACGCCATCTTGTTGCACGCTGGCCATCATTGGGCGGCCTCGCCCGCATCCACGAACGGTTTCAGCATGTCGCCTTCCAATACTTTCACCTGCGCTTCGACACTGTCGAGCTGGCTTGCGCAATACTTGACCAGTTCCGAGCCGCGCTGGTACGCCGCGACCGATGCTTCCAGCGGCAACTGGCCCGCTTCCATTTGCGTTACCAGCTGCGCCAGTTCCGCCATCGCCTCTTCAAACGAGGCCGGCGCTGCGGCAGCGGCAGTTAATTTCTTCGACATAGACTCAAATCTCTTCGTGGCACGAGGGGCTTGTAGGGAGACGCCGGGGACTCCCGGCCAGCATAGAAGCGTTATTTTAGAACAAACCACACTATTAAGTGAAAACTAAAGCGCAATCAGCGCGCTCAAAGTCAATAGCGTTGCCAGCTTGGCAGTGAATTTTAGCGCAATAGCCCCTCGCTACCGGTTATTGCGCGCCAAATGACAATGTTTCTCATTAAAAGACTATTTACCGGGGGGTTTTGGCAATGCCGAGGCCGATACGCGCTATAATCGCCGGTTCTGTCCGAAATACCGTTTCAACAAATTTGAATTCAGGTCTTTGCGGATTCTTTCTCTCTGTAGCGGTTGTCCAGGCAAGGGCTTGGGGCACTGCTGACCGTTGTACATTTATGGGGGGTTGGGATGTCCGATCTGGCTACTCACGCCAAGCTGGCGCGCTCAAACGCGCAACTTCCGGTCCACGTCTATTTTGACGAAACGCTGTTGCAGCGTGAAATGCAGCAATTGTTCCAAGCCGGCCCGCGCTACGTCGGGCATGCGCTGATGGTGCCGGAAACCGGCGATTTTGCGACCCTGGCGTCTGAGAACGAGGGGCGCATGCTCGTGCGCAACGCCAACGGCATCGAAGTGCTGTCCAACGTGTGCCGCCACCGGCAGGCGCTGATGTACAACGGCCGCGGCAACGCGAACCATATCGTCTGCCCGCTGCACCGCTGGACCTACGACCTCAAGGGCGAATTGATCGGCGCGCCGCATTTCCCCGAGACGCCGTGCCTGAACCTGTCGAAAACGCCGCTGCAAAGCTGGAATGGCTTGCTGTTCGAGCAAAACGGCTACAACGTGATGGAAAAATTGAAAGATTTGTCCGTCTCGAAAGACCTCGATTTCTCCGGCTATATGTTCGACCACGTGGAAATCCACGAGTGCGACTACAACTGGAAGACTTTCATCGAAGTCTATCTGGAAGACTATCACGTCGAACCGTTCCACCCGGGCCTGGGCAGCTTCGTCAGCTGCGACGACCTGCGCTGGGAGTTCGGCAAGGATTACAGCGTGCAAACGGTGGGCGTGCACCGCGGCTTGCAGCAGGCCGGTTCGCCTGCCTACAAGAAATGGCAGGAGCAGGTGCTGCAATTCCGTGGCGGTGAAGCGCCGCCGTATGGCGCCATCTGGCTGACCCTGTATCCGAACATCATGGTCGAATGGTATCCGCACGTGCTGGTCGTCTCGACCCTGTGGCCCGATGGCCCGCAAAAGACGCGCAACGTGGTGGAGTTCTATTACCCGGAAGAAATCGTGCTGTTCGAGCGCGACTTCGTCGAAGCGGAACGGGCGGCCTACATGGAAACCTGCGTCGAGGACGATGAAATCGCCCAGCGCATGGATGCCGGCCGCAAGGCCCTGATGGCGCGCGGCGTGAGCGAAGTGGGTCCTTACCAGTCACCGATGGAAGACGGCATGCAGCATTTCCACGAGTGGTACCGCAATAATATCGAACTGTAATTCCCTCCAGGGCCGCATTGCGCGGCCTTTTCTTTTTCATCGTCAGGATTTCTCATGCAATCGCTTTGGATGCTATTTGCCAGTTTCATGTTCGCCATCATGGGCGTGTGCGTCAAGCTGGCGTCGGATATGTATTCGACGTCCGAAATCGTCATGTACCGCGGCATCATCGGCATGATCGTCATGAGCTGCACCATCCTCTACCAGGGTGGCAGCTTCAAAACCACAATGCCGGGCCAGCATCTGTGGCGCGGCGTGGTGGGCGTGATCGCCCTGTGGCTGTGGTTTTATGCGATCGCCATCCTGCCGCTGGCCACGGCCATGACCTTGAACTACATGGCGCCCATCTGGATCGCCGTGATCCTGCTGGCCGGCGGCTTCTGGAAAGGCATGCAACAGGTCGAGTGGCCGCTGGTGGCGGCCATTGCCATGAGCTTTGTCGGCGTGACCCTGCTGCTGCAGCCCGTGTTCGAAACGGACCAGCTGGCCGGCGCCATTACGGCCTTGATTTCCGGCATGCTGTCGGCCCTCGCCTATTTGCAGGTGCGTAAATTGGGCTTGCTGGGCGAACCCGAATACCGGGTCGTGTTTTATTTCTCGGTCGTCAATTTCCTCGCTGGCGTGATCGGCCACGTGGCCAGCGCCGGCGGCGGCCCCGTCGTCTGGCATGCGCACACGAGCGCCTACGGCATCGGCTTGCTGGCCGCCATCGGCCTGTGTGCCACCATGGCGCAGATGGCCATGACGCGCGCCTATCGTCTGGGCAAGACCCTCGTGGTTGCAAATCTGCAATACACGGGCATCGTCTTTTCCAGCTTCTGGGGCGTGGTGATCTTCGGCGACCTGTTCGACTGGCACGGCTGGACCGGCATCGGCATCATTCTCGCTTCGGGCATCGCGGCAACCTATTACAATACCCGCAACACGGCCCGTGGCGCGGCGATAGCGCGCACGGATCCGATTGCCAGCGAAGTGTAAAGGAGCGTTTCCGATGTACACCACCTTGATCCAGGCCAGCGAACTGGCCAGCCACCTGAACGACAGCAACTGGGTGATCCTCGATTGCCGCCACGACTTGCTCAACCCCACAGCGGGCAGCGACGCGTTTACCGCCGGGCACATCCAGAACGCGCAGTTCGCCGATATCGATACGGCCCTGTCCGGCCCCAAGACGGCGCGCGGCGCGGAATTTACCGGCCGCCATCCTTTGCCCGACCGCAACGCCCTGCTGGCCACCTTGCGCGGCTGGGGCATCAATGACGACACGCAAGTGGTCGCCTATGATGGCCAGGGCGGCATGTTCGCCGCCCGCCTGTGGTGGCTGCTGCGCTGGCTCGGCCATCCTGCCGTGGCCGTGCTTGACGGCGGCCTGGCCGCCTGGCAGGCGCAAGGTTTACCATTGGTCACGCCGGTGGCGCCCCGCCCGGTCGGTAACATCACGGAAAAAGCCAGCCTGACGCGCACGGTCAGCGTGCAGGACGTCGTTGCCAACCTGGAAACGCAAGCCTTGACCGTCATCGATGCGCGCGCCCCCGACCGCTACCGGGGCGAAAACGAAACCATCGACCCCGTGGGCGGCCATATCCCCGGCGCGAAAAACCGTTTCTTCAAGGATAACCTGCAGACGGACGGCCGCTTTAAAAACGCCGAGGAACTGCGGCGCGATTTCAGCGCCCTGTTTGACGCACCGCAAGCGGCCATCCTGCAATGCGGCTCCGGCGTGACGGCGTGCCACAACCTGCTGGCCCTGGAAGTGGCGGGTTTACCTGGCGCAGCCCTGTATCCGGGTTCATGGAGCGAATGGTGCGCGAATCCGGCGCGGCCGGTGGCGACGGGTAACTGAAAAAATGGCGGACCAAGTGGTCCGCCATTTTTTTACCTGTGGATAACGATTAAATTATCCCCAGTGCCTGATTCAACTGCGTCAGTTCCGCCAGCCACGCCTGCTGGCTGGCCGGCTTCTGGTGCCGCGGTTTTCTCGCCAGATCCTCGGCCAGCAATTGCTCCAGTTCGCACAAGCGCTCCAGCTGAACATCAACGTCGCTTTGCGTGGGTACACGCGCAGCCGCTTCCACGCGCAGCGCCGGCAGCGGCGCCTGTCCATCTTCCGCGCTCAGCCGTGCATACGCGCTGGCCGCATCGGGCCACTCTTCCAGCCGGCCATCGGCCACCACCCAAAAACGGTTGCACGCCGTCTCGATCAGGTCGCGGTCGTGCGACACCAGCAAACAGCCCCCTTCAAAACCCTGCAAGGCCTGCCCCAGTTCCGCCTTGCCCTGCATGTCCAGGTGGTTGCTCGGTTCATCGAGCAACAATAAATGGTAGCTGGCCAGCGACAAGCCCAGGAACAGCAGCCGCGCCCGCTCACCGCCGCTCAGGGTCGCCACCGTCTGGCCATGGCGTGCATACGGGAAACCGGCCGCAATCAAGGCCTGCCTGCGCGCCACCTGGCTGCGCGCAGCCTCGTTTTGCACGGCAAACGGGTACAGGGCGTCGGACAAATCGGCCGTATCGGCCAGTTGCCTGAGCGACTGGTCGTAATAGCCGATGTTGGCCGCGTGGTGGTAGCGCAAGTCGCTGCGTTCCTGCTGCGCCTGGATCGCCTGCCAGCACAGGCGCAGCAGGGACGACTTGCCGCTGCCGTTGGCGCCCAGCAAGGCGACCCTGTCGCCCGGTTTCAGCCACAGCTGGCCGACCTGGAACAGCACGGGAGAAGCGGGCACGGCGCGCACGTCCAGTCCGTCGAGCGCCAGCAGCTGGTCGGCCGCCAGCGCCTTGCCGCGCAAACTCAGGCGCCAAGGTGCGCCATCGCTGACGAACGATTGCGCATCCTTCAATTTATCGATGCGCCGCTGCATGGTCTTGGCCTTGCGTGCCAGGTCTTCATTGTCATAGGTGCGCCCCCACAGCGCCAGGCGGGCGCTGCTGGCCGACAGGCGGTCGATTTCCTTCTGTTCGGCCGCATGCCGGGCGGCAGCGGCAAGATCGGCTTCGGCCAGCGCCGCCAGCGCGGGGCCGCACGGCAAGTCGAAGTCGTAGAGGCGGCTATCGCGCAAGATCCAGCTGCGCGTGGCAACGTTGTCGAGCAGGCGCTGGTCGTGCGAGACGAGGATGAAGGCGCCGCGCCAGGCCAGCAGGAATTGCTCGAGCCACAGCAAGGACGGCAAGTCCAGGTGATTGCTCGGTTCATCGAGCAGCAGCACGTTCGGCTCCTGCAGCAGGGCGCGCCCCAGCAGCAATCGCGTGTGCTGGCCGCCGGACAGAGAGTGCACGGGCACTTGCGCCGTTTCCTGGTCGAAGCCCAGTTCGGCCAGCAGGCTGTCGACCCGCCAATGCAATTCCGGCTGGTCCAGCACGGGCGCCAGCAAGGCGTCGTACAGGCTCAGGCTGGCAAGTTCGGCCGGCAAATGCTGCTCCACATGCTGCAAGCGGCAGGCACGGGCATAATGAATGGTGCCGGACGAGGCTTCCCGCGTGCCGCTGAGCAAACCCAGCAAGGTGGATTTGCCGCAGCCATTGTGGCCGATCAGGCCGATGCGGTCGCCCTGGCGCAAGGTAAAGGCGAGTTCGTTGAACAGGAAACCGTCGTGGGTATCCAGCTGTAAAGCTTGTGTCGAGATAAGGGTAGTCATGGCTCTTGTCTTTGTTCGGGATGCAAGCATCCGCGTTAACAGGAGCGCTAACGACAACGGAGTACCAGGAAAGGACTCGTCTAGGAGGGTAGCTTTGCTCTGGCCAGGTTATCGCAGCGCGATAGAACGTGGGCAAGAGCGAACGAATGCGCTTAAAGAGCGTGCGCGCCACAAGGCGAGCAACAAGTTTTCTTCCATTATATTTTCCTCCTTTCTGTGCAAGTTAGTCAGAAAGGCAATACTACACCCACACAGTCAGTACATCAACCACCGTGGCGCTTGTGCGTCAGGAACAGCACGATGCACACGCCCAGCGCGATCAGGAGCACTTGCGGAATGGTTTCGCGCAAGGTGGCGCGGCGCTGCATCTGCGGCATCAGGTCGCTCAAGGCGATGTAGATGAAGCCGGACGAGGCGAACACGAGCACATAAGGAATCAGATTGCTGGCGCGGTCCAGGGTGAAATAGCCGAGCAGGCCACCGGCCACCGCCATCAGGCTGCACAGCAGGTTGAAGATGTAGGCGCGCAAGCGCGAGAAGCCGGCATTGAGCAGCACGATGAAGTCGCCGATTTCCTGCGGGATTTCATGCGCGATGATGGCCAGGCCCGTCACCAGGCCCAGCTTCGGGTCGGCCAGGAAGGCGGCCGCGATCAGGATGCCGTCCGTAAAATTGTGCATGCCGTCGCCGACGAGGATCATCCAGCCGGCCTTGCCCGCCTCGTGCTTGTCATGGCCGTGCGCATGATGGTGGCCATCGCCTTCGTGGTGGTGCGAATGGCGCAGGATGGCGAATTTTTCCAGCATGAAAAAGGCCAGCAAGCCCGCCAGCAGGGTGGCGAACAGGGTGCGCGGATCCGCCTGCGATTCGAACGCTTCAGGCAAGGCGTGCAGCAGAGACGTCGACAACATGATGCCGACGGACAAGCTGACCATGCGCTCGACCACTTTGGACAGGAATGCAAACGAAAAGATCGCCGCCGCGGTAATGCTCAACACGCCCGCGATCGTGGTCGCGAGCAAAATGGATATAAGGACGGGATCGATGATTTTCTTACCTCAAAATGGCGCCGGGTCACTGGCGCCCGCGATGCTGGCGTCTGGCCTGATGAATGCGTTGTTATCTATTGTTTAATTTTTTGCGCGTTTGGCGGCAGCGTCGCGCGATGAAGATGCAATTGTACTGCATTGGCGCGCAGCGGGCATTTTACAGCCCGGTGCGCCTTTCGCGTTAACTTCTAGGAAATGCGGTGTTTTTCTGTTGCGTCGTCACGCCACGCCGTGTGTCTTGAACCAGGCTAAACAACGCGCATAGCCGTCCTTCGCATCGGCCGCCACATAGCTGGGGCGGTAATCGGCATTGAAGGCGTGGCCCGCATCGGGATACACGACAAACTCCGATTTGTTGCCGCCCTTGGCCAGCGCGTCCTTCATCTTCGCGATCGATTCCTGGCTGATGCCCGTGTCCTTGCCGCCATACAAGCCCAGCACGGGGACCTTCAAGGTGGCGGCAATATCGATGGGGTTGCTCGGCTGCAAGGGAGTGGGCTCGCCCACCAGGCGGCCATACCAGGCCACACCCGCCTTGACTGCCGGATTGTGCGCCGCATACAGCCACGTGATGCGCCCGCCCCAGCAGAAACCCGTAATGCCCAGTCGGCTCGTGTCGCCGCCATTCTGTTTCGCCCACGCCACCACCGCATCGAGGTCCGCCATCACCTGCGCGTCCGGCGTCTTGGCGATAATGCCTTTCATCAACTCCGGGATGCTGCCCACCTTGGTGGGATCGCCCTGGCGCACGAACAAATCGGGCGCCAGCGCCAGGTAGCCCTGCTTGGCGAAACGGCGCGCCATGTCGGCGATATGTTCATGCACGCCAAAGATTTCCGAAATGACCAGTACCACGGGCAAACCCGTTTTACCCTCCGGCTGGGCCGCGTACACGGGCACGGCCTGGCCGTCGACCATCACCGACATGCTGCCCGTGACGAGCCCGGCGGAATCCGTCTTGATGACGTTTTGCGCCGCCACGGGCAGCACGGCCACGGCAAAGCCCGTGCCCAGCGCCACCTTCAGGAAACCACGGCGGCCGTCCGGCCCGGACAAGCTGCTCTGGCCCAGCAAACTTTCACAATCGGTGATCATGTCGCTCATGCGTTTCTCCTGAAAGATGTGTTGACAAAAAATGTCGGCTTACGCGCTGCGCGCTAAGCCGACCTACGGTCATTGCTGCTATGTCACATTGTTAATGCGCTTCGTCCCAATTTTTACCGACGCCCACTTCCGCCGTCAGCGGCACCTTCAGCGCGGCCACGCTGGCCATCAGTTCCGGCAGCTTGCGCTTGACCAGCTCGAGCTCGGCGTCCGGCACTTCCAGCACCAGTTCATCGTGCACCTGCATGATCATCTTCGTCTGCAAGTTGTCCGTTTCCAGCCAGCCTTGCACGGCGATCATGGCCAGCTTGATCAGGTCGGCGGCCGTGCCCTGCATCGGCGCGTTGATCGCCGCCCGTTCGGCGCCCTGGCGGCGCGGGCCGTTAGGCGAGTTGATTTCCGGCAGCCATAAACGGCGGCCGAACACGGTTTCCACGTAGCCGCGCGCCTTCGCTTGCTGGCGCGTGTCTTCCATGTACTGTTTCACGCCGGAAAAACGGGCGAAGTAGCGGTCGATATAGCTTTGTGCGGCCGTGCGGTCCACGCCCAGGTTACCGGCCAGGCCGAACGCGCTCATGCCGTAGATCAGGCCGAAGTTGATGACCTTGGCGTAGCGGCGCTGCTCGCTTTGCACTTCCGCGGCAGGCACGCCAAAGATCTCGGCAGCCGTGGCGCGGTGAATGTCGATGCCGTCGGCAAACGCGCGCAACATGGCTTCGTCGCCAGAGATATGCGCCATGATGCGCAATTCGATCTGCGAATAGTCGGCCGAGACGATGTGGCTGCCGGGCGGCGCAATGAAGGCTTCGCGGATGCGGCGCCCTTCCGCGCTGCGGATGGGAATATTCTGCAGGTTCGGGTCGTTCGACGCCAATCGCCCCGTCACGGCCACGGCTTGCGCATAGTTCGTATGCACCCTGCCCGTGGTGACGTTGATCATCTTCGGCAATTTATCCGTGTAGGTCGACTTCAGCTTGGCCATGCCGCGGTATTCGAGCAGCACTTTGGGCAAGGGATAATCCTCGGCCAGCTTTTGCAGCACTTCCTCGTCCGTCGACGGCGCGCCCGTCGGGGTTTTCTTCACGACCGGCAGCTTCAGCTTTTCAAAGAAGATTTCGCCGATCTGCTTGGGCGAACCGAGGTTGAACGGCTGCTCGGCCAGTTCATACGCCTTCTTTTCCAGCTCGAGGATTTTCACGGCCAGCTCGGCCGACTGGATGTTGAGCAGTTCGTCATCGATCAGCACGCCGTTGCGCTCGATCTTTTGCAAGACCACGGCCGTCGGCATCTCGATCTTTTCATAGATGAAGGTCAGCTTGTCATCACCCGCCACGTTGCCCCACATGGCATTGTGCAAACGCAAGGTGACGTCGGCATCTTCGGCCGCGTATTTCGCCGCCTGCTCCACTTCCACCTGGTTGAAGGTGATCTGCTTGGCGCCCTTGCCGCACACGTCCTCGAACGGGATCGTCGTGTAGTTCAGGTGGCGCAGGGCCAGGCTGTCCATGTCGTGCTTCTTGTGCGATTCGAACACATACGATTCGAGCAAAGTATCGTGGGCGATGCCGCGCAAGGTCACGCCGTGGTTGGCGAAGATGTGGCTGTCATACTTGAGGTTCTGGCCCAGCTTGGGCTTGTTTGCATCTTCCAGCCACGGGCGCAATTTCGCCAGCACGTGCTCGCGCGTCAACTGTTCCGGCGCGCCTGCATAGTCGTGGGCCAGCGGGATGTAACAGGCGGCGTGCTCCGCCACCGACAGGGAAATACCGACCATCTGCGCCGTCATCGGTTCCAGCGACGTGGTTTCCGTGTCGACAGCCGTCAAGGGCGCCGCATCGATCAGCGCGATCCATTTGTCGAGCTGCTCATCCGTCAGCACGGTTTCATACACGGCCTCGACTGCTGGCGCGGCATCGGCGAACATGTCGCCCGTCGTATTCGCGATGGTGGCACCGGCAACTGTCGGTGCGCCAACGGGAGACATCGGCGGCGGCGTGGCGCCCAGTTCACGCAGCAGCGCCTTGAAACCGTAGCGGTTGAAAAAGGCCAGCAGCGCTTCCTTGTCTTCGTGTTTCGCCACCAGCGAGTCGGCGATCGTCGTCATGTGCCCGGACAAATCGCAATCGGTCTTGACGGTGATCAAGGCGCGCGCCTGCGGCAGCCATGGCAGGGCCGTGCGCAGGTTTTCGCCCACGGCGCCGCCCACACTGGCCGCGTTTTCCATCACGCCTTCCAGGCTGTCGTACAAGGTCAGCCATTTGACGGCCGTCTTCGGGCCGCATTTCGATACGCCGGGCACGTTGTCGACCGTATCGCCGATCAGCGACAGATAATCGATGATGCGGTTGGGCGGCACGCCGAATTTGACCAGCACGGCCGCTTCGTCGAGCTTTTCATTACTCATGGTATTGATCAGGGTCACCTGGCTGTTGACCAGCTGCGCCAGATCCTTGTCGCCAGTCGACACCACCACGTTCATGCCGGCGGCTGCCGCCTGCACGGCCAGGGTACCGATCACGTCGTCCGCTTCCACGCCGTCGACCATCAAAATCGGCCAGCCCATGGCGCGCACGGCTTCGTGGATCGGTTCGATCTGCAAGCGCAGGTCGTCCGGCATCGAAGCGCGCGTGGCCTTGTACTCGGGATACATGTCGTCGCGGAAAGTTTTCCCTTTAGCATCGAACACGCAGGCGATGTAGGCGGCCGGGTAGTCGGCGCGCAAACGGCGCAGCATGTTGACCATGCCGTGCATGGCGCCCGTGGGATAGCCGTCCGGGCTGCGCAGGTCGGGCAGCGCATGGAAGGCACGATAAAGGTAACTGGATCCGTCGACTAACAGCAGGGTGTTTTGCATAATGCCAATAAAATAAGGTGAACCGCGCCAGCCGGGAAGAAACAGCGGCGGACGGGCGGAATATCGCACAATTATCGCAGAGTTTAAGGCCGCGCCACCGGCCGCAACGCGTGCCGTTCCTGGCGTTTTTAGCAAGCTGGCGGCCCCGTGCGGGCGCGCGGGCTGCCGTCGCCAGCCATTTCGGCACATTTAAACAGCATTACCTACCAGTTTGTTACAATGCCTTATAGATAAATTGACGGCATTACACCACTGCACGCGCTGCAGCCCCACACATGGAAGCGAACCCATCATGATGCGTACATCGACACTCTGGACATTCCTCGCCCTGCCCCTGCTGGCATGTTCAGCCATTGCCAGCGCCCAGACGCCGGCCAAACCGAGCGACGCGCCACCCCAGCTCGAACGTATCGAGGAAATGGGCGAAGCACCGATCACCGTGGCGCCAGCGGCCGCCAAGCAGCAAATTACCGAAAAACGCGAAGCGGGCGTCACCAGCGAAGTGAAAGTCACGAGCGGCGGCAGCACCTATTACATGAAGCCGGCCGCCGGCGGCGACCAGGCCCACAACGGCGCCCTGCGCGGCCCGCAATGGAAAGTGCTGGAATTCGACCTGGGCAAGAAGAAACAGAAACAACGCGACGAAGAGGCAGCGGACGCGCCAGCACCGCCCGCACCAGCGAAGTAAGCAGCCACTCTCTTCTGCCCTGCCCCGGCCATCTGCGGGGCAGCCGGCTTTTTTTGACCTTTTAGACCATTCCCCTCTTTCCCATGGCAGTTTTTACCGCGCTACACCTGGACGATATCGACCAGTGGATCACGCAGTTTCCACTCGGCAAACCTCTGGCGCTCAAGGGCATCGCATCCGGCATCGAAAACAGCAATTTCTTCCTGAGCACGGAGCGCGGCGAGTACGTGCTGACGATCTTTGAAAACCTCAGCTTCGAGCAATTGCCGTTCTATCTGCAACTGATGCGCCATTTGGCGGACCGGGGCGTGCTGGTGCCGGCGCCGATCGCCAATGCGGACGGCGAACTGGTGACGGCCCTGCAAGGCAAGCCGGCCGCCATCGTCAGCAAACTCGACGGCAGCTCGCAGATGGCGCCGCAGGCCGTGCATTGCGCGGCCGTGGGCGCCATGCTGGCCAAGATGCACCTGGCGGCGCAGGATTTCCCCCTGCAACAGCCGAATTTGCGGGGACTGGACTGGTGGAACGTCACCACGCCGCTGGTCTTGCACCACCTCGACGATGCCAAAGCGCACTTGCTGCGCGCGGAAATCCATTTCCAGGATGCCTTTGCCGCCTGCGATACCTATAAAGCCATCCCGCGCGGCCCCGTGCATGCCGACTTGTTCCGCAACAACGTCATGTTTGACGGCGAACAACTGACAGGCTTTTTTGACTTTTACTTTGCCGGCTGCGACACGTGGCTGTTCGACGTGGCCGTCACCGTCAACGACTGGTGCGTGGACCTGGCCACGGGCGTGCTCGATACCGAAAGAGTGCGCGCCCTGCTCGACGCCTACCAGGCCGTGCGCCCGTTTACGCACGAAGAACAAACGGCATGGCAACCGATGCTGCGCGCCGCCGCGCTGCGCTTCTGGCTGTCGCGCCTGTACGATTATTACCAGCCGCGCGAAGCGGAAATGCTGACCCCGCACGATCCCACGCATTTCGAACGCATTCTGCGCGAACGTATCGCCACACCTGCTCCGGAACTGTTTTAAATATGGAAAAATTACCTGCAAGTACAGGTTGGCAATGGGTGAAACAAGGCTTTGGCCTGTTTCGCAAGCAACCTGGCGGCATGTCGATGTTGTTTCTCGGCTATATGTTCTGCATGCTGGCCGTCAGCATCGTGCCCGTGCTCGGCCAATTGCTGCCCGTCATCCTGGTCCCCGTGTTTTCCGTCGCCTTCGTGCAAGGCTGCCTGAATATCGACCAGGGCAAGCGCGTCCTGCCCAGCCTGCTGATCTCGGGCTTCCGCAAACCTGCTTTTCCTTCCCTGTTCGGCCTGGGCGTGCTGTACATCCTGATGGCCATCGTTGCCATCGGCGCCTCGACCCTGGTGGACGATGGCTTGCTGTGGAAACTGGTCACCGGGCAACTGACGGAAGAAGCGGCGCGCGCCGCCATCCCCGAATCGCGCCTGGGCCTCGGCATCCTGCTGGCCATCGTGCTGTACGTGCCGGCCGCCATGGCCTTCTGCTTTGCCGCACCGTTGATCTACTGGAAACAGGTCAGCCTGGGCAAGGCGCTGTTCTTCAGCTTTTTCGCCGTCTGGCGTTCGCTGTCGGCCTTCATCGTCTTCGCCGCCACCTGGTTTGCCATCAGCATCGTCACCAGCCAGTTACTGGCCGTCATCTTTGGCCGCACGCAGCTGATGATGCAACTGATGATGCCGCTGTCGATGATACTCACCATCATCATGCATTGCTCGTTCTACGCCGCCTACCGCCAGATCTTCGGCCTGCCCGTCGATGACAGCAAGACGGTGTCGCTGGACAAGACCGGCGAGTGATCGCGGGCCAGATGTAAAAAGGGGCAGCCTGCGCAGGCTGCCCTTTTTTTATTTTCCGAATGCCTCGCAATGCCACAGCGTAGGTCGGATTAGCGGCGGCACGCCGCGTAATCCGACGCGGCGAGGCCAACAATGGTGTCGGATTACGCTTCGCTAATCCGACCTACGCGACCGGTCAGAGTATCTTCCTGGTAGGTCGGATTAGCGGGGCCGAAGGCCACGCGTAATCGGACAACATTGTTAGCCCCCGCAGTGGTGCCGGATGACCTTCACAGCCGCTCCAGCTTCGCAATCCCCAAATCCAGCACCTTCATGCCGTGCTGTCCAAAGTTGATTTGCGCGCGCGCATTGCCGCCGCCGCCTTCGATATTGACGATCACGCCTTCGCCGAACTTGGCGTGCGCCACGGATTCGCCGATGCGCCAGCCGCCGCCCGCGGCTTTTTGCGCGATCTTTTGTGCAATCGCATTATCCGAACCGAGGCTGACCACGCGCGGTGCCTCATCCCAGGCCGACTTGCGGTTGCCGAACCAGTTCGCCTGCACTTTCGGCGACAGCCATTTCAGCGATTCTTCCGGCAATTCGTCGAAGAAGCGCGACTTCATGTTGTAGCGCGTCTGGCCGTGCAGCATGCGCGTCTGCGAAAAGCTCATGTACAGCCGCTTGCGCGCGCGCGTGATGGCCACGTACATCAGCCGGCGTTCCTCTTCCACGCCATTGTCTTCCTTCGAGCTGCTTTCGTGCGGGAACAAGCCCTCTTCCAGGCCGGTAATGAACACATTGTCGAATTCCAGGCCCTTGGCCGAATGCACCGTCATCATCTGCAGCGCATCCTGGCCCGCCTGCGCCTGGTTATCGCCCGCTTCCAGCGACGCGTGCGACAGGAAGGCGGACAGCGGCGACATCACGGCCGGCAGCGGCGCGTCCGCGTCGAGGATTTCGATGCCATCCTGGTTCACGACGGGCGCGCCCGACTGCGCCTGGGCGGCAGGGCCCAGATGGGCCGGTGCGCCCTGGCCGAAACCTTCCTCGGAAATGAACTGGCTGGCCGCGCTGACCATCTGCTCCAGATTCTCGATGCGGTCGGCGCCTTCCTTTTCATTCTGGTAATGCTGGAGCAAGGTACTCGCCTCGAGCACCACTCTGACCATTTCCGGCAGAGATAACTGCTGCGTTTCGAAACGCACGCCTTCGATCAGCTTGACGAAGCCGGCCAGCACGCTGCCCGCCTTGCCAGCCACGTATGGCACGGACGCATACAGCGAAATGCCGTACTGTTCCGAGGCGGCCTGCAATTGCTCGATCGAGCGCATGCCGATGCCGCGCGTGGGGAAATTGACCACGCGCAAGAAGGCCGAATCGTTGTGCGGATTGTCCATCAATTGCAAATAGGCAATCGCGTGCTTGACCTCGGCGCGCTGGAAGTAGCGCTGGCCGCCATACACGTGATACGGAATCGCGGCCGAAAACAGCGCATGTTCGATCACGCGCGACTGCGCGTTCGAACGGTACAAAATCGCGATTTCGCTGCGCGAAGCGCCATCGGCGATCAGGCTTTTTGCCTCTTCGATGATCCACTGCGCTTCCTGCAAGTCGGAACTGGCTTCATACACGCGCACCTGCTCGCCGTGGCCCGCGTCCGTGCGCAGATTCTTGCCCAGGCGCTTGCTGTTGTTCGCGATCAGCACGTTGGCACTGTCGAGGATGTGGCCGTGCGAGCGGTAGTTCTGCTCAAGCTTGATCAAGTTCTTCACCTGGAACTCGTGCTCGAAGGCGCTCATATTACCCACGTTGGCGCCGCGGAACGCGTAGATGCTCTGGTCATCGTCGCCGACGGCAAACAGGGCGCCGCCATCGCGGCTGCC
Organism: Janthinobacterium sp. EB271-G4-3-2; assembly: GCF_020858035.1. Lineage (NCBI taxonomy): Bacteria > Pseudomonadati > Pseudomonadota > Betaproteobacteria > Burkholderiales > Oxalobacteraceae > Janthinobacterium > Janthinobacterium sp. EB271-G4-3-2. Next base: position 122,271 of record NZ_JACYMG010000015.1, on the reverse strand, counting down.
GTGGCCGGCCAGCAATTTGAGCCAGTTGTATTGCAGGTTATTCGTATCCTGGAACTCGTCCACCAGAATATGGCGGAAACGGGCCTGGTAATGTTCGCGCAACGGTTGGTTGCGGCTCAGCAATTCATACGTGCGCAGCAGCAATTCGGCAAAATCGACGACGCCTTCGCGCTGGCACTGGTCGTCGTACAGCTGATACAGCTCGACCATCTTGCGCTCGTGCGCGTCGTACGCTTCCACGTCCGTGGCGCGCAAGCCCTGGTCTTTGGCGTTGTTGATGAAATACATCACCGTCTTCGGCGGGAATTTCTCATCATCGATGTTGTTTGCCTTCAACAAGCGCTTGATCACCGACAATTGATCCTGAGAATCGAGGATCTGGAAGGTTTGCGGCAAGGCCGCGTCGCGGTAATGCGTGCGCAGCAGGCGGTTGCACAGACCGTGGAAGGTGCCGATCCACATGCCGCGCGTATTGATCGGCAGCATGGCCGACAGGCGCGTGAGCATTTCCTTGGCGGCTTTATTGGTAAACGTCACGGCCAGGATGCCGGGTGGCGATACCTGCTGGGTCTGGATCAGCCACGCGATGCGGGTGGTCAGCACGCGGGTCTTGCCCGAACCGGCGCCGGCCAGGATCAGCGCATGTTGCGCCGGCAAGGTGACGGCAGCCAATTGTTCGGGATTGAGGTTGTGAAGAAGATTTTGCATCCCGTGATTATACCGGCATGGCTAAAAATACTGTGCATTTGTCCAGCGGTCGCGGCATTTTACCCACGCGCGCTACAATCGCCATCCCGACACCTCAGCCTGCATCCCATGACACCACCGACCCACCTCGACGGCGCCCGCGTACTGGCCTGGGCCTGGTCCGGCCTGCCCTTCGGCCACGTCACCAATGAGCAGGGCGGCGCCCCCATCGCCATCCACGGCCTGGCCGTGTGCCGCTACGCAGACGAAGCGCGCGTCTACCGTTTCAGCTGCGACGCGCAGTGGGAAACGGTGCAGGATGACGTGTATGCCAGCGAGAATGAGGCCAGGGAGCAGCTGCCGGCGCAATACCGCGCCGTGGCCGCCACCTGGCATAGAGGCTAACGCACCAGCTTCGCCTTGCCTTCGCTGAGCGCCTGGGCGATCACCTGGCGCGTGGTCTTGTCGGCGATCTTGACGACTTTTTCCTGCTGGCGGCCCAGGTCACCCATTTGCTTGCCCAGCGCTTCCATCGGCTTGCTGCGCTGCTCCATCTGGCGCGACATCTGCTCCACTTTCTCGGCCTCGCGCTCGTGCACGTCGGCGATGCGGTCGTTGATCTCTTCCATCTCTTCCTGCGCATCTTCCATCTGCTGCTGCAGGCGTTCCACGTCGCGCTCGGCCGCGCGGCGCGCCGTATCGCTCGCCGCCAGCGCCTGGCGGCGCGAGGCGTCACCAAGCTTGCGGCCCAGATCCTGCTGCTGGCGGCCCAGCGCGCGCAGCTGTTCCGACTCGCGCGCGCTGCCTTTTTCCAGACTGCGGGCACCCATCTTGCGGCCCATTTCGCCCATGGCCTTGCCATGCGCGCCCATTTGATCGCCGAGCGCGCTCATCTCCTTGCCGATCTGTTTCGAAGGCTGCCATGCCGCGCGCACCTTGCCCAGCAAGGCCGCATCCTGCAGCACGTAGGCCTGCCCCTGGTCGCGGAACCACAGGAACGGCCCCTTGATCGAGCGCTTGAGCTTTTCCACCTGCTGCGAGTGAATATCGCTGTCGACGACGATGACGCCCTCGCTATCCGTGGCGCCATCGACGAGCGCATAGCTTTCGTCCTTGTCAAGCGAACGGCTGACCTGCACGCTGGGTGCGGCCGGCGGGGCAGGCGGCGCGGGCGGCTGCGGCGGCTGCACGGCCAGCGCACTGCCGCCAAGCAGGATACCGGCCAGGCTGAGGATCAAACGGTGGGAAGTGGACATGGCTGCCTCGTCGCAAAAGTAGTGGAGCATTGACTTTAGCGGCGGATGGAGCACGGCTCCAGCGCGGTGCGACAGGCTGCAAAAAGACCGGCCTGGATGGCAGACACGGACGATGGATGGAACGCCGGGCAAAAAAACGGAGGCCGCAGCCTCCGCAAAAACGCCGTGGTACGGCGTAATGTATTAGTACAGCACGACGGAGCGGATCGATTCACCGCTCTTCATCAGGTCGAAGCCCTGGTTGATGTCCTCGAGCTTCAGGCGGTGCGTGATCAAATCGTCGATGTTGAGCTTGCCTTCCATATACCAGTCGACGATCTTCGGCACGTCCGTGCGTCCCCGTGCGCCACCGAAGGCGGAACCTTTCCACACGCGTCCCGTCACCAGCTGGAATGGACGGGTGGAAATTTCCTGGCCGGCCGCCGCCACGCCGATGATGATGGACTGGCCCCAGCCCTTGTGGCAGCACTCGAGCGACTGGCGCATGGTGGTGGTGTTGCCGATGCATTCAAACGAATAGTCGGCGCCGCCGTCCGTCAGCTGCACGATGGTGTCGACCACGTTTTCCACCTCGTTGGCGTTGACGAAATGCGTCATGCCGAACTTGCGCGCGATTTCCTGGCGCGCCGGGTTGATGTCCACGCCGATGATCTTGTCGGCACCGACCATCTTGGCTGCCTGGATCACGTTCAGGCCGATGCCGCCCAGGCCGAACACCACCACATTGGCGCCCGCCTCGACCTTGGCCGTGAACAGCACGGCGCCCACGCCCGTCGTCACGCCGCAGCCGATGTAGCAGACCTTGTCGAACGGCGCGTCTTCGCGGATCTTCGCCAGGGCGATTTCCGGCACGACGATGTAATTCGAGAAGGTGGACGTGCCCATGTAATGGAAGATGGGCTTGCCGTCGATGGAAAAGCGCGAGGTGGCATCCGGCATCAGGCCGCGGCCCTGGGTCGAGCGGATCGACTGACACAAGTTGGTTTTTTGCGACAGGCAGAATTTACACTGGCGGCATTCCGGCGTGTACAGGGGAATGACGTGGTCATCCTTTTTCAGGCTTTTCACGCCCGGGCCCACGTCGACGACGATGCCGGCGCCTTCATGGCCGAGGATGGACGGGAAGATGCCTTCCGGATCGGCGCCCGACAAGGTGTAGTAATCGGTATGGCAAATGCCCGTGGCCTTGATCTCGACCAGTACTTCGCCCTCGCGCGGGCCGGCCAGGTCGACTTCCTCGATGGTCAAAGGCGCGCCCGCCTTCCATGCAATCGCTGCTTTGGTTTTCATGTGTGTCCTGTGGTGTGTGCTGTGTATGGTTGAACCGGGCGCGCCAGCGCGCCGTATCGCCACATCATAGCAAAGCAGGCGCCAGGAAAACGCTTACTTGGTTTTCGCGCGGTTCAAAAAGGCGCCGTGCAAGCCGTTCAGGGTTTCCTCGGCCAGCAGCAGCTGGCTGGCGATTTCATTGATCTTGCGGCGGCTGGAGCGGGCGTGGTCGCGCAGCACTTCGAAAGCCGTGTTGCGGTCCGTCTGGAACTTGCCCATCAGCAAACCCACGGCCAGGCTCGTTTCGCGGCCGGCGGCCAGCGCCGCGTTCAGGTTCAGCTCGGTGCGGCGCAGCTGGCGGATTTCATCGGCACGCGCCAGGCCCGCTTCAAACGCGGGCATCAAGCGGCCTTCATCGACGGGTTTCACCACGTAACCGACGGCGCCGTAGGCGGCCGCCTGCTTGCCCGATTCGCTGTCGCCGCTGCCGGACAGGAACATGAACGGCACGGCCGTTTCGCCATGCAGGCGCTTGGCCAGTTCCAGGCCTGACATGCCCGGCATGTGGATGTCGAGCAAGGCCAGGTCCGGCTCGCGCTGGGCGATCAGCTGCAGCGCCACTTCGGCCGAATGGGCCAGGGCTGTTTCGTAGCCGGCATGGCGCAGGACTTCGCCGAGGAATTCCAACAGGAGCTGGTCATCGTCAACGATCAGGATAAGGCGTTTCGCGGCGGCTGGCTGGCTCATGGGTGGGGGACCTCGGTAATGAATGATGTTCTTATTATATGCCGATTATTGCCCCAAACCAGCCCTGCACGTCGATGCTCACGCCGCAAACAAGTGATTGAATTGCTGCACCGCAATATCCACATCGTCCGCCTGGTAGACGCTAGTGATGGCCGCCACCATGTCGGCACCTCGCGCGGCCAGCGGCGCGGCGTTCTCCGGCGTCATGCCGCCGATCACCACGCAAGGCAAGGCAATCTCGCGTTTCGCCTGCAGCACGATGTCGAGCGGCGTCGTCACCGGGTACTTTTTCACCAGCGATGGGTAAAAGCCGCCGAAAGCCACGTAGCTGGCGCCACCCGCCTCAGCCGTCCGTGCCAAGGCCATGTCGCCATAGCACGAGGCACCGACGATCTTGTCCTTGCCCAGGCGCGCACGTACCTGCGCGACGGACGCATCCGTGCCGCCCACGTGCACGCCATCCGCGTCGAGCTCTTCGCACAGTTCGATAAAATCGTTGATGATGAAAGACACGCCATACTTGCGGGCCAGGGCCAGCAAGGCGCCCGCCTGCTCACGCCGCTGATCCGCTTCCGCGCTCTTGTGGCGGTATTGCAGCAAGGCCACGCCCTCCTGCAAGGCTTGCTCGCTCACGTCGAGCAGGCGGTCGGTGTCGTCCCAGTTCGGGGTGACCAGATACAGTCCACGCATGATATTTTCCTTATTGAATGAATCGTTGCGGCATCAGTTGGCCTGGCGCAATCGCATAGGCGCCGGCCAGGGCCGCATGGCAATAGCGTTGCGCGCCATCGAGCGCCTCTTGCATCGGCATGCCTTGCGCCAGGCGCGCCGCGATGGCCGAGGCCAGGGTGCAGCCGCTGCCGTGAAATTCTCCGGGCAAGCGCGGCCAGCGCCACGCGTGCTCCCTGCCATCGGCGTCAAACCAGCGGTTGACGATCACCTCGCCTTCGCCATGGCCGCCCGTCACCAGCACGTTCCGGCAGCCTTGCGCAAGTAAATTGTCTGCGCCACCGAGGGCCAGCGCTTCCGGCCCGTTCGGTACGATCACGGTCGTCACCGGCAGCAAGGGCGCCAGCGCCAGCACGGCATCGTCCCGGCTGAGCACGTCGCCATGGCCGCTGGCCAGCACGGGATCGAGCACGACAGGCAAGTCCGGCCGAATCAGCCGCAATTGCGCGATCAGTTGCGCGATGACGGCCGCATTCGCGGCGCTGCCGGGAATGCCGATCTTCACGGCATGAATCGCCATCTTGTCGATCAGCGCCTGTGCCTGCCGGCGCAGCAATTCCGGCGCCACCGGCTCGACACCGAAGACCCTGTCGTTGTCCTGCACCGTCAGCGCCGTGATGGCGGGCAAGGCATGCGCGCCCTGCGCCGCAATCGCCACGATATCGGCGGCGATGCCGGCGCCGCCCGACGGATCGGCGCCGGCGAACACGAGCACAGTGTGGCGCATCGGCACCGTCACGCCAGGCGGCCCGCCATCGGCGACGACGGCGACGCGGCAAATTTACGCGGCATGCGTCCCGCCAGGAACGCTTCGCGCCCGGCCCGCACGGCCAGCTTCATCGCGTGGGCCATGCGCACGGGGTCGCGCGCACCGGCAATGGCCGTATTCATCAGCACGCCATCGCAACCGAGTTCCATGGCGATGGCCGCATCCGATGCCGTGCCCACGCCGGCATCGACGAGCACGGGCACTTTCGCCTGCTCGATGATCAGCGACAAGTTCCACGGATTCAAGATGCCCATGCCCGAGCCGATCAGGGACGCGAGCGGCATGACGGCCACGCAGCCGATATCTTCCAGAATCTTCGCCTGGATCGGGTCGTCGCTACAGTAGACCATCACGTCAAAACCATCCTTGACCAGCGCTTCGGCCGCGATCAACGTTTCCGGCATGTGCGGGAACAGGGTCTTTTCGTCACCGAGCACTTCGAGTTTCACCAGATTGCGCCCGCCCAAGAGTTCCCGCGCCAGTTGCAGGGTGTAGACGGCGTCCTTGGCGTTGTAGCAGCCGGCCGTGTTCGGCAAAATCGTGTACTGGTCCGGCGGCACGAAGTCGAGCAGGCTGGGCGCGTTCGGATCCTGCCCGATATTCACGCGCCGGATGGCCACCGTGATGATCTGCGCCTCGGCCGCATCCGTCGCTTCGCGCGTCTGCGGCAAATCCTTGTACTTGCCGCTACCGACCAGCAAGCGCGATGGATACTGTTTTCCTGCGATGCTCAGCAGGTCGTTGTTATTACTGTTCATTGCTTTTTCCTTAGTTCAGCCGCCGCCGATGGCGCGTACAATTTCCACTTGATCCTGGGTTTGCAAAACCTGTCCCGGCCACGCCTTGCGCGGCACGACATTGCGGTTGACGGCCAGCGCCAGCGCCTGGTTTTCCAGCGACAGCGCGGCGATCAATTGGTCCAGGGTTTGCCCCGGCGGCACCTGGTGCGGCGCGCCGTTGAGCATGATGTTGATGAATGCAGGCATCACGCTCTCCCTCAGACCTTGCGGTACAGCTCGGCGCCGTTCTTGATGAATTCGATGGCCTTGATTTCCATGCCTTGCTTGAGCGCCTTGTCTTCCGCGATGCCCATGCCGGCCGCGTATTCGCGCACTTCCTGCGTGATCTTCATCGAACAGAAATGCGGGCCGCACATGGAGCAGAAATGCGCCACCTTGGCCGAATCCTTGGGCAAGGTTTCATCGTGGAATTCGCGCGCCTTGTCCGGGTCCAGGCCAATGTTGAACTGGTCGTCCCAGCGGAATTCGAAGCGGGCTTTCGACAGCGCGTTGTCGCGGATCTGCGCGCCCGGATGGCCCTTGGCCAGGTCGGCCGCGTGCGCCGCAATCTTGTAGGTAATAATGCCATCCTTGACGTCCGCCTTGTTGGGCAGGCCCAGATGTTCCTTCGGTGTCACGTAGCACAGCATGGCCGTGCCATACCAGCCGATCATGGCCGCGCCGATGCCGGACGTGATGTGGTCGTAGCCTGGCGCGATGTCCGTCGTCAGCGGCCCCAGCGTATAGAACGGCGCTTCGCCGCACTGCTCCAGCTGCAAGTCCATGTTTTCCTTGATCAGCTGCATCGGCACGTGGCCCGGGCCTTCGATCATCACTTGCACGTCGTGCTTCCACGCGACTTGCGTCAGCTCGCCCAGGGTTTTCAGTTCGCCCAGCTGCGCCTCGTCGTTGGCGTCGTAGATGGAGCCCGGGCGCAAGCCGTCGCCCAGCGAGAACGACACGTCGTACGCCTTCATGATTTCGCAAATCTCTTCGAAATGCGTGTACAGGAACGATTCCTGGTGGTGCGCCAGGCACCATTTCGCCATGATGGAGCCGCCGCGCGAGACGATGCCCGTCAAGCGCTTGGCCGTCATCGGCACATAGCGCAGCAGCACGCCCGCGTGGATGGTGAAGTAGTCGACGCCCTGCTCCGCCTGTTCAATGAGGGTGTCGCGGAAGATCTCCCACGTCAGATCCTCGGCCTTGCCGTTGACCTTTTCCAGCGCCTGGTAGATGGGCACGGTGCCGATCGGCACGGGGCTGTTGCGCACGATCCATTCGCGTGTCTCGTGGATATGCTTGCCGGTGGATAAGTCCATCACGTTGTCGCCGCCCCAGCGGATGGCCCAGGTCATCTTTTCCACTTCCTCGCCGATCGACGAAGTGACGGCCGAATTGCCGATATTCGCGTTGATTTTCACGAGGAAATTGCGGCCGATGATCATCGGTTCGACTTCCGGGTGGTTGATGTTGGCGGGAATGATGGCGCGGCCGCGGGCGATTTCCTCGCGCACGAATTCCGGCGTAATTTCGGCGGGAATGCTGGCGCCGAAGGACTGGCCCGGGTGCTGGCGGCCCATCAGGTCGGCCAGGCGTTCGCCCATGGGGCCGGAAGCTTTCAGTTCACGCAGATATTCCTGGCGGCGCATGTTTTCGCGGATGGCGACGAATTCCATTTCCGGCGTGATGATGCCCTGGCGCGCATAGTGCATTTGCGTAACGTTCTTGCCGGCGATGGCGCGGCGCGGCTTGCGGTGCAGATTGAAACGCAGCTCGGCCAGCTTCGGGTCCGCCAGGCGGGCGATGCCGTAGTCGGAGGTGGGGCCGGGCAATTCTTCCGTGTCGGCACGTTCCATGATCCACGGCAGGCGCGGCGTGTCGAGGCCCGAGCGGATGTCGATCTGCACGTCCGGGTCCGTGTACGGGCCGGAGGTGTCATAGACGTAGATCGGCGGATTCTTTTCGCCGCCGAACGACGCTTCCGTGTCGGACTGGCTGATTTCGCGCATGGGCACGCGGATGTCGGGGCGGCTGCCTTCAACATAGATCTTGCGCGAATTGGGCAGCGGCGCGATGGCGGCTTCGTCGACCGTGGCGGTGGCGGAGAGGAATTTCGGGTTGGCGTTCATTTTGGCTCCTTGGCTAGACTATTTTTAAGCCTGGAGCCAGCTAAGGAGGTTCGGCTGCGCGCACGCGGAAAGGCGGGGTGCGTTCATCCTAAAGCTTCCCTTCGCTGGCATTATCCAGATCAGGTTCGGAGGGTATTTCTCACCCGCGCTTGCACTGTGTTTCCACAGCGAAAGGCAGGACCCCTAGCGTTTGCCGCCTTGCGGCAGCGAGCCAATTATACGCGGTTCACGCCGCGCGGCCAGATGATTTCTTGCAGGTGTCGTCTTTGTACATCGCTCTACTTCTTCTTGCCCCAGCGCCAGCTGGTCGGTTCGCCCTTCAGCTGGCAGATGAAAATGAGCACGGCAACGATGGCCACTTCATAGACGATGTAGCCGACGAGCATGGTTTGCGGCGGGAACAGGAAGGCGCCGCAGGCGAACAGCGCCAGCGCGGCCAGGAACACCAGCCAGCCCTGCCACGTGATGGGCAAGCCCCAGCCCCAGCCATAGGTCTTGGCGGGGAACCAGTAGGAGGGAGATTTGTCAGCCATGATGCTTTCCTTGTCGATGTGGATGGCAGCAAGTATAAATCACGCTCCCCGCAAGCGCTCCGTGACATCGAGGCCGATGCCCCGGTAGCCGATGAAGCGGCTGCCATTGTCGAACATCGGTTCGCCGCTGACCTGCAGGTACTGCGTGCTGCCGTCGAGGTTGGCGCGGCTGTAGATGAAATCGAGAAACGGTTCGCGCGCGGCAATTTTTGCGTCGAGCAAGGCGCGCTCGGCGGCGTTCCAGCGCTGCGGCTCTTGCTCGCTGCCGATGCCCAGCATCTCGGCCACGGGGCCGGAAAAGCGCGTCAGGTTGCCCTGCGCATCCTGTTCCCAGTACCAGTCGGACGACAGTTCCGTGAAACGCTGGAAGCGCGCTTCGCTTTCGCGCAATTCCGCCGTGCGGTCTTCCACCATCTGTTCCAGCGACTTGTTGTATTCGGCCAGCTTCTGGTACAGCAGGCGCACTTCCAGCATGTTGTGGATGCGCGTCTTGACTTCCACCAGGTCGAACGGTTTGCTGACAAAATCCTTGGCGCCCGCCTGCAGCGCGCGCAGCTTGTGGCCGGGCTGGGCCGTGATCACCAGCACGGGCAGATAGCTGCCCGCCTCGATGTCGCGCAAGCCTTCCATGACTTCGAATCCATCCATTTCCGGCATCTGCAAGTCGAGCAGGATCAGGTCGTAGCGGTGCTGCTGGTGCAGCGCACGCACGGCTTGCGGGTCCATGGTGGACGTGATGCGCGTATAGCCGGCATTGCGCAGCACCTGTTCCAGCAGCATGACGTTCGCCTCCTGGTCATCGACGATGAGGATGCTGGCGTTCAGAATCTCGGTGGCTTGAAGCATGGCGGTATTCCTAAAAATAAATGCTGAATTAGCGTACTGCGTGAATGTCGTCGGCCAGGCCGTGCGCGGCCGCATGGTGCAGGGCCACATCGAGCGCATCCATGAATTCGACGACCTTGATCGGCTTGGTCAGGTAGCGGAAGAAGCCCGCTTCCAGGCCCTTCTCGATGTCGCGCGGCACGGCGTTGGCCGACAGGGCCATCACGGGAATATGTTTCGTGAGCGGGTCGTCATGCAGGATGTGCAGGGCGCCAAAGCCGCTGATGCCGGGCAGGTTGATGTCCATCAAGATCACGTCCGGCTGATACGTGCGCGCCAGGTCGATGCCCAGGTGCGCATCGATGGCCGTGAGCAATTTCAAATCGCTGCGGCGGGCGATCAATTGCTCGACCAGCGCCAGGTTGGCGGGATTGTCTTCCACGTACAGCAAGGTGCGCTGGCTTTCCTGCGGCTCCTGCACCTGCGGCAGCGCGTCGCCGTCGCCCAGCACCAGTGCCGGCGCGCTGCTGGCGGCCAGCTCAAACCAGAACGTGGTGCCCACGCCGACCGTGCTGTCGACGCCGATGGTGCCGCCCATCAATTCGACCAATTGCTTGGTGACGACGAGGCCGATACCCGTGCCCTCTTCCGTGCTGTTTTCCTGTCCCAGGCGATTAAATGGCTGGAACAGCTGGGCTACCTGGCCCGCATCGAGTCCGGCGCCGCTGTCGCGCACGCTCACGCGCACACGTTCGCCATGCCGGCTGCATTCGACGCTGACGGCGCCGCCGCCCTGGTTGTACTTGATGGCGTTCGACAGCAGGTTGACCATCACCTGTTTCACGCGCGTGCGGTCCGCATGCACATAGAATGCCTGGCCGCAGCGGGGGAAATGCATGCGGATGCCGCGCTTTTCCGCCTGCGGCGCGATCATCGCCTGGCAATCCTGCAACACGTCAAGCAGCGACATGGCTTCCTGCGACAAGGTGACCTTGCCCGATTCGATCATGGCCAGGTCGAGGATTTCATTGATCAGGCGCAGCAGATACCAGCCACCCTTGAGAATTTGCTCGATCGAGCGCTGCTGCGGCGGGCTCGGCGGCGGCACGTCGGAGGCCATCAGCTGCGCAAAGCCCAGCACGGCATTCAGCGGCGTGCGCAATTCGTGGCTCATGCTCGACAGGAATTCGGACTTGGCGCGGTTGGCCTTTTCCGCCACCTGGCGCGCCTTTTTCAACTCCGCATTGTTGGTCTCGACCAGCGAGCGCGTATACGCCTGCTGCTCCTGCAGGCGCTGGTCCAGCAAGGCCTGTTCCGCTTCGACCTGCTTGCGCGCCGTGTTGTCCGTGCCGATCAGCAGGTAGCCGATGACCTTGCTTTGCGCATCGCGCAAGGCCGTCACGGAGACGATGGCGGGGAAGCGGCTGCCATCCTTGCGGATGTAGGTCAGTTCATAGATGTCTTCGATGCCGCGCGTGGCCTTGAACACGAGCGCTTCCACGCCGGGCGTGATGACGGTATCGAGTTCGGCACTGAGGGCGGCGGCGCGCGCGACGATTTCTTGCGCGTCGGAAATACCGGCCGGCGTCAGTTTGTCGACCACGTCGCTCGCCGCATAACCGAGCATGCGTTCGGCGCCCACGTTGAAAATCTGGATCACGCCCTGCGCATCGGTGGCGATGCACGAGAAATTGGCACTGTTGAAGATCGCATCCTGCAAGGCGCCCGCCTTGAGCAGCTGGCGCGGCAGGCTGGCCGCCAGGGTGCGCCGGTACAGCGCCACGAGCAGCATCAGCAGCAAGAAGACCAGCGCGTCGATGACGCAGGCCGTCTCGAACGGCGCGCGCCAGGCCAGCAGGCCGATGGCCAGCAGCACGATGGCGCTGAACGAAAACGCCAGCGCCATGGGCCAGCGCGACGGTGCGCGCGGGGGAGTGTTTTCAACAGATTGCATGGGGTAGCCCGGGCTGTGACAACGATAAGAGAGAGGATGCGGTGTTCAAAGCGCCTGGCGCTGGCGCACGTCCGACAGCAGGCGCGTGAATTCCTTCTTCACCACGCCATAGCATTCGCACACATGGCCTTCGAGGCCGGCGCGGTCGAGCACGGAGATATGGCCGCGCCGGTAGCTGATGAAGCCCCGCGTCTGCAAACGCCCGGCCGCTTCCGTCACGCCTTCGCGGCGCACGCCCAGCATGTTGGCAATCAACTCCTGTGTCATGGTCAGCTCGCGGTTCGGCAGGCGGTCCATGGTCAGCAGCAGCCAGCGGCACAGCTGCTGTTCCACAGTATGGTGGCGGTTGCACACGGCCGTTTGCGACATCTGCGTGATCAGCGCTTGCGTATAGCGCAGCAGCAAACGCATGACGGGGCCGGCGCGGTCGAACTCCTCCATCAGCAGGTGGGCCTTGAGCCGGTAGCCGACGCCGCCTGTCTGCACGACGGCGCGGCTCGGTGTCGAGTTGCCGCCCATGAACAGCGACACGCCCACGATGCCCTCGTTGCCGACGCCGGCGATCTCGGACGAGCCGCCGTTTTCCAGCAGGTAATGGATGGAAACGATGGCCGTGGTGGGGAAATACACATGCTGCAGCTTGTCACCCGAGTCGTAGATCACGTCGCCCAGCAGCATGGAGACTTGCTCCAGATGGGGAGCCAGGCGCGCGAAATCGGCGTCGAGCATGGCGGAGAGCAGATGGTTTTGATTCGGGTTGTGCAGCTGGGCATGCGGACTCGACATGGGCAGTTTTCCTGGTTTCCAGTCGTCAGCTAGGGAGATAGGTGAAAGACGTCCGAACGAGGGGCGCCATATGCAGCAGCGTAACACAGCGCCTGCACAGTGACCCGAGTATATTTCTTACAGGCATGCTTGTCCGTTCGGTAGCGAACGGACCCCGCAGCGCTTGCCGCCCTACAGTCAGTCACTGCCAGGGCTGCCGGATCATGGATCGGCGCCGGCGCTGCTACCGGACGCCATCATGCAATCATTCTTCAAGCGCATTTCCATTTCCGTTTCCACCTCGGCCCTGATCACCCTGGCGGTCGGGCTGTGCCTGACCGCCCTGTGCTACGCCTCGGCGCGTCAGATCGAAGCGGAAAGCGCTCGGCTGCTGCTGCAGTACCACGCCAGCGGCCACACCTTGGGCGCGGCCATGCTGCCGGCCAAAGGCATGGGCCTGGACGCCAGCCATCGCGGTTCGCTGTATGTGCTGCTGGGCGGACTGCTGTCGAGCCTGCTGGCAACGGCGTATGTATACCAGCTGGTGTCGCGCAATTCCGTGATTGCCCGCATCACGGGCGAACGCACGGCGGCGCTGCAGTTTGCCAATTTGCGCCTGTCCGAGGACATCGCGGCGCGCATGCGCAATGAAAAGTCGCTGCGCTTGCGCGAACGCATCATCGAAGTGTCGGCCAATGCCATCATCCTGTGCAGCGCCGACGCGCCCGGCTACCTGATCGAATACGTCAACCCCGCCTTCGAGCGCATCACCGGCTATGCGGCCGGCGAAGTCATCGGCCAGCGCCTGGAAGACTTGCAGGGGCCCGAGCATGCGCGCCAGGACATGCATGCCATCAGCGCGGCCTTGAGCGAACAGCGCGAAGGCAAGGCCATCGTGCGCAATTTCCGCAAGGACGGCAGCAGCTACTGGAGCGAGCTGTTCGTCGCCCCCGTGCGCGACGATGGCGATGGTCCCGTCAGCCACTTTGTCGTGGCGCAATACGACATCAGCACCGTCATGCGCTTCGAGCAGGAACTGGAATTCCAGTCGCGCCACGATATCCTCACGGGCCTGGCCAACCGTTTATTGCTGCGCGAACGGCTGGAACAGGCGATGGCCGCAGCGCGCCGCAGCACCTTGCCCCTGTGGGTGGTCTTCATCGACCTCGACCGCTTCAAGTTCGTCAACGACACCCTGGGCCACGATGCGGGCGATACGCTGCTGAAACTGATCGCCGACCGCCTGCGCGCCGCCACGCGCGAAGTCGATACCGTGGCGCGCCTGGGCGGCGACGAATTCGTCCTGCTGCTGCCGCAACACACCAACAGCGACCCGGGCCAGCTCATCCTGCAGCGCGTGCTGGACGCCGTGGCCCAGCCGCTGCTGGTGGGCGGCCATGAATTCTTCCTCACATGCAGCATGGGCGTGGCCACGTATCCCGAAGATGGCGACAGCGCGGAAACCCTGATCAAGCATGCCGACATCGCCATGTACCGCGCCAAGGAGCAGGGCCGCAACCACTGGCAAAGCTATGCGCCGGCCATGAATGCCAGCATGCTGGCCCGGCTGAATCTGGAAAGCGAGTTGCGCCATGCGCTCGAGCGTGGCCAGTTCCACCTCGTGTACCAGCCGCAGGTGGAGCTCGACAGCGGCAAGGTGGTGGGCATGGAAGCGCTGCTGCGCTGGCGCCACCCCACCCTGGGCGCCGTCGCGCCCGCCGAATTCATCCACCTGGCCGAGGAAATGGGCTTGATCGTACCCATCGGCGCCTGGGTGCTGCACACGGCGTGCGCGCAAGCGAAGGCCTGGCAACGCGAGGGACTGGGCGGTTTGCGCCTGGCCGTCAATTTATCTGCACGGCAATTCCGGCAAAGCGGCTTGCTGCAATCGGTGCGGGAAATATTGGCCGTGACGGGCCTGGAAGCGCGTTTCCTCGAGCTGGAATTGACGGAAAGCATGATGATGCAGGATGTGGAACAGGCGATCGCCACCATGGGCAAGCTCAAGGCGCTGGGTTTGCAGCTGTCGATCGACGACTTCGGCACCGGCTATTCCAGCCTGGCGCACCTGCGCCGCTTCCCCATCGACGTACTGAAGATCGACAAGTCCTTCGTCAGCGACCTTACACACAGCGACGACGACGCGGCCATCGTGCAAGCCATCATCGCGCTGGCGCACAGCCTGCGCCTGGACGTCATCGCCGAAGGCGTGGAAACGGTCCAGCAGCTGGCCTTTCTACGCCAGCACGGCTGCAACCAGATGCAGGGCTATCTGTTCAGCCGTCCGCTGGCCGCACCCGCCTTTGAAGAATTATTACGCCAAGGCAGCATGCTGCCTGCCCTGGCGATGGTTTGAGCAGGCGTTAAAACGCGTGGCGCAGGCCGACGTTGAAGGCGCGGTTGCCCGTGCCCACTTCCGTGGCATTGCCCACCATGTAGGCGGCGTCGTTGCGGTTGCGGATATGCGCGTAGGCAAGATACACCTTGCTGCGCTTGGACAAGGCATACGTGGCGCCGATGGCCAGTTGCCGCGCATCGCGGTTGGCGCTATCGCGGTCATCCTTGTGGACGTACGAGGCCAGCAAGGTCGTCGCACCCAGCGGCACGGAGACGCCGACGATGGCGTCGCGGCTGTCCGTGGACTGGGCCGGCGCCTGCGCCGCGCCATACGGGTTTTCCGCAAAGAACATGGTGCTGCCGTCGCCCGTGTTGCGGCCATAGCCGGCAAACGCCGTGGCCACGCCGAAATTGTAGTTGCCGGCCAAAATCGTGTTGTTCACATCGGCCTTGCCCGGTTCGCCGGCACGGCTCTGGCGCGCCAGGCGCAGGGTCAAGGGGCCGTTGACATAGCCGAGGGCCAGGCCCAGCGAGCGCTGGTCGGCCGCCACACCCGTATGTTCGCCAAAGCCGTACATGACGGTGGCCGTGACGCCGCGCATTTCAGGCGAGGTGTAGCGCACGGTATTGTCGATGCGCGTGGCCGAATAGCCGGCCAGGTTGGTCGCCGCGCCGGCAAAGCCGCCTTCGAACGGGTCGGCAACATCCGTCAGCGCCTGGCTTTGCAGGTTGTACTGGCGCCCCACGGTCAGCATGCCCAGCGGGCTGTCGATGCCGACAAAAGCCTGGCGGCCGAACAATTGCCCCGCCTGGTCGGAGCGCCCCGTATCGCTCTGCACGCCCGCTTCCAGGGTGAACACGGCTTGCCAGCCATTGCCCAGCGATTCCGTGCCGCGCAAACCCAGGCGCGAGCCGGCCGATATGCCGCTGGTGAGCTTGCTGACGCCGCCTTCCTGCACCAGGCCGGCGTCCATCAAGCCATACATGGTGACTGAAGACGGATCAACTGACGACTGGGCGTGGGCGGCAGGCAAGGCGCCCAGGGTGGCGAGTGCCATCGTGATCGAGATTTTTTTCATGCTGGTTTCCTTGTAAAAGCAAAACCGGGAAAGCGCGCGGCCATGGCGCGGCCACAGGCGCAAAGGCGCGCTGCGGGAGTGCCGTATCGAAAGACGACGGGCCAGATAACAACATTCCTGGCTAAACTGTGGCGGCGCGGCCGGCAAACGGTGGCGCGCGGTATTCCGCCGTGAATGGTGCACCGCTGGCGGTGCGCGTGGCTCAGGCGCCCAGCCCGCAGGGGACGCTCTGAAAGTGGCTGGCATCGCAGATGCGCTGGCCGTGTGACGCGGACGAGAGTTGGATAAAACTGCGTCTGCTGGCGCCGTCCGCAAAGATAGGGCAGGAGGCGCCGAGGCCGGCATTATAACATCGGCAGCCCTTTCATCCCCGTTCTGTTGCGGGAAAACGGCCCGCAAAGCCGCCAAAACACTGAAAAAGGCGGGTTGCCACGCTGCAGGCGATGCCGTGTCATCTATAATGGTTCCTTTTGCCAATCACACGCCAAATCATGGAATTAGCCAAGTCTTTCGAGCCCGCCGACATTGAACAATTCTGGCGCACCGAGTGGGAACAGCGCGGTTACTTTACCGCCACCCTCGATGCCGGAAAACCTTCCTTCAGCATCCAGTTGCCGCCGCCGAACGTCACCGGCACCCTGCACATGGGCCATGCGTTCAACCAGACCATCATGGATGGCCTGACCCGCTACCACCGCATGCTGGGCCACAACACGGCCTGGATTCCCGGCACCGACCACGCGGGCATCGCCACGCAAATCGTCGTGCAGCGCCAGCTGGACGCGCAAAAGATTTCGCGCCATGACCTGGGCCGCGAGAAATTCGTGGAAAAAGTGTGGGAATGGAAAGAAAAATCGGGTTCCATCATCACCGGCCAGATGCGCCGCCTGGGCGCCTCGGCCGACTGGCAGCGCGAATACTTCACGATGGACGAACCGCGCTCGAAAGTCGTCACCGACGTCTTCGTGCGCCTGTTCGAGCAAGGCCTGATCTACCGCGGCAAGCGCCTCGTCAACTGGGACCCCGTGCTGGGCACGGCGGTGTCCGACCTGGAAGTGGTGTCCGAGGAAGAAGATGGCTCCATGTGGTACATCAAGTACCCGCTGGCCGATGGCAGCGGCTTCCTGACGGTGGCCACCACCCGTCCTGAAACCATGCTGGGCGACGTGGCCGTGGCCGTCGATCCGACGGACGAGCGCTACCTGCCGCTGGTAGGCAAGATGCTCAAACTGCCATTGACCGAGCGCGAGATCCCCGTCATCGCCGACGAATACGTCGACAAGGAATTCGGCACGGGCTGCGTCAAGATCACCCCTGCGCACGACATGAACGATTACGCCGTGGGCCAGCGCCACAAACTGGCGCAGATCGTCATTTTGACCCTGGACGCGAAGATCACGGACGACGCGCCGGAAGCCTACCGCGGCATGGACCGCTTTGCCGCGCGCAAGCAGATCGTCGCCGACCTCGACGCGCAAGGCTTGCTCGAGCAAGTCAAGCCGCACAAACTGATGGTGCCGCGCGGCGACCGCACGGGCGTCGTCATCGAACCGATGCTGACGGACCAGTGGTTTGTCGCCATGAGCAAGCCGGCCCCGGAAGGCACCTTCTTCCCGGGCAAATCGATCGCCGAGACGGCGCTGGACAAGGTCGCCAATGGCGAAATCAAGTTCGTGCCGGAAAACTGGAGCACCACCTACAACCAGTGGCTCAACAACATCCAGGACTGGTGCATCTCGCGCCAGCTGTGGTGGGGCCATCAAATCCCGGCATGGTACGACGACAAGGGCAATATCTTCGTTGCCAAGACGGAAGCGGAGGCACAAGCCAAGGCGCAGGCGGCCGGCAGCACGGGCCCTTTGAAGCGCGATGACGATGTGCTCGACACGTGGTTCTCGTCCGCCCTGGTGCCGTTCTCGACCATGGGTTGGCCGGAAGAAACGCCGGACATGAAGGCCTTCCTGCCATCGTCCGTGCTGGTGACCGGTTTCGACATCATCTTCTTCTGGGTCGCGCGCATGGTCATGATGACGGCGCACTTCACGGGCAAGGTGCCGTTTGAAACCGTCTACGTGCATGGCCTCGTGCGCGATTCGACGGGGCAGAAAATGTCCAAGTCGAAAGGCAACACGCTGGACCCGATCGACCTGATCGACGGCATCGACCTGGAAGGCTTGATCGTCAAGCGCACGACGGGCCTGATGAACCCGCGCGACGCGGAAAAGATCACCAAGGCCACGCGCAAGGAATTCCCGGAAGGCATTTCGGCCTACGGCACGGACGCCGTGCGCTTTACCATGGCCAGCTATGCCTCGCTGGGCCGCAACATCAACTTCGACCTGGGCCGCTGCGAAGGCTACCGCAACTTCTGCAACAAGATGTGGAACGCCACCCGTTTCGTCATGATGAATACGGAAGGCAAGGACTGCACGCCTAACGACGCCGACCTGTCGCAAGCGGACAAGTGGATCATCTCGCTGCTGCAAAAGGCGGAACTGGACGTGGCCAAGGGCTTTGAAGACTTCCGTTTCGACAATATCGCCGCCACCATCTACAAATTCGTTTGGGATGAGTATTGCGACTGGTACCTGGAAGTCGCGAAAGTCCAAGTGCAACAGGGCACGGAAGGCCAGCAGCGCGCCACCCGCCACACCCTGCTGCGCGTGCTGGAAGTGGTGCTGCGTCTGGCCCATCCGATCATTCCGTTCGTCACGGAAGCGCTGTGGCAGACGGTGGCGCCTTTGGCTGGCAAAACGCTCAAAGCTGAAGGTGATTCCATCATGATGCAGCCGTATCCGATCGCTAACACCGACAAGATCGACGAATCGGCCGAAGCGTGGATGCAGCAGCTGAAAGCCTTGACGGATGCGACGCGCAACCTGCGCGGCGAAATGCAGATCTCGCCTTCCGTGCGCGTGCCGCTGATCGTCGAAGCGGGCAATGCCAGCGAGAAAGAAGCGCTGGCATCGTATGCGCCATACATCCAGTCGCTGGGCAAGCTGGCCGACGTGCAGATCGTCGATGCGCTGCCGGACTCGCCTGCGGCCGTCGCCATCGTCGGCACCACCAAGCTGATGCTGAAAGTGGAAATCGACGTGGCTGCCGAACGCGAGCGCCTGGGCAAGGAAATCGCCCGCATCGAAGCGGAAATCGCCAAAGTCAACAGCAAATTGGGCAATGAAAGCTTCGTCGCGCGTGCCCCGGCCGCCATCGTTGCACAAGAAAACGAGCGCTTGCTCAGTTTTTCGGCGACAATTGAAAAACTGCGCGAACAGTTTGCTAAACTAGCCAGCGCATAAGGCAAGTTTGGAAGGATTGCGCGGCGTCATCCGTGACGCCGCGCAGCACTGCTGGTCTTGCCTTGGTATATAACTGTTCGTGACACGATCAAAAAACCAATGGAGACTAGCGATGCATAAAGTATTCACAGCAAGCATTCAAGCAAGCGTACTGGTGGCCGCCCTGGCCATCGCCGGCAGCGCCACGGCGCGCGACGGCAACTTTACCCCCGTCGGCACATGGAAAACCATCGACGACGCCAGCGGCAAGCCGAAATCCCTCGTCGTCATCACGGAAAACAATGGCGTCTTGCAAGGCAAGATCGAAAAACTGTTCCGTGCCCCGAATGAAGATCAAAATCCCAAGTGCGACAAGTGCACGGGCGCCAACAAGGACCAGCCCATCGTCGGCCTGGTGATCCTGTCCGGCCTGAAATATGACGGCAAGGAATGGACGGGCGGCGAAATCATGGACCCGGCCAATGGCAAGACCTACAAGAGCAAGGCCGAACTGATTGAAGGCGGCACCAAGCTGCAAGTGCGCGGCTATGTCGGCGTGCCGATGTTTGGCCGCTCGCAGACGTGGGTGCGTGAAGAGTAAAGTCCCCCTGCCCTGATGAAGCCGGCCTTGGCGCCGGCTTTTTTTGCGTCTATTTTCCGCACACGGCCGTTGTTTTCCAGGCCGAATTGCGTTTTTTTTGACCCTGTCTCCGAACGCCAGGGGCCTATGCGCGCCACCGAACATACTTGAAGTTTCCTAAATGAAATAGTGCATGCCTGTGACGCCATCGCCCTGTAGCGAAAGGCGGCATGGCTCTGCCGGATGACCTCATCCGCGGATGACCGGCAATGACTGCCATGCACAAAGGAATTATATGAATCTCTTCAAGCGATATCTGAACCCGCTGATCGTCTCGGCAGGTCTACTGGCCATGGCCGCCTTGGCTGGCTGCGGCGGCGGCGACCAGGGACGCGATCCCATCCTCGGCTTGCCTGCCGCCACCTTGTCCAGCCTGGCGGTCACGCCAGCCACGGCCACGGTCGCCATCGGTGCGGGCCAGCAATTCACGGCCATCGCCACGTATAGCGATGGCTCCTCGCAAGACGTCAGCGCCAAGTCGGCCTGGACGTCGGCCACACCGGCCAGCGCGACAGTCAATGCCGCCACAGGCTTGAGCACCGGCATCGCTGCCGGCAGCAGCAGCATCAGCGCCGCGTTTGGCGGCAAGAGCGCAGCGGCACAGTTGACCGTCTCGCCCGCCACCTTGAATGCGATCGCCATCACGCCGCTCACGCCATCGATCGCCATCGGCGCAACGCAGCAATTCACGGTGACAGGCAGCTTCAGCGACGGCACCACGCGCGACGTCACGGCCGTATCGGCCTTTGCTTCGGCCAGCCCTACCACGGCCAGCATCGCCGCTGGTGGCTTGGCGCTGGGCAAGGTTGCCGGCACGACGCAGATCACGGCCACCACGGGCGCGCTCACGGCCAGCACCGTGCTGACCGTCACGCCAGCGACCTTGCTGGCTATCGCCGTCACGCCGCAAAATCCCATCGTGCCCGTCGCCGCGACGCGCCAGCTGGCCGTCCTTGCCACGTATTCGGATGGCAGCAGCGTTGACGTCACGTCCGGCAGCGGCTTCGTTTCCGCCACGCCAGCCTCGGCCACCGTCGCCAACGGCGGCCTCGTCACCGGCGTTGCCTTTGGCACCAGCGTCATGAACGCCAGCTTCAACGGCAAGACGGCCAGCACCACCGTCACCGTACCTGCCATTACCCTGGTCAGCATCGCCGTCACGCCGGCCACCGCCAGCATCGTTGTCGGTGGCACGCAGCAATTCATTGCCACCGCAACGTATTCGGACAGCTCGAACGCCATCATCACCAACAGCGCCGCCTGGACATCGGGCACCGTAGCCAACGCGAGCGTGCTGAACACGGGTGTCGCCACCGGCATCGCCGCCGGCACCAGCAGCATCACGGCCACGGCCGGCGGCCAGTCGGGCAGCGCGCTGCTGACCGTCACGACCGTTGCCATCCCGCCCGTCCTCAACCCGATCATCCTGGGCCGCGCCGCATCGTTCGGCGTGCTGGCCGGCACCTCGATCACGAATAATTCGGGCGGCACGACCCTGATCACGGGCGATGTCGGTTCGCCTTCGCAAACGGTCGACCCGACCCAGGCGGCAGGTTTTACCAACTACAAGTCGGGTGCCATCCTGGACGGCGCGATGACGGATTTGCAAGCGGCCATCACGGACGGCAACAGCCGCAGCTGCGACGTCAGCTTTGCCGGCGGCATCGACCTCGGCGGCCAGACCTTCGGCCCCGGCGTGTATTGCTATGCGGGCGCCATCAGCATCACGGGTACCCTGACACTGAACGGTCCTGGCGTGTACATCTTCCGCACGGCGCTGACCTTGAACTCGACCGTCAACTCGGTAGTTGCCCTGAACAATGGCGCCACGGCCGACAACGTCACCTGGTTGCCCGTCGGCCCGACCACCCTGGCCGCGAACAGCGTCTTCAAGGGCAATATCCTGGGCCAGTCGGCCGCCATCACGGTGGGCGACAATACGACCCTGCTCAACGGCCGCGTGCTGACGGCCGCCGCCGTTACCCTGCGCAACAACCAGATCACCAAATAACCGGGACATGACCATGACTATCGCACACACACTGGGCGCCCTGAGCGTCATGACCGGGGCTTTGCTGGCGGCGCAAGCGGCGCAGGCGCAGGACAACACCTTCATCAACCCGGACTGGGCCAACAGCGCCTGGTACATCGGCGCGGGCGTGGGCCAGTCGCGCGCCACCATCGACGAGCCGCGCTTGCGCGCCAGCCTGGCCGCCAACGGCGAAACCGTCACCGGTTTTACCAAGGACCAGCGCGACACCGGCTATAAATTGTTTGTCGGCCGCCAGCTGAACCAGTATTTCGCCGTGGAAGGCGGTTACTTTGACCTGGGCAAGTTCGATTTCCGGTCCACCACCAGCGGCAACGGCGTACTGAACGGACAAGCGGCCTTTCGCGGCGTGAACCTGGACTTGCTGGGCCAGCTGCCGCTGTCGCAGCGCCTGTTCTTGCTGGGCCGTGTCGGCATGCATTACACCAAGACCAACACGGAATTCAGCGGCAACCGCCTGCTGGGTTCGACCAATACCCATGCCAGCGAGCGCAAGCTCAACGCCAAGGTGGGTCTGGGCCTCGAATACAAGTTCAGCGAAGCGCTGGCCCTGCGCGGCGAAGTCGAACGCTATCGCTTGAACGACGCCGTCGGCAACCGCGGCGATGCGGACCTGTATTCCGTCAGCCTCGTGTATAAACTGGGCCGCCCGGCCAGCGCCACGCCTGCTTACCAGCCGGCGCCAGAAGTCGCCCCTGTCGTCGCGATGCCGGCACCCGTCATCGTGGCCCCACCGGCGCCAGCACCTGTGTCGGAAAAAGTGTCGTTTGCCTCCGAAGCGCTGTTTGATTTCGATCAATCGGCGCTCAAGCCACAAGGCAAGGCCGCGCTGGACCAGCTGCTCGGTCAATTGACGGGCATGGACCTGGAAGTGATCGTCACGGTCGGCCATACGGATGCCGTCGGCCCTGACACCTACAACCAGAAGCTCTCCTTGCGCCGCGCCGAAGCCGTCAAGGCTTACCTGGTGGCGCAAGGCGTGGAAACGAGCCGCGTCTACACGGAAGGCAAGGGAGAAACGCAGCCCGTGGCCGACAACACCAGTGCCGCCGGCCGCGCCAAGAACCGCCGCGTGACGGTGGAAGTGGTGGGTACGAAAAAAGTCATGCGTTAAGTTTCACACGCACAAAAAAACCGGCTTGCGCCGGTTTTTTTTCGTCCGCGAATTACTGCGCCGGGGCCGGCTTGCGGTGATGCTTGCTCAAATGCCTGTCCAGGCTATTGGCGAACTGCTGCCGGTCGGACTGGCTGAAGGCGGCCGGGCCGCCCGTGTCCACGCCGCCGCTGCGCAATTCCTCCATGAAGGCGCGCATCGTCAGTTGCTGGGCGATATTGTCCTTCGTGTAGAACTCGCCGCGCGGGTTCAGCGCGAAACCGCCCTTGGCCAAGACGTCGGCCGCCAGCGGGATGTCGCCCGTGATGACGAGGTCGCCGGGATTCAACAGCCGCACGATTTCCTGGTCGGCCACGTCGGCGCCGGACGGCACTTGCACGGTGCGGATGAAACGCGACGGCGGCACGCGCAAGCCCTGGTTGGCGACCAGGGTGAGCGGCAACTCCAGGCGGTCGGCCACGCGGTACAAAATTTCCTTGATGACGACGGGACAGGCGTCGGCGTCGATCCAGATCTGCATGCCCGGCATACCGGCTTCCGCCATCACAGTTCCCACGCTTCGCCGCCCGGGCCCATGCGCGGCGCGCTGACGCCGAAGTGCAAATAGGCGGCCGGCGTGGCGACACGGCCACGGGGCGTGCGCTGCAGGAAACCTTGCTGTATCAGATACGGCTCCAGCACGTCTTCGATGGTATCGGCCGCTTCGCCGATGGCCGCCGCCAGGTTGCCGATGCCGACGGGGCCGCCGCCGAACTTGAACAGCACGGCTTCGAGCAGCTTGCGGTCCATCACGTCGAAGCCGGCGGAATCGACGTCCAGCATGGCCAGCGCGCGGTCGGCCACCACCTTGGTGATTTCGCCATTGCTTTTGACTTCCGCGAAATCGCGCACGCGGCGCAGCAAGCGGTTGGCGATGCGGGGCGTGCCGCGGGCGCGCTGGGCGATTTCAATTGCGCCTTCCGGGTCGATCGGGGCTTTCAGCAAGGCGGCGCTGCGCGTGACGATCTTCGTCAATTCGCCCGTGTTGTAGAACTCGAGGCGCGCGACGATGCCGAAGCGGTCCCGCAGCGGATTCGTCAGCATGCCGGCGCGCGTGGTGGCGCCGACCAGGGTAAACGGTTGCAGATCGAGTTTCACGGAACGGGCGGCCGGGCCTTCGCCGATCATGATATCGATTTGATAATCCTCAAGCGCCGGATATAAAATTTCCTCGACGACCGGCGACAGGCGGTGGATTTCATCGATGAACAGGACATCGTTCGCTTCCAGGTTCGTCAAAATCGCCGCCAGGTCGCCCGGGCGCTCGAGCACGGGGCCCGAGGTCTGGCGCAGATTGACGCCCATTTCGCGCGCGATGATGTGCGCCAGGGTCGTCTTGCCCAGGCCCGGCGGGCCGAACAGCAAGGTATGGTCAAGCGCTTCCTTGCGCTGGCGCGCGGCCGTGATGAAGATTTCCAGCTGGTCGCGGATCTTTTCCTGCCCGACATACTCGTCGAGCTGCTTGGGGCGCAAGGCCCGTTCGATCGCCTCCTCGTTGTGCGAGATGGGCGCCGCGTCGATGATGCGCTGTTCCGTGAAGCTGTCGGTCTGGATACTCATGCCCTATCAGCCTTTCGACAGCGCTTTCAGCGCCAGTTTGATGCCGTCCGACACGCCGCTGCCGGCCGGCACGTTCTTCACGGCGGCCAGCGCTTCCTTGTCCGAATAACCGAGCGCGACCAGGGCATTCAAAATGTCCGATTGCGCGTCCGGCGCCGCATGCGCGCCGCCGGCGCCGATATCGGCTCCCAGCTTGCCCTTCAATTCCAGCAACAGGCGCTCGGCCGTCTTCTTGCCGATGCCCGGCACTTTCACGAGGCGGCCGGAATCCTGCAGGGTAATGGCCTGGGCCAGATCGGCAATCGTCATGCCAGAAAGAATCGACAGCGCCATGCGCGCGCCCACGCCCGTGATCTTGATCAACTGGCGGAACACGGCCCGCTCGGCCGCATTGCCGAAGCCAAACAGCAAATGCGCATCTTCGCGGATGGCCTGGTGCGTGAACAGCACGACTTTTTCGCCCACGTGGGGCAAGTTGTAAAAGGTGCTCATCGGCACGTCGACTTCATAGCCGACGCCCTGGCAATCGACCAGCAATTGTGGCGGATTCTTTTCAAGCAAAATACCGGAGAGACGGCCTATCATCGCGTGTTCCTAATGTTAAATTTCAGAGTGATGCTTTATCCGACGAGGCGGCCGCGCTTCATGCGCAAGCCCTGCAGTTGTGGCGCCAGCGCGCCTATCATGGCCAGCGCGTCGATGCTGTTGGCGTGGCAAATGGCCACGCCCAGCGCGTCGGCCGCATCCGTGCCCGGCAAGCCGGGCAGTGACAGCAGCCGCGACACCATTTCCTGCACCTGCTCCTTGGCCGCCTTGCCGTGGCCCGTGACAGCCTGTTTCACTTGCAGCGCCGTGTATTCGGCCACCGACAAGTCCGCATGCACGAGCGCGCAAATGGCCGCGCCGCGCGCCTGGCCCAGCAGCAAGGTCGATTGGGGATTGACGTTGACAAACACTTTTTCGATGGCCGCGCAATCGGGCCGGTAAGTGCCGACGATTTCGCCCACGCCCTGCAGGATGACCTTTAGGCGCGGCGGCAATTCCCCTTCGGACCCCGTCTTGACGGTCCCCGACGCGATATAGCGCAGCTTGTTGCCGTGTTTTTCAATGACCCCAAAGCCGGTCGTGCGCAGGCCAGGATCGATGCCAAGAATAATCATCGCCAGATTCTATAATGAATACGGCAGGCACCGGTGAATAACCGGTGCCTGCCGCTGAGTACTTTATCGAGTAGCTGTAGGTCGGATTAGCGGGGCCGAAGGCCGCGCGTAATCCAACAAACGCGGCTGGCGACGCATGTCGGATTACGCGTACCGCTAATCCGACCTACTCTCTCTATCGATATCAATGACGGAAGTGACGCGTGCCCGTGTACAGCATGACCACGCCGCGCTCGTCCGCCGCATCGATCACTTCCTGGTCGCGCATCGAGCCGCCCGGGTGGATGACGCAGGTCGCGCCCGCATCGACGACGACGTCGAGGCCGTCGCGGAACGGGAAGAAGGCGTCCGACGCCACGACGGAACCGGTCAGCGACAGGCCGGCGTTTTGCGCCTTGATCGAGGCGATGCGGGCCGAATCGATACGGCTCATCTGGCCAGCCCCCACGCCCAGGGTCATGTTATTGCCGCAGAAGACGATGGCGTTCGACTTGACGAATTTCGCCACTTTCCAGGCGAACATCAGGTCGGCCAGTTGCTGCGGCGTTGGCTGCAGTTTGCTGACCACGCGCAAGTCGCCGATACCGACGTTTTTCGCATCCGGCGATTGCACCAGCAGACCGCCACCGACGCGCTTGAAGTCCATGGCGTGCACGCCGCTGCCCAGCGGGATTTCCAGCATGCGCACGTTTTGCTTGCTCGACAGAATCTGTTTCGCTTCGGCGGAGAACGACGGGGCGATCAGCACTTCCACGAACAGCTTGGCGATCTCGCCGGCGGTGGCGCCGTCGAGTTCCGTGTTGAAGGCGATGATGCCGCCAAATGCCGAGGTCGGGTCCGTCTGCAGGGCACGCGCGTATGCTTCCGCCGCATTCTTGCCCAAGGCCACGCCGCATGGGTTCGCATGCTTGACGATGACGCAGGCGGCACTTTGCTCGAAGCCGCCCATGCTCTTCACGCATTCCCAAGCCGCATCGGCATCGGCGATGTTGTTGTACGACAATTCCTTGCCTTGCAGCTGGCGATAATTGGCCAGCGCGCCATCGGTGGTGACGAGGTCGCGGTAAAAGGCGGCGCTCTGGTGCGGGTTTTCACCGTAGCGCATGTCTTGCACTTTTTCAAAGGCCACGTTCAGGATTTGCGGATAGGCGCCGCGCTCGGCGTGCACTTTCGTCGGGCCCAGGCTCGTCAGGTAGTTGGTGATGGCGCCATCGTATTGCGCCGTGTGCGCAAAGACTTTTTTCGCCAGCATGAACTTGGTGTCGTAGCTGACGTCGCCTGCCTTGCCATCGGCCGCACGCATTTCCGCCAGCACCACGTCGTAGTCGGTCGGATCGCAGATGACAACCACGTCCTTGTGGTTCTTGGCCGCCGAACGCAGCATGGTCGGGCCGCCGATATCGATGTTTTCGATCGCGTCTTCCAGCGTGCAATCGGCCTTGGCGACCGTGCCCTGGAACGGGTACAGGTTGACCACCACCATGTCGATGGTCGGCATGTCGTGCTCGACCAGTTTCGACATGTGCTCAGGGAAATCGCGGCGCGCCAGGATACCGCCGTGCACTTTCGGGTGCAGGGTTTTCACACGGCCATCGAGCATCTCCGGGAAACCCGTGTAATCGGCCACTTCCGTGACAGGAACACCGTTGTCTGCCAGCAATTTGGCGGTGCCGCCCGTGGACAGGAGGTTGACGCCGAGGGCGGACAGGGCGCGGGCGAATTCGAGAACGCCGGTCTTGTCGGAAACGGAGAGGAGAGCTTGTTTGATCATGGCTGTGGCTAGGTGGTTAAGTGTTCTTGGCGAATGGCACAGTTCAGTCTTCAGGCGAAGACTGCTGCGGCGGATTCAAATCTTGGCGTCACTTGCATGCCGGCATTACAGCAAACCGTGCTCCTGCAATTTCTTGCGCAGGGTATTGCGGTTGATGCCCAGCATCTGCGCGGCGTGCGACTGGTTGCCATCGGCGCGTGTCATCACGACTTCCAGGATGGGCTTTTCCACGGTCAACACGACCATGTCGTAGATATTCGATGCTTGCTGTTCGCCCAGGTCATTGAAGTAATCTTCTAGACTTTTCTGTACGACTTCCTGAATGCTTTCTTTGCTCATTTGTATGCTTCAACCGGCTGAACACCTGGCCATCCGGTGCCGCGTCGCTCATGCGGTCCGCGTGCTGCCCTCTTGCCTTGATGTTGTAATTAATATTGCATGACGCTCTGTATAGGCGCTCGCCCTTGTACTTCTTATCACTCGTACTGATCACTATTACTTATAACTTATATAACTGCCTTGCTATCTGTTCATGCTGCCGTGGCCGCTTCTATCAAGCCACTTTCACTGGATTCGGCGAGGCGGTATTGTAACCGTTCGCCAAATTTCCATTGCGACTCAAAAAATTGATCGACGGCCAGCAATTGCGCATCCGTCGACTCCAGCAAGTTCATTTGCTGGCGGAACGCTTCGCCGCCTTCCAGGTCCTTCACATACCAGCCGATGTGCTTGCGCGCCGTGCGTACGCCGAGAAATTCACCGTAAAATGCGTAATGGGCGCGCAAGTGCTCGTCCATCAGGGTGCGCACTTCATCCACGTACGGCGCCGGCAGCAAGGTGCCGGTGCGCAGGAAATGGTCGATTTCGCGGCAAATCCACGGCCGGCCCTGCGCCGCGCGGCCGATCATGACGGCATCGGCGCCCGTTTGATCGAGCACAAAGCGGGCCTTTTCCGGACTGGTAATGTCGCCATTGGCCACCACGGGGATGCTCACCGATGCTTTCACGGCGGCAATGGTTTCATATTCGGCATCGCCCTTGTAGCCATCGGCACGCGTGCGGCCGTGCAAGGTCAGCATCTGGATGCCGGCTTGCTCGGCGATGCGGGCGATGGTCAGGGCATTCTTGTTGGAACGGTTCCAGCCCGTGCGAAATTTCAGGGTGACGGGCACGTCGACGGCGTTGACGACGGCGTGCAATATCTTTTCGACCAGGCTTTCATCTTGCAACAGGGCCGAACCGCACCAGCTGTTGCACACCTTTTTCACAGGGCAACCCATGTTGATGTCGATGATCTGCGCGCCCCGGTCCACGTTGAACTTGGCGCAATCGGCCAGGTCTTGCGGATCGGCGCCGGCGATCTGCACGGCTTTCGGCTCCATTTCGCCTTCATGGTCCGTGCGGCGCGCGCTTTTTTCCGTCGCCCACAGGCGCGGATTCGACGCCGCCATCTCCGACACGGCGTAGCCGGCACCCAACTGCTTGCACAACTGGCGGAAAGGCCGATCCGTCACGCCGGCCATGGGAGCGACGAAAACGTTATTGCGCAGAATGTGAGGGCCGATTTGCACTGAGGAACCTGAAATGGACGGAGGAACCTGCTATTTTAACCGATTCCCTGCCTATTTAATAAGCACTATTTTTTAGCTCAGTGCGTCAGAGTGGCGATGGGGCCGCTTAGCCCAGCTCGTCCATCGCGGGTGCGCTCAGGTGCTCGATATTTCCCCAGTGCACTAAATGCAGCTTGCCGTCGGCGTAAGAAAAACGATTGACGCTGGCATTCTTGACCTGGAAGTCGCGCGGACTGTCGAGCGTCATGCCGACCGCCTCGCGGTAAGCGCACTCGAGAACGCCGCCGTGGGCCACGATGGCGATCGTCTGGCCGTCATGCTGCTGCGCCCAGCGGGCGATGGCGCCGTTTGCGCGCGCATAGAACTGGCGGAAACTTTCGGCCTGGCGCTCGCCAGACGGCATCACGGCGTCGATCTGGCGCGATTGCCATTGCGCATACTCGTGCGGATAGCGCGCGGCGATGTCCGCATACAGCAAGCCCTCAAAGGCGCCATAGCAGCGCTCGCGCAGCAAGGTATCCGTCTGCACGGGCAGCTTGTTCACGTCGGCCACGGCTTGCGCCGTCTGCTGCGCGCGCTGCAGATCGCTGGCGATGATGGCGGCCAGCGGTTCGTCCGCCAGCGCCTGCCCCAGCGCGGCCGCTTGCCCCAGGCCCGCCTCGTTCAAGGCGATGTCGATATGGCCCTGCAGGCGGCGGCCCGCATTCCAGGCCGTCTCGCCATGGCGTATCAATAAAATCGTGGTGCTCATGCGTTATTTCTTCAGAGTAAGTGCCAACTCGGGATTGAGCGAATAGGCGACGACGAGCTGGGCTTCGTCGAGGATGTGGCCGTACAGGGCGGCATAGGCTTGCTGTCCCGTGAAACGCTCAGGCAAAGCCAGCTGCGGCACGTCGAGCGCGTACAGGCGGAAAATATAGTGGTGGATGCGCTCGTCGTTCCACGGCGGGCACGGGCCATCATAGCCGTAGTAATCGCCGGCCATGGCGGCATCGCCGGCAAACCAGCCCGTGTAGTCGTTGATGCCCTGGCGCAGCCCAGTAGCGGCCGCCTTGCCGCGCGGCGTGATGCCGCTGGAAAATTCACCGGCGGCAATAACCCGCATGGCCGGCGGCAAGTCGAGCAAGCTCCAGTGATAAAAGTCGCCGCGCAGCGCCGTCAGCGGCAGGGCCTGGTCATCGCGGTTGGCCAGGCTGGCGTCTTGTGGCGCATCGGGGTCGATGCAGAACAGGGCCAGCGACTCGGTGCCGTTGGGCACATCGTCCCAGGCAAGATGGGGATTGCGGTTGCCGGCGAGGCGCACGCGGCTGGCCGGATCGATCTCGGCAAAAGCATTGTCGGCCGGCATCAGGCCGCCATCACGAAACGTCTCGCTCCACAATTTCATCGCTTGCTCCTCTTTATAGTTATTGTTTGACGCTTATTTAGCGTTCACCTGCAGCCAGAATGTGACGGGGCCGTCATTGGTGAGCGACACCTGCATGTCGGCGCCGAACTGCCCCGTTTGCACGCCTGCATGGCGGCTGCGCGCCTGGTCCACGAAATGCGAGAACAGGCGCAAGCCATCCTGCGGCGCGGCGGCCGGCGTAAACGACGGGCGCGTGCCGGACTTGGTGTCGGCCGCCAGGGTGAACTGCGGCACCAGCAGCAAGCCGCCTGCCACGTCCGTCACGCTGCGGTTCATCTTGCCCGCCTCGTCGGCAAACACGCGGTAGCCGAGCAACTTGGTCAGCAAGGCGTCCGCCTCCTTCTCCGTATCGCCCCGCTCGGCACACACGAGTACCATCAGCCCGGCGTCGATGGCGCCGACGGTGGCGCCATCGACATCCACCTTGGCCTGCGTAACTCTCTGCAGCAGCGCGATCATGCCGTCAAGGTGACGCGCGCAAAGCTGCGCTTGCCAACTTGCAACACGAACTGACCGGCTTCCACTTGCAAGCCCTTGTCGCTGATGACGGTGCCGTCGATGCGCACGCCGCCTTGGTCGATCTTGCGCATGGCTTCCGACGTGGATGGGCACAGACCGGCTTGCTTGAGCAATTGCGGGATGCCCAGCGGTGCGCCGGCCAGGCTCACTTCCGGGATATCGTCGGGGATGCCGCCCTTCGAGCGGTTGACGAAGTCGGCCAGCGCATCTTCGGCCGCCTGCTGCGAGTGGAAGCGGGCGACGATCTCTTGCGCCAGCGCAACCTTGGCGTCACGCGGGTTGCGGCCTTCCTCGACTTCGCGCTTCAGCTGGGCCAGTTCGGCGATCGAGCGCCACGACAGCAGCTCGTAGTAGCGCCACATCATGACGTCGGAAATGCTCATCAGCTTGGCGAACATGGTGTTGCCCGGTTCCGTGATGCCGATGTAGTTATTCTTCGACTTGGACATTTTTTCCACGCCGTCCAAACCTTCCAGCAGCGGCATGGTCAAAATACACTGCTGCTCCTGTCCGTACTGCTTTTGCAGCTCGCGGCCCACCAGCAGGTTGAACTTCTGGTCCGTGCCGCCCAGTTCCAGGTCCGATTTCAGGGCCACCGAATCGTAACCTTGCATCAGCGGGTACAGGAATTCATGGACGGAAATAGGAATGCCGCCCTGGAAGCGCTTGGTGAAATCGTCGCGCTCGATCATGCGCGCCACCGTGTAGTGGGAAGCAAGCTGGATGATGCCGCGCGCGCCCAGCGGATCGCACCACTCGGAGTTATAGCGAATTTCAGTCTTGCTGGCGTCCAGCACTAAAGATGCTTGCGCGAAATACGTCATCGCGTTAATCTCGATCTGTTCCTTGGTCAGCGGCGGGCGCGTGACGTTGCGGCCCGAAGGGTCGCCGATCATGGACGTGAAGTCGCCAATGAGGAAAATGACTTGATGGCCGAGGTTTTGCAGCTGGCGCATCTTGTTCAGGACGACAGTGTGGCCCAGATGCAGGTCGGGTGCGGTCGGGTCCAGGCCCAGTTTGATGCGCAGCGGAACACCGGTTTTCTCGGAGCGTGCTAATTTTTGCGCAAATTCGCTTTCGATCAATAGTTCGTCGACGCCACGCTTGGTAATCGCGAGGGCTTCTTGTACTCTGTCAGACAGCGGAAGCGCGGTCTGAGCGGCGTTAGCCTTTGTAGGCGATGCGGTGGTGTTGATTTCCATAAAATTTGACTGTAGATCTCAAAATGGTAGTAGGTTTGCGGAGTTTGTTATAATGCTCGATCCCATCAATCTTGCCGTATGAAAACGAATCAAAATAACAATAACAAAGAGCGCTAGCTCAGGTCACGTTCAAGGGCAAATTTTAACTGATTGCATGAACCCTATACATAAAATCACAGGCTCACGCTTGTACACACAGCTGACGACGACCCGCAAGGCACGCATTATTGGTGCGTCCGCGGTGCTGCTCGCCGTGGCCGCCTTCGGCGCGGTCGCTGTGTCGCCCATGGCGCCCGACGCATCGGACTTGCCGGTCACGTCCATCGCCCAGAACCTGGAAATGCCTGATCTCGCCTCGCAAATTTCCGCGATGGAACAGGTAGACCAGAATTTCACCCACGAAGAAAAAGTCCGCGCTGGCGATACCCTCGCCACCCTGCTGACCCGTCTCGGCGTGGATGATCAGGCGGCCGCCAATTTCATTAAAACCGACAAGATCGCGCGCGGCGTGATGTTGCTGAAATCGGGCAAGCGCGTGCAAGCGCAAACGACCGAAAACGGCGACCTCAACTGGATGCGCGCCACCCTCGTCGACGGCACGGATAAATCGGTCAAGAACATCCTGATCACCCGCAAGGGCGACAAGTTCGTGGCCACGGAAGTGGCAGCCCAGCTGGAACGCCGCGTTGAAATGCACGCGCGCAAGATTACTTCCACCCTGTTCGCCGCCACCGACTCCAGCCTGGACGGCACCCGCCTGCCAGACTCGATTTCCGCGCAAATCGTGGAAATGTTCTCCACCAATATCGACTTCCGCTCCGACCTGAAACGCGGCGACTCGTTCAATGTTGTCTACGAAACGTTCTGGCAAGATGGCGAATTTGTCCGAGCGGGCCGCATCCTGGCCGGTGAATTCACCAACCGCGGCACGACTTACCAGTCCGTTTGGTTCGAAGACCCAGCCAGCAAGCAAGGCGGCGGTTACTACAGCTTCGACGGCAAGTCCCTCAAAAAAGCCTTCCTGAAATCCCCCCTCGAATTCTCCCGCATCTCGTCCGGCTTCTCCATGCGCGTGCACCCGATTTCCGGCAACTGGAAAGCGCACAAGGGCATCGATTTCGCCGCAGCAACGGGTACGCCTATCCGCGCCTCGGGCGACGGCGTGGTCGATTCCGTCGGCAGCCAAAATGGCTATGGCAATGTTGTTGTGCTGAAACACTGGGCCAACTACAGCACCGCCTACGCCCACATGAGCCGCTTCGCTTCGGGCCTGAAAAAAGGTCAAAAAGTCAGCCAGGGCGATGTGATCGGCTACGTCGGCACCACCGGCTGGTCCACGGGCGCCCATTTGCACTATGAATTCCGCGTCGGCGGCGTGGCACAAGATCCAAGCAAGCTGAACGTACAAGCCCAGGCGCCATTGACGGCCGCCGAGCTGAGCCGCTTCCGCATGGTATCGGCCGACATGATGCACCGCTTCACCCTGCTGCGTCCGAACGACACGGCACTGGCTTCGCGCTAAGCAACACTGCCTTCGGGCAATATATAAAGGCACCGCCCATGCAGATGGCCGGTGCCTTTGTTTTTTCCCGCGCGCTTTTGCGTGCGGCACAAATGCGGCACAATGCACCCCATCACTTACGCACTCAAGGAAAACCCATGCTGTATATCGGCCTGATGTCTGGCACCAGCCTCGATGGCGTTGACGGCGCGCTGGTCGACTTTTCCGACGATGGCGGCACACGCAGCCTGGGCGACGCCTACATTCCCTTTCCCGCCAGCCTGCGCGACGACCTGATGGCCTTGCAAAGTACCGGCCAGAATGAAATCGAACGCGAAGCGCTGGCGGCCAATCAACTCGTGCGCCATTACGCCGACTGCGTCGCTATGCTCCTGAACAATGCGGGCATCGGCCCGGACGCCATCGCCGCCATCGGCGCGCATGGCCAGACCATCCGCCACCGCCCCGAGCTGGGTTTTACGCGCCAGTTGAACAACCCGGCCCTGCTGGCCGAACTGACGGGCATCGACGTCATCGCCGACTTGCGCAGCCGCGACGTGGCGGCCGGCGGCCAGGGCGCGCCGCTGGTGCCCGCCTTCCACCAGGCGATTTTCAATGTGCCCGGCCACACGCGCGTGCTGGCCAATATCGGCGGCATCAGCAATATCAGCGTGCTGCGCGCGGACGGCACGGTGACGGGCTACGACACGGGCCCCGGCAATGCGCTGATGGATGGCTGGGCCCTGCGGCACCTAGGCCAGCCCTACGACGCCAACGGCGCCTGGGCAGCGACAGGCCAGGTCATTCCCGCCCTGCTGGCAGACTTGCTCAATGAACCGTATTTTGACTTGCCGGCGCCGAAAAGCACGGGCCGCGACCTGTTCCATGCCGACTGGTTACGGGACAAGCTGAGCAACTATCCGCAAGCCAATCCTGCCGACGTGCAGACGACCTTGACCCAGCTGACGGCGGCCAGCCTGGCGCACGCCATCGCGCGCGACGGGGCGCAGGCGGAAACGGTATACGTGTGTGGCGGCGGCGCGCAGAACGCCAGCCTGATGGCGGCGCTGGCCCGTGCATTACCGGGCATGCAGGTGGAATCGACGACAGCGCTGGGCGTGGCGCCCAGCCAGGTCGAGGCGCTGGCCTTTGCCTGGCTGGCCTGGCGCTTTACGCAGCGCAAGCCAGGCAACTTGCCGGCCGTGACGGGAGCGCAGGGGCTGAGGGTACTGGGCGCGCTGTATCCACGCTGAGAGAGAAGGAGTGCTTCAGAAACACAAATAGCGGATCATCGATCCGCTATTTTGATGCTGTACCGGCAAACCGGCGCGCCTGAAAAACGTTCAGGGCAAGGCGCATTGCCGAAGACAGTACGAATAGTACGGCGAGGCAATGCAACGCCGCCATGGGCGTTTTCTCAGGTGCGCTGCTTATACCGAGAAAGACGAACCGCAACCGCAGGTAGAAGTAGCGGTAGGATTCTTGATCACGAACTGTGCGCCTTCCAGATCATCCTTGTAGTCGATTTCCGCACCGACCAGGTACTGGTAGCTCATGGAATCGATCAACAGCTGGACGCCGTTCTTGACCATGGTGGTGTCATCTTCGTTGACGATTTCGTCGAAGGTGAAGCCATACTGGAAACCGGAGCAGCCGCCGCCCTGCACGAAGACGCGCAATTTCAGGTCGGGATTGCCTTCTTCTTCGATCAGCTGCGCGACTTTTTCAGCGGCGCTATCGGTAAAGATAATAGGGGAAGGGATCACATCTTGCATTTCAGCGACGGCATTCATATCAGGCACTCCTACTAGAAAACATTAAGTCATTATAGACTGTTGGCGCAAGTCGCGCTCAGGGCGCCCTCGCCGTCAACCAGCACTGTTGTTCTGGGTCACATTTCCGATACGGCCAGGTGCAGCACGGGGTCGGCGCTGTCGTGGCGGCTGAGCTTGCCCTGCACCAATGCGCCGCTGTGCATTTCCAGCACCTTGTAATAGACCTCTCCTACAATGCGGGCTTTTGGCTGGATTTCAAGCATTTCGGACACATACACGGGGCCATTGATCTCACCGCTGACGACCAGACTCGAGCAGCGCACTTCGCCATCGATGCGCCCTGCCTCGCCCAGCACTATGTGCGTGGGCTCGCCCGCCTCGCCCGTGACGTTGCCGCGCACATGGCCATCGATGCGCAAGCCGCCGCAAAACAGCAAGTCGCCCTCGATCCGCGTGGAAGCGCCGATCAAGGTGTCGATGGGATTTTTCGCGTTGCGCTCGAACATGAACGTCATCCTGTCGGGGTAGGTGGCAGTCCAATTTATCACAGGTCCGGCAAAAAGGCGCCGGACCCGCGCAAGCACGGTCGCCGATCGTTACGGCATCACGGCGATGTGTTGCAAACCGGCCGTTTCTTTCAAGCCAAACATCAAGTTCATGCACTGCACGGCCTGGCCCGATGCGCCCTTGACCAGGTTGTCCTGCACCACCAGCACGATGACGGTATTGCCGCCTTCGGGACGGTGCAAGGCCAGGCGCAGCATGTTCGAGCCACGCGTGGAGCGGGTTTCCGGGTGCGAGCCGAATGGCATCACGTCGACGAAAGGCTCGTCCTTGTATTGCCCTTCGAACAAGGCTTGCAATTCTTCATTGCTGACATCCTTGTTCAGCTGCGCGTACAGGGTCGAATGCATGCCGCGGATCATCGGCACCAGGTGCGGCGTGAAGGTCAGCGCCACTTTCTCGTCCGTGAAACGCTGCAGTTGCGCCGTCGTTTCCGGCAGGTGGCGGTGGCCGGCCACGCCATAGGCCTTGAAACTGTCGCTGCTTTCCGAGAACAGGATGCCGATTTCCGCCTTGCGGCCGGCGCCGGACACGCCCGACTTGCAGTCGGCGATCAAGCCGCCCGCATTGACCAGGCCAGCTTTCAGCAGCGGGTAAAAGCCCAGCTGCATGGTGGTCGGGTAGCAACCGGGGTTGGCGATCAGCTTGGCTTGCTTGATGTCTTCGCGGTTCAATTCCGGCAAGCCGTACACGGCTTGCTCGATCAATTCAGGGGCCGTATGGGGAATCTTGTACCACTGCTCGAACTTGGCCTGGTCTTTCAGGCGGAAGTCGGCGGCCAGGTCGATGACTTTCACGCCGGCGGCCAGCAGGGCTGGTGCTTGCGCCATGGCAACGCCATGCGGCGTGGCAAAGAAGACCACGTCGCACTGTTCCAGGTTGGCCTTGTCCGGCGAGGAAAACGCCAGTTTGACATGGCCGCGCAGGGAAGGATACATGTCAGCAACGGGCAAGCCATCTTCCTTGCGCGAGGTAATCGCCGTCAACTCGACATCTGGATGGGTAGCGAGCAAGCGCAGCAATTCCACGCCCGTGTATCCAGTGCCGCCGACGATGCCAACTTTGATCATGTTCTTTCCTTGTGTATAGATTGCATAAAGATGAGGGAAAACGCTACCCACGGGGGTTTTCCGCGTATTTTACAGCGCAACGCAGAGTCACGCTGAAATGCAAAAAAGCCGCGGGACCAAAGTCCAGCGGCTTTTCGACCAGCACCCAAAAGGTGCTGTAGCGTAGAAATTAACGCTTCGAGAATTGCTTTGCGCGACGTGCTTTGCGCAGACCAACTTTTTTACGCTCGACTTCACGTGCATCGCGGGTAACGAAGCCGGCTTTCGCCAGTTCCGGTTTCAACGCTGCATCGTAGTCGATCAGAGCGCGGGTGATGCCGTGACGAACTGCACCAGCCTGGCCCGACTCACCGCCGCCATGGACGTTGACTTTGATGTCGAAACGCTCGACATTGCCGGTCAGTTCCAGTGGTTGACGGATGACCATCAGACCCGTTTCGCGCGAAAAGTATTCGTTTGCTGGTTTGCCGTTAACAACGATCAAGCCTGTGCCAACTTTGATAAAAACCCGAGCCACTGCACTTTTGCGACGGCCGGTTCCATAATTGTAATTACCGATCATGTCAGTTCCTTAGAGAACAAGTGCTTTAGGTTGCTGAGCAGCGTGCGGATGGGAACCTTCCGCGTACACTTTCAGCTTCTTGATCATTGCGTAGCCGAGCGGGCCTTTAGGCAGCATGCCTTTGACCGCTTTCTCAAGCGCGCGACCTGGAAAACGCTGTTGCATTTTCTGGAAGTTGGTTTCGTAGATGCCGCCTGGATAGCCAGAGTGACGGTAGTAAATTTTCTCAGT
This sequence comes from Janthinobacterium sp. EB271-G4-3-2, assembly GCF_020858035.1. NCBI lineage: Bacteria > Pseudomonadati > Pseudomonadota > Betaproteobacteria > Burkholderiales > Oxalobacteraceae > Janthinobacterium > Janthinobacterium sp. EB271-G4-3-2. The sequence goes on along the minus strand of NZ_JACYMG010000015.1, from coordinate 84,395 downwards.
AGCTTTGGTACCGGTCACACGCAGTTTGCCTGCGTTGATGACGACGATAAAGTCGCCGGTATCGACGTGAGGAGTAAATTCTGGTTTGTGTTTGCCGCGCAGTCGGAGTGCCACTTCGCTGGCAACACGTCCGAGGACTTTGTCCGTCGCGTCAACCACGAACCAATCGCGCTGGACTTCATGTCCTTTAGCGGAAAATGTTTTCATGTTGACTTCCTAATAGATTACACGCTCAAATGGTGGTTCCGCCGATGTTGCTATGCGGACTCTGCCTTATTTACTTTTCCTGAGCGAACGGAAAGCCGACAAGTATAAGCGGCTTTGCCTTGCCGCGTCAAGCCGCAATCGAGGCCGGCTGCGGCCCGGCGGCCGGCACCTGGATAGGCATTCCTCTATTACAATACAAAACGCTTACAATTTTCGGAGAGTACGATGGAATGCAAAGTCAGCTGGAATGGCCCGTCGGGCATGAGTTTTCGGGCCGAAACGGGTTCCGGCCACCTGGTGACCATGGATGGCGCGCCCGATGGCGGCGGCCACAACCTGGCGCCACGCCCCATGGAAATGGTCTTGCTGGGCACGGGCGGCTGCACCGCCTATGACGTGGTGCTGATCCTGAAACGGGGCCGCGAAGCCGTCAGTGGCTGCGAAGTGACCCTGAAGGCCGAGCGCGCCGACACCGATCCGAAAGTCTTTACCAAGATCCACTTCCACTTCACCGTGCGGGGCAAGGCCCTGAAACCGACGGCTGTGGAACGTGCGGTTACCTTATCGCATGACAAATATTGCTCGGCATCGATCATGCTGGCGAAAACGGCGGAAATCACTCACTCGTTCGAAATCATCGAGGAGTAGGTCGGATTAGCGGGGCCGCCGAGGCGCGTGAGCGCGTAATCCGACGACACCGCCGGCGCCAACAATGTTGTCGGATTACGGCCTGCGGCCTCGGCGGCCCCGCCTAATCCGACCTACGCCGACCTACGCAGCAGTATCAGATGTAATACGCGGTTTTTGTCATCACTTTGCCCATCAACCCCATCAGCGCCTTCACGGGCGCCGGGGTGTCGATGGCGCCCAGCCGCTGGGCGGCGGCGCCATGTTCCACTTCGTCGATGGCCATTTGCTTGACGATGGCGCGCGACTTGGCGTCCTGCGGCGGCAGCTCTTCCAGGTGGCTGGCCAGGTGCGCTTCCACCTGGCGTTCCGTTTCCACCACAAAACCCAGGCTGCGGCCGTCGCCCATGCGTGCGGCGATGGTGCCCAGCGCAAACGAACCCGCATACCACAGGGGATTGAGCAGGCTCAGACGCGAGCCCAGCTCCGTCAGGCGCTGCGCCGTCCAGGCCAGGTGGTCTTCCTCTTCGCGTCCCGCTTCGTCGAACTGGGCGCGGATGGCCGGGCTGTGCGCATAGCGCGCCTGCGAGTTGTACAGGGCTTGCGCGCACACTTCGCCCACATGGTTGACGCGCATCAAGCCGGCGCTGTGGCGCTGTTCGGCCGGGCTCAGTTCCGCATCGGGCGCATGCGCGGCCGGCGTGGGGCGCGAGGCCGAGGCCACGCCCGCCATGACGCGCAGGGCCTTGTCGGCGCCAACAATCAAACGATCCAGGGGGTCAAAATGGCGGTTTGCGGTCATCGTGGCTATTCATGTCAGGGAAAACATGAATTATAGGACGATAGCGGCCGGCCGTCCCCACGCCGCGCGCAGGGGGATCGGGGCTTTATTGACTTGTGCGCGCTTTTTCCTGCTCGATCCAGTCCACCACGGGGCCGACGGCGTCCAGGCCGGACAGGCTTTTCGCCACGCCCAGGTTCAGTGAGATCAGGAAGGAAATGCTGTCGACGGGAATGTCCGGGCAGTGCTGGGCAAACGCGGCAAGGAAACGCTCCGATTGCAGCACGCGCAAGACTTTCTCGCCGCTCATGAATTGCAGCACACTGGCGATGCTGTGCCCGCCACCTATCGAGTGGTAGATAAAACGGTTGTACGTCGCGTCGATCTGCTTGAAGTCGAGGGTTTCCTCCGTCATCAGGCCGGCCAGGTAGTACAGCCCCAGGCTGACGCGGAAAAAACCGATGGCTTCGGCACTGGTCATGCCGGCGCGGGCCACGGCCAGTACCTTGTCCTGCATTGCCTGATCGATCGTTTGCATTGCGCTCTCCCGCGCCGTCCGCGGCGCCCACCGGGCCAGCTTGCATGAAGATGCTGTTTTTTTCAATAGACCAAACGATATTTCCACCTTGCAAGTTACAATTTTTGCATGCTACTCTCGTTGTTCACCATTGAATGGATGATGCACATGATTGAGGTCAAACACCTGGCAAAACGTTTCCGCATGCCGCCCCACAAGGGCAAGGGCGTGCACGTCAGCGATCCGCGCGAACACGAGGGCTGGTTCCACGCCGTGCGCGACGTCAGTTTCAGCTGCGCCCCGGGCGAAGTGCTGGGCCTGCTGGGGCCGAATGGCGCCGGCAAGACGACCACCCTGCGCCTGCTGTCGACGGCCTTGCAGGCGGACGCGGGCAGCGCCCTCGTCAACGGCGTCGATGTCTTGCAGCAACCGCTGGTGGCGCGCCAGAGCATCGGTTTCCTGTCCGGTTCGACGGGCTTGTACGGCCGCCTGACGGCGCGCGAGAACGTGGAATACTTTGGCCGCCTGCATGGCATGCCGGCCGACAAGCTGAAACGCCGCTGCGACGAGCTGTTTGCCCTGCTGCAAATGGAAGAATACGGCGGCAAACGGGCCGATCAGCTGTCGACGGGCATGAAACAGAAGTGCGCGATCGCCCGCACCGTCGTGCACGAGCCGCAGGTGGTGATCCTCGACGAGCCGACGACGGGCCTCGACGTGATGTCGGCCAAGATCCTGCTCGACTTCATCGCCAGCTACAAGGCACTGCGCGTGCCGCTGATCTTTTCCACGCACCATCTGCACGAGGTGGAAAAGCTGTGCGACCGCGTCTGCATCATCAACCGCGGCACCACCGCCTTCAATGGCACGGTCAAGGAACTGCGCCACCTGGGCGGCAGCGCGGACTTGTACGACGCCTTTGTCAGCGTCATCAACCAGGGAGCCTGAGCCATGTGGACCATTTATCTGAAAGAGTTGCTGGAACTCACGCGCGACCGCAAGACGCTGATCTTCACCATCCTCATCCCCATCTTTGCCATGCCGCTGATCTTTGGCGGCTTCGCTTATGTTTCAAGCAATATGTTCAAGAACGCGAAAACGGCGGAAATGCGCTACGCGCTGTTCGGCAAGGACCATTCACCGGGCTTGAGCGCGCGTTTTGCGCAGCAGCACAACCTGCGCGAAGTGCCGCTGGCCAGCGAGGGCGACATCCGCCGTGCCATCGGCGACGACAGCATCAAGTTTGCCGTCGTCATCCCGCCCCGGTTTGAAGAAACGCTGCAGCAACAGCAGCAAGCCAAGGTCACCCTGCATTACAACAGCGCCAGCACGGTCGACGTGACCCAGCAGCGGGTGCGCGAGATCGTCGAGGCCTACAACGCCAGCCTGCGCGAAAACGCGCTGTCTGCCCTGAACCTGAGCCCGGCCCAGCTGGCCTTTGCCCTGCACCCCATCGTGCTCGACAAGCAATCGACGGCCAACGAGCGCGAGCAGATGGGCGCCATCGTCGGCGGCATGCTGCCGTATCTGCTGCTGATGGTGTGCCTGACGGCGGCCATGTATCCGGCCATCGACCTGGGCGCGGGCGAAAAGGAACGGGGCACCCTGGAAACCCTGCTGCTGGCGCCCGTGCCGCGCAGCGCCGTCGTGGTGGCCAAGTTCCTCGTGCTGTTTACCGTCGGCATGACCTCGGCCGTGCTGATGGTGGGCAGCATGGGCGCCCTGCTGGCCATCTTCGGCAGTTCGCTCGAAGGCAACATGGCCGTCATGGTGCGCAGCATCGGCTTGCCCGACCTGGCCATGGTGACCCTGATGCTGGTGCCGACGGCTGCCATCTTCGCCTCGCTGCTGCTGTCGATCTCGATCTACGCGAAAAGCTACAAGGAAGCGGCCGGCATGATCACACCGCTGATGCTGTTCGTCATCCTGCCCACGGTGGCGGCCATGCTGCCCGGCGTCGAGCTGAACTGGATGTGGGCCATGGTGCCGCTGACGAATGTGTCGCTGGCCATGAAGGAACTGGTCAAGGGCACCATGGATTACCGCATGTTCGGCGTGATCCTGGCCTCGACCACGGTGATCGCGGGCGCGCTGCTGGCCCTGTGCCGCTGGTGGTTCAATCGCGAATCGGTCCTCTTCCGGAATTAAACTTGCGCCCATGCTTGCGGCGGGGCGCCATCCACCCCGCTCAACTGCACTCTGGGCACGCGAAAATGCCGTGTATCGCATGCAACTGCCCAGTACGTCTTAAATTCAATACAATGCCAGCATAGAGTAGCCCTGTCGCATCGGGCAGCAACGCATGAGTTAGGAGTTGTATGGAATTGCAGATCCGCAAATTGTCGAAGACCTACGCGAATGGCGTAGTGGCGCTGGACAATGTTTCGCTGACGATACCGCCAGGCATGTTCGGCTTGCTGGGCCCGAACGGCGCCGGCAAGTCGACCCTGATGCGCACCCTGGCCACCTTGCAGGAATGCGATTCCGGCTCGATCTTCTTCGGCGACTACGACGTGCTCGACGACAAGGACGAGATCCGCCGCATGCTCGGTTACCTGCCGCAAGACTTCGGCCTGTACCCGAAAGTGACGGCCTACGAGCTGCTCGACCACTTCGCCATGTTAAAAGGCTTGTCGCAGCGGGCGCGCCGGCGCGAAGTCGTCGACGGGCTGTTGCAGCAAACCAATCTGTTCGACGTGCGCCACCAGCGCCTGGGCGGCTTTTCCGGCGGCATGCGCCAGCGTTTCGGTATCGCGCAAGCCCTGCTGGGCGACCCGAAGCTGATCATCGTCGACGAGCCGACGGCAGGCCTCGACCCGCAGGAGCGCGTGCGCTTCCACAACTTGCTGTCCGACATCGGCGAAGACAAGACGGTGATCCTGTCGACCCACATCGTGTCCGATGTGGCCGACCTGTGCGCCAACATGGCCATCATCAACAAAGGCCATTTGCTGCTGTGCGGCAAGACCCAGGAACTGATCGACGAAGTCAGCTGCAAGATCTGGGCGCGCTTTGTCGACAAGAAAGAGCTGGCCAGCTTCCAGCAGCGCCACGCCGTCATTTCCACGCGTTTGCTGTCGGGCCGTACCCTGATCCACGTCTACAGCGACGACGACCCGGGCGACGGCTTCGAGGAAGCCATCGGCGACCTGGAAGACCTGTATTTCGCCACCATTGCCGGGCGCCACCGCGTCGCCCCGCAGTGCGACTGAGGGGACGGCCATGTTTGCCATCGCCCGCTTTGAAGCGCGACAGCGGCTCAAGCTGCTGTCCACCTGGGTGTATTTCGCCATGTTCCTGGCGCTGGCCATGCTGTGGATGGCGGCCGCCGGCGGCGTCTTCAAGGAAGCGAGCATCAGTTTCGGCGGCAAGTTCCTGATCAACGCGCCGCGCTCGCTGGCGTTCACGTGCAGCCTGCTCGGCTGTTTCGGCGCCGTGGTGGTGGCCGCCATGATGGGCCGCTCGGTGCAGCAGGATTTCGAATACGGCATGCAGCATTTCTTCTTCAGCGCGCCGATCAAGAAATACCAGTACGTATTCGGCCGCTTCCTCGGCGCCTATCTGGTGCTGGCCGTGGTGTTTTCCAGCATCGTCATCGGTGCTTGGCTGGGCGCCTGGCTGCCCGGCATCGACCCGGAACGGCTGGGGCCGCAACGGGCGCTCGCCTACCTGATGCCGTATGTATTTACCCTGCTGCCCAACCTGTTCATCTTCGGCGCCATCTTCTTCGTCATCGCGGCACTCACGCGGCGCATGCTGCCCGTGTACATCAGCTCGGTAGTCATGCTGATCGGCTACCTGGTGGCGCCGTCGCTGGCGCGCGACCTCGACTACAAGACCCTGGCCGCCCTGATCGACCCCTTCGGCACGACGGCGCTGATACGACTGACGGAATACTGGCCGAACGCGGAGCGCAACACGCGCCTGGTGACCCTGGAAGGCGTATACCTGCTGAACCGCGCCATCTGGTCCGGCTTCGCCCTCGTGGCCCTGCTGCTCGGCTACTGGCGCTTCCAGTTCCACGCGACGACGGACGCGGGCGCCACCCGGCGCCGCAGCGAGGGCGAGGCGCCGCAGCGCCTGTCGAACGCCTCGCTGTCCACGCAGGAAACGCCCGACTTCGCGCAGCGCAACCTGGGCGCCCTGCTTCTCAAGATGAGCTGGCTGAACCTGCGCGAAACCATCAAGAACATCTATTTTGTCGTCATCGTGCTGGCCGGCGTGCTGACCATGTATGCGGGCGCGCTGGACATGGGTTCCATGTACGGCACGAATACCTATCCTGTGACGGAAAAGGTGCTGGACATGGTCAGCGCCTCGTTCGCCCTGTTCATGCTGATCATTACCACCTTCTACGCGGGCGAGCTGGTGTGGCGCGAACGGGAAGCGGGCACGTATCAGATGCTCGACGCCCTGCCCGTGCCGAACTGGCTGCCCCTGCTGTCGAAGCTGCTGGCGCTGGTCGGCCTGCAAGCCTTGCTGAGCCTGGTCATCATGCTGTGCGGCATGTCGATCCAGGTCTTCAAGGGCTATTACCGCCTCGACCCCGGCCTGTACGTGGAATCGCTGTTCCTGTCGCACCTGCCCTACTATGCGCTGGTCGCCGTGCTGGCCATCTTCGTGCAGGTGCTGATCAATCAGAAATACCTCGCGTATTTCGCCATGATTCTGTACCACATCGCCAGCATCAGCTTTTCCTCGCTGGGTCTGGGCGACCCGCTGCTGCTGTACGGCAGCACGCCGGAAGTCGTGTATTCGGCCATGAACGGCGCCGGCCACTTTGTGTTGCGCGAGCGCTGGTACTTGCTGTACTGGAGCGGCGCGGCCGTCATGCTGACGGTGCTGTCGCTGCTGTTCTGGCCCCGCGGCGCGCAGGACAGCTGGCGCATCCGCCTGCGCCTGGCGCGCCACGGTCTGACGCATGGCGTGCTGGCCAGCTTTGCCGGCGGCGCCCTGATCTTCGTCGGCGCCGGCGGCGTGCTGTTTTACGTGTTCCACGTGGCCAACGATTACCAGTCCGAATTTTCCCGCGATGCGGACCGCGCCAGCATCGAGCGCCAGTACCGCAAGTTCGCCGCCACGCCGCAGCCGAGAATCACCGACGTGAAACTCGACGTGGCCATCTACCCGGCGCAGCGCAGCCTCATCGTCACGGGCCGCTATCTGCTGCAAAACAAGACCAGCCTGCCGATCAGCCACATTTTTGTGCAGCAAGACCCGACCGCCACCATGCGCCTGCGTTTTGACGCGCGCGTGCATCCCGGCCTCGATGACGGCAAGCTGGGCTTTTACAGCTACCGCCTGGCCGCGCCGCTGGCGCCGGGTGCCACCCTGGGCCTCGATTTCGACATCCGCTATGCGCCGCGCGGCATCTTCGGCCTGGGCCAGGACACGCCCGTGGTGGCCAACGGCACCTTCTTCACGAATGCCGTGCTGCCGCACATCGGTTACCAGCCGCAGCAGGAATTGACGGACCCGCGCGACCGCAAGAAACACGGCTTGCCCGCGCGCGAACGGGCCTTGCCGCGCGACGATGCGAAGGGCTTGGCCGACAACTACATCAGCAACGACGCCGACCGCATCCACTTCGATGCCACCGTCAGCACCGTCGACGGCCAGACGGCCATCGCGCCGGGCATGCTGGACAACGACTGGATCGCCAAGGGCCGCCATTACTTCCATTACACGATGGACCAGCCGATCCTGAATTTCTACGCGTTCCAGTCGGCCCGCTACGCCGTCAAGCACGAGCGCTGGCAAGACGTGGCCATCGATGTGTATTACCATCCTGGCCATGAATACAACCTCGATCGTTTCGTGCGCGGCAGCAAGGAAGCGCTCGAGTACTACACGAAAAACTTCGGCCCCTACCAGCACAAGATCCTGCGCATCGTCGAGTTCCCCCGCTACGCCACGTTCGCGCAATCGTTCCCGAACACGATTCCGTACTCGGAAGGCCTCGGTTTCATCGCCAAGGTAGACGACAAGAACCCGAAGGACATCGACTATCCGTTCTACGTCACGGCGCATGAGGTGGCGCACCAGTGGTGGGCGCATCAATTGGTGGGCGGCAATACACGGGGCGCCACCGTGCTCAGCGAAACCCTGGCCGAATATTCGGCCCTGATGGTGATGAAGAAAACCGTGGGCCCGGCCAAGATGCGCCGCTTCCTGCGCTATGACCTGAATCAATACCTGATGGGGCGCAGCGAAGAGCGCAAGAAAGAATTGCCGCTGGCAGAGAATGAAAACCAGGCCTACATCCACTACCACAAGGGCAGCTTGGCCATGTACTTGCTGCAAGATATCATCGGTGAAGACAAGGTCAACGGCGTGCTGCGCGACCTGCTCAAGACCTATGGCCGGAAAGGCCCGCCGTATGCGAGCGTGACTGCCCTGATTGCCGGCTTGCGTCAGGTCACGCCGCCCGAACAGGCTTATCTGATCGACGACCTGTTCGAGAAAATCGTACTGTTCGACAACCGCGCCCTGTCAGCCACGGCCACCAAACGCGGCGACAGCAAGTACGCCGTCACCCTCAAGGTACAGGCGGAAAAATTGACGGCCGGCGAACAGGGAGAGGAACACGACGCGCCGCTGCACGACTGGATCGAGATCGGCGTCGACGACGCGAATGGCCATCCGCTGCTGCGCGAACGCCTGCGCATGACGGCCCGTCAGGCGAGCTACACCGTCATCGTCGGCAGCCGCCCCGGCAAGGCGGGCATCGATCCCGACAACAAGCTGATCGACCGCAAGCCGGACGACAATATGGTCACCGTCGAGCTCGAAGAGCCGTGACGAACAATGGCCGCCCGTGCATTCAGGGCGGCCACTTCGGTATCACAGGGGAGTCAGGCTGCGGCGGAGCGCGTCACCAGACTCAGGCTGATGCCCATTTCCGTCAGGTGCTGCATGTCGGCCAGCGACAGGTCGAGCGGCGCATCGACCGTGTCGTCGCCGTTCAGCTCCAGTTGCAGCTCGGCTACGATGCGCGGCATCGTGAATGTGACGCCACGCGAGCGGCACTCGGCCAGGTAGCTGCGTATACGCGAGGGCAACACTTGCGCTTTGGGCGCCTGCGCGATCAGCACTTCGAAGCCGGAATCGAGATGCACGCGATTCGCGCCCTTCGCCTCGCCCTTGCGCCATTGTCGTTCCGGATCGGTGGGCAAGACTTCGAGGATGGATTTGAGCGTGGGGTCGTCCCCATGCACCGACAGCTTCGCGATATTCATATTGCAAGACTTTCTAGTCAGATCAGACCGACAAGTCTACGCATGGACGGCAAATATGTCCACAAGGCAATATTTGCAATAGTTGATATCCAGCTCTAATTTGCGCTGCATCAACAACAGGCGGAACAGCATTGTTCCGCCTGCCACACGCTTACAGCGCCACGCCGCGCGCCTGCAAGGCGGCCCGCACGCCGGCGCCGTAGGCGGCATCGGCCCGGTCGAAGTGACCGAGTTGACGCTGCAAGGTTTCCGGCCGCACCAGACTCAAGGGACCAGCCAGGTTGTCGAACAGGTTTTGCTTCGCCTGCGCGGACATCAGGCGGAACAGATTGCCGGCTTGCGTAAAGTCATCCTCCACGCCGCGCCCATCGTAGCGCGCCGCGCCGCCATCGAGCGCCAGCGCCGGCTCGCCATGGCCCAGCCCTTGCGGCTGCATGCCTGCCGCCGCCACGTTCGCGTAATTCTGTGCCGCGCCGCCATTATGGATCGCCATGCCGCCATCGCGCTGCTGGTTGTGGAAGGGGCAGCGGGCCGCATTCACGGGCAGATGCTGGTGGTTCGTGCCGACGCGGTACAGCTGGGCGTCGTGGTAGGCGAACAGCCGGCCTTGCAGCATCTTGTCCGGCGAGTAGCCCATGCCCGGCACGGCGTTGGCCGGCGAAAACGCGGCCTGCTCGACTTCCGCATGGTAATTGTCCGGGTTGCGGTTCAGCTCGAAAATACCGACCGGCAGCAGCGGGAAGTCCGCGTGCGGCCACACTTTCGTCAGGTCGAACGGGTTCCAGCCCGTGCGTTGTTCCCATGCATCGAGTTGCTCCTGCGTCGCCACCTGCAGCTTGACTTCCCACTGGGGAAAATCGCCGCGTGCGATGGCGCCGAACAGGTCGCGCTGCGCGTAGTCGGGATCGGCGCCGGCCAGGCGGCCCGCTTCCGCGGCTGGCAGATTCCTGATGCCCTGGCGCGTCTTGAAGTGCCATTTCACGTACACGCGCTGGCCGTCGGCATTGATCAGGCTATACGTGTGGCTGCCGAAGCCATCCATGTGGCGGTAACCGTCCGGCGTGCCCCGGTCCGAGAACAGCATGGTGACCTGGTGCAAGCTTTCCGGTGCATGGCTCCAGAAGTCGAACATCATCTCGGCCGATTTCAAATTGCTTTGCGGATCGCGCTTTTGCGTGTGGACGAAGTCGGGGAACTTGATCGGGTCCTTGATGAAGAACATCGGCGTGTTGTTGCCAACCAAATCCCAGTTGCCTTCTTCCGTGTAGAAACGTACGGCGAAACCGCGCGGGTCGCGTTCCGTGTCCGCACTGCCGCGTTCGCCACCGACCGTGGAAAAGCGCGCGAAGGTGGCCGTCTGCTTGCCCACTTCGGCAAACAGCTTGGCCTTGGTGTAGCGCGAAATGTCGTGCGTGACGGTAAAGGTGCCGTAGGCGCCCGAACCTTTGGCGTGCACGACGCGCTCGGGGATGCGCTCGCGGTTGAAATGCTGGAGTTTTTCGATCAGGTGGAAGTCTTGCAGCAGCAGCGGGCCGCGGGGGCCGGCGCTGATGGAATTCTGGTTGTCGGCGACGGGAATGCCCGAGGCGGTACTGAATGGCGGCTGTTGGCTCATGGCTGCTTTTCCTTCGTTGTTGACTAATGGAACCAGTGTAACGAGGTCAACAACAAAGGAAAAGCTAATTGATTTTATCGAATCGATAGTTATTTACAATGCACAACCGTGAGCATCGCACACGCCACCGAGTTGCGCCTGCAATTTCGCCGGCTGGCCAAGGAAGCCGCCGATATCGATCACGGACAGCTTGCCGCTGCCATCGTCGAGCACGAACGTGGGAAAGCCCTGCCCGCCCACTTGGGCCAGCAAGGCGCGGCTGGCGTCGATATGCCGCTGCGTGGCGGCGCCCGCCTGCCCCGCATATTCGGCTTGGAAGGCCGCCCCATCCATGCCCAGCTCTTGCGCCAAGGCCACGAGCACGGGCAGGTCGGCGATGCGCAAGCCGTCCACGTAATGGGCACGCTGCACGCGCTGCAGCATCTCCAAGCCCTTGCCGGCCAAGGCTTCAGCCGCCAGAATGGCCGTGATCGGCGGTTCGGAATCCATCATGGCCGTCGTATCGTTCAGCAAGCCGTTGATGTATGCGTCGCCGAAGGGCTGGCCAGACATTTGCTCGATGCGCCGGTCATGCGGCAGCACATAGCCGCGCCATGCGGGCGTGATCTGACGGCGATTGCTGCCCGTCATCATGCCGCCGCCGTGGAACGCCACCGTCAGGCCGGGCACGGCGCGCGCCGCCTCGACCAGCGGCGCGGCGCCGTAGCACCAGCCGCACAGCGGGTCGAAAATATAGTGCAGTGTGGGCATGACTCTATCCTTTATAAAACTGAAACAGATGGCTTGCAAAAACCGTAGCGAGCGGCGCTAGTTCTGGCAGAGAAGCGCCACTGCGCTAGATCACAGTGAGCATCGCAGGCCGGAAATCGCGTCGCGCAGTAGGTTTTTACCATTTCATTTCGCCTTTGGCCACTTTGGCGCTAGTCTCCAGGGCGCCATCGAGGCCCAGCTTCGGATAGCGCATTTTCATCGCCTCGATCAGGGCGGCCGAATTGGCGGCCTTGGCCGTTTCCTCTTCAAACGTCACCAGGTAGTCGCGCGTAAAACCGATGCTGTCCGGCGTCAGGGGCGAACCGACCTTGAAGTGGCCGGGCACGACGGTGACGGGTTTCAGGGCGGCGATGCCATCGAGGGTCTTGAGCCAGTCCTGGCGCGATTGCGCGCTTTGCGTATCGGCCGTCCACACGTGCAAATTGCCAAACAGCACCACGCCGCCGACGACGGCCTTGATCGAGGGAATCCACACATAGGTGCGCGCTGGGGTCGGGCCGGCGATGTCCAGCGACTGGCCTTCCAGGGCGATGCGCTTGCCCGTCAACGCTTCCGGAATGACGATGCTTTTCGGTGCGTTGTCCTTCAAAATCTGGCCCCAGTAGGCGACCTTGGCGTCAGCCTTACGGCGGATCTCGGCGACCGTTTCAGGCGTGGCGACGATTTTCGCCTGCGGGAAAGCGGCCTTGATCACGTCAAGGCCAAAATAGAAATCGGGATCGCTGTGGCTGATGTACACGGTCGTCAGTTTCTTGCCGCTGGCGCGGATCTTCTCCACCAGCTTTTGCGCTTCGGCACGCGAAAACTGCGCATCGATCAGCACGGCGTCATGCTTGCCCGCGACCAGCACGGAAGCGACGGGGAAGATGGCCTCTTCGCCCGGGTTGAATACTTCCAGGGTCAGGGGAGCGCTGGCGGCGGCCGAGGCGGCGCCGGCGGCAAACACGGTGGAAACAAGAACGCTGCTGATGGTTTTGGAGAACATGATCTGCCTTCACAAGATGATTGGGATGACTGCATCTTACGTTGCTCAATCCGGTAGAAAAACCCGTTAAAGCGCAATAGTTTATTGCTCAATTCGGACGAATTGACAACTGCCGCGCCAAGGCGTGCAGCCACTCCCCCGCCAGCGTGCCATCCCACACAAGCAGGATTTGTTCGCTGCAATCGACGCTGCCGGCCAGTTCGACCTGCAACAAATCGTGCGCACGCACGGCGAAGTCGGGCAGGTAGGCCAGCGCCCGGCCGGACTGCACATAGCCCATCAGCAACTGCACATCGTCGCTCCAGTAGCGGATGGTGCGCCCGGCCACGCCGCGCCAGCCATCGGCATGGCGGCCACGCTCCTCGCCGCACAGCAGGGAATGCGTCGGGCTGGCGAACGCGTGCGGCAAGACGTCCTGCATGCCGCAGCGCACGGAGGCGCAGGCTGCCGGCACGCCGCGCGCCAGCACATGGCCGCGCCCGGCCGCCAGCAGCATGCGCATGCTGCCCAGCGCCGTGCTGTGCCAGGTGGCGGGCCAGTCGGCGCCGCGCCGGGCGATGGCGTCCTGCGTTACCAGTGCCGCATGGCAATCGCCACGCGCCAGGGCCGCCAGCGCCGCATCCTCGAAAGCCGGTTGCAAACGCACACTGGCCTGCGGATAGGCGTCCAGCGCCGCCGCCAGAGTGTCCGCGTGGCGCCACAGTAGCAGGGCGGGGCCGGCGATGCGGCCATCGATGGCGCCCCGCTCACCCATCACGTCCAGGCGCGCCTGTTCGGCCAGCGCCAGCAAGGTGCGCGCACGCTCGAGCAGCAAACGGCCGCTATCGTTGAGCAGCAATTGCTTGCCGCTCCGGTCAAACAGGGGCGCGCCCATGTCCCCCTCAAGGCGGCGCAAGGCTTTCGACACGGCCGACGGCGTCAGGTGCAATTCCAATGCCGCCGCGCCCAGGGTTGGCTGGCGCGCGGCGCTGCAAAACACGCGCAGGTCGGCAAGGCTCATGTTCATGATGATTTCCAAACAGGACACAAAAAGTGAAAAATGGTTGCTGTACTGTCCATGATACCGCCCCTATCATCGTTGCATTCCAACTCATCGATGAAACCCATGCTGCGCACCCTCTTCCTTTCTCTGTTCCTGCTCACCTCCAGCCTCGCCCACGCCGCGCCCCTGACCTGGGGCCTGCACGGCATGGTGCTGTTTGGCGGCAAGCAAGGGCTGTATGCCTCGCACCTGCCGATGTTCCATGCGCCGCACGATTACCAGGTGGTGCTGCAAGTGCGGCTGGCCGACCCCGTCCTCGATGCGCGGCTGCGCCGGCAGCTCGATGGCCATACGGCGCTATGGACCCTCGAACCGGAACACTTCGAGCTGGCGCGCTTGCTGCCGGCCGCGCCGCTGCCGATGCGCCAGTTCCAGGCGGCGGTGGTGCGCGGACACTTCGAGAAGGATGGAAAAGCCGAACCCGGCTACGGCGCTGCCGCCACCATCGTCGAGCGCGTCCTGCTGATGCGCCAGCTGTCGCCGGCCCCCGCCACGCACGCCAGCGCGCGCTACCTGCAGGTGGGCGACGGCACGCAGCGCTTCCTCGTCAAGCGTATCGACAGCCGCCCCGATTACGAGCATATCGCCGCATGGACCAGTCCCCAGGATGCGCCGCACGGCGACGTCGTCGTGGCGAAAACCGGCGTGCAGGAAACTCCTGCCGCCAGCTTGCAAGCAGCCTTGCGCGCACAACTGGGAAAAACGGCCCGCTTGCGCGGCACGGTGTACTTTTCCACCGAGGACGTGCGCTAAAACAACACGCCGGGCGGACGCGCATTCACGTGTCAAATGTGTCGCAGCGTCATGATGGCGTCACATTGGATTGTTATCTTGCCAGCTCTTTCAAACCTAGCCGGATGAACCACATGACACGCAGAAAAATTTCCGTCGCTGGCTGCAGCGTCGCCATCACCCTGATGCTGGCCGCCTGCGGCAGCGATGCAAAAAAAGAAGAGGTAGTGGCTGAGGCCCCGCCGAAAAACGTCATCTTCTTCCTCGGCGATGGCATGGGCCTGACCACCATGACGGCCGCGCGCATCTATTCGGTCGGCGAAGAAGGTTCGCTGACCATGGACACCCTGCCGGAAACGGCCTTTGTGAAAACGTTCTCGAACGACGCGCAAGTGACCGACAGCGCGCCATCGATGGCCGCCTACATGACCGGCGTCAAGATGAACAATGAAGTCATCTCGATGTCGGCCAACACGGTCGCCATCGATCCGGGCACGGATGCGAACGGCAACAAGCTGGTCAACAAATGCGGCACCGGCAACGGCACACCCGCCACCACCTTGCTGGAACTGGCCAAGGCCAAGGGCTTTGCCGCCGGCGTCGTCAGCACGGCGCGCGTGACGCACGCCACGCCGGCAGCGACTTATTCCCACATCTGCCACCGCGACCTGGAAAACGATATCGCCGCGGCCCTGGTGCCGGGCGGCACGGGCTACAACAGCGCGCTGGGCACAGCCGGCCTGGACGTCGTCCTCGGTGGCGGCGCGCAATTCTTCAAGCCGTTCAAGGATGGCGGCAAGCGTTCCGATGGCCGCGACCTGCTGGCCGAGCTGAAAGCGAAAAGCTACACGGTCGCCAACACCGCCACCGACTTCAAGGCCGTCGATGCGGCCAAGACGGAGCGCCTGTTCGGCGTGTTCACGTCCAGCCACATGAGCTACGACCTGGACCGCGATGCGGCCAAGGAACCTAGCCTGGCGGAAATGACCACGAAGGCCATGGACGTGCTGGCCAAGAACAAGAAGGGTTATTTCCTGATGGTCGAAGGCGGCCGCATCGACCATGCGCTGCACGAAACGACGGCCAAGAAAGCGCTGCAAGACACGGTCGCGTTCGACAACGCCATCAAGGCCGCCATCGACAAAGCCAAGCTCACCGATCCGACCCTGGCCAATACCCTGATCGTCGTCACGGCCGACCATGACCACACCCTGGTGCTGAACGGCTACGCCAAGCGCACGGGCAAGACGGCGGCCGGCAACCCTGGCGTGCTGGGCGTGGTGAAGAACTATGTGACCGGCGCGGTCGAGAAAGACCTCGATGGCGCACCGTATTCGATCATCGGCTTCGGCAATGGCGAAAACCGCACCCAGTCGAGCCGCGCCGCCATGGCCAGCCTCGATGAAACCGTCACCAGCGCCAACAATTACCACCAGGAGGCGGTAATCCGCACAGCGGCCGGCAATGAAACCCACGGCGGCACCGACGTCTTCCTGGGCGCCATCGGCAAGGGTTCGGAAACCTTCCTGGGCACCATCGACAACACCAAAGTATTCGGCCTGGTCAAGACGGCCGGCGGTCTGTAATCCCCAAGAGACAAGAATTGGACAAGCTCATGAAACCCGCATTGAAATCCGCACTGAAACTCTCCTTGCTGACCACGTTCGTGGCCGCCAGCGTTGCCAACGGCGCCTACGCCGCCGACGCCAAGAACGTCATCTTCTTCCTCGGCGACGGCATGGGCCCGTCCGTCGTGACGGCGTCGCGCATCTACAAATACGGCGAAGACGGCAGCCTGGCGATGGACACGCTGGAGCGCACGGCGCGCATCAAGACGTTCTCGAACGATGCGCAAACGACGGACAGCGCACCATCGATGGCCGCCTACATGACCGGCGTCAAGATGAACAATGAAGTCATCTCGATGGCGCAGGAGACGATCGCCAAGGAACCGGGCCGCGACGCCAATGGTAACCTGGGCGTGGACAATTGCCCGGCCGGCGGCAAGAGCGTGCCGACCATCCTGGAACTGGCGAAAGCCAAGGGCAAGGCCGTGGGCGCCATCACCACCACGGAACTGACGCACGCCACGCCGGCGACGACGTTCTCGCACATCTGCAACCGCAATGCGCAATACGCGATCGCCGCGCAAGCGACGCCAGGCGGCGCGGGCTACAACGCGGCCCTGGGCGATGGCGTGGACGTGCTGATGGGTGGCGGCCGCAACCACTTCACCCCTTGGTCGACCAGCAACAAATATGGCCGCGCCGATGGCCGCAATCTGCTGACGGAATTTGCCGCCAAAGGCTACACCGTAGCCGCGACGAAAGCGGAAATGGCGGCTGCGCCAAGCGGCAAGAAATTCATCGGCCTGTACAGCACCCGCAGCCACCTGGAATATGAACTGGACCGCACGGCCACGCCGCCGCTGGGCGAAGGCGCGACCCAGCCTAGCCTGTCGGAAATGACCCTCAAGGCCATCGACTTGCTGTCGAAAAACACGAACGGCTACTTCCTGATGGTCGAAGGCGGCCGCATCGATCACGCCTTGCACGGCATCAACGCCAAGCGCGCGCTGACGGACACCATCGCCTTCGACGACGCCATCAAGGCCGCCATCGCGAAGATCAAGGAAACCGATCCGAAGCTGGAAAATACCCTGATCGTCGTCACGGCCGACCATGACCACACGCTGGCCTTCAACGGCTATGGCAAGCGCGGCAACAATATCCTCGACATCAACCGCGGCTACAAGGATAACCAGCCGAGCAAGGATGCCGATGGCAATACCTACACCACCCTGGTATTCGGCAATGGCCCGAACCGCCCTGCCCTGCGCAGCAACGTCGACAGCGCCACGGCCCTGAAAGACAACTACCTGCAAGAAACAGGCGTGCGCCTGGCCAGCGAAACCCACGGCGGCGGCGACGTCAAGCTGCTGGCCACGGGTGCCGGCGCCAAGTCCTTCAAGGGCACGCTGGACAACACCAAGGTGTTTGACTTGCTGAAGGCAGCGTTCGGCTTCTGATCCACATCAACACGGTAACCCCACCGGGGCGGATGGCGTAGGCCCTCCGCCCCTCTGCACGTAAAGGCACCACCATGAAATCGTCCCTGATCGCCGTCCTCCTCGCCGCCGGCTTTGCCGCCGACGCGCAAGCCGCTCCTCCTTCGGCTCCTGCCGACCTGGACCTGGGCATTACCTATTACAGCCGCGTGCTGACGCCGGAAGGCGTGACGCGCGAGAGCCGCTACGAAGAAAAGATGCTGCGCCGCCCCGGCCACGTGTGGGTCGAGCGCGTGCTGGCGCCGTTGACGGACGCGCATGCGGGCCACAAGCATGGCGAAAACACCAAGGTGGCCCTGAAGGCCACGCAGCATGAACACAAGCACTTCAATCCCGTGCTGATACCGCGCCACGTGATGCTGGAAAAAAATACCGTGCGCGTGGAATACGTCGATGCGCACGACAAGATCGTCGTCGCCATTCCCAAGGCCGAATACGAAAACGTCAATTTCGACGGTTCCTGGGAAAACAGCTTCTATCTGCTGGACCCGAAACTGGTGGCCGCCATGCCCCTGTCGAAACAGGCATCGAACGTGACGGGCGCGCGCTGGCGCGAAGTGGAAAAGAATGGCGTGTTCCAGCGCATCCTGTGGGACGAGCAAAAGCAGATTCCCCTGATTATCGAAAGCGGCGACCGCGCAAACACTTTCTATCGCCGGGTCGACGTCAAGCTGCAGCCGACCGTCAGCAAGGCGCAGCCGTGGGCGAATCTGCAGAACTACGCGCAGCGCGAGTATTCCGACTACCTCGACTAAGCGTCAGACTAACGCCAAGAAAATCGGGACGTAAAAAAGCCAGGGACATCCCTGGCTTTTGTTTGGCCGGCGTCCGATTACTCGGCCGCTGCAGCTTTCTTCGCCGGCGCCTTTTTGGCCGCCGGCTTTTTCACGGCCGCAGCTTTCTTGGCCGGCGCCTTTTTCACGGCTGCCGCTTTCTTGACGGCCGTTTTCTTCGCTGGCGCCGCGCCTTCTTCGCCTTCGACCTCGGCGGCTGCCGCCTTCGTCTTGGCACCCGGCTTGGCCTTGCGCTCTTCAAACTCGAAGCTCACCTTGCCATCCTTGCCGCGCACGAGGAAAGCCTTGAACGGACGGCGCGTGCGCTGGGAAACAAAGCCCGGCAACAGATCCGTCTTGCCATCGTTAAGCAGTTTTGCCATTTGTTCCGGCAAGATTTCCTGCTGCAAGATGATGCGGCCGCTGCGGAAGTCGCACGTCTTCGGCTTGGCGACGCTGTGTTCGCACACATAGGCCAGGCCCATTTCATACACGCCGGCGTTGCACTTGGGGCACGGTCCCACGGGCGTCTGGCCCGTGAAATCGACGCCTTCGCCATCTTCGCTCTCGTCGTTCTGGCCGAAATCGAATTCCAGCTTGAAGTTCTTGATCTCTTCATCGCGCACGATGCGCAGGATGGCGGCGAACGGACGGCCCATCTTCGAGCGGAAGCCTTGCAGCGGGCCGATGGTGCGGTCCTTCAGCAATTGTTCCACTTCGGCAATTTCGAACTGGCGCGAACCCGGTGTCTTGCTCATCGAGAATTCGCACTTGGTGCAGGCGAAACGGCGGTAGTTTTCCTTCACCACGCCGCCGCAATTCGGGCATGGCGTTTCCAGGGTGGCGTAATCACCGGGAATCGTATCGTTGTCGTATTCCTTGGCGCGCTTGACGATGATTTGCGTCATCTGCGCGATTTCGCGCATGAATTCTTCACGCGAAATCTTGCCTTTTTCCATCTGCGACAGCTTGTATTCCCACTCGCCCGTCAGCTCCGGCGCCGTCAATTCGTTGACGCCCAGGCCTTTCAACAAGGTCATCAGCTGCGACGCCTTGGCCGTTGGAATCAGTTCGCGGCCTTCGCGGATCAGGTAGCGCTCCGTCAGCAAGCCCTCGATGGTGGCCGCGCGCGTCGCTGGCGTGCCGAGGCCCTTGCCGGCCATCGCATCGCGCAGCTCGTCGTCGTCGATCAGCTTGCCGGCGCCTTCCATGGCCGACAGCAACGTGGCCTCGGTGAAGCGCGCAGGCGGTTTCGTCACCAGGCCGTTGGCGCTGACGCTTTCCGTCTGCACTTTCTCGCCCTTGGCGACGGGCACCAGATTGCCGTTGCCATTGCTTTCCTTGTCGGCGTCCGTCGACGCTTCCTTGCCGTAGATGGCCAGCCAGCCCGGATTGGTCATGACCTTGCCTTCAGTCTTGAACTGATGGCCGGACACTTCCGTGTAGCGCGTGGTGACCTGGAATTCCGCAGGCGGGAAGAACACGGCCATGAAACGGCGCGTGACGAGGTCGTACAGCTTCTGTTCCGGCTCGGACAAATTCTTCGGCGCGATCGTCGTCGGGATGATCGCGAAGTGATCCGAGATCTTCGTGTTGTCGAAGATGCGCTTGTTCGGCTTGACCCAGCCCTTGTCGATGATCTGCTTGGCGAACTGGTGGTAGTTGCTGTTTTCCTTGACCGTTTCCAGCGCCTGCAGCACGGTCGGCATGTAGTCTTCCGGCAGGTGGCGCGAATCGGTACGCGGATACGTCAAGACCTTGTGCTTTTCGTACAGCGCCTGGGCCAGGCCCAGCGTGTTCTTGGCGGAGAAGCCGAAACGCGAGTTCGCTTCGCGCTGCAAACTGGTCAGGTCGAACAGGCCAGGCGCCATCGAGGTGGTCGGTTTCGACTCTTCCGTGACGATGCCTTGGCGGCCGCGGCAGGCGGTGGCGATCGAGTCGGCAGCCGTCTTGCTCCACAGGCGCTCGGCGCGTTTCTCGGGATCGTTCTCGTCCTTCTTGAACTTCGTGTCGAGCCAGCGGCCTTCATAGATACCGGCCGCGCAGACGAATTCGGCGCGCACTTCCCAGAAGTCGCGCGGCACGAATTTCTTGATCTTGTCTTCGCGTTCGACGACGATGGACAAGGTCGGCGTCTGCACGCGGCCCACGGTCGTCAGGTAGAAGCCGCCTTCTTTCGAATTGAAGGCCGTCATGGCGCGCGTGCCGTTGATGCCGATCAGCCAGTCCGCTTCCGAACGGCAGCGGGCCGCGTCCGCCAGCGGCAGCATTTCCTCGTCGCTGCGCAGGTGCGAGAAACCGTCGCGGATGGCGCCCGGCGTCATCGACTGCAGCCACAAACGCTTGACCGGTTGCTTGGCTTTCGCGTTTTGCGCGATCAGGCGGAAAATCAGCTCGCCTTCGCGCCCCGCATCGCATGCGTTGATGAGGGTGGTGACGTCTTTGCGTTTGATCAGCTTGTTTAATACTTTGAGGCGCGCTTCCGTCTTGGCGATCGGGTTCAGCGCGAAATACGGTGGAATCATCGGCAAGTGCGCGAAACTCCATTTTCCGCGCTTCACGTCGAATTCTTCCGGTACGGCGATCTCCAGCAAGTGGCCGACCGCCGACGACAGGACGTATTCATCCGATTCAAAGTACTCATCGTGCTTGGTGAAGCCGCCAAGCGTCTTCGCGATATCGTTCGCGACAGAAGGCTTCTCGGCGATGATGAGGGTTTTTGTCATATTTTTTAGTCTCGAAAAATGCTCTAGGATAGTTTCAGCATGCGCATCATACAGTGCATTGCCAGACGCCGACGCTTTTGTCTGCGCAAGGCACAGTGACTTATGGTCTTGTCAAGCGGCCAATGATAAGCGCCTATTGAAGAATTCGGCAAGTTATCTGCAAGCAAGAATGCGCAGGCGCAAACACAATGGACTGGCGTGCGCGCTGGAGCAACACATAGTAAAGGGGATGGCGCGGCGGCGGCGCCAGGGTCGGACAGACAGCGAAGAATATGGTTATATATTAGTGCAATAAGCGCGGCGGGAGGTCTTCATCGTCGACGAACAGGTCGTCGAACATCAGGGCATCCGGTTCCTTGCCCTGGCTCCACAGCAGCATCAGCACGATGACTTTCAGCTTGCCCAGCGAAACGGGTGCCTCGTCGAGCGCCAGCGCCCGTTCGATGACGATTTCGCGCTGCAGTGGCGAAAGCACCTTGGCGCTTTCCAGGAACTGGATGAAACCGATGGCGGCCGTGCCCAGCACGTCGCTTTCCTGCTGCACATAGAAGCGCGTGCCCGTGCAACTGGCCGTCAGGGTCTGTTCGACGCCGGCCATGGCGTTCAAGTCCGTCAGCCACACGAGCGCTTCGGAAATCTCCACGTCGTCGAAACCGACGGCCGACAGTTTGCGCGCCAGGACTGCCGGCTCGGGGCAGGCATCGGGGCGATAGTAAGTCTCGTAGAGGTACACCAGGATATCGAACATGGCTCTACTCTAGCAGCTAAGCTCGCTAAGACACAAGGGTGCGCACAGACAAAGCGCGCCCGTGCGGCAAGCCCGCCACACAAGTGACAAGCTGTCATTTGCAGCGTTGAAACAGTCCTCCCGGCAGGCGTTCGACCCGGCCCGCCAGCTCCAGCGCCAGCAATTCGCCCATCAGCGCGCCCATGGCCAGGCCGCTGCGCGCGGCCAGGGTATCGGCATCGAGGGGATCGTGGCCCAGCGCGGCCAGCAGCGGCGGCTCGTCTTCCGGCGCTGGCCGCGCGCTGGGGATGCCGCCCAGCCACTGCAGCTCTTGCAGCACGTCATCGGCCGACTCGACCAGCTTGGCGCCCTGCTTGATCAGCGCATGGCAGCCCTTGGCCAGGGTTGCATGGATGGAACCGGGCAAGGCATACACGTCGCGCCCCTGCTCGCCGGCCAGGCGCGCCGTGATCAATGAGCCCGACTGGGCCGCCGCTTCGATCACCAGCACGCCGCGCGCCAGGCCGCTGATCAGGCGGTTGCGGCGCGGAAAGTTACCGGGCATGGCCGGCAGCCCCAGCGCGTATTCGCTGACGATGCAGCCCTGTTCGGCAATTCTTTGAGCCAGATCAAGGTTGCGTCGTGGATACACCAGATCGGCGCCCGTGCCGATCACGGCGACGGTGGCGCCTTCGCCGCGCAAGCCACCCTCGTGCGCGTGCGTGTCGATACCCAGCGCCAGCCCGGAAATGATGGTCAAGCCTGCCATACTGAGGGCTTGCGCGAAGGCGGCCGCATTCTGCATGCCTTGCGCGCTGGCATTGCGGCTGCCGATGATGGCCACGCCGGGACGCGACAGCAGTTCCGCCCGTCCCCGCACATACAACAAGAGCGGCGGATCGGCGATTTCCAGCAGCGGCGGCGGATACGCGGCGTCGGCCAGGGTCAGCACGGCATTGCCGGGCCGCTCCAGCCACTGCAGGGTCAGCGCGAGCTGGCTGTTGGCCACCGGCTTGGGCGGCTGCACGATGGCGCGCGCCACGCTGGCCGGCACCACCTCGCGCAAGGCCTCGAACGGTGTGGCAAAGATTTGCGGCGGCAGGCCGAAGCGGGCCAGCAAGGCACGCGCCGCCACCGGCCCCACGCCGGGCAGGTGCTGCAGGCGCAGCCAGCCCGCCAGTTCCGTGGCCGTGTCCGCCGCCGTTGCAATTGCATGCATGACAACCTCGTTGTGTACTGTGCCATCCCATGCTAGCGCCATGGCACGGACGCGATACCGACGCGCGCAACAATGCGTGCAATGGCCGTGCAAAACGGCCCGTCATTCACAGGGAAATGGGTGTCTGTGATAAAATTTCCCTTTGCAGCAAACTAATCGACGCACTGGCAAACGCATCTGCCGCGCCGCTGCGCCATACGCGCCCAACCGTAGCGTACTCAAAAATAAAATAGCCGTGCCATCGTCCGCATGGCCCAGGCATGAATAATCCGGCGCACCGGCGCCCACCTTAACCAGTCGAATCCGTATGTCCATATTAAATATCCTGCGTTACCCCGATCCTCGCCTGCACACGATCGCCAAGCCCGTCACCGAATTTGACGCGCGCCTGCAAACCCTGATCGACGACATGGCAGAAACCATGTACGACGCGCCTGGCGTCGGCCTGGCCGCGTCGCAAGTGGACGAACACATCCAAATGATGGTGATCGACACCACCGAAGAGAAAAACCAGCTGCAAGTCTTCATCAACCCGGAAATCACTTGGGCCAGCGAAGAAAAGCAGGTCTACGACGAAGGCTGCCTGTCCGTGCCTGGCGTCTACGATGGCGTCGAGCGCCCGGCCCGCATCAAGGTGCGCGCCCTGGACCGCCACGGCAAGCAGTACGAGCTGGAAGCCGATGGCTTGCTGGCCGTCTGCATCCAGCATGAGATGGATCACTTGCTGGGCAAGGTATTCGTCGAATACCTGTCGCCGCTCAAGCGCAACCGCATCAAGACCAAGATGATCAAGGAAATCCGTGGTCTCGAGCGCGAAGCGAGCTTGCGTGCGCAGAACCGCCGTTTCTAAGCCACAGCTGATAGACTAAGCAGCAACTGTAGTCGTCTTACCACGCCAGCCTGGCGCCTTCGGCGCGGGCCTGCGCACCTCACGTCAAGGAACCATATGAAAGTGATCTTCGCAGGCACGCCTGAATTCGCCGCCACGGCCCTGAAAGACTTGCATGAAGCGGGCTTTGAGATTCCGCTGGTGCTGACCCAGCCTGACCGCCCTGCCGGACGCGGCATGCAACTGCACGCCTCGGCCGTCAAGCAGTATGCGCAGCAGCACGGCATCGAGGTGCTGCAACCGTTGTCCCTGCGCATGGACAGCATGGACCCGCAACGCGCCGCCGAAGCGAAAGCGGCCCACGAGCGCCTGCTGGCTACCGACTACGACGTGATGGTGGTGGCGGCCTACGGCTTGATCTTGCCGCGCAGCACCCTCGACATCAAACCCTGCATCAATATCCACGGTTCCCTGCTGCCGCGCTGGCGCGGTGCCGCACCGATCCACCGCGCCATCGAAGCGGGTGACGATGAAACGGGCGTGACCATCATGCAGATGGAAGAAGGCCTCGATACGGGTCCCATGCTGGCTATCGAGCGCACGCCCATCGAAGCGGGCGACTCCACCGCCACCTTGCACGACAAGCTGGCCACCCTCGGCGGCAAGATGATCGTCGAAACCCTGCGCAAGATGCAGCAGCAGCCGCTCGAAGCCGTGCCGCAGCCGGAAGCGGGCGTCACCTACGCGGCAAAGATCGCCAAGGAAGAAGCGGCGCTCGATTTCAGCCTGCCGGCGCTGGAACTGGGCCTGAAAATCCGCGCCTTCAATCCGTTTCCCGGCGCCTGCGGCCAGGTCGATGGCGTCACCATCAAGATCTGGGCCGCCGAGGTAATCGAAGCGGACAGCAAGGAAGCGCCAGGCCAGGTACTGGCGGCCGATGCCCAGCACGGCATCGTCGTGGCCTGCGGCAATGGTTCCTTGCGTCTGACCGAACTACAGAAACCGGGCGGCAAGCGCCTGCCCGCGGCCGAGTTCATCAAGGGCTTCCCCCTCGAAGGCAAACGCTTCGTTTAATTACGCAATCGATACCGGCGGCACGCGCCCATGGACCAGCTGACCGCCCTGCGCGCCCTGCGCCGCGTCGTGGAGCTGGGCAGCTTCACGGCCGCCGGCGCCGCGCTGGGCATATCCCACTCCATCGTCTCGCGCCAGGTGCGCCAGCTGGAAAGCCAGCTGGGCGCC
The DNA here is from genome assembly GCF_020858035.1 of Janthinobacterium sp. EB271-G4-3-2. Taxonomy (NCBI): domain Bacteria; kingdom Pseudomonadati; phylum Pseudomonadota; class Betaproteobacteria; order Burkholderiales; family Oxalobacteraceae; genus Janthinobacterium; species Janthinobacterium sp. EB271-G4-3-2. The sequence goes on along the minus strand of NZ_JACYMG010000015.1, from coordinate 59,297 downwards.
CAGTTGCTCAACCGCACGACGCGCCGCTTCGCCCTGACGGCCGCCGGCCAGGAATACTACCTGGCCAGCCGCGACATCCTTGACGCCCTCGATGCGGCCGACCGCGCCGTCGCCATGCATCAGGCACAGCCGTCCGGCAGCCTGCGCATCAATGCGCCGATGGCTTTCGGCACCCTGGAACTGGCTACCTGGCTGCCCGATTTCAGCCGCCAGTACCCGCACATCCACATCGACCTGGTCTGCAATGACCGCATCGTCGACCTGATCGACGATGGCTTCGATGTGGCGCTGCGCCTGGCGCGCGGCTTGCCCGACTCCACCCTGGTGGCGCGCCAGCTGGCCAGCAGCCGCACAGTGGCCGTCGCCTCGCCCGCCTACCTGGCCCGCCATGGCCATCCGGCCACGCCGCAAGACCTGGCCCAGCACAATTGCCTGATGTATACCGCCGGCGAGAAGCCGGCGGAATGGTCGTTCACCGATGGTGACGGCGCCACACACAAGGTGGCCGTACGCGGCAGCCTGCAAGCCAATACGAGCGTGGCCTTGCGCGAAGCGGCCGTGGGCGGCATGGGGATTGCCGGCGCCGCCGGCTTCATCGTGCGCGACGCGCTGCGCAGCGGCCAGCTGGTGGAAGTCTTGCCCGGCTACACCTTGCGCCCACGCACCTTGTACGCGCTGTATCCGCACAGCCGCCAGCTGTCGCCCAAGGTCAGGGTCTTCGTCGATTTTGCCGTGCAACACTATCAAAATCGCCGCTGGGATTGATCAGGCCGGCTGCAGCGCCTTGCGCACGGCGCGGAACTGCTGCGTCAAGCCGCCGTAGCCCCAGGCCGCCTGGCGCGCGTCGTGCACGTGGATGTAGCTGACCTCATGCAAGGCGCCGAGATGCTCGTGCATGGCGGCGAACACGGCGGCGATATACGCGGCCTTTTCCGCCGCCGTATTCGTTTCATCGCTGATCAGGATATCGAGGAAAAAGCTGGCCTTGCCCTGCGCCTGCAACGAGGGCCCGCCGACAAACCAGTGCGCCGCGTCAAGATGGCTGATCGCCACCGACGTCAGCTCGGGCGCCTTGTGCAGCAGTTGCGCCGTCAATTGGCTCAGGGTGGCGGCGATGGCGGCCGACTGGCGCGCATCGGGTGGCGTGGATAAACGCAGATTCAGGATGGGCATGGGATGCTCCGCAAGTGGATGAAGCCCCATTCTAGGCAGGCGGGAGATAAAACGGCAGCCCTCGCCAGGCACAGGATCTGTGCAGTTTATGCACCAATGCCTGCGCGCATAAAAAAAGGGCTTGCCGCGGCAAGCCCCTGTAGCATCCAGCGTTGCCGCTTAGCGGCGCTGCACCTTCATCAGGCGCGCGCCCACGGACGACGACAGGCTGACCTCGAAGCGGCCACCGGCCGGCAAGGCGCTGACGTCGACGCTGGCTTTGCCACCCGTCAAGTCACTGGCGACCACCGTCTTGCGGCCATCGGCGGCCACGTGCAGCACGGCGGCGTACGGTTCCGCCTCGGCATTCCATGCCAGCGCCAGCTTGCCGCCGCTTTGTACCGCATCGAACGTGGCATCGTTGGCAGCGGCCTTGCTGCGGCGCGCCGGGCGCTCCAGCTTGGCCAAAGCCTTGCCATTTGCCAACACTTGCACATCGCTGATGTCGCCCGGATTGGCGAAGCTGACGCGGAAATGGCTCATGGCGTTGCCGCCATGGTCGGCCAGGGAGACGCCATCGAAGGGCAAGTCGATAGTCTGTCCCAACGCCGTCAACACGCGCAAGGTATAAGCATGGCCGCTGCCGCTGGCCGCTGCGCCCACACGCGTGGACGAGGCAACGGCTGGGCGCAAGGCCACGCCGTTTGGCGTAATGCGGCCGGAAATCGTCAGATAGCCATTCTCGGCCACGGACATGCTGGCGGCCAGCACATTGCTGCCCGTAACCTGCGTGCTGCGTTTCTCCAGGAATTGCTGCACGCGCACATAGCTGTAGTCGGAAAACCAGGCGCCGCTGCAATAGCTCATCACGTCTTTCATCGGCGTGCTGCCATAGACTGCCTTGCTCAACTGGCCAATGCTGCCCGCATAGCTGCTGTTGTACAACGGTTGCGGGCCCAGGTCGCCATTCGCATACGGGTAGTCGGTGGCCGCGTTGGCTGGACCGCCGCAGGCAACGTGCTGCAGCGAGTGGTTGTGGCCCAGCTCATGCACAAGCGTGGTCAGCCATTCAGGCCAGCTATTGCCGAATGGATCGACGGAGGCAATGCTGTTGAACTTGGCATCCAGGCCGATGGCCGACGTGAAGTCGTTGCTGCTGCCAGCGACGTTGATGTAGGCAAGGCCGGCGGCACGCGTGGAGGACATTCTCGGCACAAAACCATAATAATAAGCACCGCGGTCTTCCAGCGCGCGCTGGTTTTCCAGCTTGCCCAGAGTATCGCTCCACCAGCTGTCGGCCGTGCTGCTGCCAGGCATGCTCAGCGCCGCGCGCGTGGTGATGCTGATATTTTCCGCCGCATACGGATACACGCGCAGCAGCGCGGCACGGATCACCTCGGCGTCAGGCAGTTGCGCCACGCCATCATCGGTGCTCAAGGGCACGAGCACCAGGCGGATCCTGGCCAGGCTGGCCACCACGGGCGCCGCTTCCTGGCTCACTTGCACGCCGTCATTGCCCACGGCCGTCACGCGCACGCGCACGCCGGGCAAGATCCAGCCGGAAGGCAGGACGGCACTGAAATTGCCGTTGAAACTGTAGTCGCTTTTCGACGTCGGCAAGACCGACGGGCCGCTCATGGTGATACTGCCCAGGTTGCTGCCATTGGCGGCCGTCGCATTCAAGGTCACGGCCGGGCTGGCCTGACCTGTTTGCGTGGCCAGCACGGACACGCGCACGGCGGCCGGCTTGCCGCGCGTCAGGCGCAAGGCTGCATTGCTGGAATTCAGATTCAGTACCTGCGCGAAATCAATGCTGCCCAGGGTAAAGGCCGACACCGTGCCCGCATTCACGGCGATGCGCGAAGCGGCCGACAGCATCACGCTGCCCGTTGCCGACGCTGGCGCGGACAACACCAGCTGGCTGGCACTGGCGCTGACGATGACGGCTGGCGTACCGCCCACCGTGGCCGAGCTGACCTGGTCGAGATTGCTGCCCTGCAGCGTCACCGACAAGGTCGCGCCGTTGACGGCCGACGCGATCGACGTCACTGCCACGTTTGCCAAGACCGTATACGTGTCGCTGCTGGCCACATCGTTGTAGGGACCGCGCACGGTCAGCGCACCTGTCGCCGCGCCCGTTGGCACCACCACCGTCACGCTGCCGGCCGTCTGGCTTTGCGGCGTTGCCGCCGCGCCATTGCCGAACTGCACCGCCGTCACGGCGCCCATGCCGCCGCCCGCGATCGTCACGCTGGAGCCGACGCCGCCCGTTGCAGGCGCGACACTGCTCACGCTCAGCGGCAGGTACACGTTCACGTTATAGCTGGTGGTCGCCGTACCGCTGGCGCTGACCAGGCTCAAGGCGCCCGTAACAGGCACGCCCGGCATGGCCAGGGTCACGCTGGTGTCGCTGCTGGCGCTGGCGGCAATCTTCACGCCGCCCACCTGGAACGCCGTCACGCGGCTCAGATTCGTGCCCGTCACCACCAGGCTGCCGCCCACGGCGACATTCGCCGCCGAGACAGCCGTCACGGCAGGAATCACGGCGGGATTGCCCGACGTGGTCGCCACCACCGTGTCACCACCGCCACCGCCGCCACCGCCGCAAGCGGACAGGCCCAGCACGACAAACAATGCTACAAACAGATGGTTTTTCATGGCTGGCAACCATGTTGATGCAGCGCGATGCCGGGGAGGACACGGGAGAAATGTGACATATTGGTGACTTTTGGTGAGAATGTGATTTCGAAGAACCCATATTATGGGTTAATTCGATTCCCAAAGACAACTATTAATGCTTTTGATTCAATTGGTTTTGATAATAGTTAAAGTATCTACTTGGAAAGCTTTATTCTAGGAATTATTAGCGTCGCTCTGTATTGCCTTAAATCAAGATTATTTTCCTTGGCAGCTATTGCCATTCAACTCATTAAAAAGATTCTGAGATGGCGCAAATAATGTGGAAATTTTTCCACAGCCTAGAGCACCGTATCTTCCTGCCAATTTTGATGCAAAAATTAACGTTTTGAGCAAGATTTTCAGGAATGTAATTTTCAGAAGCAGGCTTGGCGCAAGCTGATGTGTTGCAATGTGTTGCAACCAGGCCTGCCGTGGGGTGAACGGCCGCTTTTGCTTAAAACCAAAGCAGCCTGATGCCGTATAATTTTAGACCCGGTGAAATCAGGCGATTGCCACCTTCTGCCTGCCCTACCCGGCCGGCACACTCCGTCAGCTGATCCTGCTGACCCGCAACCGCCTCGTACAGTCCTGTCGCCGCGCCGCCGCCCGTTTGCCTATTGAAAGCATGAAATGAACGATACCGTGATCCCCGCCATGTCCCCGACCGAAGCCACCTTGCGCGCCATTCTGGCGCAGCGGATCATGATCCTCGACGGCGCCATGGGCACGATCATCCAGCAGTACAAGCTCGACGAGGAAGCGTACCGTGGCGGTCCCGCCGGCCGCTTCATCGATTTCGCCGCGCCGGCCGACAGTGGCGCGCGCGAACTGTTCGTCAAGGGCAACAATGAACTGCTGACCCTGACGCAGCCGCACATCATTCAGGAAATCCACGAGCGCTACCTGGCGGCCGGCGCCGACCTGATCGAAACGAATACCTTTGGCGCCACGACGATCGCGCAAGACGATTACCACATGGCCCACCTGGCCTATGAAATGAACGTGCAGGCGGCCAAGCTGGCGCGCGCCGCCTGCGACAAGTATTCCACGCCGGACAAGCCGCGCTTTGTCGCCGGCGCCCTCGGGCCCACGCCAAAGACGGCGTCGATCTCGCCCGACGTGAACGACCCGGCCGCGCGCAACGTCACCTTCGATCAACTGGTGGCCGCCTACCTGCAGCAGACGCAGGGTCTGGTCGAAGGCGGCGCCGACGTGCTGCTGGTGGAAACCATTTTCGACACCTTGAACTGCAAGGCGGCCCTGTTCGCCATCGACCTGTTCTACGAGCAAAACCCGACCGTCGTGCGCCTGCCTTTGATGATTTCGGGCACCGTCACGGACGCCTCGGGACGCATCCTGTCGGGCCAGACCGTGCCCGCCTTCTGGAATTCCGTACGCCATGCGAAACCGCTGACCATCGGCCTGAACTGCGCGCTGGGCGCCGCTCTGATGCGCCCGTACGCGGAAGAGCTGGCCAAGATCGCCGACACCTTCGTGTGCATCTACCCGAACGCGGGCTTGCCCAACCCCATGAGCGACACGGGCTTCGACGAGTTGCCAGCCGACACATCGGCCCTGCTGCGCGAATTTGCCGACGCGGGCTTCTTGAACATGGCGGGCGGCTGCTGCGGCACCACGCCCGAGCACATCGCCGCCATCGGCGAGTTGCTGTCGAAAAACACGCCGCGCGCCGTGCCGGCCCCGTCGCACGACTTGCGCCTTGCCGGCCTGGAACCGTTCGTCGTCAATGACGAGTCGCTGTTCGTCAACGTGGGCGAGCGCACCAACGTCACGGGCTCGAAGGCGTTCGCGCGCATGATCCTGAACGAGCAATACGACGAAGCCTTGTCCGTGGCGCGCCAGCAGGTGGAAAACGGCGCGCAGGTGATCGACATCAACATGGACGAAGCGATGCTCGATTCGCTGGCCGCCATGACGCGCTTTTTGAACCTGATCGCCTCGGAACCCGATATTTCGCGCGTGCCCATCATGGTCGACTCGTCGAAATGGTCGGTCATCGAGGCGGGCCTGAAATGCGTGCAGGGCAAGGCCATCGTCAACTCGATTTCCATGAAAGAAGGCGAAGAGGAATTCCTGCGCCAGGCCAAGCTGTGCCGCCGCTACGGCGCCGCCGTCATCGTCATGGCCTTCGATGAGAAGGGCCAAGCCGATACCTTCGAGCGCAAGATCGAAATTTGCGCGCGCGCCTACCACCTGCTGATCGATGCGCTGGACTTCCCGCCGGAAGACATCATTTTCGATCCGAACATCTTTGCCGTCGCCACCGGCATCGAAGAGCACAACAACTACGCCGTCGACTTCATCAACGCCACGCGCTGGATCAAGGAAAACTTGCCGTACGCGAAGATCTCGGGCGGCGTATCGAACGTGTCCTTCAGTTTCCGCGGCAACGATCCAGCCCGCGAAGCCATCCATACCGTCTTCCTGTACCACGCGATCAAGGCGGGCATGACCATGGGCATCGTCAACGCCGGCATGGTGGGCGTGTACGACAACCTGGACCCGGAACTGCGCGAGCGCGTGGAAGACGTGGTGCTGAACCGCCGCGAAGATTCGACCGAACGCATGATCGAGTTTGCCGGCACCCTGAAGGCAGGCGGCAAGGCCGAGGCGCAAACCCTGGCGTGGCGCGAAGGCACGGTGCAGGAGCGCCTGTCGCACGCGCTGGTGCACGGCATCACGCAATTCATCGTGGAAGACACGGAAGAAGCGCGCCAGGAACTGCTGCACAATGGCGGGCGCCCCATCCACGTGATCGAGGGACCCTTGATGGCCGGCATGGACGTGGTCGGCGACCTGTTTGGCCAAGGCAAGATGTTCCTGCCGCAAGTGGTGAAATCGGCACGCGTGATGAAACAGGCCGTGGCCCATTTGATCCCGTTTATCGAGGAAGAAAAGCTGCTGGAAGAAAAACGCACGGGCATCGTCGCCAAGCCGAAGGGCAAGATCATCATGGCGACCGTGAAAGGCGACGTGCATGACATCGGCAAGAACATCGTCACCGTCGTTCTGCAGTGCAATAACTTCGAAGTGGTGAACATGGGCGTGATGGTGCCGTGCTCGGAAATCCTCGCCCGCGCCAAGGTGGAAAACGCGGACATCATTGGTCTCTCGGGCCTGATCACGCCGTCGCTGGAAGAAATGGCGTATGTCGCCAAGGAAATGCAGCGCGACGAACATTTCCGCATGCTCAAGATTCCCCTGCTGATCGGCGGCGCCACCACCAGCCGCGCCCACACGGCCGTGAAAATCGCGCACAACTACGAAGGCCCCGTGATCTACGTGCCGGACGCCTCGCGTTCCGTGTCCGTGGCGCAATCGCTGTTGACGCCCGAGCAGCGCGACAAATACGTGGAAGACATCGAACTCGACTACGCACGCATCCGCGAACAGCACGCCAACAAGAAGGCCCTGCCCATCCTGCCGCTGGCGCAAGCGCGCGCCAACCGGATGGTCGTGCCCTTCGACGGCGCCTGCACGCCCGTGAAACCGAAGTTCATCGGCCGCCGTGTGTTCAAGAACGTCGACCTGGCCACCCTGGCCAATTACATCGACTGGGGGCCGTTCTTCCAGACCTGGGACCTGGCCGGCCCCTTCCCCGCCATTTTGACCGATGAAGTGGTGGGCGACGCGGCCACCAAGGTGTACGCGGAAGGCCAGGCCTTGCTGAAAAAACTCATCGACGGGCGCTGGCTGACGGCCAATGGCGTCGTGTCCCTGCTGCCAGCGAACAGCGTCAATGACGACGATATCGAGGTGTACACGGACGATACGCGCAGTACCGTGGCATTTACGTACTACGGCATGCGCCAGCAGGGCGTCAAGCCCGTGGTCGACGGCGTGCAGCGTCCGAACCAGTGCCTGGCCGACTTCGTTGCGCCGAAGGCATCGGGCGTGAAGGATTACATCGGCATGTTTGCCGTGACGTCCGGCTTGGGCATCGAGAAATACGAAAAGCGCTTCGAGGATGCGCACGACGATTACTCGTCCATCATGTTGAAATCGCTGGCGGACCGCCTGGCCGAGGCGTTTGCCGAATACCTGCACGAGCGCGTGCGCAAGGATTTGTGGGGCTATGTGCCGGACGAGCATCTGGGCAACGACGACATGATCGCCGAGAAATATGTCGGCATCCGCCCGGCGCCCGGCTACCCGGCCTGCCCCGAGCATACGGTCAAGAAACAGATGTTCGAGGTCATGCAGGCCGAGGAAATCGGCATGCAGCTGACGGAATCGTATGCCATGTTCCCCGGCGCAGCCGTGTCCGGCTTCTATTTCGCTCATCCGGAGTCGAAATACTTCGTCGTCGGCAAGATCGGCATGGACCAGGTGGAAGACATGGCCAAGCGCCGTGGCGCCAATATCGAGGACGTGGAACGCTGGCTGGCGCCCAATCTGTCATAATATAGGCACAAGGCGCGCGGAACTTTCCGCGCGCCGCAGCGCACTAACGCAGTATGCCGGCCGGCATGCTGCATGCCCGCTCCGGCCCGTTCCCTGACTGGCTAAGGAGGATATATGGCAACCAACTTCAAACTGAAACGCTGGCAGGATCAAGTGATCCTGTTGCTGGGCCTATGGCTGATCGTCTCGCCCTGGGCCTTTTCCTATCCCGAAGGCTCGCCGCAGATGATCAACGCCTTTGTCTCGGGCCTGGTGATCGCCGCGCTGGCCGCATTCGACCTGTACAAGACCTATTTCTGGGCCGTCGTCGTCAACCTGCTCGTCGGCGTCTGGGTCGCCGCCTCACCGTGGATCCTGCGGCTGGTCGATCAGCCCGTCGTCATGTGGAACGAGCTGCTCGTCGGTATCGCCGTCGTCGTGCTGGCCCTGTGGGAACTGCGCACCGACCCCGAGCTGCACAAGCACTGGCCTGGTGCTGCCGCGTAGCGGCGTAAAAAAGCCCTGCTACGGCGACGCCGTGCAGGGCTTTTATGAACAACATAGCAGTCGCGTAGGTCGGATTAGCGCTTGCGCGTAATCCGACACCAGCACAGTCATCGCCAACACCGTTGTCGGATTACGGCCCTTTGGGCCTCGGCGGCCCCACCTAATCCGACCTACAGTGCGTAGCGGACGACGTTATCGCTCCATTCATAGGCGGCCATTTCCAGCTCCACCAGGTCGTCCGGCGACATGGCCAGGTCACGCAGGGTCGGTACGATCTCGCCTTCCATGTCTTCGATGCGCTCGATGCATTCGGCAAGGCGCAGCAAGTCGCCGTAGAAGCCTTCGCGCGACAGCAGCGCTTCGGCCACTTCGTCGATCACTTCGATCTGGCTGAGAATTTCCGACATCGGCACGCCGAACAGGGTATCCATCAGGGACATGATGCCGACCGTAAAGGCGATATCGGCCGAGTGGGCGTGGTTCGGGCGCAGCTTATGCGCGAGCAATTCGAGCAAACGGCCGCGCGTGGTGGCCAGCATCAGCAGCGGCGTCATACTATGGCCGCGCTTGCTTGGCTCCGCGTACAGCATGATTTGCAGCCAGCGCTGCAGCTGGCGGCGCCCCAGCACGGTCACGGCCTGGCTCAGCGAATCGATACGCTGGCGCGCGCCCACGGCCGGTGTATTGACCAGGCGCAGCAGGTTCAGGGCCAGGGACACGTCGCGCTTGATGGCGCGCTCGATATCCATGTTGTCGGCGTCCGACGTCACCAGGGTCATCAATTCCATGACGGCCAGTTGCGAAGGCGACAGCTTCTTGCCCGTCATGATGGCGGGCTTGGCAAAGTAATAACCCTGGAAGTAATCGAAGCCCAGATCCAGGCCCGACTTGAATTCTTCGCGCGTCTCGACCTTTTCCGCCACCAGTTTCTTGTTTTCCTGCTTGAAACGGGGCGCCAGCGCTGCCAGCACTTTCGGGTCGACCGTGCTCATGTCCATCTTGACGTATTGCACCAGCGGCAGCAGTTCCTGCACTTGCGCCGTATCGGAGACGACGTTTTCCAGCGCGAAGGTGAAGCCATGGCCCACCAGTTCGCTGATGCGCGCGCGCACTTCCGGCGTGACGGGCATCGATTCGACGATTTCCAGCACCACTTTTTCACGCGGCAGGAAGACGAAGATGTCGCTCATGATCACGTCGGCATCGACGTTGACGAAACCGAGCCCATCGCCGATGACCTTTTCCATGCCCAGCTGGGAAGCGTGGGCGATGACGGACGCCGTGGCGGACAGGTCGCTGGTAATATTGGCGGGGCCGACCGGAGCGTTGCGGAATAGCAACTCATAGCCGAACAGGGCCTGGTTGCGGTCGAGGATAGGTTGTCGACCCAGATAGAACTCGCGCACGCGCAAGGGTTTCGGGGTGATGTCGTTGCTGGAAATATCGATCATTAACTCTTCATCAATCACGTCGAGTGACACCGGCCGCGCCGCGCCCGCATCAAGGTTCACTATTGACAATACTTTAGCTGAATTCCGCCCGCGCTGTGGGTATTTTGGCAGCAATCCAGTTTATTGTCGTCAACAAATTAGGCCGCTGGCATATCTTGCACCATCCCGTCGACAAATAATTTCAATTCGCCGGGCACAAACGCCGTCCATTGTTCATTCGTCGTCAGCGGCTGGGTAACGATCACGGCCACTCTGTCCTGGGGCGTCGTCACCTGGGAAAAGTCCACGCTCAGGTCTTCATCGGAGAGTTTAGCAGTTGGGAACGGATGTTGTCGCACCAGATAGTGCAAGCTGGTCGAGCAATGGGCAAACAGCGCCTCGCCGCTCGACAGCATCATATTGAATGTGCCGTGGGCCGCGATGCCGGGCAACAACTGCGCCAGGGCCGCATGCAGTTGCGGCAAGGCCGGCGGGGCATCGCCAAAACGCGCGTGCAATTCCTGCAGCAGGTAGCAGAAAGCCCGTTCGCTGTCGGTGCAGCCGACGGGGCGGTAACTGCCCGTCAGCACGGGATTGAAATCCTTCAAATCGCCATTGTGGGCAAAGACCCAGTAGCGGCCCCACAGTTCGCGCACGAAGGGGTGGCAGTTTTCCAGCGCCACCTGGCCTTGCGTGGCCTTGCGGATGTGCGCGATGACATTGCGCGACTTGATCGGGTAGCGTTTGATCAGTTCGGCCACGGGCGAGGCGATGGCCGCCTGGTGGTCGACGAAATGGCGCACGCCGGCGCCCTCGAAAAAGGCGATGCCCCAGCCGTCATGGTGGGTATCGGTATGGCCGCCGCGCATGGCGAAGCCGGTAAAACTAAAGACAATGTCCGTGGGGACATTGCAATTCATTCCGAGAAGTTGGCACATGGTCTGTTTGCAGCTGGATAACACGGCCACCATACCACGCCGCCTGGCGGATTGGTATGGCGGCGATGGCCATCACATCAGTGCAACAGGACGGGCTGGCTCATGAGGGAATCGTAGCTGCCCAAGAATTCATCGATCTCTTCCATGCTCGGTTCGCTGGCGATCAATTCCGTGACGTCGCGGCGGAAGTTCTGTGCAAGGATGCCGGCGATAAACGTTTCCCGCTTGCCCCCCTTGTCGACGATTTCATAGCCGCCAAAGCGCAGGGCTTCCAGGTCGCCATCGACGCCGAATTCCACGACGCTATATTGTTCGCTGTTATAGATCAGGTTCATTTTGCATCCTTCGCTCAAGCAAGAGAAACTCTTGCGGTTTCAGGACAGAGGTGGGGTTCCCACGCCGCCATTTCAAGCGGCCAGGCCACCCTGCGGGCTACAGAGTTGTAACGAGATGCAAACTGCGACTGCGGTAAGACGATCAGGAAACTACGTTGAGGAAACAATCAAGTCCGGTTCCAGCGCCAGCAGGACATCGTAGGGACTGGCGGTCAGCCAGGTGCGCAGCTGTTCGATGTGCGAGGCGTCGGCCAGGCTGATGAACAGGCGCGCGGGTGGATGGCGCAGCAGACGATTTAATGTTACACGCAATACGAGATTGCCGCTGCAGCACAGGCAACCGGGTGCGATGCGCAACAGTTGCAATGGAAACGATGGAGAAGGGGAAGTTTGTTCGGCCAGGTCGGCCAGGATGGCGTTGCCGTCGGCGAGCCCCTCGAGGATCACGGCGGTCGCGTGGCCAGGCTGCAAGGCTTGCGCGATGGCCGCTTCGCGCCCGGCGGCACGACCACCGCTGACCAGGGTCAGCGGCGTCGGACGCCGTACGGCTGACGTCACAGGCCTTTCTTGGCCAGCTTGCCCGGTTCGACACCCAGCTGTTTCAGCTTGCGGTACAGATGGGTGCGTTCCAGGCCCGTTTTTTCCGCCACGCGGGTCATGCTGCCGCCTTCGCGGCCCAGGTGGTGTTCGAAATACATGCGCTCGAACGCATCGCGCGCCTCGCGCAGCGGCAAGTCGAACGACAGGTTGTAGCCATGGCCTTCGGCCACTGCCGGTACGGCGATGCCTGGGCGCACCATCAGCTGTTGTGGCGCGCTGCCGGCAAAGCTGGGCACGGGGTGGCTGCTTTCCTCTGCCACCACGGGCGCCACGGGACGCGGCGCCACGCTCGGCGCGCGCACGGTTTCCTGGGCCCGCGTCAAGCCTTGCTGGACCGCCTTCAGCAGTTTTTGCAGGGCAATCGGTTTTTCCAGGAAGTTCATGGCGCCGATGCGCGTCGCCTCGACCGCCGTATCGATGGTGGCGTGGCCCGACATCATGATCACCGGCATGGTCAGCAAGCCATCGCGCTGCCACTCCTTGAGCAGGGTGACGCCATCGGTGTCGGGCATCCAGATATCCAGCAATACCAGATCCGGCGCACCGGCGGCACGCGCTTCGCGCGCCTGCTGCGCATTTTCGGCCAGCTGGATAGCATGTCCTTCGTCGCCCAAAATTTCCGAGAGCAACTCACGGATACCCATTTCATCATCCACTACGAGTATGTTTGCCATTCGTGTCTTGCCTTCCTCATTTCGCCGGCCGTCGCGCACAAGATGCACGCGGCGGACAACTATGATTTTATTAGTGTTTTAAATACTAAACCAGACCCTCACGCCAGGAATTCCTGGGCACGAGTGTCGGGAGCTAACTTTAACAGCAAAATGACCACCGAAGCGCCATTGCCGTCGACCCGGTTCTCGATATCGATGCGTCCGCCGTGTTCATCGATAATTTTCTTGACCATCGCCAGGCCCAATCCCGTGCCGCGGGCTTTCGAGGTCACATACGGCTCGAACGCGCGCGCCAGGATTTTTGGTGCAAAACCAGGACCATTGTCCGTGATGGCCAGCCGCACGGCGATATTCACGCCGCCGTCCGCACTGCGATAATGAATTGCTTCCGTCCTCACGTCAATCCGCGGATGCGGCGAGTCCGGCGGCAGGTCGGCCATGGCGTCCTGCGCGTTCTGCAGCAGGTTGTGAATCACCTGGCGCAACTGGGTCGGATCGCCCATCACCATCGGCAGATTCGGCGCCAGCAAAGGGTGGATGATGTCGCCATCGTCGCCGCGCAGGTACAGGTTCAGTATCTCTTCGATCAGCTCGTTCAAGCGCAGCGGCACGAGCACGGCCGGCGGCGTGCGCGCATAGTCGCGGAAGTCGTCGACCATGCGCTTCATCGCATCGACCTGCTTGACGATGGTGGTGGTGGCGCGGCTGAGCAGGTCCGCATCGGGCTGCTCCAGCTTGCCTTCGAGTTTCATCTGCAGGCGCTCGGCCGACAGCTGGATGGGCGTAAGCGGATTCTTGATTTCATGCGCGAGGCGGCGCGCCACCTCGCCCCAGGCGATCGAGCGCTGCGCGGAAATCACGTCGGAAATATCATCGAACACGACGATGTAGCCGCTGCCCGACTCCAGCGGCAGGCGCGAGCCGCGCGCCAGCAGGGTGATGTCATGCTCGTCGGCACTACTGCCCAGGCGGCGCGGAATCTCGATCTGCCGCTGCCAGTGCAGACGCTGCTGGTTGCGGCCCGACGCCGATTGCGCGCTTTGCGCCGTGAAGGCGCTGATGATGGCGCCGCCAAACTCTTCCATTCCAGCAATATGCGCCAGCGGCTGGCCCACCATGCTCGTGCCCGAATGCTGGAGGATGCGCTCGACCGACTCGTTGCAAGTCACCAGCTTGAAGTCGCCGTCGAGCACCATCACGCCGGCCGACATGTTCGCCAGCACCGATTCCAGGTGGGCCTTGGCGTTTTGCAGCGCGGCGCGGTTGCTTTCCACGGCCGTGCGCGCATCGAGCAGCTGGCGCGTCATGATGTTGAACGACTGCGTCAGGGTGCCCAATTCATCCTTGGTAGCGACGATGGGACGCGGCGACAGGTCGCCCTCGGCCACGGCGCGCGTGCCTTCGGCCAGCAGCAGCAGGGGCTGGGCCAAATTGCCCGCGATCAGGAAAGCGCTGCCGATGGCGCCAAAGATGGCCAGCAGCAAGGTCAAGGTGAGGATTTCCATGTACATCTTGCGCAGACCCACGCGCGCGACGAAACGTTCCTTGTATTCGCTGTAGGCGGCGCGCAGCACTTCGCCATTCGTCGCCAGCTTGGGCGGCACGGCCTGCAGCAGTTGCAGGTAGCGGGGCGAGACGGACGGCCCCGGCACGGCCACGAGCACGCGCAGGCGCAGGCTGGCCGCCGTTTCCAGCGATGCCGGCAGGCCCGAGCGGAAACCGCCGCCGCCCGACTCCGTGCCATCGTCGTGCAACTCCAGCCCCCCTTCGGCCGAGGCATAGCCGGCCGGAGAGGCCGCCTGCACCAGCATGGCCGGCGTCGGCAGGTCGGCCGCGCTGTGCGGCCCGGCGCTGGCCAGCAGCACGCCGTCGCCGCTGACGAGCATGGCATTTTGCATGCCCTCTTCGCGCAGCAGGCTGGTCAGCACGGCCGGGCCGGCCACCGGGTCGGCGCCCATTTCTTCGACCGCCTTGTGGCCCCGGTGGTCGAGCTCGACCAAGGCCGCATCGAGGCCGGCGCGGCCCAGCTCAATCCCCGATTCCAGCGCCGCTTCGATCTTGACGTTGAACCAGGATTCGATGGAATGGGAGACGAATTGCACGGAGACAAGGAAAATCACGAGACCTGGCAGGATGCCGACGGCGGCGAACAGCATCACCAGGCGCGTCATCAGCTTGGAGCCGAACTTGCCGCTCTTGTAGCGCGCGTACAGGCGGGCCAGGGAAATGCCCACCAGCGCCAGCAGGGACACGGCCACGGCCGCGTTCAGGCCCAGCAGCCAGGTGTAGTAGCGGTCGAAAAAGCCGGAATTGTCGGAAGCCGACGCCAGCAGAAACAGCAGGATACTGACAATGCCGCCGCCCACCACCAGCAGATAGCGCAATGCTTGACTCACTACTCCGCCGTATACAAGAAGGTTTTTTTATTCGAAGCCAGGCGCCAGTCGCTGTTATTGAAGGCATTGACCTGTATCGGCTTGGGCAGGTAATCGCGGTCCATGCCCATGCGCAAAGTGACGTTATACGTCTGCCCCACCTTCAGCGCGCCGCGCGGCGCCACCAGCCAGCGGCTGGGGCGGCGGATCAGGAACAGCGCATCGTCGAGCGTGGGGAAGCTTTGCTGCAAGCCGCCGCCCGACACATGATACTGGCGCGTGAGCACGTTGTACGACAGCCGGCTGGTCTGGCGCGCGACGATGGCCTTTTCATCGAACCAGTACCAGCGGGGCCGGGTCAGTTCGATTTCCGTCGTGAAAAACAGGGGCACGCCATGCTGGACGGCATCATCGAGGTCGTGATTGAGCTCGAAGGAATACGTGGCGGCCAGCTTGTAGCCCTCTTCGCTAGCCTCGATGTAGGCACGGGTGATCTCGACCATATCGGCGGCATGCGCGCGTGGCATGATACATGCCAGCATCAGCAGCAGGGCCAGGAGTCGGAAGAGTCGTGTTGTCACAGGTGTGCCGGTGTAGTCCGTAGGATAAGGTTCGACGAATCGCTCAAGCCGCATTTTTTTGGAATAGCGCATAGAACAAACCGTCGTGGTCCTGCTCCGCGCTGCCGGTCGGCAACAGCTGGCCAGGCGCTGTCAATCGGGTCGCATTATTGCGCACCGCAAATGCCGCCGCCTGTGCCTCGGACTCCTGCGGCCACAATGAACATGTCACGAACAGCAATTTACCATCGGGGCGCAGCATCTGCCACAGGTTGTCCAGAATTTTGGATGAAAGTGTTGCAAGTTGGAACGCGTCGCCCTTGCGGCGCAACCAGCGGATATCGGGATGGCGGCGCACGATGCCCGAGGCCGTGCATGGCACGTCGGCCAGGATGCGGTCGTACTGCTGGCCGTCCCACCACGCGCTCGATTGCGCATCCTGCGCCTTCAGGGTGGCGTCCAGGCCGAGGCGCTCGAGGTTTTCCGCGATACGCGGCAGGCGCTTGGCGTCCGCGTCGATGGCGGTCACTTGCACGTCGGCCAGTTCCAGGATGTGGCACGTCTTGCCGCCCGGCGCCGCGCAGGCGTCCAGTACGCGCATGCCGTCCTGCAAGTCCAGCAGCGGCGCGGCCAGTTGCGCGCCGGCATCCTGCACGGAAACGACACCCTGCTCGAAGCCGGGGATCAAGGCCACGCCGATCGGCTTGTCCAGGCGCACGGCGAACGGTCCCACCTGGCGCGCGGCGATGCCCGCTTCCTGCAGCACGGCCAGGTAGGCTTCGACCGTGCTCTTGCGGCGATTCACGCGCAAGGTCAATGGCGGCACGGCGTTGCCGGCCGTCAAAATGGCTTGCCAGTCGCGCGGATAGGCCAGGCGCAGCGAGTCGATCCACCACTGCGGATAATTCCATTGCGCCAACGGTTGCTGCAAGGCCGCTTCCAGCAAGGATTTGCGCTCGCGCAAGAAACGGCGCAAGACAGCGTTGACCATGCCCTTGGCGTGCGCCAGGTCAGGGTGCGAGGTGGCCACCGTGACGGCCTGGTCGACCACCGTGAATTCCTCATACGGCTGCTCGCCCGGCTCGGCCGACATCAAGGACAACGCGCAGCACAGCAAGGCGGCGAGCATCGGCGGCTCGGGTGCCTTCGACGTCATCAGGCCGACCAGAGTTTCGCTGCGGCCCAGCTGGCGCATGGTGCGGTAGGAAATATCCTGGATGGCGCCGCGCGCCTGCGGGCTGGCGTTCGATTGCGTAAACACCTTGGCCAGCGCCTGCGGCAGGGCCGTGCCCGTACGCACTTGCGCTACGGCATTGGCGGCGCCCAGCAGGCAAAACGCCAGCGAGTCGGCGCGCAAATCGGGTTGGAAGCCTGGCTGCAAGACCGGTTTCAGGTCGGGATGATAGCTGGGACGCAATTTCGGTGCGGCAGGAGCCTGGCCTGGCGCCGGCTTGGTTTTCAATTTCAGCGTGGGGCGCTTGTTCATAGTTATCCGGTGTGGCTGCGCGCGGCGGGCTGCATGGAGGCAAAGTCGCGGCCGCGCGTCATCAATAAAGGGTCGATTGTAGCGTTTGTGGCGCCCTCTGGCCCAAGCGATTGCAGCGATACATGTAAATTGCGGCAAAAAACTGCATATATACAAGCAGAATGCGCCATGCTGACGTTTTCGCGCACCAACATGGGCATGCTGTCCTGATAATATCGTGAAACGCGCCAGCACGGGAACACTGCCGGCTGGCGTATTGTTCCCGGCGGCAAACCAGTATAATTAACGCAGTCTGGGCGGCTTGTGTACTTGCCGTCCGTTTTGCTTTTTGATTCATTCTATTCATTCTTAACGCGGTTCCACCGCCATCCTGCTCATGCTCGCCCAACAGAAACAAGAAATCATCGCCCTGTTCCAGGCCGCCCTCGCTCCCGTCCTGGCCGGCACTACGCTTGAGCCTACCGTGGTGCTCGAGCGACCACGCGATGCATCGCATGGCGACGTCGCCTGCAATATCGCCATGCAACTGGCCAAGCAGCTGAAACAGAATCCCCGCGAACTGGCGCAAACCATCGTGACGGCCGTGCTGGCCAACCCGGCCGGCAAGGGTCTGGTCGAGGCAGTGGAAATCGCCGGTCCCGGCTTCATCAACGTGCGCGTGTCAAACGCCGCCAAGCAGGCCGTCGTGAAAACCATCTTGAGCGAAGCCGACAGCTATGGCCGCAGCACGGCAGGCGCCGGCAAGCAAGTCATCCTGGAATTCGTCTCGGCCAACCCGACCGGTCCGCTGCACGTGGGCCACGGCCGCCAGGCGGCCCTGGGCGACGCCCTGTCCTCGCTGTTCGACGCACAAGGCTACCAAGTGACGCGCGAGTTCTACTATAACGACGCGGGCGTGCAGATCCAGACCCTGGCCAATTCCGTGCAAGCGCGCGCGCGCGGCTTCAAGCCCGGCGACGCCGAATGGCCCGAGTCCGCCTACAACGGCGACTACATCGCCGACATCGCCAACGACTTCAAGGCCGGCAAGACCGTCTCGGCCAGCGATGGCCAGCCTGCCACGGCCAATGGCAACGTGGAAGACATCGACTCGATCCGCCCGTTTGCCGTCACCTACCTGCGCAACGAACAGGACATCGACTTGCAGGCGTTCGGCGTGAAGTTCGACAATTACTACCTGGAATCGTCGCTGTACGCGGACGGCAAGGTCAACAGCGCCGTCGAAACCCTGATCAAGGCCGGCCATACCTACGAGCAGGATGGCGCGCTGTGGCTGCGCACCACCGACTTCGGCGACGACAAGGACCGCGTGATGCGCAAGACGGACGGCACCTACACGTATTTCGTGCCCGACGTCGCGTATCACCTGGTGAAATGGCAGCGCGGCTTCGTGCAGGCCATCAATATCCAGGGCAGCGACCACCACGGCACCATCGCGCGCGTGCGCGCCGGCCTGCAGGCGGTCGACATGGGCATTCCGCAAGGCTACCCCGACTACGTGCTGCACAAGATGGTCACCGTCATGAAGGACGGCGAAGAAGTCAAGATCTCGAAGCGCGCCGGCTCCTACGTGACCGTGCGCGACCTGATCGAATGGTCGGGCGGCGGCGACATCGCCAAGGGCCGCGATGCCGTGCGCTTCTTCCTGATCTCGCGCAAGGCCGACACGGAATTCGTCTTCGACGTCGACGTGGCGCTG
Organism: Janthinobacterium sp. EB271-G4-3-2; assembly: GCF_020858035.1. Taxonomy (NCBI): domain Bacteria; kingdom Pseudomonadati; phylum Pseudomonadota; class Betaproteobacteria; order Burkholderiales; family Oxalobacteraceae; genus Janthinobacterium; species Janthinobacterium sp. EB271-G4-3-2. The sequence continues at coordinate 40,458 of NZ_JACYMG010000015.1, read as the reverse complement.
AAAACCACCGATGAAAACCCCGTCTATTACGTGCAGTACGCGCATGCGCGCATCTGCCGCATCCTGGAAAACTGGGGCGGCGATGAAAGCACGGTCGCCGGCGTTGATTTGTCCCCACTCACGGCGCCGACCGAAGCGACCCTGCTGGCGACCCTGGCCGCCTACCCGGAAATGCTGGCGCGCGCGCAAGCGGAACTGGGACCGCATCAAGTCGCCTTCTACCTGCGCGACCTGGCCGCCAACCTGCACAGCTTCTATTTCGCCGAAAAAGTACTGGTCGAGGACGAAGCCGTCAAGATGGCCCGCCTGGCTCTCGTCATCGCCGCGCGCCAGGTATTGCGCAACGGCCTGGCACTGATCGGCGTGTCCGCGCCAAACAAAATGTAATCGCGAAGGTCAAACCGTCAATGAATCATGTTTCCCGCTTCTCTTCGACCCGGCGCCAGCAGGGCAACACCCTGGTCGGCATCATCATCGGCCTGGTCATCGGCCTGGGTATCGCCGTCGTGGTCGCCCTGGTGATCACCAAGGGCGCCTCGCCGTTCACCGACAAGTCGGGCAAGGCCGGCAAATCGGCCGAACCGACGGCCGGCCAGATCGCCGACCCGAACAAGCCGATGTACGGCAACAAGGAAGCGGCCAAGGAAGCGGCGCGCGACTTCTCCAAGGAGCCACGCGAGATCGTCACGCCAACGCAGCCTGCCGCACCGGCGCCCGCGCCAGCGCAGCAGCCGAAGGCGCCGCCACCGGATGCGCTGCAGGAATTGATCGGTACGTTGAAAGACAAGCCGGCGCCGAAAACGCCGGCGGCGGCACCCGCGGCGCCAGCACCGCAAGCGAAGGCCGACGTGAAAGAAGCCAAGGCCGATGCAGCCAGCGACAAATGGATTTATTATCTGCAGGCCGGCGCCTTCCATGACATGTCGGACGCCGAAAGCACGCGCGGCAAACTGGCGCTGCTCGGCTTCGAAGCGGCCATCAGCGACCGCAGCACCGATGCCGGCGTGCTGCACCGCGTGCGCGTCGGGCCGTTCAACCAGCTCGAAGCGATGAACCGCGCGCGCACCAAACTGTCTGAAAACGGCATCGATGTCGCCGTCGTCCGCAACCAAAAATAAGGAACCAGCATGCGTTTTCTGAAGAACATCCTGATCGCCGCCGCACTGTGCACCGCCGCCATGGGCGCATCGGCCTCGCCGGCCGACCCGAAGAACGGCGTCGAATACGAAACCCTGCCCACGCCGCAGGCGACGGAATCGGGCAAGAAAATCGAAGTGACGGAATTCTTCGCCTATTACTGCCCGCATTGCAACGTGCTCGAGCCGCAACTGGCCGCCTGGGTCAAGAAACAGGGCGACAACATCGTCTTCAAGCGCGTGCACGTGTCGCGCGATGAAAGCGTGGCGCCGCAACAGCGGCTGTTCTTCACCCTGCAAGCCATGGGCCTGGTCGACAAGCTGCACACCAGCGTCTTCCACGCCATGCACGTGGAACGCAACCGCCTGAATACCGACGACGCCGTCTTCGACTTCGTCGCCAAGCAGGGCGTGGACCGCCAGAAGTTCATCGACACCTACCGCTCGATGGGCACCTCGGCCCGCGTACGCCGCGCGGACGCCATGATGCAGGGCTATAACGTCACGTTCTGGCCCATGATCGCCATCGATGGCCGCTACATCACGTCGCCTTCGCAAGCCGACCAGGGCAGCAAGTCGGCCAAGAACGAAGAGCAGCTGAACGCCCAGGCGCTCACCGTGATGGACGTGCTGGTCGCGAAAGCCAAAGCGGAAAAGAAATAAGCATGGCCACTTCCCTGGCGCGCCCGGGCATCGCCTGATGCATCGCGTTTTCATCACGGGCGCGTCGAGCGGATTGGGCGCCGCCCTGGCGCTGCGGTACGCGCGCCAGGGCGCCCATTTGGGCTTGCTGGCCCGCCGCGGCGACACCCTGCGGCAACTGATCGCTTCCCTGCCCCACCCTGAACGCCACCGCGCCTACGCCGTCGATGTCTGCGACCACGCCGCCCTGAAAAGCGCGGCCGATGACTTCATCGCCCATGCCGGCGGCATCGACGTCGTCATCGCCAGCGCCGGCGTGTCCTACGGCACCCTGAGCGAACACGCGGAAGACCTCGACGCCTTCGCCCGCCTCATCGCCATCAACGTCACGGCCACCGTCGCCACCTTCGCGCCCTTCATCGCCGCCATGAAGAACCAGGGCAGCGGACGCCTGGTGGGCATCGGCAGCGTGGCCGGCATCCGCGGCCTGCCCGGCGCCGAAGCCTACAGCGCCTCGAAGGCGGCCGTCATCAGCTACTGCGAATCGCTGCGCCTGGAATTGAAACCGGCCGGCATCAAGGTCGTCACCATCACGCCCGGCTACATCGACACGCCGATGACGCGCCACAACGCCTACCGCATGCCTTTCCTGATGCCGGCCGAAAAATTCGCCGCGCGCGCCGCGCGCGCCATCGCCGACGGCGACAGCTACCGCGTGATCCCGTGGCAGATGGGCGTCGTCGCCAAGCTGCTGCGCGCGCTGCCCAATGCCGTGTACGACCGGGCCTTCGCGAATGCGCCGCACAAGGCGCGCAACTGACCCTATCACCATGACGAAGCACTCAGACTTGAACAGCGCGGCCATCGCCGCCCATTGCGCCACCGGCGCCGCCCACGTAGGCATTGAGGTGGTCGACGAAACGGGATCGACCAACGCCGACCTGCTGGCGCGCTGCGCCACCCTGGCCGGCCCCATCCTGCGCATCGCGGGACAGCAGACGGCCGGACGGGGGCGCGCCGGACGGCCGTGGGTGTCGCAGGCGGACGCCAGCCTGATGTTCTCGCTGGCCTGGCGCTTCAAGGGACCGCTGCATCAACTGGTGGGATTGCCGCTGGCCGTCGGCGTGGCACTGGCCGAAACCATGTCCTCGCTGGGCGTGCCGGTGCAACTGAAATGGCCGAACGACATGCTCAAGGATGGCCATAAACTGGCCGGCATCCTCGTCGAAACGCAGCAGGCGCCCGACGGCGGCGTGTGGGCCGTCATCGGCTGCGGCATCAATCTGCTGATGCCCGATGCGCTGGAACGGCAGATCGGCCGCAGCGTCTCGGCCGTGCCCTGGCTGGCGCAGATGGAACGCAATACCCTGGTGGCGGCCCTGCTCAGCCGCCTGGCCGGCGTGCTGGCCGAATTCGACGACACGGGCTTCGCGCCGTTTACGGAGCGCTGGAACCTGCTGCATGCCTGGCAGGGCCGGCACGTGAAAATCCTCGACAATGGCCAGCTGCTGCAGCAAGGCGTGGCGGCCGGCGTGGATCACCTGGGCCGCCTGCTGCTGCGCACCGACGGCGGCCTGCAGGAAGTCATGTCCGGCGACGTATCCTTGCGCCTGCTGGGGGAGTAAGCACATGCTGCTGCTGATCGACGCCGGCAATACGCGCATCAAATGGGCACTCGTGGCCGCCGACAGTGCCGCCGGCGGCTGGCTGGCCAGCGGCGCCGTCGCGCATGCGCAGATCGACACCCTTGCCGCGCAGTGGGCGCCACTCGCCATCCACGAGGCGCTGCTGTCGAACGTGGCGGGCGCCAATATCGGCACGCGCCTGCGCGCCATGCTGCCGGTCGCGCCGCGTGACTTTGTCTCGCTGCCGCAGCTGGCGGGCCTGACGAATGGCTACCGCGCGCCGTCGCAGCTGGGTTGCGACCGCTTTGCCGCCGCCATCGGCGCGCAGGCGCTGGCGCCTGCCCAGGCCGTCATCGTCGCCAACTGCGGCACGGCCACCACCATCGACGCCGTCACGGCCGATGGCCTTTTCCTCGGCGGGATGATCTTGCCGGGACTGGGATTGATGGCCAGTTCGCTGGCGCGCAACACGGCGCAGCTGCCGCAAATCGCCAGCGACGCCATGCTGCCGGCCGGCTTTGCCGACAACACGGACGACGCCATCCTCTCCGGCTGCCTGGCGGCCCAGGCGGGGGCCATCGAACGGGCCGTGCGCATGCACGGCGCCAGCGCCTGCCTGCTGTCTGGCGGCGCCGCGCCGCGCATCGCACCGGCCCTGGCGCTGGCGGTGCCGCTGCACCTGGTCGATAATATCGTCATGATCGGCCTGCAGGCGGCCGCGCGCGCCGGGGCCGCGGGAACACAAGGAAACCACGTATGCTGAAATTCGTCTTCTGGCTGCTGGCCGGCGTCAACCTGCTGGTGCTGGCCATCGGCCAGGGTTATCTGGGCAGTTTTCGCGCCGAGACGCGCGAACCGGCGCGCCTGAAAAACCAGCTGCAGGCGAGCAAGCTCACCTTGCTGACGCAGGAGCAGGCCACGGCGCCTGCCGCGCTACCAGCAGCCGAAGGCGCGGCAGCCGCGGCCGCGCCAGCGGCGGCGCCATCGTATGCGTGCACGGAAGTGGGCAATTTCCTGCTGGCCGACGGCCGCCGCTTCGAAGCGCAAGTGGCGGCGCTGGACCTGGGCGACCGCCAGTCGCGCCGCAACGTGGCCGGCCAGGACATTTCCAGCTATATGGTGTACATCCCGCCGCAAGGCAGCAAGGAAGGCGCCGACCGCAAGGCCGGCGAATTGAAGCAGCTGGGCGTGACGAATTACTTCATCATGAACGAAAGCAGCCCGCTGCGCTGGGGCATTTCACTGGGCGTGTTCAAGTCGGAAACGAGCGCGCAAAGCCAGCTGGCAATGCTCAACAAACAGGGTGTGCACAGCGCCCGCATCGCGCCGCGCTACAGCGCCAGCAAGCAATTCGCTTACCAGTTCCGCGACCTCGACGCGGCCACGCGCGCGCGGCTGGAGAAAATCAAGGCGCAGTTCCCGGAGCAGGAACTGCGCTCCTGTAAATAAGCGCCGGACCAAACCTACTGCGCGTCCGGCATAGGCAACCTGCTATGCTCACTGTGCTTCAGCCAGGTAGGTCGGATTAGCGCTTGCGCGCAATCCGACAACGCCAGCGACGCCAACCATGGTGTCGGATTACGCGCTTGCACGCTAATCCGACCTGCGCTCATCTCTCAATGACGATCGGTTTGACACCCGCCGACGCCGGCAGGCTGGCCGCCGCGCGCGCCGCATCGGTGCGGCTCGTGAACGGTCCGCCGTACAGGCGGAACAACGGGCCGGCCGGCACCACATCGAGATTGCCCAGCGTTTGCGCATACGGCGCCAGTTGCGCGCGGCCCGCTTCCGCATTGTCCGCACGCGAATAGGCGCCCAGCTGCAGGTAGAAGCCGGTGGCCAGCGCCGCTGGCGCGGGCGCGGCCACGGTGGCATCGACCGCTGACAGCGCGGTGATTTCAGGCTGCACCACGGCGCGCATTTCCGGTTCGCTGTCGGCCGGCGTATCGATCGACCTGGCTACCACCGACGGCACCGGCTTCGGCGCCGCGCGAGCGGCCAGGATGGCGTCGATATCGGCCGGCAGCAGGCGCTCGACGACCACCTGGTGGCTGCCCTTGCCGAGGAAGCCCAGTTTCAGCGCCGCCGTATAGGACACGTCGATCACGCGCGTGGCGTGAAACGGGCCGCGGTCGTTGATGCGCACGATCACCTGCTGGCCGCTGTCGATGCTCGTCACGCGCGCATACGATGGAATCGGCAAGGTCGGGTGGGCCGCCGTCATCTTGTACATATCGTAGATTTCGCCCGACGAGGTGCGCTGGCCATGGAACTTCTTGCCATACCAGGTGCCCGTGCCCTTCTGCTTGAACGGTTCGTTGTCGGTGATCGGCGTGTAGGTCTTGCCGAAGACGACATACGGGCGGTTCGAGCGCGTCGAATACGGCTCGTTGCGCACTTCCGCATCGGGTACGTCGCGCAGGTTGGCGGGCGGATTGTCGCCTGGACCGTCATCCTTGTAGTAGCCGCCGCGCCCGGAGCCGGCCGCCGGCAATACCGGCAAGGTGGAATCCTGGCGCACGGGCACCTTGACCTTGCCGCCGGACGGCAGCGGCACGTTATTCGATGCGGGCTTTTGCGGCGTGGTGCCGCAGGCGGCCAGGGTCAGCAAGACCGCCAGGCTCAATCCGCGCATGGCGAAGGTGTCGAAAGGCGCGCGCATCAGGTCTGCACCAGCTTGCGGTGGCGCTGAATACTCATCAGGATACCGGTGGCCACGCCCAGGGTCAGCAGCGCGGTGCCGCCATAGCTGAGGAATGGGAGGGGGACGCCGACCACCGGCACGATGCCGCTGACCATGCCCATGTTTACAAAGGCGTACGTAAAGAAAATCATAGTTATCGCTCCTGCCAGCAGGCGAGTGAAAAAACTGGGGGCGTTGGCGGCGATCATCATCCCCCGTCCCACCAGCAGCAAATACATCAGCATCAGGATCAAATTACCGACCAGGCCGAATTCCTCGGAATATACGGCAAAAATAAAATCGGTCGTGCGCTCCGGAACGAATTCCAGGTGGGCCTGCGTGCCGTGCGTCCAGCCCTTGCCCGTCATGCCGCCGGAACCGATGGCGATGATGGACTGGATGATATGAAAGCCCTTGCCCAGCGGGTCCTTGGTCGGGTCGATCAGCATCATCACGCGGTCGCGCTGGTAATCATGCAGGTGCGACCAGGCGATCGGCAGGCAGGAAACAAAGGTGATCAGCAAGCCGGCCAGCACCTTCCACGACAGGCCGGCCAGGAAGATGACGGTAAAGCCGGCCGCCACCACCAGCAGCGCCGTGCCCAGGTCGGGCTGGCGCGCGATCAGGTAGACGGGCACCAGCAGCAGCACGGCCGCCATCAGGAACGACTTCCAGCGCAGGGCGCCCGCATTATGCTGGAAGAACCAGGCCAGCATCAGCGGCGTGGCGATCTTCAGGAATTCGGACGGCTGGATGTCGATCACGCCGATATGCAGCCAGCGCCGCGCACCGAGCTTGATGGTGCCGAACAGCGCCACGGCCACCAGCAAGATCACCGATACCGTGTACACGGGCACGGCGATGCGCATCATCATCTGCGGCGTGACGTTGGCCGCCACCCACATGACGAAAAAGCACAGCAGGATGTTGCGCAGGTGATCCTCGATCTTGCCGGGAATGCCGATGCTGGCCGAATACAGGGTCAGCAGGCTGGTACTGAGCAGCATCAGGATGATGATCATCAGCGGCGGATCGAACACCGCCAGGTAGGGTTTGGCGCGCCGCCACAGCGAGCGCCTCTCGTTAATGGGCATGTGCTTCCTTATTGCCTGGCAGGTGCCGGGGCGGCCTGCTCGTCCGTGATTTCTTCCAGGGTGCGCACTTCGTCGACATCTTCCTTGGGCACCTTGGTGGTGTCCCTTTCCTTGTCGCTCGGGCGCTTGCCCAGCAGGTAGTAGTCGAGTGCCTTGCGCGCGATCGGCGCGGCCACGCCGGCGCCGAAGCCCGCGTTTTCCACCACGATGGCGATCGCGATGCGCGGCTTGTCGGCCGGCGCGAAGGCCGTAAACAGGGCGTTGTCGCGCAGGCGCTCGGCCAGCAGCTTGGCATTGTACTTCTCGTTTTTCTTGATGCCCACCACCTGCGCCGTACCCGTCTTGCCGCCCACCGTGTACTGCACGCCGGTGAAGATGCGCGCGGCCGTGCCGCCCTGCTCGCTCGTCACGCCCACCATGGCGCGCTTGATGGTGTCGATGTTTTCCTGCTTGAGCGGAATGCGGTAGCTTTCCTTCGGCACCGTCAGGGTGCGCGCGCGCGTGGCGGCGTCTTCGATGATCTTCACCAGATGCGGCTTCATCACCACGCCGTTGTTGGCCAGGTTGGCCGTCGCGTGGGCGATCTGCAGCGGCGTGTAGGAATTGTAGCCGGAGCCGTTACTCACCGAAATCGTGTCGCCGCCCACCCATTTTTTCTGCTGCGGCGTCTTGAAGCGGTTGCGCTTCCATTCCGTCGACGGCAGCACGCCCGTCTTTTCGTTATTCAGGTCGATGCCCGTCAGCTGGCCGAAACCGAACGGCTTCATGAAGTCGTGGATGGCGTCGATGCCCATGTCGCGGCCCAGCTGATAGTAATAGGTGTTGCACGAGACGACGATGGACTTGTGCATGTCCACCGTGCCATGGCCGCCCACCTTGTCGTCGCGGAAGGTGTGCCCGCCAAGGATGAAGAAACCGGGATCGGAAATCGACTGGCTCGGCGTGCGCTTGCCCAGTTCCAGCGCGGCCAGCGCCATGAAGGGCTTGAAGGTCGAGCCGGGCGCGTAGGTGCCGGACAGGGGACGGTTGACCATCGGCCGGTCCAGCGAGGTATTGAGTTCATTCCAGCTTTGCTGGTCGATGCCGTCGACGAACAGATTCGGGTCGTAGCCGGGCTTGGACACGTAGGCGAGGATGTCGCCCGTAGCCGGGTCGATGGCCACGGCCGCGCCGCGCCATTCGCCGAACGCTTCCTCGACCACTTTTTGCAGTTCGATGTCGATCGACAGGATCAGGTTGTTGCCGGGGGTGGCCGCCGTGCGCGACAAGGTGCGCATGGCGCGCCCGCCGGCCGACACTTCCACTTCTTCGTAGCCGGTGGTGCCGTGCAGCTGCTTTTCGTAGCTTTTTTCCAGGCCTTCCTTGCCGATATGGTCGGTGCCGTTGTAGTTGGCCGCGTCCTCGCCCTCTTCCAGCGCCTTGGATTCATTGCGGTTGATGCGGCCGATGAAGCCCACCACGTGCGAGGCCACTTCACCCATCGGATACTGGCGGAACAATCGCGCCTGCACTTCGACGCCGGGGAAGCGGAAGCGCTGCGCCGTGAAGCGCGCCACTTCCTCGTCCGTCAAACGCGTGCGCAGCGGCACGCTGACGAAGTTCTTCGATTCTTCCAGCAGCTTCTTGAAGCGGCGGCGATCCTTGATGTCGATCTGCACCAGGGTCGACAGCTCGTCGATCACGGAATCGAGGCTGGCGCTCAATTTCGACGGCGTGATTTCCAGCGTATAGGCCGAGTAATTGCGCGCCAGGACCACGCCGTTGCGGTCGAGGATCAGGCCGCGCGTGGGCACGATGGGCACCACGGCGATGCGGTTGTCTTCAGCCTTGGTCGCATAGTCCTCGTGCTTGATCACCTGCAGCCAGATGAAGCGCGCCAGCAGCAGCGAAAAGCAGACGAAGACGAGCGCGCCCAGGATGGTCAGGCGCATGCGGAAAAAATGCAGTTCGCGCTCGGTGTTCTTGAGTTCAGTCATGGCAGGCGCTCGTCAGATCGGCCGGTTATGGTCGCGGTCCACGGCGCGGCGCTGCGGCGCGAGCAATATCCACGTGACGATGGGCCACAGGGCGACGGCGACGAAGCTCTCGATGAAATTGAGCCAGCCGGGGAAACGGCCCGAGACGATCAAGCGCGTCAGCAATTGCAGCGCCTGCGTCAGCAGCAGCAGCGGCAGCACGTGCAGCGCCTGCGTCATGATGGGGAACCACAGTACGCGGCGGTGCATCATGATGGCGAAATACGACAGCAAGGTATAGGCCAGCGCATTCTCTCCCAGCAGGGTCGAGTCGTGCACGTCCATCATCAGGCCCATGAAGAAGGCCACGCCGATGCCGACCTTGCGCGGCTGGTGGATGCCCCAGAAGACCAGCACCAGCGCGACGAAATCGGGCACGCCGACGAACTGCCCCCACGGCAGCAGGTTCAGCAAAAAAGCGCACAGCAGGGAAAAGCCGATGAACAGGGGGCTGACCGGCAGCAGGATGTAATGCGGGCGGTTCATCGTGTCGCTTCCTTCGGTGGCACGGCGGCAGGTGCGGGCGCGGGCGTCGCAGGTTTTGCGGGCGCGGGCGCCGCAGCGGCGGCGGCAAGCGGCTTGACGGCAGGCGCTGCAGCAGCGGCAGCCTCCTTGGCAGGGTCCTTGATCGGCGCCATCTTGCCGGCGATCTTGCGGCCCGTCTTGATATCTTCGGCGGGCGGACGCGGCGGAATCTCGGGCGACGTCATGAGGATGAGCAACTGGGTGTTGCGTTCGATGCCGGCCAGCGGCTGGCACACGACGCGGCCGAACGGGCCATGCGCATTGCGCTCGACCAGGGTCACGCGCGCCACGGCCAGGCCGGCCGGGTACAGGCCGTCGAGGCCCGAGGTAATGACGATGTCGCCGATCTGGATGTCGGCGCTGGGGGCCGTGAAGCGCAGCTCCATGGTGCCGGACTTGCCGCGGCCGATGGCCACGCTGCGCACGCCATTGCGCAGCAGCTGCACGGGAATGGCCTGTTCTTCATCGGTCAAAAGCGTCACTTCGGAGGTAAACGGAAACACGCGCGTGACTTGCCCCACCACACCGAGGTTGTCGATCACGGGGCGGCCCAGTTCCACGCCATGCTGGATACCGCGATCGAGCACGATCTTGCGCGTGGCCGAATCGCGCGTGTCGTACAGCACTTCGGCCATCATGGTCTTGACGGGGACGCGCTCGCGCGCTTCCATCAGCTTGCGCAAATGGTTGTTTTCAACGATGTTGAGCTGCGCCTGCTGCAGGATCTGCGCCGAGGCGATCTGTTCATGCTTCAGGTCGCGCACCTGTTTTTCCAGGGCGGACAACGAAGAAAAGTAATTGCCGACGCCAAGCGCCACGTCGCGCGGCACCAGGGCCGCCATCTGCACCGGATACAGCACGGTGCCGACCGCCTGGCGCACGGCCGTCAGCGCGTGCATGCGCGAATCGACCAGCAGCAGGGCGATAGAAATGCCGGCGAACACCATCATCTTGACGCGGGCGGAGGCGCCTTGTTTGAAAAGTGGCGGAGGACTGTATTCCATGACTTCCAATGATCAGGCCAGGCGCAGTGCGCCAACGTGCAGGCCCCGGTCAAACGCCGGTGCCAAAACCAAAAAAAGGCCGGATTGGTTTCCGGCCCTTCTGTCAGATTATTCGTAGGAGAAGATCGAGCCGAGCTTGTCCATACGTTCCAGTGCCATCCCGGAACCGCGCACCACGCAGGTGAGCGGGTCCTCGGCCACCAGCACCGGCAGGCCGGTTTCCTCCATCAGCAGGCGGTCGAGGTCGCGCAGCAGTGCGCCGCCGCCCGTCAGCATCATGCCTTTTTCGGCGATGTCGGCGCCCAGTTCCGGCGGCGTCTGTTCCAGCGCGTTTTTCACGGCCGAGACGATGTTGTTCAGCGGGTCGGTCAGCGCTTCGAGGATCTCGTTGCTGGAAATGGTGAACGAACGCGGGATGCCTTCGGACAGGTTGCGGCCCTTGACTTCCATTTCCTTCACTTCCGAACCAGGGAAAGCCGAACCGATGGCTTTCTTGATGGCTTCGGCCGTCTGTTCGCCGATCAGCATGCCGTAGTTGCGGCGGATGTAGTTGACGATGGCTTCATCGAACTTGTCGCCGCCCACGCGCACGGAACCCTTATAGACCATGCCGCCCAACGAGATGATGCCCACTTCCGTGGTACCGCCGCCGATGTCGACCACCATCGAGCCGGTCGCTTCCGACACGGGCAAGCCCGCGCCAATGGCAGCTGCCATCGGCTCTTCGATCAGATACACCTGCGAAGCGCCGGCGCCGAGGGCCGATTCGCGGATCGCGCGGCGTTCGACCTGAGTCGAACCGCAAGGCACGCAAATGATGATGCGCGGCGATGGACGGAAGAATTTCGAATCGTGCACCATGCGGATGAATTGCTTGAGCATTTGCTCGGTCACGGTGAAGTCGGCGATCACGCCATCTTTCATCGGACGGATCGCTTCGATATTGCCCGGCACTTTGCCCAGCATCTGCTTGGCTTCCTTGCCGACTGCCTGAATGGTCTTCTTGCCATTCGGACCGCCTTCCTGGCGGATGGCGACGACGGATGGTTCGTCCAGGACGATACCGAGGCCGCGTACATAAATAAGGGTGTTGGCCGTGCCCAAGTCAATGGCCAGATCGGTGGAGATATACCTGCGTAAAAAACCAAACATGAGTGTCCTGTAGCGCATCGAGCTGCGCAAAAGCTGTTTATGGGGAGTTTCAAAGCGGGCGCTTTCAGGCACCCTGAAAATCCGTGGAGGCGATTTTTTCGGGTTTCGCTTGGCGCTTGCGCAATCTTTTCTATGCTGCGGCAGCGGTCCATCAGCGCCGGCAACGCATTAACCCGCCATTCTACCTTATAATTTGAATGCGATTTGCTCAAAAACCATGGAAAAGTGCGACTCTTGCAGCCGCGAGTTACGCGGCATTCCTCGATTTTTGTGAGCAAAATAGCAGTAAATACCCGCGTTTTATCAAAACGCCAACTTAATACTAATGCGCGGCACTCCGCGCCATTCGCCATGTCCCTGACACTCTCCGACGTAAAACGCATCGCCCACCTGGCCCAACTTGAAATGGCCGACGACCAGGCCGTCACGTCTTTGGCCCAATTGAACAAGATTTTTGCACTGGCAGAACAAATGCAAGCCGTCAATACCGATGGCGTGGCGCCCCTGAGCCACCCGCTGGCCGCCCACATGGACAATATCGCCCTGCGCCTGCGCGAAGACCTGGCCACGGAACAGAACCGCCGCGACGCCTACCAGGCCGTGGCGCCGAAGGTACAGGATGGCCTGTACCTGGTGCCCAAGGTCATCGAATAAACACGCCGTTGCGTTGTTCCCGCCTTTTTGCCGAATATCAAAATAGAAACGCCATGCATACAAAATCCATCAAACAGCTGTCCACGCTTTTGCAGAACAAGGAAATTTCCGCCGTTGCGCTGGCGACGCATTTCCTCGACCGCATCGAAGCGGACAAGTCGAACGCTTTTTTGCACGTCGACCGTGCCCTGACCCTGGCGCAAGCTGCCGAAGCGGATGCACGCATCGCCGCCGGCACGGCCACGCCGTTGACGGGCGTGCCGATCGCGCACAAGGACTTGTTCGTCACAAAAGGCTGGCGCACGACGGCCGGCTCGAAAATGCTGGCCAACTACGCCAGCCCGTTTGACGCCACCGTCGTGGAAAAATTCCAGGCGGCCGGCATGGTCACCTTGGGCAAGGTCAATTGCGACGAATTCGCCATGGGCTCCGGCAATGAGAACTCGGCCTTCGGCGCCGTGCAGAACCCGTGGGACAAGAAGGCCGTGCCGGGCGGCTCGTCGGGCGGCTCGGCCGCCGCCGTGGCGGCCGGTCTGACGCCGGCGGCCACCGGCACCGACACGGGCGGCTCGATCCGCCAGCCGGCCGCTTTTTGCGGCATCACCGGCATCAAGCCGACGTATGGCCGCGTCTCGCGCTTCGGCATGATCGCCTTTGCCTCGTCGCTGGACCAGGGCGGCCCGATGGCCCGCTCGGCCGAAGACTGCGCCCTGCTCTTGAGTGCCATGGCCGGCTTCGACGAACGCGATTCGACCAGCCTGTCGCCGGAACAGGGCGGCGTGGCGGAAGATTTTTCGCGCAGTCTTGATCAACCCCTTACCGGCCTGCGCATCGGCGTGCCGCGCGAATACTTCGGCGAAGGCCTGGCCAAGGACGTGGAAGCGGCCGTGCGCGGCGCGCTGGCGCAGTATGAAAAGCTGGGCGCCACCCTGGTCGACATCTCGCTGCCGAACACGGCCCTGTCGATTCCCGCCTACTACATGATCGCCCCGGCCGAAGCGTCGTCGAACCTGTCGCGCTACGATGGCGTGCGCTACGGCCACCGCGCCACCGAGTACAAGGACTTGCAGGACATGTACAAGAAGTCGCGCGCCCAGGGCTTCGGCCCGGAAGTGCAGCGCCGCATCATGGTCGGCACCTATGTGCTGTGCCACGGCTATTACGACGCCTACTACCTGAAGGCGCAAAAGATCCGCCGCCTGATCGCGCAGGATTTCGACGCCGTCCTGAATGGCCCGAACGCCGTCTGCGACGTCATCATGGGGCCGGTCGCGCCGACCGTCGCCTGGGACCTGGGCGACAAGACGGACGACCCGGTGGCGAACTACCTGGCCGACATCTACACCCTGTCGACCAGCCTGGCCGGCCTGCCCGGCATGTCGATACCATGCGGTTTCGGCGCAGGCGAGAAAAACGGCAAGCGCCCCGTCGGCCTGCAAATCATCGGCAATTATTTTGGCGAAGCCAAGCTGCTGAACGTCGCCCACCAGTTCCAGCAAGTGACGGACTGGCATACGCGCAGCCCGGCCGGCATCTAAGAAAAAATTTGCGCCGCCCAGGCGGCGCCACCAAAAAATAAGCGAGAACACTATGCAATGGGAAGTCGTCATCGGTCTTGAGAACCACGTGCAGCTCACGACCGAATCCAAAATTTTCAGCGGTTCGCCGATCAAGTACGGCGCCGACGCCAATACGCAGGCGAGCCCCGTCGACCTGGCCCTGCCAGGCGTGCTGCCCGTGATGAACAAGCAGGCCGTCGACCGCGCGATCCGCTTCGGCCTGGCCGTGGGCGCCACCGTCGCGCCGCACTCGGTCTTCGCGCGCAAAAACTATTTTTATCCCGATTCGCCCAAGGGCTACCAGATCAGCCAGTTCGAAGACCCCGTCGTCATCGGCGGCGCCCTGACCTTCGGCTACGAGAAGGACGGCGAATTCGTCACCAAGACCGTCAACCTGACGCGCGCCCACCTGGAAGAAGACGCCGGCAAGTCGCTGCATGAAGACTATGCGGGCATGAGCGGCATCGACTTGAACCGCGCCGGCACGCCGCTGCTGGAAATCGTCTCGGAACCGGAAATCCGCAGCGCCGCCGAAGCCGTGGCCTACGCCAAGGCCCTGCACTCGCTGGTCATGTGGCTGGGCGTTTGCGACGGCAACATGCAGGAAGGTTCGTTCCGCTGCGACGTCAACGTCTCCGTGCGCCCTGTCGGCCAGAAGGAATTCGGCACCCGCTGCGAAATCAAGAACTTGAACTCCTTCCGCTTCATCGAAGAAGCCGTGCACGTGGAAGTACGCCGCCAGATCGAACTGATCGAAGACGGCGGCAAGGTCGTGCAAGCGACGCGCCTGTACGATCCGGACCGCAAGGAAACGCGCGAAATGCGCAGCAAGGAAGACGCCCAGGATTACCGCTACTTCCCGGATCCGGACCTGCCGCCGCTGGTCATCTCGCCAGAGTGGATCGCAACAGTCAAGGCATCGATGCCGGAACTGCCGGCCGCCATGCGCGCGCGTTTCATCAGCGAATACGCACTGCCGGATTACGATGCGCTGGTGCTGACGCAGTCGAAAGCCATGGCCACCTATTTCGTCGCCGTGGTCGACAAGGCCGGCAAGGAAAATGCCAAGGCCGCCGCCAACTGGCTGATGGGCGACGTAGCGTCGACCTTGAACCGCGAAGGCGTGGACCTGGACGACGCCCCCGTCTCCGCCGCGCAATTGGCCGCCATGCTCAAGCGCATCGCCGACGGCACGATCTCGAACAAGGCGGCAAAGGAAGTCTTCGCCGGCATGTGGGAAGCGAAATCGAACGACGAGAACCTGGTCGACGCCATCATCGACGCCAAGGGCCTGAAGCAGATCTCGGACACTGGCGCCCTCGAAGCCATCGTCGATGAAGTGCTGGCGGCCAACGCCAAATCGGTGGAGCAGTACCGCGCCGGCAAGGAAGCGGCGATCAACGCGCTGATCGGCCAGGCCATGAAAGCGTCCAAGGGCAAGGCCAACCCGGCCCAGCTGACGGAACTGCTGAAAGCCAAGCTGGCGGGATAACTCTCCTCGCACCAAAAAAAAAGACGCTGCGGCGTCTTTTTTTTCGCCTGCACAGAACGGTTATAAACAGCTTTGTCTAGATTTTTCCGCTGCCCTGAAGGGCATTTGAAGGCCTGCGAAAATTAAAGTATACATTTCTGTCTACAACGATTAATCTAGCCATATTGAATTTCAGGCAAGAGGAAAACCGCATGGCCAAGACGCACGACATCCCGAAACCGACGGCAGCCGAACTCGATCTGCTGCAGGCGCTGTGGCCGCTGGGCGCCGCCACGGCCAAGCAGGTGCACGAGGCGATGGCGCTGGCCAAGCCGGCCATCACGTATGGCACCGTGCTGCGCCTGATGCAGATCATGCACGGCAAGGGCTTGCTGATCCGCGACGAAAGCCAGCGCTCGCACGTGTATGCGCCGGCCCAGGCGCAGGACAGCCTGCAGACGAATCTGCTCAAGGAATTGATGCAGAAGGCCTTTGCCGGTTCGGCCAAGGCGCTGGTGCTGGCGGCGCTGCGCACGGGCGTGTCGCGCGCCGAACGCGAAGAGATCGAAAAAATGCTCAAGGACGATCAGTCATGAGCGGCTTCGTCCCAGCGCTGGGCTGGACCCTGCTGCACTTCCTGTGGCAAGGCTTGCTGATCGGCTGCGCCACGGCGCTGGCGCGGGCAGCTCTGCGCAATGCGCGTCCGGAAGCGCGCTACGCCGTCGGTTGCGGCGCCCTGCTGGCCTGCATGGCATGGCCGGCGGCGGGCTTGTATCTGCGCCTGGCCGGCGGCGATGCCACGGGCGCCTTGTACTCCAGCGCCTTGCTGCCGGCCGCCCTGCTGGCGCCCGACAGCCTGCCCGACCTGGACCTGCTGCTGCGCGCCGTCGTCGGCGTGTGGGCCCTGTGCGCCGCCGTGCTGGCCGTGCGCATGGCACTGGGCATGGTCTGGATAGAGCGCAGTGCCAGGAACACGGGCACCACGCATGGACCACTGCAGACCAGGCTGTCGCGCATGGCGCACGATGCGGGCGTGATGCGGCCCGTGCGGCTGCGCGTGCTCGACAACATCGCCAGCCCGCTCACGGCCGGCATCTGGCGCCCCATGGTGCTGGTGCCCGCCGCGCTGTTGACCGGCATGCCGCCGCACCTGCTCGACGCGCTGCTGGCGCACGAACTGGCGCACATCCGGCGCCACGATTATCTGATCAACCTGCTGCAAAACGCCATCGAGGCGCTGCTGTTCTTCCACCCTGCCGTCTGGTGGATTTCACGCGGCGTGCGCCTCGAGCGCGAACACATTGCAGATGATTTCGCAGCAAGACAACTGGGCGAACCGCGGCGTCTGGCTCTTGCACTCTCGGAACTGGAACGCCTCCAGTTCTCAACCCACCACCTGGCCCAGGCGGCCAACGGAGGAGATCTTATGTCACGTATCAAACGATTGCTGCGCCCCGCACCACACACCCTGAACTGGAAGGCGGCCGTGCCGCTGCTGGCCCTCGCCGGCACCTGCCTCGGCATCTACGGCCAGGCCGTCGCCGCCGACAGCGCTCCCGTGCTGGAGCGCCGCCCCGTCATCGACTTTGGCGTCTGCGGCAAACCGGTCTGGCCAGCCGCATCGCGGCAGGCGAAGGAGGAGGGCACGGTCAACATGTCCTTCGACGTCGATGCCGCCGGCAAGGTAACGAATTCGAGCGTCGTCAAAAGCAGCGGCCATCCGGCCCTCGACGAAGCGGCGCGCACCGGCATCGCCAAGTGCACGTTCAAGCCGGCCCTCGCCGGCGGCAAGCCTGTCGGCGCCAGCGTCAAGGTGCAATACGTCTGGAGTCTGAAGTAATGTCTGTGCGGCGGCAGCGCAGCAACATCGCAGCAGCGCTGCCGCCGCCCGCTTGCGGGTATGATCATGGATTCTTCCACGCACCTGTGAACACGCCATGAACAAGATCAAGACCGGCCTCGTCGGCTACGGCTTTGCCGGCTCCACCTTCCACGCTCCCGTCCTGTCCACCATCGATGCCCTGGAACTGGCGGCCGTCGCCTCGAGCAAGCCCGAGCTCGTGCACAAGGATTGGCCGCACGCGACCGTGTATGCGGAACCCGCGCAGCTGTTTGCCGACCCATCGATCGAACTGGTCGTCATCGCCGCGCCCAACGAAGCGCATTTCAGCCTGGCGCAAGCGGCCCTGCAAGCGGGCAAGCACGTGGTGGTCGACAAGCCCTTCACCATTTCCAGCGTTGAAGCGCAGAGCCTGATCGCGCTGGCGAAAGAGCGCAAGCTGGTGCTCAGCGTGTACCACAACCGGCGCTGGGATGGCGATTTCCTGACCCTGAAAGCGCTGCTGGCACAAGGCACCCTGGGGCGCATCGCCAGCGTCGAATCGCACTTCGACCGCTTCCGCCCCGAGATCCGCCAGCGCTGGCGCGAGTCCGGCGCGCCCGGTGGCGGCTTGCTGTACGACCTGGGTCCGCACATGCTGGACCAGGCCATGCAGTTGTTCGGCCAGCCGGAAAAGCTGTACGCCGATATCGTCCTGCAGCGCGATGGCGCGCAAGCCGTCGACTACATGCACATCGTTTTGTACTACGAGCGGCTGCGCGTGGTGCTGCAAGCGGGCTGCCTGGTGAAGGCGCCAACGGCGCGCTTCGCCGTGCATGGGGATAAAGGCAGTTTCGTGAAGTTTGGCCTCGACCCGCAGGAAGACGCCCTGAAGGCGGGCGGCAGGCCTGGGCAGCCCGGCTGGGGCGTCGATCCCGTGCGCGGCGCGCTGCACCTGGACACGCAGCCGGACGGACATTGCGAACACCTCGACATGCAGGCAGGCCGCTACCAGGACTTTTACCAGGGCATGGCCGACGCCATCCGCCACGGCGCAGCGGCGCCCGTGGCGGCCGAAGATGCGGCGGCGACGATACGCCTGATCGAACTGGCGCTGCAAAGCGCCGCCGAAGGGCGCGTGCTCAAGGTCAGTTGATCGGGTTCAGTTGATGACAAAGGCCAGCACCACGGCGCCCAGCGCCAGCAGGGCCAGGCCGCAGATGAACAGCAGTTCGCCCCACCATTCGTAGCGCAAGCGCGACTGGCCGGGGCGCAGCGACATGAACGAGAGTACGGCGCTGACGAGAAAGACGATGGCATCGACGGCGAGCAGCTTGTCGATGGCCACGCGCACCTCGCCGCGCGGCGCCAGGTGCCCGATCGACAGCACCGTCATGCACACGCCGACCATGGTCGCCGACGTGGGCAGGATATGCGCCGACAAACCCCGCGCCGGCAAGCCCTGTTCTGGCGCCTTGCCGTCGCCAGGCATCAGGATTTACCTTGATTCGTTCCCGCCGGCCAGAACAGCTCCACGCGCGCGGAACTGCCTGCCTTGATCTGCACCTTGCGTTCTAGCGTCTTGCCGGCCAGGGTGGCGCGCAGGCTGTAGCTGCCCGGCGCCAGTTTCGCCAGCAGGAACGGTCCGCTGGCCGTCGTTTCCAGCACCGGCGCGCCCTTGGCGTCGCGAATTTCCAGCTTCACGTCGGAGGCAAATTCCGCCTTGTCCGCCGCCTGCACGGAAAACACGAGGCTCAAGGGCCAATGCCGGCTGGCGCTCTTGATGGCCGTCGACTCGTCGAGGCCGATGCCGCCGCTCAGGTACTCCACCGCCCCGCTCTTCTGCACGGGCGGCAGTGCGCTGTCGGTTTGCGCCTGCGCCGCACTTCCCAGCAACAGCCCGGCGGCCAGCATCGCCGCCGCCAGGTTCAAGGTACCGCGTCTGTCTGATGCCATCTCACTCTCCTCATGTCGGTTGAATCAAGATAGGAAGCGCAGCTTAGGCCAGTCTTAGGTTAGCGCCGGCGCATGGCCTCGGCGATCTTCTGGTCCGTCTTGTACTGGCTCAGCGAGTACACGGCCCAGATCGTCGCTGGCAGCCAGCCGATCAAGGTGATTTGCAGGATCAGGCAAATGATGCCGGCGATCGGGCGGCCGATCGTGAAAAAGGTCAGCCACGGGAGTATCAGGGCAATCAGCAAGCGCATCGTTCGTTCCTTGAGTATTCCCCTGTGCCGCGGGGACCGGGCCGGCATGCGCCGGCGGTAAATTTAGTTAAACCGATTATAACGACACTGGCGCCTCAAGGCGCTACGGGCGCCAGCAGTTTTTCCATCCAGGCCAGGATGGCGGCAAAGATGACGTCGCGATTCACTTCATTGAAGTTCTCGTGATAATTGGCCGGATAAAAATGGTAGTCGAGCAGGCCATCGGGCACGCTGCGCAGCAGGCTTTCCGTGGCGCGGCTGTCGGCCAGCTTGTCGTCGCCCGCCACCACGGCGAACAGGGGGAAGCGCCAGTCCGACAAGCCACTAGCCAGTTCCTTTTGCGCCGACGTCAAGGCATGGGCGAAGCGCACCGACGCCGCGCTGGCGCGGATGCCGTCGCGCTCATCCTGAAAATGGCGCGCGGTGATGGCTTGATCGTGCGTCAGCAGCATGGTCAAGTTGCCCAGCGGCACCTTCATCGTGGGGTAACGCTGCGCCAGCCAGCCGGACAGCATCTGCAGCACCTTCGGCACGGGGATCGCATTCACGTAGTACGGCGATGAAATCACAAACCCCTTGATGGCCGCATCGCCCGCAAAGCGCCGCAGTCCCAAATGCGTGGCGATCAGGCCGCCCATCGAGTGGCCCATGACGAACACGGGCAAGCCCGGATACGTCTGTTTGACCCAGGCGAGGAACAGCTCCTCGTCGTCGAGGAAGGCGTCGAACGAGGGAATGTCCACCTTGCGCTGGCCGTCATGGCCCACCATGTCGAAGCTGACGGTGGCGATGCCGTGCTGGCGGAAGGTCAGCGCCGGCGTGACGTAGTCGCCCGCATGCGCCATGCCGCCGTGGATCGCCAGGATCACAGCGCGGGGATGCTCGGGCTGCCAGATGTGGATGGGCCGCTCGACCTGGTCGCTGCACAGCAGGCTGGTCATCTTGTCTTCCGAAAAACGCATCGTTGCTCCTGTCATGCCCTGTCACGCCTTCAGATGATCGATCAACTGGCGCGCATACAGGGGTAATTCACTGAACTGGCGCACGCAAATGGTGAGATTGCGTACCGACCAGGGATCGGATAATTCCAGGCAGCGCAGCGCCATCGTCTGCTGGCAGCGGCTGGCCGCCGCCAGCGGCACGACGCTGATGCCCACGCCGCTGGCCACCATGCGGCAGACGGCATCGAAGCTGCGCAGCCGCACGCGCACCTTCAAGGGGCGGCCCAGGCGCGCCGCATGCATGCCCAGGTACTGCTGCATCGCGCTGTCGTCGGCCAGGCCGATGAAATCGTGATCCAGCACCGTGGAGAACTCGACGACGCCATCCTGGCCCAGCGCGCGGTGATGCACGCCATCGGCCGCCGCGATGACCACCAGCCGGTCGGGGCGAAACAAAAACGTCTGCAAGCCGCGCATGTCGACCGAGTCGGACACGATGCCCATGTCGGCCAGTCCTTCCGAGACGGCCTTGACGATATCGTAACTGAGGCGCTCTTCCAGGTCGATGGTCAGGTTCGGATGGCGATCGAGAAAAGCGCCCAGCGCCTCTGGCAAAAATTCGCTGAGCGCGGCCGTATTGCACAACAGGCGCAGCTGCCCTTTCAAGCCGCGCGCAAATTCACCGAGTTCGCCGCGCATTTTCTCCATTTGCAGCAGCACCAGGCGCGCGTGATGGAGCAAGGTCTGGCCCACGGGTGTCGGCTCCACACCGCGCCGCCCGCGCAGCAGCAAGGGCATGCCCAGCATCTCTTCCATGCCGCGCACGCGCGCGCTGCTCGACGCCAATGCCAGGTGGCTGCGCGCGGCGCCCGCCGTCAGGCTGCCCGCCTCCACCACGTTGACAAACAGCTGCAAATCGACCAGATCAAAGCGCATGGCGGCTCTCCTTTTCGCCATCTTACCAGCCTTCGCATTTGACTAAGGCTGACTCAAAATAATCCGCCTTGGCGAAAGTCACTGGCAAGCGCAGAATCCACGCAAAATCACTGTGGAATAATAAAATGGAGACGTCATTTCTGCTGGCCGTCGGCGCCAGCTTCCTCGTCGCGGGCTTCGTCAAGGGCGTAGTCGGATTGGGCTTGCCGACGGTGGCCATGGGCACGCTCAGCCTTGTCATGCCGCCCGTGCAGGCGGCCGCCCTCTTGATCGTGCCATCGATGGTGACGAATGTCTGGCAACTGGCGGCCGGTCCCGGCCTGCGCGCCCTGCTGCGCCGTTTGTGGCCCATGTTGACGGCCGTCATGGCCGCTACCGTGGCGGGTGGCGCGTTGCTGCCGGCCGACAGCGGCGCCTGGGCCGTCGTCGCGCTCGGCGTGGCGCTGATGCTGTATGCGCTGGCGGGATTGTTCTCGCTGCAGCTGCGCGTGCCGGCGCGGCACGAAGCGTGGCTAGGGCCCGTGGCGGGCGCCGTGACGGGACTGGTGACGGCCGCCACGGGCGTCTTCGTCATCCCCGCCGTGCCGTATTTGCAGGGACTGGGGCTGGCGCGCGATGCGCTGGTGCAGGCGCTGGGCCTGGCGTTTACGGCATCGACCATGGCGCTGGCGGCCAGCCTGGCCCTGCACGGCAACTTCAGCCTCGGCGCGGCCGGCGCTTCCGCGTATGCGCTGCTGCCGGCGCTGGCCGGCATGCTGGCCGGTCAATGGCTGCGCGGACGCATCGCGCAGCAGGTATTCAAGCGCTGCTTTTTTGCCGGGCTGTTCGCCCTGGGCCTGCATGCGGCGGTCAAACCATGGATGGCGTGATGCGGATAGACTGGCAAGGGGACAACGCGCTATGCGCGTGGATCGACGGCCAGCAGGTGGCCATGCTCGACATCAGCAGATGTGTCGATGAAGTGACGGTGAACATGCTGTTCGTGAAACCGCCGTTCCGCCGGCGCGGCATCGGCGGCGCATTGTTGCGGCGGCTGTTGCAATGCCACCCGCAAGCTGCCACTGCCTGCAGCGACCCGCGGTTGCGGGCGCTGCTGGAGAGGACGACTTAAATACCATACCGATTGCGGTATGCGGAGACGGCTTCTTTATATTTGAGCAGTTCCGGATCGGCGCCCGCGCCATTCAGGTAGCCGAACAAATCGTCCAGGTTGCCGATCGAGATGACGGGGATGCCATACTGTTTCGACACTTCCTGCACGGCCGAACTAGGCGACAGCTGGCCGTCCGGGCCGGAACGCTCCATGCGGTCCAGCGCGATCAGCACGGCGCATGGCTCGGCGCCGGCGGCGCGTATCATGTCCACCGATTCGCGCACCGAGGTGCCGGCCGAGATCACATCGTCAATGATGACAACCTTGCCATGCAGCTTGGCCCCGACAATGGTGCCGCCTTCGCCATGGTCCTTGGCTTCCTTGCGGTTGAAGGCGAACGAAGTGTTGCGGCCCTTGCCGGCCAGCGCCACGGCGGTGGCCGACGCCAGAGTGATACCCTTGTAGGCGGGGCCGAACAGCATGTCGAATTGAACGCCCGAGTCGAGCAGGGTTTGCGCGTAGAACTGCGCCAGTTCGGCCAGGGTGGCGCCGTCATGGAACAGGCCCGCATTGAAGAAGTACGGCGACTGACGTCCGGCCTTGGTGGTGAACTCGCCGAACCGCAAGACTCCCTTGGATACTGAAAACGCGATAAACTGCTGGCGTAAATTATTCACATTAGCCTCATTTTTTAAAAGTGCCTGTATTTTAATCCGCGCGCACCGGCGAGACAATCGCCATGCCGCGCCCGCCGGCCCCGTCCAGCCCCTATTTCACTCTCTAGCCATGCCAAAAATTATCTCCGCCAACCTGAACGGTATCCGCTCCGCCGCCAAAAAAGGCTTTTTCAACTGGATGGGCACGCAAACGGCCGATTTCATCTGCGTGCAGGAATTGAAGGCGCAGCTGCCCGACATGACGCCGGAATTCCTCAATCCGCACGGCTACCATGGCCATTTCCACTACGCCGAGAAAAAAGGCTATTCCGGCACGGGCGTGTACAGCAAGGTCGAGCCGGACGCCGTGCATATCGGTTTCGGCAGCCCTGAATTCGATGCCGAAGGCCGCTACGTGCGCTGCGATTTTGGCAACCTCTCCGTCATTTCCGTGTACTGCCCGTCCGGCTCGTCCGGGCCGGAACGCCAGGAAGCCAAGTTCCGCTTCATGGAACTGTTCCTGCCGCATTTGCTCGAATTGAAGGCACTGGGACGCGAAGTGGTCATCTGCGGCGACTGGAACATCGCCCACCATGAAATCGACCTGAAGAACTGGAAGGGCAACAAGAAGAATTCCGGCTTCCTGCCGGAAGAGCGCGCATGGCTGACGCGCGTCTTCGACGAAGTGGGCTTCGTCGACGTGCACCGCGGCCTGGACAAGCGCGAAGACCAGTACACATGGTGGAGCAACCGCGGACAAGCCTACGCGAAAAACGTGGGCTGGCGCATCGACTACCACGTCGCCACCCCCGGCATCGCAGCCCAGGCGCATACGGTCAGCGTCTACAAGGACGAGCGTTTTTCCGACCACGCGCCGTTGATCATCGATTACACGATCAAGGGCTGATCTGATACGTCCGTGGTGGTGTCGGCTTACGCGCTGCGCGCTAACCCGACCTACGCTGAATCTGCCGTAGGTCGGATTAGGACCGCAGGACCGTAATCCGACAGCATTGTCGGCACGTCAGTGATGGTGGCGGATTAAGCATGCCACGCAAGCACGCGCCGGCTTTCAAAATGGCGCGGCTCGCCCGACAGCGGGTCCGTGAAATCGATGGCGCGCGCCAGCAGCTGCAAGGGCTGCGACATGTCGTCTTCCTTGCACGGCAGGGCCACCGGGTAAAACGCATCGTTGACGATGGGGATGCCCAGCGCGGCCAGGTGCACGCGCAGCTGGTGCTTGCGGCCCGTGTGCGGCTGCAGCCGGTACAACGCCACGTCGCCGCGCTCTTCGATCACCCCGATGATGGTTTCCGAATTCGGCTCGCCCGCCTCTTCGCGCATGAGGAAAAACTGCGCGCCCTCGACCATGCGGCTGCGGTAGGTAAATGGAAAATCGCGCCCCGCCAGCACGGGTGCCAGCGCCTCGTAGGTCTTGCGCACTTCGCGGCGCTGGAACAGCGACTGGTAGGCGCCGCGGCTGGCTACCTGGCGCGAAAAAATCACCACGCCAGCCGTCTCGCGGTCCAGGCGGTGGATTGGTGTGAGGTCGGCGCAGTCCAGTTTTTTCTTCAGGCGCGTCAGCAAGGTCTCCTGCACGAAGCGCCCGGCCGGCGTCATGGGCAGGAAGTGCGGCTTGTCGACCACCACCAGGTGTTCGTCCTGGAACAGGATCTCTTCCTGGAACGGGATCGGCGTTTCGCGTTCCAGCTCGCGGTAGTAAAAAATGCGCATGCCGCGCCGGTACGCGCTGCCGGGGCACAGCACGGCGCCGTCGCCATCGACCACTTCGCCGCGCGCCATGCGGTCCTGCCATTGCGCGGCGCTGATCTGCGGATAGCGCTCGAGCAGGAAGGACAACATGTCGGGCCACTGCCCTTCCGGCAGCCACAGATAGCTGGGCGCCACGCCGTCGCGCATGGGCAAGGGTGCGGCGGCGTGACGGGCCGGCATCCTAACGCTGCGCGATGGCGTTGCTGCGGTAAGGCGGCAAGGCGTCGACGCTGACGCCCTTGCTGCGCGCGTACAGCGGCAGCACTTGCGCCATGTGGCTGTTCATCTGCGAGATGCGGTCCTTGCCCGACGGGTGCGTCGAGAGGAATTCCGGCGGCGCGCCCTTGCTCACGGCGGCCATTTTCTGCCACAGGATGACGCCGGCGCGCGGGTCGAAGCCGGCGCGCGCGGCCAGGTCCATGCCGATCAGGTCCGCCTCGCGCTCATCGTCGCGCGAAAACTTCAGCATCACGCCTTGCGCCGCCATATTCGTGGCGGTACTGGTGATGCTCGGATCGACGCCGAGCCAGGCCGACAGGCCGGCGCCGGCCAGCTTGGCGCCGACGGCGGCCAGGTTGCCCTTGCCAGCCTGCGCCTGCGAGTGTTCGCGCAAGGCATGGGAAATCTCATGGCCCATGACGATGGCCACTTCGTCGTCGGTCAGATTCAGCTTGGTGATGATGCCGCTGTAAAAAGCGATCTGCCCGCCCGGCATGCAAAAGGCATTGACCTGGTCGGAATTGAGCAGGTTGACTTGCCAGTTCCAATTGGCCGATGCCTCGTTCCAGCGCGTGGCGAACGGGATGATGCGCTGGGCGATGGCGCGCAGGCGTTTCACTTGCGGATCGCTGTCGGGCACGAGCGCATTTTTTTCCTTCGCCTCGTTGACCAGCTGCGTATATTGCTGCTTCGATTGTTCATTGAAGTCGGCGCCGCCGGCAAAGATGCGCGAAGTCGACAAGGGGCGTACCTTGATGCCATCCTGGACCGTCGCCTGCTGGGCGTGGGCGGACAAGGACGACAGCGCGGTGGCTGCGCACAGGCTGGCCAGGACGGCGTAACGTTTAAGGGATATTGGTGCCATTGGCAGACCTCCATGGAGCGATTTTAGGCAGCATCATCATGGCCGGGAAGGCCAGGAAGAAGCACACGATGAAAAACGAGAACCAGCCCAGCTCGGCGACCAGAAAGCCCACCGAGGCATTGATCAGGGTGCGCGGCACGGCGCTCAGGCTGGAAAACAAGGCATATTGCGTGGCAGTGTAGCGCGGGTCCGTGCTGCGCGACAGGAACGCGACAAAGGCGGCCGCGCCCAGGCCCAGGCTGGCGAAGGATTCAAAACCGATCACGGCGCTGAGCAGCATGGTATTCGGCCCCACCTGCGCCAGCCAGGCGAATCCGAGAATGGCGATCGCCTGCAGCGCGCCAAACACCCACAGGCCCCGGTTGATGCCCAGCTTGAGCATCCACACGCCGCCCACCACGCCACCGGCCAGGCTGGCCCAGAAACCCGTGGTGTTGGCGGCCAGGCCGATCTGCGTCATGGAAAAACCCAGATCCAGATAGAACTTCGTCGCCAGCGCCGTGGCCATGCTGTCGCCGATTTTGTAGAGTAGTACGAAGGCAAGGATCCACATTGCGTTACGCCAGCCATCGCGCGCGATGAATTCCTGGAACGGCAAGATGATCGCTTCGCGCATGGTCTTCGGCGGCGAACCGTATACGGTGGGTTCCTTGATCAGCAGGGTGCAGACAAACCCCGGCAGCATGAAGGCGGCCGTGATCCAGAAGACGGGTTGCCACGGCATGCGGTCGGCCAGGATCAGCGACAGCGCGCCCGGCACCATGCCCGCCACTTTATACGCGTTGACGATGACGGCCGCGCCCAGGCCCTGCTCGTTGTCGGCAAGGATTTCGCGCCGGTAGGCGTCGATGACGATGTCCTGGCTGGCCGACAGAAAGGCTACGCCGCCGGCAGCCGCCGCGATCAGGCCGATCTGCGTGAGCGGGTCCAGCATGCCCATGCCGCCGATGGCAAAGAACAGCGCCACTTGCGTGAGCGCCATCCAGCCGCGCCGCCGTCCCAGTCCCAGGATGCGGTAGCGGTCCATCAGCGGCGCCCACAGGAATTTCCAGATGTACGGGAACTGCACCAGCGCGAACAGTCCCAGCGCCTTGACGTTCAAGCCCGACTTGGCCAGCCATGCCTGCAGCAGGTACAGCAGGATAAACAGGGGCAGGCCGGAACTGAAGCCCAGCACCAGCACGGCCAGCATGCGGCCGTTGGCATAGGAACGCCAGCCAGGCGCCGGGCTTTTGCTCATCAATGCACCGCTTTTTTACGCAGGCGGAAGACGGCCAGATCGCCGCGCAGGTTCGGCAGCACGGAGACCATCTTGCCTTCGGCCAGGGCCACGCATTCGATCACTTCCAGGCCGCATTCCTCGGCCAGTTCGCGGAAGTCGTTGATGGTGGCGCAGCGCACGTTGGGCGTGTCGTACCACTGGTACGGCAGCGATTTCGACACGGGCATGCGGCCTTTCAGCAATGCCACGCGGTGCGGCCAGTAGGCGAAGTTGGGGAACGAGACGATGGCCTCGGCGCCCACGCGCACGATGTCGCGCAGCAGCGGCTCGACCTGCTTCATCATCTGCAGGGACGACAGGCACAGCACCGTATCAAAACTGTTGTCGCCAAAAATCGACAAACCCTTTTCCATGTCCTGCTGGATCACATTCACGCCACGGCGGGTGCTGGCCAGCACCTTGTCGTCGGCGATCTCGATGCCGTAGCCACTGCACTCCTTGTCGCTTTGCAGATACTGCAGCATCACGCCTTCGCCGCAGCCCACGTCCAGCACGTGCGCATTATTCGGCACCCAGTGAGCGATGAAGGCCAGGTCGGGGCGCAGCGCGCTCAATTCGTCAAAAGTCATGCGGTCTCCTTCGCGCCCTGGCGGACGGCTGTGTGCTGTACGGCGGCAGGCAAGCCCGCCTCGATGTCGTTCCATACCTGGCCATAATAGGCGCGCACCATGTTCATGTAGCGCGCGTCTTCCAGCAGGAAGGCGTCGTGGCCGTGCGGCGCGTCGATCTCCGCATACGTGACCTGGCGGCGGTTGCATACGAGCGCCTCGACGATTTCGCGGCTGCGCTCGGGCGAGAAGCGCCAGTCGGTGGAAAACGAGGCGAGGAAGAACTTGGCCTTGGTGCCCGACAGGGCTTTGGCCAGGTCGCCGCCATGCGCGCGCGCCGGATCGAAATAATCGAGCGCCTTGGTGATCAGTAAATACGTGTTGGCGTCGAAGTATTCGGAGAACTTGTCGCCCTGATAGCGCAAATACGATTCGATCTCGAAGTCGATGCCGAAGCCGAATTTGTAGTCGCCCGTCTGTGCCGCATCGCGCAGCTTGCGGCCGAATTTTTCCGCCATGTCGTCATTCGACAGATATGTGATGTGACCGACCATGCGCGCCACGCGCAAGCCGTTCTTCGGCACCACGCCGTGCGCATAGAAGTCGCCGCCATGGTAATCGGGATCCGACAGGATGGCCTGGCGCGCCACGTCATTGAAGGCGATGTTTTGCGCCGACAGCTTGGCCGTCGAGGCGATCACCACGCAATGGCGCAGGCGCTCGGGGAACATGATGCTCCACGCCAGCGCCTGCATGCCGCCCAAGGATCCCCCCATCACGGCGGCGAACTCAGTGATGCCCAGTTCATCGGCCAGACGCGCCTGCGCGCTGACCCAGTCTTCCACCGTGACGACGGGGAAGGCGGCGCCATACGGCTTGCCGGTGGCGGGATTGGTGTGCATGGGGCCCGTCGAACCGAAGCAGGAGCCGAGGTTGTTGACGCCGATGACGAAGAATTTGTCCGTGTCGAGCGGCTTGCCGGGACCGACCATATTGTCCCACCAGCCCGTGCTTTTCGGCTCGTCCGCATAGACGCCGGCCACGTGGTGCGAGGCGTTCAGGGCGTGGCAGACCAGCACCGCGTTCGATTTGTCGGCGTTCAGGGTGCCGTAGGTTTCATACATCAACATATAGTCCCGCAGCGATGCGCCGCTTTGCAGCTGCAGGGGTTGCGCAAAATACATGGTTTGCGGCGAAACGATTCCAATGGATGACATGTGTGTCGGTTTATAAAAGGGGGGCGGCCCCACGGGCCATGGTCGATGCAGCACCGCGATGATAGGTGCTGCAACTTTAACATCAGGACACCTCTTGCCGCGCGCGAGGTGTCCTGATGCTTAAGGTGACAGTTTACATGAGCTGCAGTTGATGGACGGCTTCCGCGATCACATTTGGTTCCATCGAACGCATAATTTTGCGCATTTGTGGCGCAATCAGACCCAGGTCGCTGTTGAGGATCTCTTGCTTGACCGCCAACAACTGGGCCGGATGCATGGAAAACTCGCGCAGCCCCATGCCCAGCAGCAAGCGCGTGAGCTTCACGTCGCCCGCCATTTCGCCGCACACGGCCACGTCGATGCCCGCCTTGTGGCCGGCCGCGATCGTCATGGAGATCAATTGCAGCACGGCCGGATGCAGCGGATTGTACAAATGCGCCACTTCGTAGTCGACCCGGTCGATGGCCAGGGTGTACTGGATCAGATCGTTCGTGCCGATCGACAGGAAGTCCATGCGCTTGACGAACATGGGCAGGGCCAGCGCGGCGGCCGGAATCTCGATCATGGCGCCCACTTCGACCTCGTCGTCGAACTTGACGCCCTCCTCGCGCAGGCTGGCCTTTGCCTGCGCGATCATGGCCAGCGACTGATCGATCTCGAACGCATGCGCGAGCATCGGGATCAGGATGCGCACCTTGCCGAAGGCGGAGGCGCGCAGGATGGCGCGCAGCTGCGTCAGGAACAATTGCGGCTCGGCCAGGCAGTAGCGGATGGCGCGCAGGCCCAGGGCGGGATTCAAGGCCGTATGGTCGGACTGGTCGAGCGGCTTGTCGGCGCCGATGTCGAGCGTGCGGATGGTGACGACTTTTCCCTTCATCGACTGCACCGTGTTGCGGTAAGCCTCGAACTGCTCGTCCTCGGTGGGAATCTTGTGGGCGCGGCCCATGAACAGGAATTCGGAGCGGAACAGCCCCACGCCGCTGGCGCCCGACTCCAGCGCAAACGGGCAATCTTCGGGCAATTCGATATTCGCCAGCAGGGTGACGGGCGTGCCGCATTTGGTCACGGCCGGCGTCTTTTTCAGCTTGCCCAGCTTCTTGCGCGCGCGCTGCATGGCCACCTGGCGCTCGCGGTACTGTTCCAGCACCAGCGCGCTGGGGTTGGCAATGACGACGCCGGCGTCGCCGTCGATGATCAGCCAGTCGTCCTGGTCGATCAACATCGACGCCTGCGACATGCCGACGGCGGCGGGAATATCGAGGCTGCGCGCGACGATGGCCGTGTGCGAGTTCTGTCCGCCCACGTCGGTAATGAAACCGATGAAGGAGCGGTCGCGGAACTGCAGCATGTCGGCCGGCGAGATGTCGTGGGCGACGACGATCATCTGCGCCATCAATTCATCTTCGGCCGCGGCCTTGGGCAGCAGCTGCTCCGTGCCCAGCAAGACTTTCAAGACGCGTTCGGCCACCTGCTGGATGTCGGCCTTGCGTTCGCGCAGGTAGGGGTCTTCGATTTCGTCGAACTGGGCCGACAATTCATCGATCTGCGTCAGCAGCGCCCATTCGGCGTTGTAGTGGCGCTTGCGGATGATGTCGAGCGGCGCTTCGGAAATCATCGGATCGGACAAGATGAGCGCATGCACGTCGATGAAGGCGCCCAGCTCCGTGGGCGCATCCTTGGGCAGCTCGTTCCACAGGGTTTGCAGTTCCTTGTGGACGGTGGCGATGGCGCTTTGCAGGCGCTGCACTTCGGCTTCGATCTGCTCCTGGGCGACCAGGTAATGTTTGACGTCAAGGGCGGCCGGCGCCAGCAGATGCGCGCGGCCAATGGCGATGCCGCGGGAAACCGGGATGCCGTGGAGCGTGAAAGATGCCATGGGTTGACCTGTCGGAATGCGGCTGCGGCTGCGTTCGGCGGGCATTACTCGCCTTCGCCAAACCTGTCATTAATCAGGGCGGTCAACGCATCGACACATGCCTGCTCATCATCGCCCTCTGCTTCCAGGGTCACTTTCGCGCCCTTGCCGGCGGCCAGCATCATCACGCCCATGATGGACTTGGCGTTGATGCGGCGCGCGTTGCGGGTCAGCCAGACGTCGCTCTTGAACTTGGCGGCGAGCTGGGTAAATTTGGCGGAGGCGCGTGCGTGCAGTCCCAGCTTGTTGATGATTTCGAGTTCTCTTTGAATCATTTTTGTATGGTCTCTATCCCTGAATGCACTGCATTGTTGCCAGCCCTGCTATAAAACCCGCCGCCTTCAGGGCGGCGGCCATGTCACTCTTTACTCGCCCACGCGAATGCGGTTATCGACACGCACGGCGCCGCTTTGCGCACCGGCCAGCGCCATCTCCACCACCACGTCGAGCGTGTCACGGCGATACGTGATGGCGCGCAGCAGCATCGGCAGGCTGATGCCGGCGATCACTTCCACCCGTCCCGCATCGGCCAGCTTGTTGCAGCAGTTCGACGGCGTGCCGCCCTTCACGTCGGTAATCACCAGTACGCCGGAACCGTCGTCGAGGCGGCAGATGGCTTCCGACGCCAGTTTCTGCACTTCCATCAGGTCCTGGTCGGCGACGACGTCGATGGCTTCAAACCGTTCCGTTGGCCCCCGGAACACATGCGCGCAGGCGGCGATGAACGCCTGTCCCAGCGGTGCATGTGTCATGAGCAAAATCCCTACCATAGTCATTTCACCTTCTAGCGCTGCTGCGCTTGCGCAACGCCATGCTCGACGGCGTCGACAAACATGGCTGCCACGTCAAAACCCGTCTGCTGCATGATTTCCTGGAAGCAGGTCGGGCTGGTGACATTGACTTCCGTCATATAGTCGCCGATCACGTCCAATCCTACCAGCATCAGGCCACGCGCGGCCAGGATCGGGCCCAGCTTTTCTGCGATTTCCAAGTCGCGCGCCGTCAATGGCTGCGCCACGCCCGTGCCGCCGGCGGCCAGATTGCCCCGTACTTCGCCCGCCTGCGGGATGCGCGCCAGCGAAAACGGCACCGGCTTGCCGCCGATGACGAGGATGCGCTTGTCGCCCTTGACGATGTCGGCGATGAAACGCTGCGCCATGATGGTCTGCGCGCCGTTGTCCGTCAGCGTCTCGATGATGGCGCCCAGGTTCAGGCCATCGGCCTTGACGCGGAAGATGCCCGTGCCGCCCATGCCGTCGAGCGGCTTGAAGATGACGTCCTGGTGCTTGGCGTGGAAGGCGCGCAGGCGCGCTTCGTCCGACGTCACCAGGGTCGGCGAGGTGAATTCGGAAAACTGGGCAATGGCCAGCTTTTCATTGTTGTCACGGATGGCGGACGGCTTGTTGAAGACGCAAGCGCCCTGCTTTTCCGCCAGTTCCAGCAGATACGTGCCATACACGTATTCCATGTCGAACGGCGGGTCCTTGCGCTCGATGATGGCGTCCAGCGCCGACAGGCACACTTCTTCGGTGGAGACGACCTTGTACCAGTCGTGTTCGTCGCCGGTCAGCTCGATGTGCTTGACCCGTGCCGTGACGATGCCCTCTTCCAGCGCCATATCCTTCTGTTCGAAGGCATACACGGCATGGCCGCGTTTGGCCGCCTCGCGCATCATGGCGAAAGTGGAATCTTTGTAAGTCTTGAAGCCTGCCAGCGGGTCGGCAAGGAATGCAATTTTCATGGTGCGTCCAATCGGGGAGCCTGGATAAGGAATGCTTGATTCTAGCCGAGATCGCCAGGCGCGGTAGTCGCCGCGCCCGGCAAGCTGCGGCGAGGGCTCAATACACCTCGGGATTCGGGTCCGTGCGCTCCATTTCCAGCGACGCGGCCAGCAAGGCCAGGCGCGCCACCACGCCATACACATAGAAGCGGTTCGGCGCGGCCGTGCCCGGCTTGGCCTTCAAATCCGGCACGGCATGCTGCTGGGCAAACGCCAGCGGCACGTACTGCGAGCCGGGCGCGTTCAGGTTCTGGTCCACGCCTTTTTCAGCATGCACGCGGTAGAAGCCGCCCACCACGTAGCGGTCGATCATGTAGACGACGGGCTCGGCCACGGCATCCTTGATGCTTTCAAAGGTCGGCACGCCTTCCTGGATGATGACGTCGGTCACCAGCTGGCCATCCTTGACGATGGACATTTTTTCGCGCTGCTTGCGCGACAGGTCGCGCACTTCGCTGGCGTCGCGCACCGTCATGATGCCCGTGCCATACGTGCCCGCATCGGGCTTGACGATGACGAACGGCTTTTCCTTGATGCCGTATTCCTT
This sequence comes from Janthinobacterium sp. EB271-G4-3-2, assembly GCF_020858035.1. Classification (NCBI taxonomy): domain Bacteria; kingdom Pseudomonadati; phylum Pseudomonadota; class Betaproteobacteria; order Burkholderiales; family Oxalobacteraceae; genus Janthinobacterium; species Janthinobacterium sp. EB271-G4-3-2. Next base: position 7,100 of record NZ_JACYMG010000015.1, on the reverse strand, counting down.
GTATTTCTTGCGGATCTTGGCCAGCAGCACGTCGACGCTGGCGGCCAGCGCATCTTCGCCCTCGCCTTCCTGGAAATTCACGTCGCTGCACTTGGCGTGGAAGGGGTTGAGCATCCACGGGTCGACATCGATCATCTTGCCGAATTTCTTGACCACTTCATCGTAGGCCGTGTAGTGGTTGCTCTTGCGGCGCAAGGCCCAGCCCGCGTGCAAGGGCGGCAGCAGGCTTTGCTCATGAATATTTTGCAAAATATCGGGGATACCGTCCGACAAGTCGTTATTCAGCAGAATCGTGCACGGGTCGAAATCCTTCAAGCCCAGGCGGCGACCATTGTTCAGGCGCACGAGCGGCTCGATGACGAGCATGTTTCCGTCCGGCAGTGCCAGCGGCGTGGGCTGGGTAATCTCGGGCGACCACGAGCCGAAGCGCACGTGCAGCCCCGTCTGGCGGAAGATTTGCATCAATCGCGCCACGTTCTGCAGGTACTGCGGCGTAGTGTTGTGCAATTCCGGCACGATCAGCAGGTTGCGGGCGTCCGGGCAATACTTGTCGATGGCGGCCATGGCCGCTTGCACGGACAGGGGCAGCATTTCCGTGGCCAGGTTGTGAAAACCGCCAGGGAACAGATTGGTATCGACGGGCGCCAGCTTGTAGCCGGCGTTGCGCAAGTCTACCGAGCAATAAAAGGGCGGCGTGTGCTCTTGCCACTCCATGCGAAACCAGCGCTCAATGGCCGGCGTCGCGGCCAGAATCTTTTTTTCGAGGTCGAGCAGCGGTCCGGTCAGGGCCGTGACGAGATGGGGAACCATAGTTACATCCTTAAATTATGTGCAGTATTCAAAAAAGCACACAGAACTGCCGACTATATTACCGTGTAAGTACCCCAAATCGGGGCAAAAGCCTTGTTTTAAAGACCTTTTACATTCCCACAACGAAAAAAAGGCACCTCAATGAGGCGCCTTTTCCAGCCGGACATGCCACGCCGGGGCGCTGGCATGCCAGACAATGACTATTTAACCATGATACGCTTGCTCGCCATGGCTGGTGATATCGAGGCCTTCGCGCTCTTCTTCTTCCGGTACGCGCAGGCCGATGACGATGTCGACCAGTTTATAGGCGATGACGGAAATGATGGCAGACCAGAGGATGGTGGTGCCGACCGCTTGCGCCTGCACCCACACCTGGTGGCCGATCGAGTACGGGTCCGCCGACATCTTGTTGGTGACATAGTCGAAGATGCCCTGGCCGCCCAATTGTGGTGCAGCAAACACGCCCGTCAGCAAGGCACCGAGAATGCCGCCCACGCCATGCACGCCGAACACGTCGAGCGAATCGTCGGCGCCGATCAGGCGTTTCAGGCCATTCACGCCCCACAGGCAGACGACACCGGCCAGCAAGCCGATGACCAGGCCGCCCATCGGACCGACAAAGCCGGCCGCCGGGGTGATCGCGACCAGGCCGGCGACGGCGCCCGATGCGCCACCGAGCATCGATGGCTTGCCTTTGCTGATCCACTCGCCAAATACCCACGACAGGGTAGCGGCGGCAGTGGCCAACAGCGTATTGACGAAGGCCAGCGCAGCCACGTCGCCCGCTTCCAGCGAGGAACCGGCATTGAAACCGAACCAGCCCACCCACAGCAGCGACGCACCGATCATGGTCATCGTCAGCGAGTGCGGCGCCATCGATTCGCGGCCGTAGCCGACGCGCTTGCCGATCATGATCGCGCCCACCAGGCCGGCGACGGCGGCATTGATGTGCACCACCGTGCCGCCGGCGAAGTCCAGCGCGCCTTTTTGCCAGATCCAGCCAGCCTTCAAGGCTTCGCTGGCCGAGGTGGCGGCGTTGGTGATCAGGTCAGGACCGGTCCAGAACCACACCATGTGGGCCGCTGGCAGGTAGGCGAACGTGAACCACAGCACGACAAAGGCCAGCACGGCGGAAAACTTGGCGCGCTCGGCAAAGGCGCCGACGATCAGTGCGCAGGTGATGGCGGCAAACGTACCCTGGAACGCGACGAAGACGAACTCGGGAATGACGACGCCCTTGCTGAAGGTGGCGGCGGCGGCAAACGTGCCCTTGGCTGGGTCCCAGATACCGTTCAGGAACAGGCGGTCGAAGCCACCGAAGAAGGCGGTTTTTTCCGTGAAGGCGATCGAGTAGCCGTAGATGCACCACAGCACGATGACCAGCGCGAACACCATGAACACTTGCATCAGCACCGACAGCATGTTCTTCGAGCGCACCAGGCCGCCGTAGAACAGGGCCAGGCCGGGAATCGTCATCAAGATCACCAGCAAGGTGGAAATCATCATGAAGCTGGTATCGCCCTTGTTGGCGACGGGCGCGGCAGCTGGCGCTGCAGCGGCCGGGGCCGGAGCGGAGGCAGCCGATGCTGCTGCGTCAGGCACCGGCGTGACGGCGGGGGCGGCGACGGCCGTGGTCGTGGCCGCCTCCGTCTTGGCGGGAGCATCGGCAAAGCTCGGCGCGGCGACGCCAAACGCACACAGACAGGCAAACCCAGCTAGCAATTTTGTTATATTTTTACGCATCAATATTCCCCTTAGAGCGCTTCGTTACCGGTTTCACCGGTACGGATGCGGATGACCTGTTCCAGGTTGTAGACGAAAATCTTGCCATCGCCAATTTTACCGGTACGCGCGGCACCTTCGATCGCTTCGATGGCCTGGTCGACAATGGCGTCATCGACGGCCGCTTCGATCTTGGTTTTTGGCAAGAAATCGACGACATACTCGGCGCCACGGTAGAGTTCCGTGTGACCTTTCTGGCGGCCGAAACCTTTGACTTCCGTGACGGTAATGCCTTGCACATTGATAGCCGACAAGGCTTCACGTACTTCGTCCAGTTTGAACGGTTTAATGATTGCGGTAATCATTTTCATGGCAGTCTCACTTAAAAGGTTTTGGATACGGTCAGCACGAGACCGGATTTCGCCAAATTCTTGCCATTCGGTGCCAGCGACGTGATGTTGGCCTTCACCGCAGCGAGGGAAACGGTCGCCATGCCGAAGTCTTTGGTCACGCCGATCTTGTAATCGCTGTAGCTGAGGGAATCGTTGTGCTCGACCTTCTGACGTCCGACATGCAGGTTGAGCATGTAGCCATCGTGCACCTCGACGTTGGCGCCCACATCGAGGTAACCGCTGTTCTTGCTGTCGGCAACACCGAACAGATTCGTGGTCGAATGCGAGTATTTGATATACATCGGGCCATAGCCGAGCTGGCCGTACAGCTCGAAGGTGTTGGCATTGGTGCTCAGTCCATTCGAGGGATAGAAATAGTACAGGCCGCCCACGTCATAGGTAAAATCCTTGCTGATCTCACCCCGCTTGCCACCGTAGATATCCCATTCCAGATTGGTATCGCCGCCGCCGTCCTTGATCCATTTGATGCTCGACAGCCAGGTCCCGACGTACAAACCCGTCGAATTGTGGGTATAGTCGGCACCGCCGCTGATGGCCGGTTTCAAGCGGCTTTGCGAGATGCCGCGGTAGCGGTAGTCGCTGGTCAGCGCCACGTTGTAGCTCACCACGTTATCAGGTACGGCCTCGGCCGCAGCAGGCGCCGCCACTGCATCCTGGGCCATGGCGCTGCCGCACAAGGCGGTCATGGCCAGCGTCAACGCTGCAGCTAAAGTCATGTTCTTGGACAGATTCTTCATGGCGATTCCCTTTTATTGAACTTTTAAAGCGGTTGAGGTTTAAAATCTTGGCTGGAGATCACAAAGCGTTCATACCTTCTTTAGCAGAATACGTGCCAGCTCCATTGCCACCTTGACAGGTGCGTTTCCGGCCATACATACCCTCCAAGCCGCTGGGCATGCGGGTACGGGCTGCTGAAGCATTGTGAATTTGCCCAGTTTCGCACCAGATTAACGCCGCTGTGCACCGCAATGGTGCGATGCACAGGCCGCACCATAAAAGGACTGACCATGGACATGAATACCTTCTTTAACGACTTGCAAGGCAAGATCCATCAAGCCATCGAAAACTCGCCAGCCAAGGATATCGAGAAAAACGTGAAATCGATGATGACCCAAGGCTTCGCCCGCCTCGATCTGGTCACGCGCGAGGAATTCGATATCCAGGCACAAGTGTTGGCCAAGACCCGCGCCAAACTGGACGCACTGGAACTGCGCCTGATCGAGCTGGAAACGCGCCTGAACGATAGCAAGGCGTAAGGGACCGCCAGCCAGGCGCCGATATTGACGGCCTTGCTGGCATAGCTCAAGCCCGACGGCCTTCCACGCGCTAGACTGATCCTGCCCGCGCCCGCGCCACAGGGGAGTCTGATGAGTCTGGCCGTCCTGAAAAGCCGCGCCCTGGCCGGCATGGAAGCGCCAGAGGTAAGTGTCGAAGTCCACCTTGCCAATGGCTTGCCTTCGTTTACGATTGTCGGCCTGCCGGATACGGAAGTGAAGGAATCGCGCGACCGCGTCCGTGCCGCGCTGCAAAACTGCGGCTTTGAGATGCCGGCGCGGCGCATCACGGCCAATCTGGCGCCGGCCGACCTGCCCAAGGAATCGGGGCGCTTCGACCTGCCCATCGCACTGGGCATCCTGGCCGCCTCCGGCCAGTTGCCGGGCGACCAATTACACCACTACGAATTTGCTGGCGAACTGTCGCTGTCGGGCCAGTTGCGCCCCATCCGTGGCGCCCTGGCCATGACCTTTGCCATGCAGCGCAGCCAGTCTGGCGCACCGCGCGCCTTCATCCTGCCGCAGGCGAACGCAGGCGAAGCGGCTCTCGTCAGCGATGCCTGCATCTATCCCGCCCACAGCCTGCTCGAGGTCTGCGCGCATTTTGCCGCGCACGCCAGCCGGACCACCCTGCAACGCCATCAGCCCATGCTGGCCGTACCCGATTTTGCGTATCCGGACTTTGCCGACGTGCAAGGACAGCAGCAGGCGCGCCGCGCACTGGAAGTGGCGGCCGCGGGCGGCCATAACGTCCTGATGGTGGGGCCACCGGGCGCGGGCAAGACCATGCTGGCCAGCCGCTTCCCTGGCGTGCTGCCGCCCATGAGCGACGAAGAGGCGCTGGAATCGGCCGCCGTGCATTCGCTGGGCGGCCACTTCAAGGTGGAACACTGGAAACGGCGCCCCTACCGTGCTCCGCACCAGACGGCGTCCGGCGTGGCCCTGGTCGGCGGCGGCAACGTGCCACGCCCGGGGGAAATCTCGCTGGCCCACTGCGGTGTGCTGTTTCTCGATGAAATCGCCGAATTCCAGCGCCGGGTGCTCGATGTGCTGCGCCAGCCCATGGAATCGGGCGTGATCAGCATTTCACGCGCGGCGCGCCAGGCCGAGTTTCCTGCCCGCTTCCAGCTGATCGCCGCCATGAATCCCTGCCCCTGCGGTTATCTGGGCCATGCTTCGGGACGCTGCCGCTGCGCGCCGGACGCCGTACTCCGTTATCACAGCCGCCTGTCCGGTCCGCTACTCGACCGTATCGACCTGCAGATTGAAGTGGCCGCCATGCCGCCGGCGGCGCTGGGGCGGCACGCAGGCGCAGGCGAAAGCACGCAAGCCATCGCCACGCGGGTCGCGGCAGCCTTTGCCCTGCAGCTGGCACGCCAGGGCAAAGCGAACCAGCGCCTGAGCAGCACGGAAATCGAACAGCATTGTCGTCTGGAAACGCATGGCGAACAGCTGCTGCATGGCGCCATGGCGCGATTACACTGGTCGGCGCGCACCTATCACCGGGTACTGCGCGTGGCGCGCAGCATCGCGGACCTGGCGGGCAGCCCAGCCATCACTCAAGCGCATGTCGCCGAAGCGATCCAGTACCGGCGCGTGCTGCGTGAAATATAAACCGGCCAGTGAGCGCCACACGTGCGCGATTGCGCGTGGCTGGCGGCGCTGCTACCATCTGCTGATGAAAAAACCATCACTTGCCCTCTTTCTGGCTACGCTCGCGGTCGCCAGCGTCCTGTCCGCCTGCAGTCCGAAGTTCGACTGGCGCGACTATCGCAGCCCCGACGCGCAGTTCACGGCCTTGTTTCCAGGCAAGCCCGCCGTGCTGACGCGCGAGGTCGATCTCGATGGCAAGAAAGTCAGCCTGACCATGACGGCCAGCGAAGTCGATGGCAATACCTTCGCCATCGGCAGCGCCGTGCTCGACAGCGCAGAACAGGCGCAAGCGGCCCTGCCCGCCATGCAGACTGCCCTATTAAAAAACATCAACGGCACCGTGCGCAGCGAAAAATCCGCATCGGCGGCCAGCAGCACGGCGGCCGGAACGCAGCAGCGCAGTTCGCTCAGCATCGAGGCCAAAGGCACGCAGCAAGGCAAGCCTGTCTTGCTGGTCGGCCGTTTTGTGGCGCAGGATAAACGCATCTTCCAGATCATCATTCTCGGCGAAGAAAGCAAGCTGTCGCGTGACACCATCGACACCTTCATGGACTCGGTGAAACTGGATTGAGACTTAACGATCGCTTAAACGGGTGTTTTCACGATAAGCGAGCTCTTGTAAATACGTGCGTTGTCCAACAGATGGCTCTATCCGGCTTGTAAATATGCAATCCGGGACAAACGGACGGCCTGTGCGACATTTCAAGTCGTGATATTGTTTCGACACTAACAACAAGTTTCAGAAAGTGCTTATGTTGATCTCATTCAAATCCAAATCTTCCCCTGAAGTGCTGATGTACCAGGAACATGCCCAGCGTATCCTCGACATCCTGCACAAGAACCCCACGCGCGGCGTCATCACGCCAGCGGAAGCGGGCGATGCCCTGGCCTTGCTGGAAAAAGAAGTCGCGGAAAGCAAACTGCATCCGGAAAACGACGTCGAACACGATGCGCATACGCCCGAAACCCTGGAAGATGGCGAAACGGGCGCCCATGCGCGCGCGCAAAAAGTGCATTTCTCGCAGCGCGCCTATCCGCTGATGGAAATGCTGCGCTCGGCCAAGGCGGAAAATGAAAGCATCACCTGGGGCATCTGATCCGATGAACGCTGCAGACGAAAAAAAACCCCGCACCTAGCGGGGTTTTTTTATATAACAAGCCTGACGATAACCTACTTTCACACTGGTTGCAGCACTATCATCGGCGCAAAGTTGTTTCACGGTCCTGT
>NZ_JACYMG010000014.1:0-173778 GCF_020858035.1 Janthinobacterium sp. EB271-G4-3-2 | reverse complement strand
TTGCTTGCTCATCAAACACCTCTCCATGGCGAGCATTCTCGCCTAAATCAGTGTCCGGGTACATTAAACCACTACAAGATGTCGCCGGCAAACTACGAGAAGCAATACTTTCAGAGGCTGTCGAGCGTCTAGCAAACTCGTGGCGACTCATATTCAACTGACTGCTGTTGCGTAATTGGTCGGCAATTTTGGTCAGCTTACTTACGATCACGATAGCAAGGATCTACGCCGGTGCAACTGCAAACCCAGCACCAAACGAACTCTCGAAGGCCGGCCACCCTCCGGTTCCGCCGCACATTGGACACTCTACTTTCCTTGCTGCCAGCAGGGCCGCTTGGCCTAGCTTTGACTGCCATTCTTGAGGCGAGAGTATCACTTCTTGATTTGGGCCCACGTGCGCTCCAGCTACGGCAATAGCCATTGGCTTCCATCCCCATGAGGACCAAGACCAGCCCGGCGATTCCGATTGCGATGATGCTAACGATGAGCTTGCGTAGAGTGTAGCCTAGGCAAAATAGCGTTATGCCGGTACCAACATATATCAGTTTCGCGGTTGTGGTTCACCGCGTGCGCTGGCTTCATGCCGGCCACTAGGGGGAATTGCACAGTGTCAACACTAACGGTGGCGGTCGTTTTTGAAATGTAAAGCGACGTGTCGTTTACGTCAAAAAATCTCCAGGTATGTGTCGCATGGCGGTAGCGCAATTTGTCGTTATAGGGTGCAAGTGGTTGATTTTCTTAAAGGGGAAATCTACTTGTATGCTTCGCGCGACGGGGCGCCACCCGGCACGCCGAACACAGGCATTGTACGCTCCGCGCCGACGTCGGGCCTGCGGCGCCGGGTGAAGCAGAATGCGTTTCAGCCCCCATTTTGCGCAGTTCGTCGCATTTCCATCCAGCAAGCGTGTCCGATTTGCTATCTTGCCATCGACAGCACGGCAGCCGCGGCGCGGCAGCCGGCTTTTTTCCTGTCCCTAACTAAAACAATCATAAAGGAAACACCATGCGTACCTTGCTGGCCCTGTGCTGTGCCCTTGCCCTTGGCGGTTGCGCCATCGTCATCAACCCCAACGATGGCGAAGTGCGCCATGTCGACACGGGCGGCAATGCCATCCAGGGCAACGAGCAAGTGAGCCGCGACGAGCGCCAGGTCAGCAACATCAGCACGCTCGACATCGACAGCATGAAGCGCATTGACATCAAGATCGACGTGCGCGTCGGGCCGGCCACATCGCTCGTGATCGAAGCGGACAGCAATCTGCAGCCGCGCATCCATAGCGAAGTGAGCGGCAATACCCTGCGCATCTGGAGCGATACGAACATTCGTAGCAGCAATGGCATCCACGTCATCTACACGACGCCGCAATTGAAGAAGATCACCATTTCCGGTTCAGGCCGCCTGGTGGCCAGCGGTTTCAATGGCGACGATTTCAGCCTGGAACAACGCGGTTCGATGAAGAGCGAATTGTCGGGCACCGTGGGACGCTTCGACGTGGCCAACAATGGTTCCGGCAGCATCAACGCGGCGGCCCTCGCCAGCGGTAACACGGACGCGGTGCAGAATGGTTCGGGCAGCATACAGCTGGGCAATGTACGCGGCGAACGCGTCAACGTGGCCGTCAACGGCTCGGGCAGCATCAGCGCCAGCGGCGCCGTGCAGCGCCTCGACGCCAACGTGAATGGTTCGGGCGATATCAATCTGGCCGCCCTGCGCAGCGACGTTGCCTATCTGGCGAGCAACGGTTCCGGCGACGTCGATGTCAGCGTGCAGAATGAAGTCAACGCCCGCGCCAGCGGTTCCGGCCGTATCACCGTGCATGGCGATCCGGCCCGCCGCACCCTGTCGGGCAAGCGCGTCAGCATCGTGCGCTAGGCAAGCGGCGGGAAGCGGCAGGCCGCGCCGACTTGCTATACTGTCGGCCCCTGATCCCTTTCCAGCCATCGCCATGCCGTCCTGCGCCTGCTCCCTGGCAGCCGGATGGCAAGCTGGTCGTCCACTAAAGAATAACCATGAACTGCCGCGACCACTGCGGAGCGTGCTGCATCGCTCCCTCCATCACCAGTCCGATACCGGGCATGCCGAACGGGAAACCCGCTGGCGTCCGCTGCGTGCAGCTGGGAGACGATAGCCGCTGCCGCATTTTCGGACAGCCGGAACGGCCGGCGTTCTGCGCAGGATTGCAGCCGTCGGCAGAGATGTGCGGCGCCAGCCGCGAACAGGCGATACGCTGGCTCGACGACCTGGAGCAGGCAACGGCGCCGCAGACTTGAAGAGAATGCCTAGGCCTTCGGCAACATGGTCAGCACCATGCGGAACTTGACGTCCCCGGACTGCATGCGCCGATAGGCTTCGGCCGCACGTTCCAGCGGCATGGTTACGATACGCGGACGCACGCCGGCCAGCACGCTGAAAGCAAGCGTCTTTTCATTGTCATACGGCGTGCCGGTGATCGAGCCGAGCACGCCGCGTTCGCCCACCACCAATTTACCGGAAGACACGAGCAGCGGATCCTTGCCCGCGCCCAGCACGACCAGCCGTCCGGCTGGCGCCAGGCCATCCATCAGCGCCGTCACGGCGGCCGCGCTGGAGACGGTGGTGATGACCGCCTGCGCCCCGCCATGCGCTTGCAGCACGGCGGCCGCATCCTCGGCCAGGCTGTCGACATACACGTGCGCGCCCAGCTCCAGCGCATCCTGCGCAATATCGCCGCCGCGCCCGATTGCCACCACCTTGAAGCCCATGCGGCGCGCATACTGCAAGGCCATATGCCCCAGGCCGCCGATGCCCAGGATGGCGACCGTATCGCCCGCCTGCGCCCCGCTCTTCTTGAGCGCATTGAAGGTGGCAAGGCCCGCGCACAGGATGGGCGCCGCCTCTTCCGCATCGAGCTGCCCGGGAATCGATACCAGGCCGGTGACGCGCGCCAGCATCATCTCGGCATAGCCGCCGTCGCGGCTGGCGCCCACGAACGGCTGGTCCTGACATAACTGGAAACGGCCTTGGCGGCAGGGCGGGCAGGCGTTGCAGTGGCCGCCCAGACGGCCGACGCCGACGCGCTGGCCGATTTGCCAGATGCCCGGCGTGTGTTCGCCCAGCGCGACGATGCGCCCGACCACCTCGTGACCGGGCACGCGCGGCGGCTGCAGCGCCGGGTCGGCACCGTCGATATCGGCGCTGTCGGCGCCGCAGATGCCGCAGGCTTCGACGGCAATCAAGACTTCGCCCACGCCGGGCAGCGGCGTGGCGCGCTCGACCAGTTCCAGCACGCCGGGGCGGCTCACTTGCATGGCGCGGTAAGTTGTTTTCATCTTCAGTTTTCCTTCGTTGAGTTAAGTCACGGAATCGCTGGGCGCTGCTGCGCCGCTTGCCAGGCTTGCACGCCCAGAGCGGCCGCCTCGACCGCGCCGGCCAGATAGCCGGGAAAGCGCGGCGACCATTCGCTGGCGATGGCCATCAGGCGGCCCTGCCAGGGACCGGCCGCAGGCGCCGCTGCCGGGGCGTGACCGTGCTCGCCGCCGGCGTCGAGGTCGGCGGCGGTGGCGGTCAGCGCATCCTGCGACCAGTCCTTGATGGCATCGGTGCGCGGCGCGGCCGCTTGCGGGCCGAACAGCCGTACCAGCTGGGCCCGGCAATGCGCCAGCAAGACCCCATCGTCCAGGCGCTGGCGCGTGCGTGCCGGCACGGCCAGGAAACCAAACAGGGCAGCGCTGCCGCCCGGCATCGAGGCATCATGGATCTCGCCCAGCGGCCCGCTCTGGCTGCGCGCCGAACCGGACAAGCCCTGTTCGCGCCAGAACGGCCGCTCGTAGACGGCGACGTACTTCGCATGGGGCGCCATCCAGGTGGCGGTGGCGGTCCACTCGCGCGCCAGCGCCGCAGGCAGGGCCGGCTCGTACGCGATACCGGCGGCAGCCAGGCGCGGCGGCAATGCCAGCAGCACGTGGCCGGCGCGCCACGCGGTGACGGCGCCCGCCGCATCCGCGCTCGCCACTTCGACGTGCTCGGCCGCATGGCGCAGGCGCAGCACCTGTTGTCCGGTGACGATGCGCGTGCTGCGCAAGGTGCCGTGCAAGGCATCGGTCAGCGCATTCATGCCGCCAATCAGGCGCATCGATGGCGGCGCGCTCGCGTACGTGCGCATGCGCACCGGCGCCTCCCCCGCGGCGCGCTGGTACAGCATGTCGCCCTGGTCGTACTGGGCGAAGCGCTGCAGCCCCAGCCCGTCGACCAGCTGGTGCAGCGCGCACTGCTGCTCGGGCCAGAACCAGGCCGGGCCCAGGTCGAAGCGGTCGCTGCCGCCAGCTGCCTGCATGCCGGCGATACGCCCGCCGATGAAATCGCGCGCTTCGAGCACGACGACATTGGCCACGCCCAGCCGCTCCAGCAAGTGGGCCGCGTACAGGCCGCTCAGGCCGGCGCCGATAATGATGATGCGTGCGTGTTGCATGCTGATCCTTTCAAAGTCGTGTCCGCCACATGCCGGACTTTCAGGTAAACGGTGGCTCCCTGCGCACCGGCAACGATGGCGGGCAAGGTGCCGGCAGGCAGGCGCATCCAGCTGCGCGGCGCGCAGACATGCTGGCGTGCGCGCACCTCGCCCTCGAGCACCAGCAGTTCCTGGCCGCCGCCTGCCTCGGCCAGCAAGGCTTCATGCGGCATCAGCCGCTGCAGGCTGACCTGCTCGGCAGCATCGTCGAACAGCGGACAGACGGCCCGCCCCCGCTGCTCGCGCCAGTTGGCGGGGTCGCGGGTGTCGATGCGGACGTGGCGCTGTTCGCGCGGCTGCATCTGCTGCAACTTGACGAAGATCACCGCCCCCGCGCCGCTCGACGGCCGGTGGCTGGAGCCGGGCGGATTGCGCAAATACCAGCCGGCGGGATAATCCACGCCGTCTTCGGAAAACGTGCCGTCGAGGACCAGGATTTCCTCGCCGCCCGGATGCCGATGCGGCGGGAAGAAGGATTCGGGCGCATAGCGCACGATGCTCGTTGCGCGCGCTTGCTCGCCGCCGATGCGATCGAGCATGATGCGCTCGACGCCGCCCTGCGGCGACGCGACCCAGCGGTACTGGTGCGGCGCCAGGATGACGGGGCGCGAAAAATCGGCATTGATCAGCATGACAAACTTCCAGATTTGAAAAAAACGGCCAGCGCTTACTGCTTCGGCAGCTGTTGGTAGGCTTCCATCACGCGCGCCGAATACGTCAGCGCGGCGCCCGTATTGAGCGCGATCGCCACGCCGAGCGCTTCGGAAATTTCTTCCAGGGTCGCACCGGCTTCCACCGCTTTCTTCGTGTGCACCGAGATGCAGCCGTCGCAACGCGTGGTGATGGCCACCGCCAGCGCGATCAGTTCGTGGATCTTCGGCGCCAGGTGGCCGGTCTTGGCGGCGGCGCCGTCGATGGCCATCACGCCGCGCATGACGTCGGGGCTCTGCGCGGCGTAATCGCCGACTTTTTCCAGCAGGGAGTCGCGGTAGGTGTTCCAGTCTTGCATCATGATTTTTGCTCCAAAAAAGGGAATAGTAGGTAGCAGCGGGCGGGTGCCCGCTTACGCCACGGTATAAATGCGCACGTCGGGCGCCGCGTCCAGCAGCGGCGTGAGCGCCACCACCACGTCGCTGTTGAACAGCGCGCTTTGCAGATAGGCATTGGCGTTGCCCACGCTGTCGAAGCCATGCAGCACTTGCACGTCTTCCTCGCGGATCAGCAATTGCTTCGACTGCGCGCCCGCGATGCCGGCCAGGAACGGCGCCTTGTACTGCTGATAGACGCCAGCCGCCGCGGCGCGGTTGGCGTTGGCGATCTTGAGGGTGATTTGCAGATAAGCCATGCGATGCTCCTTGATGATCAGGTGAAGAAAAGGCGGGCAAGGCGGGCTTGCCCCAGGTATTTAGTTGCGGCCGGCCATCACGCCGCCATCGACGTCCCACACCGCGCCGGTCACCCAGGCGGCCTTGTCGGACAGCAGAAACGCCACCACTTCCGCCACGTCCAGCGGCGTGCCCACGCGGCCGATCGGGTGGAAACCGTTGAAGCCCTGCAGCGCCTCATGGACCTCCGCCTTCGGAATAAAACCTTCGTAGATCGGCGTCTGCACGACGGCTGGCGAGACGGCGTTGACGCGAATCTGCTTCGATGCCAGTTCCATCGCCAGATGCTGGGTCAGCGAGTGCAGGCCGGCCTTGGCCATCGAATACGCCGACGATGGCGTGGCGGCGATCGCCTGCTTGCCCCACATCGAGCCGATGTTGACGATAGACCCAGGGCGTCCGCCGGCGACCAGGTGCGCGGCCACCTTTTGCGTGATGAAGAACAAGGCCTTGTTGAGATTCATATACTGGTCGTAGTCGCCGGCGCCGTGTTCGAGGAACGGTTTGGGGAAGAACACGCCGGCCGCGTTGACCAGCAGATCGATGTCCGCATGCTGTTCGTCCAGCGTTTTGAGCAGCGCGGCCAGGCCCGCGTCGCTCGACAGGTCGGCGGTCACCGCCCACACCGTGCCGAGCGCCGACAATGCCTTGCGCGCCTCTTCGGTTTTCTCTGCGCGGTGGCCGACGATCACGGCGCTGCCGCTTTGCTCCAGCACCACGCGTGCCGTCGCCAGACCCATGCCGCTGGTGCCACCCACGACCAGCAGTTTCTTGCCTTCGAATTGCTTGCTCATTTTCATTCCTTTCCTATGCCCGCCGTCCAGGCAGGCGCTGTTGAAGAAAAACTTCCGGGCAGTTGTGTACTGCCGCGATGCAATGCATTCTGCGCTTGGCGGCGAACGGGAACAAACCAGATTAAATGTCAGTCATTGAAAGAAAAACTTTAGTGGTACGGCTGCGGAGTGACTAAAATAGGCACGCAGAGACGCACAATCACGCGACACCATGGAAGAAAATCATGAAGACACCGATCCATCTGAACGCCTTGCGGGCATTCGAAGCCAGCGCCCGCCACCAGAGCTTTTCAGCCGCCGCCGCTGAACTCAACGTCAGCCCCGCTGCCGTGGGCCAGTTGGTGCGCACCCTGGAAGACTGGCTGGGCGCGCCGCTGTTCCATCGGCACACGGCGGGCAAGACGCGGCTGGTGGCGACGCAGGCCGCAGAGCGCGCGCTGCCGGATTTGCGCGCCGGCTTTGACCGCTTGCTGCTGGGTCTGGAAAGGCTCAAGGAAGGTTCGCTCAACGGGGTGCTGACGGTGACCGTCAGTCCCGCCTTCGCCGCCAAGTGGCTGTTGCCACGGATTGAACGCTTTCAATCGGTCTGCCCGGAAACCGACGTGCGGCTCGATACCAGTCTGAAGCCCGTCGATTTCGTCTCGCAACGCATCGATATCGGCGTGCGCTACGGCACCGGCAACTGGCCGGGACTGAGCGCCGACAAATTGATGGATGAAGAAGTCTATCCCGTGTGTTCGCCCGCGTTTCTGCAACAGCATGCGCCATTGCGGCAGCCGGCCGACCTGGCGCGGCAAACGCTGATTCACGACCTGTCGATGGATGGCCATGGCGATTTTCCAACGTGGGAAGCGTGGCTGCAGAAGGCGGGCGTGCGCGATAGCGCCGCCTCGCGCGGCATGAAGATCAACAATTCGGCGGCGGTGCTGCAGGCGGCGGCCGAGGGCCATGGCGTGGCGCTGGCGCGCAGCGTGATGGCGCATGACGATATCGCCTCCGGGCGGCTGGTACGCCTGTGCGGCGCGATGACTTTTCTTTCGCCGCTGGCCTACTACGTGGTCTACCGGCCGGAGTCCGCAGGCCTGCCGCGCCTGGCGACCTTTCGCGGCTGGCTGCTGGAAGAGGCAGGCAAGCAGGCCGCCGCGGTTGCACGGTAAGCCAGCCGTTGGCCGCCGTGACGCGCAGATAAGCATTGACCGCGTTTGCACGTTTGCGTATATTTATGCGCATTCCTGCACGTTTATAAAATCCACATGTCCGCCACCCTGCTCCTCAAACAACGCCACGCGCTGATCCAGCAACAATTGCACGCCGACGGCCGCGTGCTGGCGCTGGACCTGGCACGCCAGCTCGACGTGTCCGAAGACACGATACGGCGCGACCTGCGCGAGATGGCGGCGGCCGGCCTGTGCCAGCGCGTGTATGGCGGCGCCCTGCCGCTGGCGCCGGACGGCGGTACCTTGACGCAGCGCAAGCAGGAGGCGCCCGAGCGCAAGGCGCGCCTGGCGCAGGCCGCCGTCTCGCTCGTGCGTGCCGGCCAGGTGCTGTTTCTCGACGCCGGCTCGACCAACCTGGCCATCGCCAGCGCTTTGCCGGAGCTGGCGCTCACTGTCATCACCAATGCCCCCGCAATCGCCATGGCGCTGATGGAACGCCCGGAAATCGAGCTGATCATGGCGGGTGGCCGGGTCGACCGCCGCGCCGGCGCCAGCCTGGGTCCGCAAGCCTTGCGCACGGTCGAGCGCATGCATCCCGACCTGTGTTTCCTCGGTGCCTGCGGCGCCGATGCGGACACGGGCGTGACGGCGTTCAACTACGACGAGGCCGAGTTCAAGCGCAGCATCGCCGGCGCCAGCAAGGCAGTGGTCGTGGCCGTCACCAGCGACAAGCTGGGCACGGCCGCACCATTCGGCGTGCTGGCCACGGGTTTGCTGCAGCACCTGGTGCTGGAAGCCGATGCCGACCCTGCCCATGTGGCCGCCTTTGAACGGCTGGGCGTGCAAGTGTTGCGCGCCCGCGCCTGACTTTATCCACCCGACTATTGAAAAGCTCCCCCCATGCATCTCACCGGCACTCTGCAACAACGCGCCACGCGCCTGGTTTTCTTTGCCGCCGGCCTCGGCATGGCCGCCTGGGCCCCGCTGGTCCCCTACGCCAAGTCGCGCCTGGGCCTCGATGAAGCCACCCTGGGCATTTTGCTGCTGTGCCTGGGCGCCGGCTCGCTGTGCGCGATGCCGTTTACGGGCATGCTCACGGCACGCTTCGGCTGCCGCAAGGTCATCGTCTGCGCCGGCCTGCTGCTGACCGCCGTGCTGCCCGGCCTGGCGCTGGCGGCCACGCCGCTGCAGCTGGGCCTGGTGCTGCTGGTGTTCGGCGCGGCCATGGGCACGTTTGACGTGGCCATCAACATCCAGGCCGTGATCATCGAAAAAGCCAACGGCGGCGCCATGATGTCGGGCTTTCATGCGCTGTTCAGCGTGGGCGGCTTCGCCGGCGCGGCCTGCATGGCCCTGCTGCTATGGCTGGGCCTGACGCCGGCCTGGTCCTGCGTCGTGGTGATGCTGCTGCTGTGCGGCGTGCTGGGCGCGGCGCAAGGCCATCTGCTGCCGACGGCGTCCGCCTCCGGCGAAAAGACGCCGCTGTTCGTCATGCCGCACGGCGCCGTCATTTTCATCGGCTTGCTGTGTTTTATCGTCTTCCTGGCCGAAGGCGCGATCCTCGACTGGAGCGCCCTGTTCCTCACCACCACGCGCGGCGTGGAAGAAGCCAAGGGGGGCCTCGGCTACGCCGCCTTCGCCATCGCCATGACCGTGGGCCGCTTCACGGGCGACAAGGTGGTCAGCCGCTTTGGCGGCAAGCGGGTGCTTACTTTTGGCGGCTTGTGCGCGGCGGCAGGCTTCTTCCTGGCCGTGCTGGCGCCGCATGCCAGCCTGGCCATGCTTGGCTTCGTGCTGATCGGCCTGGGCGCGGCCAACATCGTGCCCATCCTGTTTACGGCAGCTGGCCAGCAACATGCGATGCCGGCCAGTCTGGCGGTGGCAGCCATCACGACCATCGGCTATGCGGGCATCCTGGCCGGGCCGGCCGTGATCGGCTTCGTGGCGCACGCCACCAGCCTGAACATCGCCTTCGCCATGCTGGGCGCCGCCCTGCTGCTGGTGGCGGCCAGCGCGCGCCTGGTGGCGCCGGCAAAACAGGCTTCCTGAACCCTCCCCTTGCCTGGCTGGCAGCGGCAAAAAACCGCTGTCCGCCAGCGCCCAAATCGGCTAGCCGGGCCTGCGGCATGGTAAGCTTCGACCCCGCACACATTGCGGGCGCCGCACACTCACCCCATCCTGCCACTTATACCCGTACTTATACCCTTTTATACATCTATGGATCTCATTCTTGCGTTAAAAGCCATCATCATGGGGCTGGTCGAAGGTTTTACCGAATTCTTGCCGATTTCATCCACGGGTCATCTGATCCTGGCCGGCAGCCTGCTCGACTTTACACAGGATGTATCGAAAGAAGTCATGGGGGTCTTCGAGATCGCCATCCAGGCCGGCGCCATCCTGGCCGTGTGCTGGGAATACCGCCAGCGCATCGGCAGCGTGCTTACCACCTTTGGCAGCGAAGCGAAGTCGCGCAAGTTCGTGCTGAACGTGGCCATCGCCTTCCTGCCGCTGGCCGTCATCGGCCTGGCGATTGGCAAGATGATCAAGCATGCGCTGTTCAAGCCAGTACCCGTGGCCATGGCCTTCATCATCGGCGGCATCGTGATTTTGCTGGTGGAGCGCCGCGCGCGCACCAATCCCGTCACCGTGCGCGTCAACTCGGTCGATGAGATGACGCCGTTCGACGCCTTGAAAGTGGGCTGCGCGCAAGCGTTCGCGCTGATTCCCGGCACCAGCCGCTCCGGCTCGACCATCATCGGCGGCATGCTGCTGGGCCTGTCGCGCAAGACGGCCACCGAATTCTCGTTCTTCCTGGCCATCCCCACCCTGCTGGCGGCCACCTTTTACTCGCTGTACAAGGCGCGCGATATCCTGTCGGCCACCGACGTGCCCCTGTTCGGCCTGGGCACCGTGTCCGCCTTCATCTCCGCCTTCCTGTGCGTGCGCTGGCTGCTGCGCTATATCAGCTCGCACGACTTCACGTTTTTCGCCTGGTACCGCATCGTGTTCGGCTTGCTGGTGTTGGCCAGCGCCCACTACGGCTGGGTTGTTTGGGCAGAATAAGGCACTATGAATCAAGATCTTAACCAGCGCGCGCTGCACCTGCTGCAAACCGTTTTCGGCTACCCGGCCTTCCGCGGCCAGCAAGCCGACATCGTCGACCACGTCAGCCATGGCGGCGACGCGCTGGTACTGATGCCCACGGGCGGCGGCAAGTCGCTGTGCTATCAGATTCCCGCGCTGCTGCGCGATGGCGTCGGCGTCGTCGTCTCGCCTTTGATCGCGCTGATGCAGGACCAGGTGGACGCGCTGGAGGAAGTCGGCGTGCGCGCCGCCTTCCTCAATTCCACGCAAACCTACGAAGAAGCGAGCCGCATCGAGCGCCTGGTGCGCACGGGCGGCATCGATGTCGTCTACGTGGCGCCCGAGCGCCTGATGACGCAGCGCTGCCTGGACCTGTTCCAGGCGTCGAAAATCTCCCTGTTCGCCATCGACGAGGCGCATTGCGTGGCCCAGTGGGGCCACGACTTCCGTCCCGAATACATCAAGCTGTCGGTGCTGCACGAGCAGTTCCCGGACGTGCCGCGCATCGCGCTCACCGCCACGGCCGACCCGCAGACGCGCGCCGAAATCGCGCTGCGCCTGCAGCTGGAAGACGCGCGCCAGTTCGTCTCGTCCTTCGACCGTCCGAACATCCGCTACCAGATCGTGGAAAAGGCGAATGGCCGCAAGCAGCTGCTCGACTTCATCAACACGGAACACGCGGGCGACTGCGGCATCGTGTACTGCCTGTCGCGCAAAAAAGTCGAAGAGACGGCGGAATTTCTGAACCAGAGCGGCATCCGCGCCCTGCCGTATCACGCCGGCATGGAGTACGCCAAGCGCAGCGCCAACCAGGCGCGCTTCCTGCGCGAAGAAAACATCGTCATGGTCGCCACCATCGCCTTCGGCATGGGCATCGACAAGCCCGACGTGCGCTTCGTGGCCCACCTCGATCTGCCGAAAAGCATCGAGGGCTATTACCAGGAAACGGGGCGCGCGGGCCGCGACGGCATGGCCGCCAACGCCTGGATGGCGTACGGCTTGCAGGACGTGGTGCTGCAGCGGCGCATGATCGACGAGTCGGAAGCGGACGATACCTTCAAGCGCGTGCTGGGCGTCAAACTCGACGCCATGCTGGGCCTGTGCGAAACGCTCAGCTGCCGCCGCATGCGATTGCTCGAATACTTCGGCGAACCGGCTTCGCCGTGCGGCAATTGCGATACCTGTTTGGTGCCGCCCGTGTCGTTCGACGGCACGGTGCCCGTGCAAAAACTGCTGTCGGCCATCTACCGCGTCGACCAGCGCTTTGCCGGCGGCCACGTGATCGACGTGCTGCGCGGCGTGGAATCGGAACGCATCAAGACCTGGCACCACGATTCCTTGTCGGTGTTCGGCATCGGCTCGGACCTGGGCGAAGCGGAATGGAAATCGATTTTGCGCCAGGCCATCGCGCTCGGTCTCGTCTCGGTCGACCATGAACAATACAGCTCGCTGAAACTGACGGACGCTTCGCGCCCCGTGCTCAAGGGCGGCCAGAAGGTACAGCTGCGCCAGTACCAGAAACCGGTGAAAACCAGCAAGCGCAGCACCAGCGTGGCGAAGGGCTATGTCGAGACGGACCTGTCCACCAGCGAGCAGGCGATCTTCGACAAGCTGCGCTGGTGGCGCGTTGAGACGGCGCGCACGCACAATGTGCCGGCGTACGTGATTTTCGTCGACGCCACCTTGCGCGAAATCGCCAAGGCCAAGCCTACGTCGCTCGAGCAGATGCGCGGCGTGAGCGGCGTGGGCGAGAAAAAACTGGCCTCGTACGGCGACGAAATCGTCGCCATGATTCTGGAGATGATTTAATGGAAGCACTCTCGCCGGACCTGATCTATCAGGCCGTAAAAATTCTGGGCGCCCAGCCTGACGCCGACGATGCGGTGGAGGCGCAAGTACGCGCCCTGGTGCAGGACGAGCTCACCGTGCGCCGCCTGGCCGACGTGGTGCCGGAAGCTTTCGGCCTGGTGCTGGCGTCGCACCTTCCCGGCGCCGAAAACATGACCCTGCCCGACACGTTCTGCGCCCAGGACGAAGACGGCGAATGGGTGGAGTTCCCCTTGCGCCGCGAGCCGATCTTTGTCGTCGCCGCGGATATCGCCCAGCACACCTTCCACAACGGCCCCCGCGCGCTGATACAAAATCTGGCCGACCGCAGCTCTTTGCTGTCGGCCATCAACAAGGCCCTGAACGCGGGCGGCTCGCTCGATGGCACGACCCTGGGCCCGCCGTCTTTCTTTGGCCTGCCCGCCGCGCTGTACCAGCCGGCGGCATCGCCCGAGACGCCCTGACCACTTTACCTTGCCTTTGCCCTTGATAACGGAACGGTCCCGCGATGGAAACCAAATGGCTGGAAGACTTCATCTCGCTCGCTGAGACGCATAATTTCAGCCGTTCCGCGGCCCTGCGCCACGTCACCCAGCCCGCCTTTTCACGGCGCATCCAGTCGCTGGAAAACTGGCTCGGCATCGACCTGGTCGATCGCACCTCCTACCCGACGCGCTTGACGCCGGCCGGTGCCGTGTTCTACGAGCAAGCGCTGGAAATGCTGGGACAGATCAACGGTGTGCGCGCCCTGTTGCGCGGCAAGCGGGCGGCCACGCAAACGAGCGTCGATTTCGCCGTGCCGCACACCCTGTCGCTGACCTTCATGCCGAAGTGGCTGACGGCACTGGAAGACGGTTTCGCGCCGATCAACAGCCGTTTGATGGCCCTGAACGTGCACGACGCCGTGCTGCAACTGGTCGATGGCGGCTGCGACCTGCTGCTGTGCTATCACCATCCGCGCCAGCCGGTGCAGCTGGACCCGGGCCGCTACGACATGCTGGTGATGGGCCGCGAAACCCTGCGCGCGTATGCGCGCTGCGGCCAGGACAAGGTGCCGGACTTCGTCCTGCCCGGCAGCGCCAAGGAGCCGCTGCCCTTCCTTTCCTACACCAGCAACGCCTACCTGGGACGCATGGTGGAATTGCTGCTGGCCGATGCCAAAGCGCCCCTGTTCCTGGAAACCTGCTACGAAACGGACATGGCCGAAGGCCTCAAAATGATGGCCTTGGAAGGCCGCGGCATCGCCTTCCTGCCCGAATCGGCCGTCATGCGCGACGTCAAATACAAGCACCTGGCACGCGCCGATGGCGGCGCGCCAGGCTGGGAAATCGAGCTGGAAATCCGCTTGTACCGCGAACGCCCGTCCAGCCTGCGTCCCGGCAAACAAATCGTCGAAAGCCTGTGGCAGCACTTGGTGCAGGCGCAGGATGACAAGGCGCGCGGCGGAAAAAAACGCCGGCGCGCAGCTGTCACCACAATTCCCGCCTGATCTCCTAACTATGCAATAAATGCATAACCGGATGCGTACAAAGCATTGGCCGGGGCATAAGGCTATCGCCTACGATGCGGTTCCGCTGCGCGCAGCCGCAAGATGCGCCTACCACAGCATTTTTGAACGCCAGAAAAAATCATCGCGATTCTCTGCGGATTTTTCGGCGTTACACCACCGTTTTGTCCAGGAGCTTATCAAGCATGACCAGCAAGCACGCACTTCCTTCCTACCTCAATCCTGAAGACCTGGGCCCATGGGGCGTCTACCTCGAGCAGATCGACCGCGTTACGCCGTACCTGGGCAACCTGTCGCGCTGGGTGGAAACGCTGAAGCGTCCAAAGCGCATCCTGACGGTCGACGTGCCTATCGAGCGCGATGACGGCACCATTGCCCACTACGAAGGCTACCGCGTGCAGCACAATCTGTCACGCGGCCCGGGCAAAGGCGGCGTGCGCTTCCACCAGGACGTGACCCTGTCGGAAGTGATGGCCCTGTCGGCCTGGATGACGGTCAAGAATGCAGCGGTCAACGTGCCATACGGCGGCGCCAAGGGCGGTATCCGTGTCGATCCGAAGACCCTGTCGCGCAACGAACTGCAACGCCTGACCCGCCGCTACACGAGCGAGATCAGCATGATCATCGGACCGAACAAGGATATCCCGGCGCCGGACGTCAACACGAATGAACAAGTCATGGCGTGGATGATGGACAGCTACGCCATGATCGGTGGCAATATGTCGACCGGCGTGGTGACGGGCAAACCCATCTCGCTGGGCGGCAGCCTGGGCCGCCGCGATGCGACGGGCCGCGGCGTATTCGTCGTCGGTTGCGATGCGGCCGCCAAGGTCGGCATGTCGCTCGAAGGCGCAAAAGTCATCGTGCAAGGTTTCGGCAACGTGGGCGGCGTCGCCGCACGCATGTTCGCTGAAGCCGGCTCGAAAGTGGTCGCGGTACAAGACCACAAGACCACCGTCGTGCATTCCGGCGGCTTGAACATCCCGCAATTGCTGGCACACGTGGCCGAAGTGGGCAGCGTCGAAGGATTCCCGGGCGCCGAGGCATTCGTGCCGCGCGAAGATTTCTGGGGCATCGATTGCGACATCCTGATCCCGGCCGCGCTGGAACAGCAGATCACGGCCGAACGCGCACAAGTCATCCGCGCCAAGATCATCCTGGAAGGCGCCAACGGCCCGACCCTGCCGGCAGCGGACGACATCCTGACTGACCGCGGCGTGCTGATCGTGCCGGACGTGCTGGCCAACGCCGGCGGCGTGACCGTCAGCTACTTCGAGTGGGCGCAGAACTTTTCGAGCTTCTTCTGGACGGAAGAAGAAATCAACAGCCGCCTGACCCGCATCATGCGCGAAGCGTTCGACGCGGTATGGCAAGTGTCGCAAGAGAAGAAAGTGTCGATGCGTACGGCGACCTTCATCCTGGCGTGCACGCGCGTGCTGCAAGCGCGCGAAGTACGCGGCCTGTATCCATAATGGCTGCCTGAGAAAATGCCTGGGGCGTTGTTGCTTCGCCTCGCCGTACTAGCGTACTGTCTTCGGCTTTGCGCCTAGCCCCAGACATTTTTCAGGCGCCATTGAGTTACTGGCGCTGTTAAAAAAATCCCGCCACACTTGCGTGTGAGCGGGATTTTTTGTATCTGGCGGACTTTTTTACGCTGCGTAGCCTTGCGGATTCTGGTGCTGCCAGCGCCAGTGGTCACTGCACATGTCGTCGATGTTTTTCTGCGCTTGCCAGCCCAGCAATTGCTTTGCCTTGTCGGCCGAGGCGTAGCAGCTGGCGATGTCGCCGGGGCGGCGCGGCACGATGTCATAGGGGACCTTGCGGCCGCTGGCGGCCTCGAAGGCGCGTACGGTCTCGAGCACGCTGTAGCCGTGGCCCGTGCCCAGGTTGACGGTAAAGCCGCCCTCGGTGGAGAACAAACGGTTCAACGCGGCCACATGGCCCTGCGCCAGGTCGACCACGTGGATATAGTCGCGCACGCCCGTGCCGTCCGGCGTATCGTAGTCGTTGCCGAAGACGGCCAGACGTTCGCGGCGGCCCACGGCCACCTGCGCGATGAAGGGCATCAGGTTGTTCGGAATACCGGCTGGATCTTCGCCGATCAGGCCGCTGGCATGCGCGCCGACCGGATTAAAGTAGCGCAGCACGCCCACTTGCCATTGAGGATCGGCATGCACGAGATCACCCAGTATCTGCTCGACCATCAGCTTCGAACGGCCGTAGGGGTTGGTCACGGACAGACGCGACGATTCCACAATCGGCAAGGCTTCCGGATCGCCATATACGGTGGCTGACGAGCTGAACACAAAACGCTTCACGTTCGCCGCCGCCAGCACTTCCAGCAGAGCTACCGTGCCCGACACATTGTTATCCATATACATCAGTGGCTGCGCCACGGATTCGCCCACGGCTTTCAAGCCTGCGAAATGGATCACCGCATCGATGGCGTGCTCGCGCAAGACGGCGGCCATGGCGGCGCGGTCGCGCACGTCGGCTTCGTAAAACGGGATGCTCTTGCCGGCAATACGCTCGACCCGCGCCATCGCTTCGCGCGCGCTGTTGCACAGATTGTCCACTGCGACCACATCAAAGCCAGCGGTCAGCAATTCGACGCAGGTATGCGAACCGATAAAGCCGGATGCCCCTGTCACGAGTATTTTCTTGGTCATAATGTCAATCAGTGCAAAAAAGATAAGACTAACGGAATTTTTGCGCCTTGACTAGCCTGCACACGAAAACGCGAACAATAAAAAAGCCCGCTGCGTCACCGCAGCAGGCTCATCCTCGTGCAATCAATACCGGCAAGCAAGCCGTGACCAGGCGCTTACTTCTTGATGAACACCAAGTCCCACACGCCATGGCCCAGCTTCAAGCCACGATTTTCAAACTTGGTCAGCGGACGATATGCGGGTTGCGGCGCATAACCCTCAGCGCTATTGTGCAACTGCGGCTCGGCGCCCAGCACTTCCAGCATTTGCACCGCGTAATCTTCCCAATCGGTAGCGCAATGCAGATAGCCACCCGGCGCCAGGCGATCGGTCAATTGCTTGACGAACGGCGACTGGATCAGGCGGCGCTTGTTGTGGCGCGCCTTGTGCCATGGATCGGGGAAGAAAACGTGGATGCCGGCCAGCGAATTGGCTGGAATCATGTGCGTGAGCACTTCCACGGCATCGTGCTGCAGCAGGCGCAGATTCGTCAGCGACTCTTCGCCGATCAGCTTCAACAGGCTGCCGACGCCGGGCGTATGCACTTCCACGCCGATGAAATCCTTCTCCGGCATGGCCTTGGCGATATGCGCGGTCGTCGCCCCCATGCCAAAACCGATTTCCAGGATGACCGGCGCCTTGCGGCCAAACACTTGCTCGAAATCCATGGACTCCTTGGCGAAAGGCAATAGGAACTGCGGCCCCAAGGTCTCAAGCGCGCGCGCCTGCGCGACAGACAGCCGCCCCGCGCGGGTCACGAAACTGCGGATGCGGTGTTCGGTCGGATCGTACATCATCGGCCGCGCCGGGCCGTTTGCTGGGGTATCAGAAGACATGGAAGTGAAGAAATAAGTAGCCGCGCCGCACAAAACCAGGCGCCAGCGAAAAATGGAGCGGGTGAAGGGAATCGAACCCTCGTCGTAAGCTTGGGAAGCTTCTGCTCTACCATTGAGCTACACCCGCGAAGCCTGCATTTTACGCCGAATGGAATGCGGCAAGCAAATCTTCGCGGTGGCGGGGCTTACTTCAGGCTGCCGAAGACCTTGCCGATGATTTTGCTGCCATATTCGAGCGGGTTGCTGCGGATGGCTTTTTCTTCTTCGGCGATCATCAGGTACAGGCCGTCGAGGGCGCGGTCCGTGACGTAGCCCTCCACCGTCGATTGCTGCTGCGGCACGAGGCCCGTCTTGCCGATCTGGCTCATGGTGCTGTTGTATTTGCTGGCCAGGCCGGAACGGTCGGTGACGGATTTCACGATGGGCAGGAATTTGACGGCCAGGGGCGCCGATGTTTTCTGGCGGAAGAAATCCGTCACCGACGTGTCGCCGCCGGACAGGATGTTTTTCGCATCCGTCACGCTCATTGACTTGACCGCATCGAGCAGCAAGGGCTTGGCCATCGGCACGGCCGACTCGGCGGCCCGGTTCATCGACACCACCAGGTCGTCCAGCTGCTGTCCACGTCCCGTCATTTTCAACAGGGGCTTGGCTTGCTCGAGGATGCCGGGCAGCTTGATTTTGACCTTGTCGTTGTTCAGGAATCCATTCTCGACACCCAGTTTCGATACGGCGGCAGCGGAGCCGGCTTCCAGCGCCGCTTTCAAGCCATTGCTGGCATCCTGATTGCTGAGAGCGGCCAGCGGGCTGGCGGCGCCTGCCGTGGACGAGCACAGCGCCAGCGCGCACAACATGGCGGCGGGGCGGACGGGGAAAGAGGTCAGGCGCATATTCATCCTTTGTTTGAAAGCCAATGGTTCTTGAAGCCTCAGCATAGCAAAATCGCAGCGATGCCCGCATTTTTTATGCGCAACAGGAACACCGGCGCGGGCAGCGCGGCACGGCAGACACTGTCGCCGCGATGCAGCTGAAGGTGCCCCTCAATCAGTCGGCCAGCGCCGCCAGACGCTGGCGCACCTGGTTCAGATCCGTCTCGCGCATGCGCGCCGCCGTCTGGCGCAAGGATTTTTCCGCGCCCGCCACGCCAGCCGCCACGGCCATCGACAGCCAGATATACGCCTGCTGCAAATCGAGCGGGCCGCCCTGGCCGGTGGCCGCCATCAAGCCCAGATTCATCTGCGCCCGCGCATGGCCCTGGCGCGCGGCCAGCGCATACCAGTCCCAGGCGGCGGCATAATCCTGCGGCACGTCCTGGCCATTGTCATGGCGCAGGCCCAGCGCGAACTGGGCCAGGCTGTGGCCTTGGGCGGCGGCGCGGCAGTAACAGGCGCAGGCCTGCTGGCTGTCGGGGGCCGGGCCATCGTCGCGGTCGTGCAAGACGCCCTGCATGTATTGCGCGGGCGCGTAATCCTGCTCGGCCGCGCGGCGGTACCACTCCAGCGCCAGCGACAGATCCTGCGGCACGCCCTGGCCATGTTCGTAACGCAGGCCCAGGTCGAACTGCGCCCGCACATGCCCCTGGTCGGCCGCCTTGCGGTACCAGAAGATAGCTTCCTGCGCATCGGCGGGCATGCCCTGTCCATGCTCGTACAACAGTCCCAGCTGATACTGGGCGGCGGGGAAGCCCTGCTCGGCGGCCTGGCGGTAGAACGCTTGCGCCTGCGCGTAATCGTGGGCGCCATGTTCATGGTGCAGGCCCAGGTTGTGCTGGGCCGCCGCATGGCCCAGTCCCGCCGCCTTGACATACCACTCCAGCGCAGCCTGTTTATCGCAGGGCACGCCCTGGCCATTGTCGTAGATCAGGCCCAGATTGAACTGCGAACTGGCGTGGCCCTGCTCGGCCGCGCGCCGGTACCAGGCGATCGCCTGCCGGCTGTCCTGCGGCAGCACGTCGCCATTTTCATAGCGCAGCGCCAGGTTGAACTGGGCCGGCGCATAGCCTTGCTCGGCCGCCTTGCGCATCCAGGCCGTCGCCTGCTGGCGATCCTGGCGCACGCCCTGGCCATTGTCGTAGCGCAGGCCCAGGTTGAACTGCGCGCGCGCATAGCCCTGTTCGGCCGCCTTGCGGTACCAGGCGATCGCTTGCACGAAGTCCTGCGGCACGCCCTTGCCATTGTCATACATCATGCCCAGATTGTTTTGCGCACCCGCGTCGCCCTGCTCGGCCGCGCGGCTGAACCACAGCATGGCTTGCCCGCTATCTTGCGCAAGTCCCTGGCCCTTGGCGTACAGCCAGCCCAGGTTGTACTGCGCCGCCGCGTAGCCCTGCTCGGCCGCCTGCTGGTACCAGTGCGCCGCCTGGGCAAAATCCTGCGGCACGCCCTGCCCCTTCTGGCACATCACGCCCAGGTTGTATTGCGCGTGCTCGAGTCCCTGCGCGGCAGCCAGGCCATACCAGTGCAGCGCCTGCGCATAGCTTTGTTCGATGCCCTGGCCATTGAAATACATGAAGCCCAGGCTGTGCTGGGCATTCGCATTGCCCTTCTCGGCCAGACCTTTCAGGCGCAGGTAATCAGCCGTGTAATGAGCAGCCGTGCAATGAGCGGCCGTGTTGCGGGGATCGGCAAGCGACACGGTCAAGCCTCGATGGTCAGCGTCCGGGACGGCGCGGGCGCGGCTTCGGCGATCAGGCGGTCCTGCTCCTGCAGCACGCCGATGAAGCTGCCCAGCGAAATGGGCCGGTGGTACAGATAGCCCTGCATCGTGGTGCAACCCTTGTCCTGCAGGTAGCGCGCCTGCCCTTCCGTCTCCACGCCTTCGGCGATCAGGTGCAGGCCCAGGCCGCGCGCGATCGAGATGATGGCCAGGATGACGGGATAGTGTCCGTGCTCGTCGTGGATTTCCTTCACAAACGACTGGTCGATCTTGATCGTGTGGATGGGGAAGCGGTGCAGGTACGACAACGAGGAATAGCCGGTGCCGAAATCGTCGATGGCCACCGAGACGCCCAGCTGGCACAGCGTGTTCAACTGCTCGATCGCATACTGCGGATTGCGGATGCAGATGTTTTCCGTGATCTCCACTTCGATCTTCTCCGGCGCGATGCCGTAGCGCGTCAGCGCGCCGCGCATCTTCTCGAAAAAGTCGCCCCGGTCCAGATATTGCGGCGACAAATTGAGCGACAGGCGCACAGCTTCGCCGCCAGCCGCATCCCATTGCAGCAGGTCGCGGCACAGCGCGCCCAGCATCCAGTCCGAGATCGGCAGCATCAAGCCGTTTTCCTCCGCGAATGGCAGGAATTCGCCGGCCGTCAGCAAGCCCCGCTGCGGGTGGTTCCAGCGCATCAGGCCTTCGGCGCCGACGATGCGGCCCGTCATCACGTCCACCTGCGGCTGGTAATACATCTCCAGCTGGTTCAGCTCCAGCGCCTTGCGCAAGCTTTGCTCGAGCGCGATCTTCTGATGCGACACATCGAGCATGGACTCGTGATAAAAACTGTGGCCGTTCTTGCCCAGCGCCTTGACCTGGTACATGGCGATGTCGGCATGGCGCAGCAGCTCGTCGATGGTCTCGCCGTCGCCCGGGTAGATGGCGATGCCGATCGAGGCCGAGATATGCACCTGGTTGCCATCGAGGTCGAACGGCTGG
Source organism: Janthinobacterium sp. EB271-G4-3-2 (assembly GCF_020858035.1). Lineage (NCBI taxonomy): Bacteria > Pseudomonadati > Pseudomonadota > Betaproteobacteria > Burkholderiales > Oxalobacteraceae > Janthinobacterium > Janthinobacterium sp. EB271-G4-3-2. Next base: position 152,345 of record NZ_JACYMG010000014.1, on the reverse strand, counting down.
TGCAGGCATTCGAGGAATTTGTCGGCGATCAGGCGCGCATCCTGGCGGTCGCGCAGTTCCGGCAGCACGATGGTAAATTCATCCCCGCCCTGGCGCGCCAGCGTATCGCCGCGGCGCAGACAATCCTTCAGGCGCAGCGCCACCTGCTGCAGCAATTCGTCGCCCTTCACGTGGCCCAGGGTATCGTTGACCAGCTTGAAGCGGTCGAGGTCGATGAACATCACGGCCAGCTCCGTCAGCTTGCGCCGCGCCTGGATCACGGCCAGCCCCAGGCGGTCCTTGAACAGCATGCGGTTCGGCAGATCGGTCAGGATGTCGTGATAGGCCTGGTAGGAGATGACTTCCTCGGCGCGCTTGCGGTCGGTGATGTCGCGCGCCACGCCGTAGGTGCCGAAGTATTCCTGCTTTTTCGCTTCCTGATCGTGGCCGTGCATGCCGATCGAATTGAGCGGAATCGTCATCAAGGTGTTGTTGAAGGTGCGGTCGCTGCCAGTGCCGCTATGGCACTTCAGGCGCAGTTCCACATTGCGCGAGGCGCGCTCGTCAAGGCGGCGCTCATTGAAAGCATAGCGCGCCCGCTCCTGGTCTTCATCGTGCACGAGGATCGAGTAATGGCTGCCGATCAGCTCTTCGCGGCTAAAGCCCAGCAACTGGTGCACCCTGTCGTTGATGAAGGTGATGCGGCCTTCGTGGTTCAAGGTATAGATGATGTCGGGCGAGCTGTCGACCAGATAGCGGTACATCTTTTCCGAGTTTTCCAGCTGCAGCGCGATGCGCTCGTTTTCCAGCGCCAGTTTGCGCTTTTGCAGCGCGTTCTCCACCGTCTTGAGCAGCTCCTCGCGGCTGTAGGGCTTGCGCAGATAATCGTAGGCGCCGCGCTTCAGGGCGCCGATGGCCGCCTCGATGCCGACGTCGCCGCTCATGACGATCACGTCGCCCTCGATGCCGCGCCGGTTGATGTGGTCCATGATTTCATGGCCGCTCATGTCGGGCAGGCGCAAGTCGAGCAGGATCAGGTCGAAGCGCAGTTTCGACAACTGCGCCAGCGCTTCGCTGCCGCAGGTGGCCGTGTGCAGCTGGTAGCCGCGGTCCTTCAGCAATTCGTGGAGGGAGGCGAGCAAACGGGGCTCGTCGTCGACCAGCAGGATGCGCGGGCTGTTTTCCAGGTCAAACGGAATGGCGGAGGAGTTCATGGACGTTACGAAGACAAGGCAGTATTGCCGGGCGCGGGCAGCGCGGCTGCAGCACTCGCCGGCAAGGGAATGGGCAGCAAGATTTCAAACGAGGTGCCGGACTTGCTGCTGCGGCAGCCAATCACGCCATGCGAACGCGTGACCAGGTCATGCACGATGGACAGGCCTAATCCGTGATGCGCGCCTTCCTTGCTGCTGCGCACAGGCGAGAACAGATTGGCCAGCACTTCCGGCGCCAGGCCGGCGCCATTGTCGCTGACGCACAGTTCCAGGTACAGGCGGCGGTCGCGGTTCACGTGGCCACGGTTCGCCACTTCGATGCGCCCGCCATCGGGCAAGGCTTCGACGGCGTTTTTCAGCAGGTTGAGCAGGATTTGCTTGAGCATGTCGGCATCGGCCTCCACCTCGCATGGCGCATCCTGCATGCGCGTGACCACCTCGATCTTCGGCGGCAGGAAGTCGGTGGCGCGGAACAGGCGCAGCACATCGTCGACGACGCGCGCGCAATCGGTCACGCCGCTGGCCGCTGTCGGCTGCAGATCGGCCAGGCCGCCGATCAGCTGCCCGACCCGGTCGATTTCCTCGTTCAGGATCGCCATTTCGCCCGACACCGGCTCCTGCTTCTCGAGCTTGTGATCGAGCACGCTCAGGTAGTTCTTGATGATGGATAGCGGGTTATTCACTTCATGCACGACGCGGCGCGACGCGGCGCGGTATTCCTCGGCCACGTGATCGAGCTGGCGCCGCGCCAGGCCGCGCGCGCTGATGGCCGTTTCCAGCGCCGTGGCGGCCTGATTGGCATAGGCGCGCAGGAAACCTTCGCGCTTCTGGCAAGCGGGAATCTGCCATGCCGCCACACCGCCAATGAGCACGCCGAGGCTGCGCTGGCCCGACGCCAACGGCACGCAGACCAGGCTGTCGGTACCGAGGATGCGGAACAGCTGCTCCTCGACGATGCCCAGCGCCGGCATGTCGCGTTTCAGGAACGCCGGCTGGCACTCGAGCGCGGAGGCGGCCAAAGGCCCCCCCTTGGCCAGCGGGATCGAGAAGCCGGCCAGGCGCTGCTGATGTTCGCCCGCCGCCACGCCGACGAGCGCATGGCCGGTGGCGTTTTGCAGCAGGATGACGGCGGTGTCGAAATCGAACAGGATGCGCGCCGAGCGCGTGATGGCCTCGAGCAGGCTGCTCTCGCCCTGCTGCCGGGCGAAGGTCTGCCCCACTTCGGACACCAGCACCATGTTGCGCACTTCGTCGGACAGGCGCCGCTGCACCGGATCGACGGCTGGCGGCGCATACGCGGGCGGCGTGGCGATATCGTCCGCGCCGGCCAGGTCGATGCCCAGATGCTGCGCGGCCTGCTCCACCTGGCGCGCGACGCTGCCGGCCAGGTCGTCCAGTGTCTCGACATCCAGCGCGCACAGGCTTGCCGCCTGCGTGATGGACTCGGCCTCATCCGCATCGTCGGCATGGCAGCACAGCAGGTGCGCCAGGCGCACGATGCGGATCAGGGGATGGCTCGCTTCCAGGCGCGCCAGCGGTTCATGGTGATACAGCACGCTGTCGGCCAGGAAGGAATCGAGATGCCAGCGCTCGATCAGCCAGGCGCCCGCTTCGGCATGCGTGATCTGCAAGGTGCGCTGCTCCACCGCGCACAGGGCGGCATCGTCGCGCGCCGTGAAATTGAAGGCATATTCCTTCGGCGCCGTGGCCAGCAAGGCCAGTCGGCCCACGTTGTGCAGCAATCCCGCCAGATATGCTTCCTCGGCGTGCGGATAGGCCATGGCTTTGGCCAGCGCGCGCGCCATGACGGCGGCCGACAGCGAACTCTTCCAGAAGGCGCGCAAATCCGTGCTGCCGGAATGGGGAAAGCTGTTGAAGGTCTGGAATACGGATTCGCTGATGACCAGGGTCTTGATCATGTCCGTGCCGAGCGAGACGAGCGATTGCTCCAGGCTGACGACCTTGCTCTGGCGATGGTAGGCCGAGCTGTTGGCCACACCGAGGATCTTGCTGGTCATGCCCGCATCCTTGGCGATCAGGGCGGCCAGCTCCGGCATGCCGGCATCGTCGGCCTGCAGGTGGGCGATCAGCTTGAGGAGGATCTGCGGCATGGCCGGCAGGCGGGCAATCAGCAGGCGATTGCGTATATCTTGATCAGATTGATGCATCGTATCAGGCATTGCCGGTTCGAAAAGGATGAGCGCTCAGCAGCGAAGCGCGGCCACGTTCAGAGGAATCCTCCACTCCTGTAAGCAAAAAATGTGTTGCCTGAGAGGATGCCGGGAAAGCAGTCATCTTATCATAAGCGCCGGATATTACTTGCAATATAGAAAATTAAGTTGAAATAAATCCAGCGTTCTGCCATGGAAACTTATGCCCTGGAGGAACCCAGCAAACGGTGGCGGAAGCGCCGCGATATCAGCCACAGCGCCAGCGCCAGGCCCGTAAACGCCAGCTGGCCCGAGGCCAGCCACAGCACGGAACCGGACAGCAGCGGCGAGATCACGCCGGCCACCACGGCGCCCAGCAGGGTACTGGCAAACGACTGGCACGAAGCCACCGTGCCGCGGATATGCGGGAACAAATCGAGCGCCAGCAGGGTCGCGCCCGGCCCCACCAGCGACATGCCGAAGGTGTAGAAGAACAGCGGCAGCACCGACCAGGGCAGCGATGGCGGCAGGAACAGGTGATACACGACATTGACGCTGGCGGCGCACAGCAGGAAGGCAAAGCCGATGCCGATCTGGCGCGCGAACGTGACCTTGCCGGCGATGCGGTTGGCCGCCGCGGCGCCCATGAAGATGCCGCTCACGCAGGGAATGAACAGCCAGGCGAATTGCGATGGTCCCAGGCCCAGCTGCTTGGGCAGCATTTCCGGCGCGGCCGTGATGAACAGGAACAGGCCCGCGAAATTGAGGGCGACGATACCGGCCTTGATGTGGAACAGGGGCGAGCGCAGGATCTGGCCATAGCTCGACGCGAGGAAACGCGGATTGAAGGGCTGGCGCTTTTCCATCGGCAGGGTTTCGGGCAGGCGCCAGTAACAGAACGCCAGCAGCACCACCGTGTAAAAGGCGAGGAACAGGAAGATCGAGCGCCAGTCGAACCAGATGACGATCCAGCCGCCGAGAATCGGCGCCACGGCCGGGGCGATGGAAAAGATCATCGTCACCAGCGACAGCAGCCGCGCCGCCGCCGCATCGGCATACAGGTCGCGGATGATGGCGCGGCTGATCACCACGCCGGCGCCGGCCGAGACGCCCTGCATGATGCGGAAGAACCACAGATAGTGCACCGTGTGCGCCGAAGCGCAACCGAGCGAGCCGATGGCAAACATCAGCAGGGACACGAGAATGACGTTGCGCCGGCCAAAGGTGTCCGAGATCGCGCCATGCCACAGCACCATGCCGGCAAAGGCCAGCATGTAGAACGTCAGCGACTGCTGCACTTCCAGCGGCGACGCCTGCAGCGAACCCTGGATCGCGCCAAACGCGGGCAGATAGGTGTCGATCGACAGAGGGCCCAGCATCGACAGCCCGGCCAGCATCATCGCCAGCGCACCGCGGCTCAGCGGCGCCATGTGGCTCGGCGTGGGGGGCGGAACGGGGGTAACCGGGTCGGGCGGCACATCGGCCGGTGGGGTGGGAAACATGGCGGATCCAAAGTGACGCGCGGACCTGCATTGGTCCGCGCGCGGGGTTACTGCGGGTGTATTACGGTGAACGCTTACTGCTGTGGCTTGGGCTTGGCTTCTTCGCGGCGGTTATAGCCTGCGACCATATCAAAGCGGAACAGACGGCATTCCAGCGCACCGTTGAAGAATGGCGTCTTGCGCGCTTCCTTCAAACGCAGCAGCTTGGGCAAGCCCAGGTCGGCCGTAAACAGGAACACGGTCCAGCCGGCGAAACGCTGCTTCAGGGTCGTGCCCATGGCCGAGTAGAAGGACGTCGACAGTTCATCTTCCGGGATGGTGCTGTCACCGCGCACGCCGATACGCTCGCCGTACGGCGGGTTGGTCAGCATGATGCCCGGCACGTCGCTTGGCGGCTTGACTTCCTGCGCCTCGATCTGTTTCAAGGGCACGTCAAAGCGCACACCGGCGCAACGCAGGTTGTGGCGCGTCATGGCGACCATGTCGCCCGAGATGTCGCTGCCAAAAATCGTCGGTTCGGCCGGCAGCGGATTGACCTTGATGGCGTTTTTCATGGCATCCCACGGCGCCGGATCGAAGTCGTGGAAGTTTTCAAACGCGAACTGGCGCGAGGCGCCCGGCGGAATCCCCTGCAGCATCTGCGCCGCTTCGGCCAGGATGGTGCCGGAACCGCACATCGGGTCGAACAGCACCATGCCAGGCTTCCAGCCCGACACGCGCAGCAGGCCGGCGGCCAGGTTTTCGCGCAGCGGCGCGTCGCCCGTCTCTTCGCGCCAGCCGCGCTTGAACAGGGCTTCGCCCGAGGTGTCGAGGTAGACGGTGAACGTGTGCGCGTCGAGGAAGCCGACGATGCGCATGTCCGGCGTCTTGGTGTTGACCGATGGACGTTCGTTGAACTGGTCGCGGAAGCGGTCGCAGATCGCATCCTTGATTTTCAGTGTCGTGAATTCCAGGCTGCGCAGCGGCGATTTGACGGCCGTGACGTCGACGCGGATCGTGTGGTGCACGCCGAACCAGTCTTCCCAGGATTGCGCCAGGGTCAGGTCATAGATGTCGTTTTCCGTCTTGTAGCCGGAATGGGCCATGCGCATCAGCACGCGCGAAGCGATGCGCGAATGCAGGTTGATGCGGTAGGAATCGAGCAGGTCGCCCGAGCAGTGTACGCCGCCCGGTACCTGGTTGTGGACCTTCATGGTCGCACTATCCTGGGCGATCTCGCCCAGTTCCTCGGCCAGCGCCGCTTCCATGCCGCGCGGGCATGGGCAAAAATATGAAGCCATAATTAGGATACCTTTTATCCGTTGTAGTGAACACCCGCAGGCACCTGCTGCGCGGTACGGCGCTCGCCCGGCGATGCTCGCCGTACCTTCGTACGGCTGCGCTTCCCAGACAAGCGGCGATCCGCTCGCGACGGTGCCTGCGGGTATCGTTGCTTTTACTGCATTAAAAAACCACTTTGTTAACACTGCTTTTAACTTGCTACTTCGCCAGCCGACATGTGCCGCTGACTGTGCTGGTCGGATTATGCGCGGCCTTGCCCCGCTAATCCGACCTACATCCTCATACCACGCGGCAAAACCGCGCCTGTCCCGTAGGTCGGCTTAGCCCGCCAGGGCGTAAGCCGACGTGCGCTGCCGACCGAGCTTGTCGGATTACGCGCGGGGCGCCAATCCGACCTACATTCTTTATTTATTTTGCGTCCAGCGCGCGCTCGACGAAATCGAGGCGGTCCTGGCCCCAGTACCCTTCGCCATCGACGATGTACCACGGCGAGCCGAAGACGGAAGCGGCGGTAGCTGCCTCCGTGTTGGCGTCGTATTCCGCCTGCACGCTGGCCGTCTCCGACGTTTTCAGCAACTGGCGGCCATCGAAACCGGCGTCAACGGCGATCTGCACCAGCGTTTCTTCGTCACCGATGTTGCGCTCTTCGGCCCACAGGCCGCGCATGATGGCGTGCGCCAGGTTCAGCGACGCTTCCACGCCGTGCGCCAGGCGCGTGGCGATGATCAGCTTGGCCGACGCTTCCGGCGACACGGGGAAGAACTTCGGCTGCAAGGTCAATGGCACTTGCAGAAAGGCAGACCAGCGCGCCAGTTCGGCCAGGCGGTAGGCCTGGCGCTGCGGCGCGCGCTTGGCCAGCGGCAGGCCGCCCGAGACGCTGAAGACCTTGCCCAGGTCGAAGGGACGCACGTCGATCTGTGCGCCCGTCTTCGCGGCGATGGCCATCAGGCGCGCGTGGCCCAGGTAGGTCCATGGCGAGTGGGGGGCGAAGAAATACTGCACGACTTTGTTCTGACTTGCACTCATCTCGACTCCCTTAGAAAGGCTTGACCACGACCAGCACGACGACGGCCAGCAGCATCACCACCGGCACTTCATTAAACCAGCGGAACCAGGTGTGGCTGCGCTTGTTGAGACCTTTTTCAAACTTGCGCAGGATGGAACCGCAGGCGTGGTGATAGCCGAGCAGCAGCACCACGAACGTCAGCTTGGCGTGCATCCAGCCCGGCATCTTCATGCGGCCTTCGCCCCCGCCGTACAGCATCCACATCAGGGCCAGCCCCAGCACCATCGCCGGCAGCGCCAGCAACGACATGAAGCGGTACAGCTTGCGCGCCATCAGCAGCAGGCGCTCGGTGGCCACCGTTTCCGTCTCCATCGCCAGGTTCACGAAGATGCGCGGCAGGTAAAACAGGCCGGCGAACCAGGACATGACGAAGATGATGTGGAAGGCTTTGGTCCAGAGAAAGAGCATGGGGTTCCCAGTGTCGGAGGTGGAGAAAAACAGAGCGCGGGCCGCCTTGTGGGCCGCCCGCGAGGAGACTACTTGCGGATTTCGCCGTGGCCGAATACCACGTACTTGAGCGAGGTCAGGCCTTCCAGTCCCACCGGACCGCGCGCGTGCAGCTTGTCGTTCGAGATGCCGATTTCGGCGCCCAGGCCATATTCGAAGCCGTCGGCGAAACGCGTCGACGCGTTCACCATCACCGAGGCGGAATCGACTTCGCGCAGGAAGCGCAGCGCATCGCTGTAGTCTTCCGTAATGATCGATTCCGTGTGCTTCGATGAATATTGGTTGATGTGGTCCATCGCCTCATCGATGCCGTCGACGACCTTCACCGACAGGATGGCCGCCAGGTATTCGGTGGACCAGTCTTCCTCGGTGACGTGTACCAGGTGCGGATACGCAGCGGCGGCCAGGATCGCATGGCTTTCCGGATCGGCGCGCAGTTCCACCTGCTTGGTCAGGTACAGCTCGGCCAGCTGCGGCAGTACGGTGGCGGCGATGGCGCGCGACACCAGCAGGGTTTCCATGGTGTTGCAGGTGCCGTAGCGGTGGCACTTCGCGTTGAAGCCGATATCGATCGCCTTCCTGATATCGGCCTTGGCGTCGATGTAGACGTGGCAGATGCCGTCGAGGTGCTTGATCATGGGTACCGTAGCTTCTTCCATCAGGCGCGCGATCAGGCCCTTGCCGCCGCGCGGCACGATGACGTCCACGTACTGCGGCATGGTGATCAAGGCACCGACGGCGGCGCGGTCGGTGGTGTCGATGACTTGCACGGCATCGGCCGGCAGGCCTGCTCCCTGCAAGCCTTCGGCCACCAGCTTGGCCAGCGCGCGGTTGCAGTGTATCGCTTCCGAGCCGCCGCGCAAGATCGTCGCGTTGCCGCTCTTGATGCACAGGCCGGCCGCGTCCACCGTCACGTTCGGACGCGCTTCATAGATGATGCCGATGACGCCCAGCGGCACGCGCATCTGGCCCACCTGGATGCCCGTCGGGCGGAATTTCATGTTCGAGATTTCGCCGATCGGATCGGCCAGCGAGACGATCTGCGTCAAGCCTTCGACCATGGTGGCGATGGCGGCGTCGGACAGGGTCAGGCGGTCGAGCATGGCCGGCGCCAGGCCGGCGGCAGCGGCCGCATCGAGGTCGCGCTGGTTGGCGGCGCGCAGCAGATCGGCATCGCGCACGATGGCGGCGGCGATCAGGCTCAAGGCGCGGTTGCGCGTGGCGCTGTCGGCACGCGCCATGGCGCGCGAAGCGGCGCGCGCGCGCGTGCCCACGTCCTGCATATATTCTGTGATGTCCATGCTCGTATCCATAAAAGTTAACCTCGGGCGATCTTCAGGCCCAGCTGCAGCATGGCGTCCCAGGCATCGCCCGCGTAGCCCTTGGCGCGCAAGCCCTTGATCATCTTGTCCACCTGCGCCGCCTGCTGCAGCGCCGCTTCCAGCACAGGCAGCGAAATGCGCCGCAGGGCCGGTTCCATCATCCGCTCGCGCGGACCCCAGATGCGGTATTCCTTCAGCAGCGCGCCCAATGGACGCCCTTGCGCCATGCCGGCCTTCAATTTTAACAGCGTACGGATTTCCTCGGAGACGGCCCACAATACCAGCGGCAGTGCCTCGCCCTCGCCTTTCAAGCCTTCGAGCATGCGCACCAGGCGCGCCGGGTCGCCGGCCAGCATGGCTTCGGACAGCTTGAAGACATCGTAGCGGGCCACGTTCAGCACCGCGTCCTGCACTTGTTCGTACGTCAGCTTGCCCGCGGCATGCAACAAGCCCAGTTTCTGGATTTCCTGGTGCGCCGCCAGCAAGTTGCCTTCCACCCGTTCGGCGATGAAGTCGATGCTGGCCCGTTCGGCGCTTTGTCCCTGCGCGGCCAGGCGCTGCGATATCCATGCCGGCAACTGCGCCCGTTCCACATTCGGAATGTCGATATACACGGCCGCCTGCTGCAGGCTGGCGACCCAGGCCGCCTTCTGCGTGGCCCAGTCCAGCTTGGGCAAGGTGATCAGGGTGAGATTATCGGGACTGAGGTTTTTGGCGTAGCTTTGCAGCGCCGCGCCGCCATCCTTGCCCGGCTTGCCGGTGGGGATGCGCAGCTCGATCAGTTTTTTATCGCCGAACAGCGACAGCTCCTGATTCGCCGCCAGCAGTTCGCCCCACTTGAAGCTGCGCTCCACCGTCAGCACGTCGCGCTCGGAATACCCTTGCGCGCGTGCCGCGCGGCGGATCTTGTCGGCCGCTTCCAGCGCCAGCAAGTGTTCGTCGCTGGTGATCACATACAGCTGCGCCAGCGGCTTGGCCACATGCCCATCGAGCGCGTCTATCCGCAATTGCATGGCGTCCCCGTTACTGCTGCGGGGCTGCCGGCGCGACCGGCGTCACGGGCGCCACCGACATGGCCGGCAGCACCGGCTTGATGGCGGCCAGGCGGCGCATGATCTGCTGCACCAGGTCGTTGCGCATGTCGCGGTACAGCGCCGCTTCCTCGGTTTCCTTGGCCAGCACCTGCCTGTCGTCGAAGGTGATAGGACGCACCAGGCTGATGGTCGTCGGCGCCAGCAGCTGGTTGCCGGCCTTGTCCAATACGCGGAAATTGATCGCATAGCCAAGTTGGTACTCTTGTACGCGGCCGCTGGTGTTCAGGGACAAAATGGTCTTGGTACGATTCCTCTCCGGATCGGTGAGCACCTCAAGGACGGCGTCGGCGCCATCCTTGGTATTGACCACCTCCGTGCTGCCAATGGCGCGGATATAGCGTTTCAGACCGATCGCCAGCGGCGACGAGTCGGGCAAGCCGATGTACATCGTCGCGAACGGCAGCATGAAACTGCCGTTCGAACCGCGCAAATGAAAGCCGCAGGCCGACAGCAGGACGGTCAGGCCCAACGCCAGTACGGCGCGGCGGCCCAACAGCGATACTTGAGAGGAAGTCGTCATGATTACACCACGATGCTGATTAACTTGCCTGGCACGACGATGATCTTCTTCGGCGTGGTCTCGACGTACTTCTGCACACTTTCGCACGCCAGCGCGGCCGCTTCGATACTGGCCTTGTCCGCATCCTTGGCAACCGTGATCGAGCCGCGCAGCTTGCCGTTCACCTGGATCATCATCTCGATCTCGGACTGTTCCAATGCGGCCGGGTCGACCTGCGGCCATGCCACGTTCAACAGGTCGCCGTGCACGCCAGCGTAGCCCAATTCCTGCCACAGCACGTGGGTGATGTGCGGCGCGACAGGGTTGAGCAGGCGCAGGAAGATGGAGAAGCCTTCGGCGATCAGCGCCTTCGACTGCGCGCTGTCATCGAGCTTGGCCGATTCCAGGGTGTTGAGCATCTTCATGCAGGCCGACACGACGGTGTTGTACTGGATGCGCTTCAAGTCGTAATCGGCTTGCTGCAGCAGCTTGTGCAATTCGCGGCGCAGGTTTTTCTGCGCGTCGCCCGTGGCCGGTGCGGCGCCGCCAGCCAGTGCGGCCTGGATCGTCGCCGACTGCGCATAGCCGAAGTTCCACACGCGGCGCAGGAAGCGGTTCGCGCCTTCGACGCCGCTGCCCGACCATTCCAGCGTCTGTTCCGGCGGCGAGGCGAACATGGTGAACAGGCGGGCCGTATCGGCGCCATACTGCTCGATCTGCGCTTGCGGGTCGATGCCGTTGTTCTTCGACTTCGACATTTTTTCCGTGCCGCCGATTTCCACCGGCTGGCCGTCGGCCACCAGGACGGCGCTTTGCGGACGGCCCTTGTCATCGAGGGACAGACGCACGTCGTCCGGGTTGAACCAGGTGGTCTTGCCCGCCGCATCCTTGCGGAAGTAGGTTTCGTTGAGCACCATACCTTGCGTCAGCAGGTTGACGAACGGCTCGTCGAACTTGACCAGGCCGAAGTCGCGCATGATCTTGGTCCAGAAGCGCGCGTACAGCAAGTGCATGACGGCGTGCTCGATGCCGCCGATGTACTGGTCCATCGGCATCCAGTAATCGTTGCGCGCGTCGACCATGGCGTCGTTCGAGCCTGGCGAGGTATAGCGCATGTAGTACCACGACGAATCGACGAAGGTATCCATGGTGTCCGTCTCGCGGCGCGCCGGCTTGCCGCACTGCGGGCAGTCGCACTGCAAGAAGGCTTCATATTTGTTCAGCGGATTGCCCGTGCCGTCCGGCACGCAGTCTTCCGGCAGCACCACCGGCAAATCTTTTTCCGGCACCGGCACCACGCCGCAATCGGCGCAATGGATCATCGGGATCGGCGTACCCCAGTAGCGCTGGCGCGAAATGCCCCAGTCGCGCAGGCGGAACGTGGTTTTCTTTTCGCCCAGGCCCAGCTCCGCCAGGTCGGCGGCCACCGCATCGACGGCGGACGCGAAATGCAGGCCGTCGTACTTGCCGGAGGCGACGCAGACGCCATCCTTGCTGCCATACGATTCCTGCCAGGCATCCGTCGAAAATTCCTGGCCCTTGATTTCGATCACTTGCTTGATCGGCAGATTGTATTTCTTGGCAAAGCCGAAATCGCGTTCGTCGTGCGCCGGCACGCCCATCACGGCACCGTCGCCGTAGGTAATCAGCACGTAGTTGCCGACCCAGACTTCCACTTGCGCGCCCGTCAACGGATGGGTGACGAACAGGCCGGTCGGCATGCCCTTCTTCTCCATCGTTGCCATGTCCGCTTCGATCACGGAACCGAGCTTGCATTCGGCGTTGAAGGCCGCCAGCGCGGGATTGCTTTGCGCGGCGTGGATGGCCAGCGGGTGCTCGGCGGCCACGGCGCAGAAGGTTACGCCCATTACGGTGTCCGGGCGCGTGGTAAACACATACAGCTTGCCGTCGCCGATCAGGCTACCTCCGGCATCCGCGATTGTGTGCGGGAAGGCGAAGCGCACGCCCGTCGACTTGCCGATCCAGTTGGTCTGCATGGTGCGCACGCGCTCGGGCCAGCCCGGCAACTTGTCGTCCACATAGGCCAGCAATTCTTCCGCGTAATCGGTGATGCGCGCGTAGTACATCGGGATTTCGCGCTTTTCGATCAGCGCGCCCGAACGCCAGCCCTTGCCATCGACGACTTGTTCGTTGGCCAGCACGGTCTGGTCGATCGGGTCCCAGTTCACGGTACCGGTCTTCTTGTAGATGATGCCTTTTTCCAGCATCTTGAGGAACATCCACTGGTTCCATTTGTAGTATTCGGGCTTGCAGGCCGTCATTTCGCGCGACCAGTCGATGGCAAGACCCATCGATTCCATCTGCTGCTTCATGTGGGCGATGTTCGAATACGTCCATTGCGCGGGCGGCACGTTGTTGGCCATGGCCGCGTTTTCCGCCGGCATGCCGAACGCATCCCAGCCCATCGGCATGAGCACGTTGTAGCCGTTCATGCGCAGGTAGCGGTACATCACGTCATTGATCGTATAGTTGCGCACGTGACCCATGTGCAGCTTGCCCGAAGGGTAAGGCAGCATCGAGCAGGCAAAATACTTGCCTTTTGGGAAACGCGGGTCGTGTTCGACGGCTTTATAGGCGTCGATCGCCTTCCAGTGCGATTGGGCGGCTTGTTCGACGTCGGCGGGACTATATTTGTCTTGCATAATGGATGTGCGACCAGCGTGGCCCGGCCAATAGTGGATATGAACCGAGCATTATACTGGTTGTCGCCGCCCGATAGCGCGGCGCGCTGGCGGCCCGGGCGCGCATATTTTGGCCGGCGCACGATTATGCTGTGTAAGATATACGCAATCTTGTTCTTTGCATCAAAGCCGGTCATGATCGTCTACCAGGAATATCCGCCCCTCCCCGCCCTGCGGCCCTGGCTGGAGTGCGTCTGGACGTGCCGCGTGCAGACGGGGGCCACGCCCTTCACGCACCAGGTCTTGCCCGACAATTGCATCGACATCCTGTGCCAGGACCAGCAGGACGCCAGCTTTGCCGTCGGCATGATGACGGCGCCGATTGCCGTCGTCAGCCAGGGCCTCGTGCAGACGGTGGCGGCCCGCTTCAAGCCGGGCGCGGCGGCACGCTTCTTCCAGCTGCCCTTGTGCGAACTCAACGATGGCCGCACGGGATTGCAGCAGCTGTGGGGCCGCGAGCTGGCGGCGCGTCTCGGTGATGCGCTATGGAGCGAGCCTTTGAGCAACACGCAGCGCATCGCCATCCTGCAAGATTATCTGCTGCTGCGCCTGCGCACCGCGCCGCCACGGCACCAGGCCGGTGCGGCCGAGCATGCGATCGCGGCCATCGAGGCGGCATCGGGCCAGGTGCGCGTGGATGGCCTGGCGCGGCAGCTGGGCGTGTCACGCCAGCACCTGGCGCTGCAATTTCGCCAGCAAGTGGGCATCAGCCCGAAGCTGTTTGCCCGCATCTGCCGCTTCCGCGCGGCCAGCCAGGGCATGCGAAGCCTGAACGGACAACAGGACTGGGCGCAAGTGGCCTTGCAATATGGTTATTTCGACCAGTCGCACCTGATCCACGACTTCCAGGATTTCGCCCGCAGTTCGCCCGAGGCGTGGCTGGCGGGCCGGCGCACTTGAATACCTTCCATTTTTACAATCATGCGCCGCGCACCGGTGGCATGATGGCCTTATTCTTCATTCATCAGGAGCAGAACATGATCAAGGGTTTACGCACCGTCACCTATCCCGTCCCCGACCTGGACAAGGCCAAGGCCTGGTACAGCCAGGTATTCGGCACGGCCCCCTACTTCGACCAGCCGTTCTATGTCGGCTTTGCCATCGGCGGCTTCGAGCTGGGCTTGCTGCCGGACGGCCAGCCTGGCACGCAGGGCAGCGTGACGTACTGGGGCGTGGACGGCATCGAGGCAGAGGCCGAGCGCATCGTTGCGCTGGGCGGCACCCTGCACCACCCGCTCACGGACGTGGGCGACGGCATCCGCACGGTGGAATTGCTCGACCCGTTCGGCAACCAGATCGGCCTGATCGACAATCCCCATTTCGATACCGCCAAGGTCGCCTAAGCCGCCTCGTCCTGCAACCATCGCCGGAACTGCTGCAAGGCCAGTTTTTCATGCGCCGCCTCGGGCGTGATCAGGTAATACGCGCGCTGGCCGCGCAGTGGGCGCTCGCATGCGATGCGCAGCTCGCCGCGCGCCAGTTCCGCCTCGACCAGCATGCGTGGCAGCAAGACCACGCCCTGCCCCTGCACGGCCGCCATGGCCAGCATGGAAAACAGCTCATAGCGGGCGCCGTAGCGCGCCCCTTCCCCATCGACCTGCATGGCGTCAAACCACTGGCGCCAGGCGCCCGGGCGCGTACTTTGTTGCAACAAGGTCAGCTCCAGCAAATCCTGCGGCTGCCAGGCGCTGCGCGTGGCCAGCAGACGGGGGCTGGCGACGGGCACGATTTCTTCATGCATGAGCAAGGTGGCGCGCGTGCCGGGCCAGCGCGCCAGCTGCTCGGGCGTGCCCGCGTACAGCGCGCCGTCGTATTCCGTATCGGCAAACATGAACGGTTTCGTGTAGGCGTCGATGTGCACGACGATGTCCTGGTGCAAGCCCGCCAGTGACGACAGCCGTGGCATCAGCCAGCGCGTGGCGAACGTGGGTACCGAAGCCAGCTGCAAGGCCCCGCCACCGCCCTGGCGCGCCATGGTGTCGAGCGTGTCGCGCTCGAGGCCATCGAGACGGGCCGCGATCTGCCGCGCATACGCGGCGCCGGCGCTGGTCAGCAGCACGCCATGGCGCGTGCGCTGGAACAGTTGCACGCCAAGAAAGCTTTCCAGGGACGATATCTGGCGCGACACGGCACTTTGCGTCAGCGACAGTTCGCGCGCCGCATGCGTGTAGCTCTGGTGCCGCGCAGCAGCTTCGAAGCAGTTCAGGGCTTGCAGCATGGGAATTTTGCGTGACATGGGGAGTATCCGGCCGGTGAAAGGCTCCTAGTATGCCGCAAGATATGCGCCATACGCATGTCTGGGTGCAAAAAAATCGTTTGCGCAAGGCTAGGCAAAAACCTACCATGAGCCATATTCAATCTTGCGCCGATCACCGGCGCTCACCTGCGAGGCCTGTGATGAGCAAAACCGTATTCGACTGGAATTCCCCCCTGCTGCTGGAAGAACAACTGACGGGCGACGAACGCGCCGTGCTGGAAGCGGCCCGCGACTATTGCCAGGGCAGCCTGGTGCCACGCGTACTCGAATCGTTCCGCCATGGCCGCACGGACGCGGCCATCTTCCGCGAAATGGGCGAACTGGGCTTGCTGGGCACCACCATTCCCGAAGAATACGGCGGCGCCGGCCTGAACTACGTGTGCTACGGCCTGGCCGCGCGCGAAGTCGAACGCGTCGATTCGGGCTACCGCTCGATGATGAGCGTGCAATCGTCGTTGGTGATGGTACCGATCAACGCTTTTGGCAACGAAGAAACCAAACAAAAATATCTGCCGAAACTGGCGACGGGCGAATTCATCGGCTGCTTCGGCCTGACGGAACCGAACCATGGCTCCGACCCTGGCAGCATGGTCACGCGCGCCCGTAAAGTGCCGGGCGGCTACAGCTTGTCGGGCGCGAAGATGTGGATCACCAACAGCCCGATCGCCGACGTGTTCGTCGTCTGGGCCAAGGACGATGAAGGCGCGATCCGCGGCTTCGTGCTGGAAAAAGGCTGGAAAGGCCTGTCGGCGCCGGAAATCCACGGCAAAGTCGGCTTGCGCACCAGCATCACCGGTGAAATCGTCATGGATGCAGTGTTCTGCCCGGAAGAAAACGCCTTCCCCGACGTGCGCGGCCTGAAAGGCCCGTTCACTTGCCTGAACAGCGCCCGCTACGGCATTGCCTGGGGCGCGCTGGGCGCGGCCGAAGACTGCTACCTGAAGGCCCGCCAGTACACGATGGACCGCCAGCAATTCGGCCGCCCATTGGCAGCGAACCAGCTGGTGCAAAAGAAGCTGGCCGACATGCTGACGGAAATCACCATGGGCTTGCAAGGCTGCTTGCGCCTGGGGCGCATGAAGGATGAAGGCTCGCCGGCCGTGGAAATCACGTCCATCATGAAACGCAACAGCTGCGGCAAGGCGCTCGATATTGCCCGCGTGGCGCGCGACATGATGGGTGGCAACGGCATTTCCGACGAGTTCGGCGTCATCCGCCACTTGGTCAACCTGGAAGTGGTCAACACCTACGAAGGCACGCACGACGTGCACGCGCTGATCATCGGCCGCGCCATCACCGGCATCGCCGCCTTCAACTAATGGACGCCTTGGCTTCCACCTTGCGCCCCGCGCCGCTGACCGGCTTGCGCGTGCTCGACCTGTCGCGCGTGCTGGCCGGCCCGTGGGCCGGGCAAATGCTGGCCGACCTGGGCGCTGACGTCGTCAAGATTGAACAGCCGGGCCGCGGCGACGACACGCGCTCCTGGGGCCCGCCGTATCTGAAAGACGAGGATGGCCGCGACACGGCCGAGGCCGCCTATTTCCAGTGCGCCAACCGCAACAAGCGCTCCCTGTGCATCGACCTGGCCGCGCCAGAAGGGCAAGCGCTGGTGCGCAAGCTGGCTGCCGAATCGGACGTGCTGCTGGAAAACTTCAAGCTGGACGGCTTGAAGCAATACGGCCTCGATGCGGCCAGCTTGCTGGCGCTCAATCCGCGCCTCGTCTACTGCTCCATCACGGGCTTTGGCCAGGATGGGCCGTACGCGGCGCGCGCCGGCTATGACTTCCTGATCCAGGGCATGGGCGGCTTGATGAGCATCACGGGCGTGCCCGATGGCCAGCCGGGCGCCGGGCCGCAAAAAGTGGGCGTGGCGCAGACCGACATCCTGACGGGCCTGTACGCCACCATCGCCGTGCAGGCGGCGCTGGCCGAACGGGAACGCTCGGGCCTGGGCCAGCATATCGACCTGGCCTTGCTCGACGTGCAAGTGGCGGCGCTGGGCAACCAGGCCGCCAATTACCTGTGCGGCGGCAAGGTGCCCCAGCGCATGGGCAATGCGCATCCGAACATCGTGCCCTACCAGGACTTTCCTACGGCCGATGGCGACATGATTCTGGCGATCGGCAACGATGGGCAGTTTTCGCGCTTTTGCGCCGTCGCCGGCCACCCGGAATGGGCGCAGGATGAACGCTTCGCCACCAATCCGCAGCGCGTGGCGCACCGGGCGATCCTGATCCCCTTGATGCGCCAGACCACGGTCATGCGCACGACGGCCGAGTGGATCAGCGCCTTCGAGGCGCAAGCCGTGCCGTGCGGCCCCGTCAACCGCATCGACCAGGTGTTTGCCGACCCGCAAGTGGTGGCACGTGGCTTGAAAGTGGAGATGCCGCATCCGACGGCGGGCACGGTGGCACTGGTGGCCAATCCCGTGCGCCTGTCCGGCTCGCCGGTACAGTACCGCTTGCCGCCGCCCTTGCTGGGGCAGCATACGGACGAGGTGCTGCAGCAGTGGCTGGGCCTTGATGGCGGCGAGATCGACGGTTTGCGCGAGCGCAAGGTGGTGTAAATGTTGGGCAGGTCGGGTTAGCGCTTGCGCGTAATCCGACTTGCACAGCCAACAATGTGTCGGATTACGCGGCGCTGCCGCTAATCCGACCTACGATGCTATTCACTTGAGTACCAGTTTCAATGCCGGTTTTTCACCGTAATCGTCATAGCGCTCATTGATGCCGGCGATGCAAAACGTGATTTCTTCCAGCAAGTCCGGCACTTGCGCCTTCATGCTTTCCGCATCCTGCACAACAATCTCGAGCACTTCGTTCGGCTTCAAACGGAACTGCGTCATGTTTTCATCGTCGCGCAGGTAGCTGAGGCAATCGACCCAGGCATCCATGCTGTTGCCGTAGAACTCGGGGAAACCGAAGGCTTGCACGCATTGCGCGTGAAAGCTCGCTTCGTCGCTGATGTCTTTTCCATTCAGGATGGCAGTGGCCATGGTCTTCCTCAGTTCTTCAGCGACAGCACATCCTGCATGTCGAACAGGCCGGTCGGCTTGTCGGCCAGGAAACGCGCGGCGCGCAGGGCGCCGTGGGCGTAGGTGACGCGGCTGCTCGACTTGTGGCTGATCTCGATGCGCTCGCCGATGCCGGCAAACAGCACCGTATGGTCGCCGACGATATCGCCGCCGCGGATGGTGGCAAAGCCGATGGTCGACGGGTCGCGTTCGCCCGTCACGCCTTCGCGGCCGTACACGGCGCATTCCTTCAGGTCGCGGCCCAGGGCGCCGGCCACCACTTCCCCCATTTGCAGGGCAGTGCCCGAGGGCGCATCGACCTTGTGGCGGTGATGCGCTTCGATGATTTCAATGTCGTAGCCTTCGGACAGGCTTTTCGCGGCCAGTTCCAGCAGCTTCATGGTGACGTTTACGCCCACGCTCATGTTCGGTGCGAACATGATGGCAGTTTTTTCGGCGGCCGCGGCAATGGCGGCCTTGCCAGCGTCATCGAAACCGGTGGTGCCGATGATCATCTTGATGCCGTGCTCGGCGCAATACGCCAGATGCTGCAAAGTGCCTTCGGGGCGCGTGAAGTCGATCAGGTAATCGGCGCCGGCCAGGCCGGTGGCCAGGTCGGACTCGATCGGCACGCCGGCAGGCTTGCCGAGGAAAGCGGCGGCATCCTGGCCGACGGACGGCGAACCGGCGCGATCGAGCGCGCCAGCGAGCACGGCGTCGGGCGCGTTGCTGACGGCTTCGATCAGGATATGGCCCATGCGGCCGCTGGCGCCAGCGATGGCGATTTTCAGTTCAGTCATTTTATTCTCTTACAACAGCTTATTTGGTGGGTTCGGCAGCAGGTGCAGGTGCAGGCTCGGCGGCAGGCGCCGTTGCGGGTGCAGGGGCAACTTCAGGCTTGCTCACAGGAATAGCAGGGGCGGCATCGGCCGGCACCGGCACGGCGCTTGGCGCCACGGGCGATGGCACGACGGCGGCAGGCACGTCGGCCTTGGCAACCTTGGCGAATGGCGACGGACCGGCGATACGGTCGATGTATTCTTTCTCCGTCGGCAAGTTGCCGCCTTCGAAACGTTCCACCTTGCCATCCTTGCCGAAGTACACGACCACGCGGCTGCTGGTGGTTTCGCCACTGCCCCGGGCCAGGCGGAATGGATAATCCCAGCGGTCGGCATGGAAGATATCGGTCAGCAGCGAGGTGCCGAGGACGAAACGCACCTGGTCGCGCGTCATGCCCACTTTCAGCTGGGCCAGCATCTCTTCGGAGACAAAGTTGCCTTGTTGAATGTCAGGACGGTAGGGCGAGAAAAACCACATGAATTTTTGCAGCGGCGTAATGGTGGTCGTTTGTGCGCCCTGTTCAGGAACCACTTCCTTGCCTTCTTTTTGAGCAGCTGCCGGCTTTTCGCCCAGGATGCCACGGCTGGCGCAGCCGGACATGGCCAGCGCGACACAGACCATGCCTGCCACGACTGGTGCTCGGAATGAAATACGGTGCCAGAGAGATGGCAATACAGCCGGTGTTACGCGCATAAATGACCTCAATTTGATGAACAAAACGCCAGGAGTGGCCGGCCTGCCAAAAAATGCATATTTTGGCACTCCCCGCTAAAACGCTATATGATAAAGCACCTGACCCACATACGAGCAACAAACATGAGTAACAATCCTAGTGATCTCAAGGCAAGCGGCCTGAAAGCCACCCTGCCACGGCTGAAGATACTCGATATCTTCCAGAGTAGCCCGGTACGCCACCTGACCGCGGAAGACGTCTACAAGATTCTGCTGGCCGACAATATGGATGTCGGTTTGGCAACTGTCTACCGCGTCCTGACCCAATTCGAACAGGCAGGCTTGCTCAACCGCAACCATTTTGAAACCGGCAAGGCGATTTTCGAACTCAACGAAGGCTCCCACCACGACCACCTGGTGTGCCTCGACTGTGGCCGGGTCGAAGAATTCTTTGACGAAGAAATCGAAATCCGCCAGCAAAAAGTGGCTGAAGAGCGCGGCTTCAAGATCGCCGAACACGCGCTGGCCATCTACGGCAACTGCACCAAGACGGCTTGCCCGCACAAAACCGCCTGATTCGTTCCGGCCGTTCCCATGGAGCGGCTGGCGCGTCAGGCAGTACGATCAATGATGGCTGAGCGCGCTTGACAGCAACTTGGCCGTGATATCGACAATCGGAATGACGCGCTCGTAAGCCATGCGCGTCGGTCCGATCACTCCCAACGTTCCCACAATCTTGCCGTTGACTTCATACGGCGCCGTCACCACGCTCATCTCATCCATCGGCACCAGGTTCGATTCGCCGCCGATGAAAATCTGCACGCCCGTCGCCTTGCTCGACACGTCGAGCAGCTGCATCAAGCCCGTCTTTTGCTCGAACATGTCGAACATCTGGCGCAGCGAATGCATATTCGATGACAGGTCGCTCACGCTGAGCAAGTTGCGCTCGCCGGAAATCACCATGTCGTCGCTATGGTCGGCCATCGCTTCGCTGCCCGCCTCCACGGCCGCCTGCATCAGGCTGCCCATGTCGTCGCGCAACTGGCGCAATTCGCCTTGCAGGCGCACGCGCACGGCGTCGAATGACAGGCCGCCATAGTTCTGGTTGATGTAATTGGCCGATTGCACCAGTTGCGCCGGCGTATAGTCGGCCTCCGTCAGCAATAAACGGTTCTGCACGTCGCCGCCGGGCGCGACGATGACGAGCAGGATGCGTTTTTCGGACAGGCGCAGGAATTCGATTTGCTGGAACACGGATTCGCGGCGCGGGCTGAGCACGACGCCGGCAAACTGCGACAGCGACGACAGCATCTGCGCCGCGTTGGCGATGGTTTTTTGCGGCTGCGGCGTCTGCAGGCGCATGCGCGACTCCACCATGTGCTCGTCCAGATGCCGGACGGTCAGCAAGGTGTCGACAAAGATGCGGTAGCCGCGCGGCGTGGGGATGCGTCCGGCCGAGGTATGCGGACTGGACACATAACCGAGCTCTTCCAGATCGGCCATGATGTTGCGGATCGTGGCCGGCGACAGGTCGAGGCCGGAAATTTTCGACAAGGCGCGCGAACCGACCGGCAGGCCGTCGGCGATATATCGCTCGACCAGGGCTTTCAGCAGTGTTTGGGCACGTGTATCGAGTTGCATGGTGTTTTATTTAAGCAAGTATTTTGTTAGGCAAGCGGCAACGAAAGCGGCCGAACGTGCATCAACAGCGCCTATTATGCACGTTCGTCCGCCCGGCGGCGATCAATCTTCCAGTTGCCCCTGCAGCCACAGCAGCAATTCATCAAAGTTGGCGCAGATGGCGTCGGGCTGCACGCCGGCGGCCAGGTGGGCGTCGCTACCCTTGCGGTTCATCCACACGGCACGCATGCCCGCCCCTTGCGCCCCCGTCACATCGAAATACAGATCGTCGCCGACATACACGGCCTCATGCGGCGCCACGCCCAGCGCGGCGCAAGCGGCCAGGAAGATGCTGGCGTCGGGCTTGGCGACGCCAAAGTCGCTGGCGGCGATCGATACCTTGAAATGCTGCGCCAGGCCGATAATGTCAAGGTCCGCATTGCCGTTCGAGATGGAGCCGACCAGCATGCGCTGGCCCATCCAGGCCAGGCCCGGCAAGACATCGTCATACGGCTGGACGCGATGGCGCGCCGCCAGGAACTGCGCGATGGCGCCGTCGACCAGGGCGGGATCCTCGCCGGCAGCTTCGAAGGCGGTCAGCAGGCCCGCGCGGCGCAACTCGATCAGGTTGCCATGAAAATGCGGTTGTTCATTGAGCATGGCCAGGCGGTGCTGGCGCAGCACCTCGATGGAAAACTGCTGCGCCACCTTGGGCGCATGCGTGGCCAGCCAGTCGTGCAGCAGGGTTTCGGCGGCGGCAATCACGGGCGCGATGGGCCACAAGGTATCGTCAAGATCGAACAGGATGGCCTTGGGCGGCACGGCAGGTTTTACAGTAGCAAGGGACATGGGATTCACGGTGGATGCCGCGTCACGGTGCGCAGCCTGCGTCTATTGTCGCACCGATCGCCGGCTCCGGCATGGCTGCGCCCCCGTGAAATGGGGCCGGGCCAGCGCTTCCCGGCGAAAAATTGTTACAGGGTGATACAAGGCAAGATCATTCAGCTTGCCAGATAGACTAAAATAGGCGCCATTCCAATGCGGCGCCAGCGTCCGCGTTGCGCTACCCAACCTAATTCGTTTTGGAGAATGTATGAAAAATTTGTACCTGCGCTCGATGCTGGCGGCGGCTTGCGCCGTCACACTGGCGGCCTGCGGCGGCAGCGGCGGCAATCTGTATCTGCAAGGCCAAGTGTCCAACCTGGCAAAAGATGGCCTGATCCTCCAGAATGGCGACGAAAGCTTGCCCGTCGCGGCCGGCGCGACCTTCTTTACGTTCACCAAGCTGCTCAACAATGATGACCGCTATGACATTACCATCAAGCAGCAGCCGAAAGGCGCCGTCTGCAAAATGGTCAACGGCAGCGGCAAGGCGTCGAGCTACTCCGCATCGCCGGCCGTGGTTACCTGCCAGACCAACAGCTACCCGCTGAGCGGCACGATCACGGGCCTGACCGCGAACGGCCTGACCCTGTCCATTGGCAACAACAGCACCAGCCCGCTGGCAGGCAGCACCACCTATACGTTTGCGACGGTCGATGACGGTATTAAGTACGGCATGGTGATAACGACCTACCCAGCGGGCCAGACCTGCAAGTTCGTGGGTTCGGCCAGTGCCGACGGCCGCGATGTCGTCGGCACCATGGGTTCCGCCGCCACGACCGGCGCCACACTGAACTGCACGGCGCTGTAAGCCACGCGATTCGTCACCACTATATTGGATTGGAGAAATACATGAAGTTATCCTGCCTGCGCCCACTCGCCGCGCTGTTGCTGACCCTGGGACTGGCCGCTTGCGGCGGCAAGGCCTCGTATGATGTCAGCGGCACCATCAGCAATTTGAACACCAACGGCCTGATCCTGGTCAACGGCGGCGACAGCGTCTCACCTGCCGCCGGCACCACCACGTTCACCTTTGGCAAACGCATCGACTACGGCACCGACTACAACATCACGGTCAAGCAAAACCCTGCCCACATGAATTGCACCATCAGTGGCGGCACCGGTTCGGCTGGCCACTACGTCAGTATCCAGGCATCGGTTTCCTGTTCGCAAAACAGGTATACGGTGGGTGGCACGGTTAGCGGCCTGACGGCGGATGGATTGGTCTTGATCAACGGCAATGCGCAAACCACGGTGGCCAAAGGCAGCACGACCTTTACCCTGGCGGCGCCTGTCGCCGATGGCGACAAGTATGGCATCAGCGTATTCACCCAGCCGACCGGCCTGGTATGCGCCGTAGCGCCGGGCACCGGCGTGGGTACCATGGGCGAAGCGAACGTGACCACCGTGCAGATCGCCTGCAATCCGGGCTAACGCTGTGACGCTGGCAGCCGCCACGCGGCTGCCAGGAAGAGATATCACTGAAATATATAATTGATATTACAAAGATAAATTGGAGTTATATGTGGCGATGCAGCATAATGCATCTGTCTCCTCCAACTCTTCCAAGAATTGGATTTAGCCCGCTTTTACCAGCGGGCTTTTTTTTGCCCAAAATTCCTCAGGCGGGTTTATTCAAGCCCGGCTGCAGCATTTGCACGATGCTGGAGAAATCCTGTTGCGCATAACCGGCTTGCGCATGCATCTGGTACAACTGGCGCACCAGCCCGCCCAAAGGCGTGGGCGCGTTCGCCGACAGGGCGGACTGCTGCGCCAGGCCCAGGTCTTTGAGCATCAGCGCCGTGCCGAAGCCGCCCGTGTAATTGCGCGACGCGGGCGTGCCGTCCATGACGCCGGGCCACGGGTTGTACACTTCCAGGGTCCAGTTGCGGCCCGAACTCTTGGCCATGATGTCGGACAACACTTTCGGGTCCAGGCCATGCGCCACACCGAGGTTCAGCGCCTCGGCCGTACCGGCCATCAAGATACCCAGCAGCATGTTGTTGCAAATCTTCGCTACCTGGCCTGCCCCCGCCTCGCCCGCATGAAAAATATTCTTGCCCATCTTTTCCAGCAATGGACGTGCCTGCTGCAAGGCCGCTTCGCTGCCGCCGACGATGAAGGTCAGTGTGCCGGCCGCCGCGCCCGCCGTGCCGCCCGAGACGGGCGCATCGATCATGGCAAAACCGCGTTCACTGGCCGCCTGCGCCACCTGGCGCGCCACATCGGCGGCGATGGTGCTGCAATCGATGAACAGGGCACCGGGCTTGGCCGAATCGAGCACGCCGCCGGCCGCCAGGTACAGTTCCTGCACATGCTTGTTGGCTGGCAGCATGGTGATGACGGCGTCGGCCGTCTGCACGGCCGCGCTGGCGGAAGCAGCCGCCGTGGCGCCCGCTTCAACAAGGGATGCGACGGCTGCCGGCGCCAGGTCGAACACGGACACGTGGAAGCCGGCGGCCACCAAGTTGCGGGCCATCGGCGCGCCCATGTTGCCCAGGCCGATAAATGCAATATGTTGCATGTTCTTGTCTCCCAATTCTTTTAATGTAAATCGGCCAATGGATGCTGTGTCCACGGCGCGGCAAAATATTCGTCCAGATGCGTTGCGCTGACGTCGGCCAGACTGGCCGGCTGCCACTGCGGCGCGTTGTCCTTGTCGATCAGCAAGGCGCGCACGCCTTCGCTGAAGTCCGCATGGGCGCAGCATTGCACGGCCACGATCAATTCCAGCTGAAACACTTGCGCCAAACTCATGTGGCGTGTGCGGTCGCGCATGGCCCAGACCAAAGCGGCCGAGCTGGGCGCGCCCTTGGCCAGCGAGTGGGCCGCCTTTTGCAGCCAGGCCGAATCGCCGTCATATGCGGCAATGGCGGCCACCACTTCGGGCAAGGTGGGCGCTTGCGTCAGCGCAGCGATGGCGTCGAAGTTGGCGCGCACTTCCGAGACGGGCAGCATGGATGCGGGCGCCGAGAAACCGCGCAGCAAGCGGTCCAGCTGCTCGCTGTTTTCCTGCGGGCTGGCTTGCCATTGCGCCAGCGCCAGAGAGTCGAGCACCATGGCGCGCTCTTCCTGGCGCAGGAAATAGTCACCGAGACCTGTGAACAGGGCGTCGGCCGCGTTCATCGGCGCACCCGTCAGCCCCAGGAACAGGCCGCTACGGCCCGGCATGCGGCCCAGGAACCAGCTGCCGCCCACGTCCGGGAACAAGCCGATGGTGATTTCCGGCATGGCGATGCGCGTGCTTTCCGTCACGACGCGGTGGCTGGCGCCCGCCATCAGACCCAGGCCGCCGCCCATGACGATGCCGCCGCCCCACACCAGCAGTGGTTTCACGTACGTATGGATGCGGTGGTCGAGCCGGTATTCCTCGGCAAAGAAGGCCAGCGCCTGCGGGTTCGGCACGATACCTGGCTGCTCGGCAACTGCCGAGCGCAGGCTGCGCACGTCGCCGCCCGCGCAAAAGGCCTTGTCGGTCGACGAGTGCAGCACCACGCAGGCGATGGCGTCGTCACTGGCCCAGCGCACGAGAGCGCCATCGATGGCGCGTATCATGTCCAGGGTCAGCGCATGCAGCGACTTCGGCGCATCGAGGGTGATGATGCCCAGCTTCATGCCGCCGGGACAGTCGCGCTCTTCCAGTTTCACTGTTTCAACCATTCTTCCACTCCGCCGGACGTTTTTCCAGGAACGCTTGCACGCCCTCTTTCTGGTCTTGCGTATCGAACAGGCCGAGGAACAGGGTGCGCTCATCGGGCAGAGAATTGACGAGCGGATGGCTGCGCGCGCCCTGGATCAGGGTCTTGCACGCCGTCACGCTGCTGGGGCTTTGGCGCGCCACCTTGGCGGCCAGGGCCAGCGCCGTGGCGGCAGCCTTGCCGGTTGGCACGACTTCCTCGACGAGGCCGATGGCCAGGGCCTTGGCCGCATCGACGCGCTCGCCGCATAAAATCATGCGCTTGGCCCAGCCTTCGCCCACCAGCCATGGCAAGTGCTGCGTGCCGCCCGCGCACGGCAGCAGGCCGACCGAAGCTTCCGGCAAAGCCATCTGCGCGTGTTCTTCCGCGATGCGGATGTCGCACGCCAGCGCGCATTCGAGCCCGCCGCCCATGGCATAGCCATTGATGGCGGCGATGCTGACGCCGCGAAACGCGGACAATGCCTCGAACGCCTCGCCAAACGCGGCGGCCATGGCAAACGCCGTGTCCTTGTTACCGTCGGCAAACACGTTCAGGTCGGCGCCGGCCGAGAAGAACTTGGCGCCGCCGCCCGTGATCACGAGCGCGTACACGTCGGGATCGGCGTTCAGGTCGGCCACCAGCTGCGTCAGCCCGTTCAGGCTGGCCAGGGTCCACGTGTGGGCGGGCGGGTTGTCGAGGGTCACCAGGGCCGTGTGGCCACGGCGTTCCAGCAGTAAATTTGTATACACTTTGCTCATCGTAAGGTCTCCGTGGCGCCGTCTTTCAAAATCGCTCGCGCGACGATCAGGCGCATGATTTCATTCGTCCCTTCCAGGATCTGGTGCACCCGCGTGTCGCGCACGTGGCGCTCGAGCGGGTACTCGCGGATGTAGCCGTAGCCGCCATGCAATTGCAGCGCATCGTTGGCCACATTGAAGCCCACGTCCGTGGCGAAACGCTTTGCCATGGCGCAATACGCCGTGGCGTCCGGGCTTTCCTGGTCCAGCTT
This sequence comes from Janthinobacterium sp. EB271-G4-3-2, assembly GCF_020858035.1. Taxonomy (NCBI): domain Bacteria; kingdom Pseudomonadati; phylum Pseudomonadota; class Betaproteobacteria; order Burkholderiales; family Oxalobacteraceae; genus Janthinobacterium; species Janthinobacterium sp. EB271-G4-3-2. The sequence continues at coordinate 125,116 of NZ_JACYMG010000014.1, read as the reverse complement.
CCAGGCAGCCAGGCGCACCATCTGGCGCGCCGCCACCAGTTCCGTCAGCATGTCGGCCAGCTTGAATTGCAAGGCCTGGAATTGCGCCAGCTCGCGGCCGAACTGCGTGCGCTCCTTCATGTACGCTTGCGCCCGCGTCAAGGCCGCCTGCGCCGTGCCCACCGAGCATACGGCGATATTGATGCGCCCGCCGTCGATGCCCTTCATGGCAATGGCAAAGCCTTCACCTTCCGCGCCCAGCAAATTACCGGCAGGAACTTTCACCTGGTCAAAACTGATGATGCGCGTGGGCTGGCTGTTCCAGCCCATCTTTTCTTCCTTCTTGCCATACACGATGCCGGGCAAATTCGCCGGCACGGCAAACGCGGAAATACCGGCTGCGCCCTCGCCGCCGGTTCTCGCCATGACGATCAGCATGTCCGTCTGGCCTGCGCCCGAGATAAACGCTTTCGTACCGTCGAGCACATAAAAGTCGCCATCCTTCACGGCTTTCGTGCGCAAGGACGCCGCGTCGGAGCCCGATTGCGGTTCCGTCAGGCAATAGCTGGCCAGCTTCTGGCCGGCGGCCAGGGCAGGCACCCACTCGTCGCACAGGGCTTCCTGCCCCCAGCGCGACAGCATCCACGTTGCCATGTTGTGTATCGTGATGTAGGCCGTGGTCGAGGTGCAGCCACCGGCCAGCTCCTCGAAAACGATGGCCGCATCCTGGCGAGTGAGGCCCAGGCCGCCCCAGCGCTGCGGCGTGTACAGGCCGCAAAAGCCCATCTCGCCCGCCTTGGCGATGGTGTCCACGGGAAAGATCGATTCCGCATCCCAATGGGCCGCGTGCGGCGCCAGTTCGCCTTCGGCAAACGCACGCGCCGCCTGCTGGAACTCGCGCTGCTCGTCGCTCAGTTCAAAGTCCATGCCAGCTCCTTATTTGAGGCTGATGGTCGTGTTGACCTTACCCACCGAGGCCGCATCCGTGAACCAGCGCTGGGTAATCGTTTGCGTCTGCGTGTAGAACAGCACAACCTGCTTGCCGAACGGGCCCAGGTCGCCCAGCTTGGAACCGCGCGAACCCGTAAAGCTGAACAGGGGAACGGGCACGGGAATGGGCACGTTGATGCCGACCTGGCCCACGTCGATTTCTTCCTGGAAGTAACGCGCGGCCGCGCCGCTTTGCGTAAACAGCGCCGTGCCGTTGCCGTTCGGATTCGCGTTGACCAGGGCGATCGCTTCATCGAGCGTGTCGACTTCGACGACGATCAGCACGGGGCCAAAGATTTCCTGGTCATACACGACCATGCCGGGTTTCACGCCGGACAGAATCGTCGGGCCGACGAAGTTGCCGTTCGGATAGCCATCGACTTTCACGTCGCGGCCATCAAGGGTCAGCACGGCGCCCTGTTCGATGCCCTTGGCGACCAGACTGAAGACGCGCTCTTTTGCCGCGCAGGAAATCACGGGACCCAGGTCAGGATTGTCCTTGCCCGCGCCTACCGTCAGGGTTTGCGCCTTGGCGGCCAATTCCGGCAGCCACTCGCGCGCTTCACCCACCAGCACGGCGACGGAGGCGGCCATGCAGCGCTGGCCGGCCGCGCCGAAGCCCGCGCCCAGCAACTGGTTCAAGGTCTGTTCTTTATTTGCATCCGGCAAGACGACGGCGTGGTTCTTGGCGCCCATCATGCATTGCGCGCGCTTGCCGTTCAGGCTGGCGCGCTGGTACACATGCGTGCCCACCTTGCTGGAGCCAACGAACGAGATCGCCTTGATGTCCGGATGGTCGCACAGGGCGTTGACCACGTCTTCGCCGCCGTGGATGACGTTCAGCACGCCAGCCGGGATGCCCGCCTGCAAGGCCAGGCGCACGAGCTTTTCCGTCACGAGCGGGTCTTGCTCCGATGGTTTCAGCACGAAGGTATTGCCGCAGGCAATTGCCATCGGGAACATCCACAAGGGGATCATGGCGGGGAAATTGAACGGGGTAATGCCGGCGCACACGCCCAGCGGCTGCATCACGCTGTAGGTATCGACGCCGCCGGCCACGTTTTGCGCATATTCACCCATTTGCAGGGTACCGATATTGGCCGCATGCTCGACCACTTCCAGGCCACGGAAAACGTCGCCTTCCGCGTCCAGCAGGGTCTTGCCCTGTTCCATCGTCAAGGTGGCGGCCAGATCGGCCATGTTTTCACGGATCAGCTGTTGCAGCTTCAAAAAGATACGGGCGCGGGCGCCGATCGGCGTCTTGCGCCAGGTTTTGAAGGCGCGCTGGGCCGAGGCGATGGCCGCGTTGACTTCGTCCGGGGTAGCGAACGGCACCTTGGCCAGGACTTCCTGCGTGGCCGGGTTGACGACGTCGCGCCAGACGGTGGTTTGGGATTCAACCCACTCGCCGTTGATCAAGAGGGGAACGGTCGGAATAGCGTTTTGCGTGGTCACTCGGTGTCTCCTTGTGTGGGTATAAGTCTGTTTGCATTATTCGCACAATCGCCGCCGCGAACAAGGCGTGAAAATGCGAGATAATGCAAAGCTGAATCTGTTAATCTGCAAAGATTGTAAATTTGCAGATTCCACAAACCGGGGAAGAGGAAACGCGATGGCAAAGGTTTTCATGGGCGTGCGCCTGCAGCGGCTGCGCGAGGAACGGCGCATGACGCAGGTGGCGCTGGCCAAGTCCCTGGGTATTTCGCCCAGCTACCTGAACCAGATGGAACGCAACCAGCGTCCGCTGACGGTGCCGATTTTGCTGCGCATCGGCACGGTGCTGGGAGTTGATCCGCAAATCTTTTCCGAACACGACAGCGCCAGCCTCGTGGCCGACGTGCGCGACGTGTTTGGCGAATTGCCCGACGCGCCGCCCACCTCGATGGCGGAACTCAAGATGCTGGTGGAAAACATGCCGGAGCTGGCCCGCTCGATCTTGCTGCTGCAGCGGCGCTACCGCGTGATGGCGGAGCGGGCCGATACGCTGGCCGCGCGCCTCGACGACGGCAGCCGCGGCGCCAGTTCGGCGGCCCCGTCCACGGACGAGGAAGTGCGCGAATACCTGAACCGGCGGCAAAATTACATCGACGAGCTGGACCGGGCGGCGGAGCTCGTGGCCGGCGAATTCGATCCCGCCCTGCGCACGCTCGACGCGCTGCAAGGCCGGCTGCTGGAACGCCACGGCATCGAAGTGCGCTTGTCCGATGGCGACGCGGGCATGGTGCGCAAGCACCGCTACGACGCCCAGCAACAGATTTTATGGCTGCCCGACACCCTGACGGGCGGCCAGCGCGCCTTCCAGATGGCGGCGCAAATCAGCCTGCTCGAGCACAGCGACCTGATCGACGCTCTCGTGCTGGCGGCGGGATTGTCCGGCGCGGCCGCGCAAACGAGCGCGCGCCTGGCGTTTTCCAATTATTTCGCGGGCGCCCTGCTGATGCCCTACCAGCGCTTCCTGCAGGCGGCGGAAACACGCGCCTACGATATCGAGCGCCTGGCGCACCAGTTCGGCGTGGGTTTCGAAGCCGTCTGCCACCGTTTGAGCACCATGCAGCGCCCCGAGGCAGCTGGATTGCCCTTCTTCTTCGTGCGCGTCGACCGCGCGGGCAATGTCTCGAAGCGCCAGTCGGCCACGGACTTTCATTTCTCAAGAGTGGGTGGCACCTGCCCGCTGTGGATCGTCTACGACGCCTTCAGCCATCCGGGCCAGGTGCTGACGCAAGTAGCCAGCATGCCCGATGGCTGCACGTATCTGTGGATCGCGCGCCAGGTCAGCACGGCGTCGCCTGGCTTCCGTGCTCCCGGCAAGACGTTTGCCGTGGCGCTGGGCTGCGACATCTCGCAGGCGCACCGGCTGATTTACTCGAAGGGACTCGATTTGCACGACCCTTCCAGCGCCACGCCGATCGGCACGGGCTGCAAGGTGTGCGAGCGCCAAAGCTGCCCGCAGCGGGCGTTTCCATCGCTGCTGGCCGTGGCGCCCGTGTCGGCTTAGGAATCGACGACCCGGGCGCGCAGCGCGTCGAATTCGCGCGTAAATTCCGCGCGCCAGTCGCGCCGCGTGGACTCGTCTATCCAGGCCGCGTCCAGGCCATTCAACATGAAGCCGCGCATGTCATCCAGGCCAAAGCCGAATTCGCGCATCATCATCCAGGCGCCCGTCGGCGTCACGTGGTGCAGGGTCGGATCGTCCGTATTCGGATGCAGTTTCAGGCCCAGCTTGGCCATGGCGCGGATCGGGTGATCGAGGGCCCAGCGCTCGGGGACCAGGGTGCGCAAATAATACGAATTGGTCGGCACCACGGTGAAGACAAGTCCCCGCTCCACGCAGCGCTGCGCCAGTTCCGGATTGTCGACAATCGTGTAGCCATGGTCGACCCGGTCCACCTGCAGCTGTTCGATGGCCGTCGCCACGTTCATCCACGGCATGCCGAATTCGCCCGCATGCGCCGTGCATTTGAAGCCGGCGGCGCGCGCGGCGCGGTAGGCTTCGATGAACAACTCTGGCGGGCGGTCGTTTTCGCGGTAGTCGATGCCGATGCCGATGACTTCCGGTGCGCGGTAAGCCTTCATCCATTCCACCATCTGCACAGCTTCCGCGGGAGCCGCTTCACGGTCGATGCTGGGGATCAAACGGCCGATCACGCCGAAGTCGCGCTGCGCGTCGCGGATGGCGGCCACGATGGCGTCTTGCGCCGATTCATAGCGGATGCCCGACACGCGCACGGTGCCGGTGGGGTTCCAGAAGAACTCCGCATAGCGCACGCCGTGGCCATGCGCGTCTTCCAGGTATTCGTAGGCCAGGCAATACAGGTCCGTCGGCGAGACGATCAGGTGCGCGTCGAGCGCGCGCAGCACGCGCAGCACGCCGACGGGCTTGTCGCCGCGCGTGTAGAACGCGTCGATTTCCTCGGGCGTGACGACATTGCGCGTCTTGGCGGCCAGCGCGCGGAAGGTTGCCTGGCGCACCGTGCCGAACAAATGGCAATGCAGCTCCACTTTCGGCATGGCGCGTAAAAACTGTTCGATGCTCAGGGGGGAATTAGACATGAAGCTCGTTTCGTAATGGAGTGGATCAGGCGAGAATGCCGGCCAGGCGCTGCATCAGCAGTGCGATGGCGGCCGGGCCGTCGGCCAGCATCGCCACCTGCGTGTTGATGGGGGCGCGGCGCGGTACGCGGAACTCGCACACCGTCATGCCGCGCGTCAGTTCGCCCGTCAATTCGATGGCCACGTGGGCGCTCTGGAACTGGAACAGCTGCGGCGCTTCCAGATACAGGGCCACCACGGGGTCGTACATGGGCATGGGCACGGAACCATCGGCGCTGCGGATGCGCACATACGCCTCCAGATAGCCGGACAAAAGCTGCGCGCGCGGCGTGCCGATGGCGCGCAGCTGCCGCACTTCCCCATTCGTCACCAGCAACTGGCGGCACAGGTTCAAGCCGAACATGCGCAGCGGGATGCCGGCCTGGAACACCTGGGCGGCCGCTTCCGGGTCCGCATAGATATTGAATTCGGCCGCCGCCGTGTGGTTGCCCTGGTCGGTGGAGCCGCCCATCAAAATGATCTCGACGATTTTTTCCGCGAGGTCGGGCGCCTTGGCCAGCGCGGTTGCGATATTCGTCATCGGCGCAATCGCCATGATGGTGATCCGGCCAGGGTGGGCGCGCACGGCGGCGATCAGCGCGTCGACGGCGTGGCCGGCAGCGTCCATAGCGGCGCCGGGCGGCAGGATCTCGCCCGTCGTGGGCATGCCGCTGTCGCCGAGGATGCGCTGCGCCGTTTCGATGACGCCGGCCAGCGGCTGGTCGCAGCCGCGGTAGATGGGCACCGTCAAGCCGTCATGGGCCTTGATGCGCAAGGCGTTGTCGTAGGTGATGTCGACGGGCGCATTGCCCGCCACCACGCTCACGCCCAGCCACTCGATGTCGGGATTGCTGCCCAACAGCAGCATCGTCAGCCAGTCGTCGAAACCGGGATCGGTATCGAGCCAGATCTTTTTCAAGGGTTTGTCCATGATGGTTTCCAGTCGAAGTTAGGCACCCAGCCACAGGGCGCTGTCGGCCGGCAGCACGAACGAGACGGCCGTGCCTTCGCGCCAGGCGGCGCCACCGGCCGCGCAGATGCCCTTGACCTGGCCCAGCGGCGTTTGCAGCAGGTACTCGACGGTGTCGCCCAGGAAGCCCCGCGCCAGCACGGTGCCCGGGTATTGGCCCGCCGCGTCGTCGGCGGCGCAGACGCGCACCTTGTCCGGACGCCAGCCCAGCACCGTGGTGCCGGCGGCGACGGGGGACGTGTACGGCAGGCTGGCGCCCGCGTGGTGCAGCGCGCCGTCGCGGTAGTCGAACAGGTTTTCAAAGCCCATGAAATTGGCGACGAAGCGCGTCGACGGCGTGTTGAAGACGGCTTCCGGCGCGGCCAGCTGCTCGATGCGCCCGCCGTTCATGACGACGATGCGGTCGGACAGGGCCAGCGCTTCTTCCTGGTCATGCGTCACGTACAGCATGGTGATGCCCAGTTCGCGCTGGATGCGGCGCAGCTCGGCGCGCATCTGCACGCGCAGCTTGGCGTCCAGGTTCGACAGCGGTTCGTCTAACAGCAGCAGGGCCGGTTCGACGACGATGGCGCGCGCCAGCGCCACGCGCTGCTGCTGGCCGCCGGACATCTGCGCCGGCAAGCGCGTTTCAAAACCGGCCAGGCCCACGGCGGCGATCACGGCTTCCACTTTGGTTTTCAGCAGGGCCGGCGCCACCTTGCGCAGGCGCAGGCCAAAGGCGATGTTGTCGTACACGTTCAGGTGCGGGAACAGCGCATACGACTGGAACACCATGCCGATATTGCGCTTGTTCGGCGCCAGCTTGCCGATCTCGCGGCCGTCCAGAACGATGCGGCCCGACTGCAGCGGCATCAGGCCGGCAATCGCGCGCATGGTGGTGGTCTTGCCGCAGCCGCTGGGGCCCAGCAGGGAGATCAGTTCGCCCTGCTCGACGTGCAGGTCCAGGTCTTTCACGGACGTCGTGTTCTTGGCGTAGCCGAGGTTCAGCTTGTGCAGTTCCAGATAACTCATCGTGTGTTGCCTCTTACATGTATTTAGAAATGCCCAGCAACTTCTCGGTCACCATTACGAAGGCCATGGTGAACAAGACCAGCAAGGTCGACAGGGCAGCGATCGACGGATCGAAGCTGTTTTCCATATGGCCCAGCATCTCGATCGGCAAGGTGCTGATGCCGGGTCCCGTGAGGAACAGCGACACGGGCACCTGGTTGAACGAGGTGACGAAGGCGAGGAAGAAGGCGGCGATCACGGCGTTGCGGATATTCGGCAGCACGATCATGAAGAAGGCGCGCAGGCGCGACGCGCCCAGCGTGATGGCGGCATCCTCGATATCCACGCGCAGATTGACCAGGCTGGCGTACACGACACGCACCGAATACGGAATCAAGAGCGCGATATGGCCGATCAGCAGTCCCACGTAGACGGGCGCATTGATGGTCAGCACCAGGTGGTGCAGCAAGCCCAGGCCCACGAGGATGGCGGGAATGATCAGCGGCGACGTCAGCACCTGGCGGATGGCGCCGATGCCCGGTGGCGGCATGCGCGAAAACGCATACGCGACGGGTATGCCCAGCAGCAGCGCGATGACTGTAGCGATCAGGCCGATTTCCAGGCTGGTCTGGAAGGCGCGGCGGAACTCGGGCGCCGACCACACTTCGATGATCCAGCGCAGCGAGTAGGACTCGGGCGGGAAGGCCAGCGTCTCGCCGCCGGAAAAGCCCGCCAGCACGACGATGGCGAAAGGCCCCAGCAGGAACAGGAATACCAGCCATAAAACGGCACGCGAAAAGAGGCTTTCTTTCATACGGAACTCCGGCTCGAGGAAATACGTTTAAGGCCGGCGTTGACCAGCAGGGTCATGCAGACGAGGATGACGGCGATCACGTTCGCGGCGCCGAAATCGCTTTCCACGCTGACCTTCTGGTACAGCAGCGTTTCGAGCATCAGCACCTTGGTGCCGCCCAGCAGGGCCGGCGTCACATAGGCCGTCACGCAGCCCGTAAATACCAGCGTGCCGCCGACGACCAGGCCTTCCTGCGTCAGCGGCAGGGTGACCTTGCAAAAGACTTGCCATGGATTGGCGCCCAGGGTGGCGGCAGCCGGTTCCACGTCGCGCGGCAGGTTTTCCAGCGCGCCCGCCAAGGACATCAGCATCAGCGGCAGCAGCAATTGCAGCAGGCCGACAAACACGGCGAACTCGCTGAACAGCAAACGCAGCGGCTCTTCCGTAAAACCCATGTTGACGAGCGCCGCATTGACGGCGCCGTTGCGCCCCAGCAGCACGATCCAGGCGTAGGTGCGCGCGATCGGCGAGACCATCAGCGGCAAGATCATCATGCCCACCACCAGCCCGCGCCACTTCGGCGACACGCGCGCCACGGCTTGCGCGGCCGGGTAGCCGAGGATGATGGCCGCCAGGGTCACTAGCGCGGCGATGCGCAAGGTGCGCCAGAAGATGGTGCGGTTGAACTCCTGCGAGAAGAAGTCGATGAAACGGTCGACGCCCCACTGCATGCCGTCGCCGACGCGGAAGGCGTCGACCAGCAAGGCCAGCACGGGCAGCAGGAAGCAGACGACGATAAAGATCAGCGCCGGCAGGACCAGCAGCAGTCCCAGGCGCTTTTTTGGATCAGCAAACATGGTGTTCTCTCCTCGTCACCACTATTTGCTCATGGCCTTGTTCCACTGCGTCATCCAGTTGCTGCGCTGTTTGATGATGGTTTCCGGCTTGACGAATTTCAGCGAACTGATTTGATCGGCGCCATAGGTATTGAATTGCGCGGCCGCCACCGACAGGCGCACGTCCTTGTTGACGGGCGAGTCGACCAGATTGGTGGCCAGCTGCGTCTGCACTTCCTTGGACAGCCAGAAATCCATCAGCTGGTAGGCCAGGTCCGCGTTCTTCGAACCGGCGACGATGCCCATCACGTTCATGCCGGCCGCCTGGCCTTCGGCAGGGATGCTCCATTTCAGGGGCAGGCCCGTCTTGAGCATTTGCGACCACGTAAAGCGCGCCACGGGCGCGGCCCAGATTTCATCCTGTGCGAACAATGCCGCCAGCTGCGCGCTGTTTTTCGAGAACGTGACGACGTTGCCCTTCATGCCGACGATCTTCGCAAAGCCGGTCGCGTAATCGTCCGTCTTGCCGCCCCAGGCCGCATCGGCCATGCGCAGCATCAGCGGGCCCTGCGTCGTGCTCACGTCGGGGAAGGCCACGCGGCCCTTCAGTTCGGGGCGCCACAGGTCCTTCCAGGACGTCAGCGGGGCGATCTTGTCGCTGCGGTACACCAGACCCACGGAATACAGGGTGTAGCCGACGGCGTAGTTGCCGCCGATCGGGTTTTTCGCCACGTCGTACAGGGCTTTGTAATTGCTCAGCTTGGAGTAATCCATGGGCTGGATGACGCCCTTTTGCGCCGCTTCCAGCATGCCGGAATCGGACAGCAGCACCAGGTCGATCACCGGATTCTTGGCGTGCACCACCAGCTTGGCGATGCGGTCCGCGTTATTCCCCGTTTCCACCTTGATATCGCACCCGCATTTGGCCTTGAACGGCTCGTACACATACTTCATGAACAAGGGCTGGGCAATCGGATAGGCCGAAATGACCAGCTCGCGTTTTTCCGCGTGGGCGGCGTTGACCAGCAAGCCTAGGCTCAACGCCAACATGAGGTGCTTTTTCAAGATGCTTCCTTTCAGGGGAAGGCGCTGCGGGACAGCGCCTGTAAAGATGAATCAGAGTCAGAAATAATGCCGCATGCCGGCGATCAGGACGCTTTGCGTCTTGCCGCCCGAGGCGCCGAAGCCGAACACGCGGGCGAACGTCGCGTCGCCAGCCGCTTTCTGGTAGCTCCAGGTAATGGCGATATCGGTGCGCTTGGACAGGAAGTAATCGGCCTGGAAATTGACCTGATGCCATTTCGGCGTCTTGTTGATCACGTCATATTTACCGGTGGTAAAGAAATACGAGGCGCCCAGATTCAACGCTTCCGTCAGCTTGTGGTTCACGTTCAAGTCCACGTTTTGCAAGGTCAGATTGCTTTGATCCAGGTAGTGGTAGCGCACGTTGGTGTACAAGGCGCCGAACTTGGTCTTGCCGACATTATAAAAGCCTCCCGTGCCGGCGATGGCCTGGCTGTCCACGCCGGCGCCCTTGACGGCGCTCTTGTTGAAGATCAACAGCGAGCTGCCGTAGTCATTGCCGATGGCGCCATTCGGTGCGTCGGGGCTGTTCGGGCGATCCATCTTCGTGTAGGCGACGGCCCAGCTGAAGGCGTCGACCTTGTAGCCGGCGCCCATGCTGTAGACGCGGTTGCGGTTCGCGTCTTCCGGATTTTCGCTGAAGCCGTACAAGCCCGTGAACGACAGGTTGCTGATGTTCGGGCTGACATACTTGACGGCGTTTTGCACGCGCAGATTGTTGTAGCCATTGTCGTTGTCGCCGATGTGCACGCCGTTACTGGCGATGACCACGGGGCCCAGCAAGTCCTTGACGGCTTCATACTGGCGGCCAAGGGTCAGGGTGCCCTTGTCGTTGCTCGACAGCCCCACATACGACTGGCGGCCGAACAGACGGCCGCTTTGCGAGGCCGTGCCCGTCATGACGTTAAAACCGTTTTCCAGCACGAAGAGTGCCTTGGTGCCGTTACCCAGGTCTTCCTGGCCGCGGAAACCGATGCGGGGATTCTGATTCGTGCCGCTCAGCGCATGCGTGCGGCTGCCCTTGCCTTCATCCGACACATAGCCGATGCCGGCCGACAGCAGTCCATACACTTGCACGCTGCTTTGCGCCTGCGCCGCGCCGTGCGCCGCCAGCAAGCCCCCCACCACCATCGTTCCCGTCATCCATTTGTTCATCGCCGCCACCCTAAAAAGAATAAACCCTGAGTTTTTTTGGAATTATTTTATTGATGCATCCCTTGCATGGCGTGCTGCCGCACCTGCCGGCACCGCATTCCAGGCTCTCTCCCGAAGATTGTTGCCTTCAAGACAAGTAAGGACCAGTCCAGAATATGGTAAATTGCAGGATAAGAAAATTTGTTTATTTTTATAAATCCATTACTTTTTCTAATAAGCAACGCCCATGCATGAACTGAGCAAGAAGATTTCCTTACGACATTTGCAAGCGTTTGCCACCCTAGCCCGGGTAAACAGCTTCAGCAAGGCCGCACAGGAATTGTGCGTGACCCAGCCGGCCCTCAGCGCATCGATCAAGCTGCTGGAAAATCAACTGGGAAAAAAGTTGTTTAACCGCACAACCCATCAGCTGGAATTGACGCGCGAGGGCAAGCTGGCGCTCGACTACGCCACGCATTTATTGAATACGGCGAGCAATACCTTTGCCGATATCCAGCGCGCCATCGGCAGCGGCCGCCACCGCATCCGCATCGGCGCTATCCCGTCGGCCATGGCGATGACGGCCGTGGTCGTGGCGCGCTACTGCGAGCAGCATGGCGATGAAGTGGAAATCGTCCTGTCGGACATGCCCAACGACGGCTTGCTGCACGCGCTGCATTCGGGCCAGCTGGACTTTTGCGTGGGCATCGAAGTGCCCGGTTCCGTGTCGCTGGAAAGCGTGGGCCTGTTCGAAGACGAGCTGGTCCTGGTGACGGCGGGGCGCCATGCGCTGGCGCCGCTCAAGGAAGTGCGCTGGGACCAGCTGGCGGGCCAGGAAATCGTCGTGTTTACCAAGGGCAGCATCTGGGAGTTCGCCTCGAGCGCCCTGCGCCAGCATGGCTTGAGCCCGTCGAGCCTGTACCAGATGATCCACAGCGAGTCGCTGTACGGCGTGGTACGCGCCGGCATCGCCGTGGGCATCATGCCCAGCCTGTACACGACTTTCCTCAACGACGAGGACCTGCACGTGGCGCCGCTGCGCCAGCCCACGTGCAAGCGCAAGATCGCCCTGATGCGGCGCAATGAAATCAGCCGCAACCACCACGTGGACGACTGTTTTTCAGCGCTGCGGCAGGATTTGCAGCAGGTCGACCAGTGGTTTTAAGTTAAGCCAGCACTGCCGGGGTCAGCCCCCCGCTCACGTCGACGCCTGCTCAGACGCTGGTGGTGGAGAGGGTCTGACCCCGGTCCTTGCGATTACTGCGGTGCTTTGAGCAAATTCGCCAGGGCTACATACTGCTCCAGCCCCACGGTTTCCGGACGCAGGGTCGGGTCGATGCCGGCCGCCTTGATCTGCTCTTCCGTAAACATGCCGGCCAGGCAGTTGCGGATCACCTTGCGGCGCTGCGAGAAGGCCTTCATGACGACGGCTTCCAGGGTGGCCTGGTCGCAGGCCAGGCGCTCGGCCACGGGGATCATGCGCACGATGGCCGATTCCACTTTCGGCGGCGGATCGAAGGCCGTCGGCGGCACGATGAACAGCAGCGACATCTTGTAGCGCCACTGCAGCATCACGGACAGGCGGCCATACGCCTTGCTGCCCGGCTCGGCCACCATGCGTTCGACGACTTCCTTTTGCAGCATGAAATGCTGGTCCTGCACCAGCGGCGCGAAGTCCGCCAAGTGGAACAGCAGCGGGCTGGAAATGTTGTACGGCAAGTTGCCCACGATGCGCAGCTTCTGGCCGGCCGGCACGGGGATTTGCGCGAAATCGAATTTCAGCGCGTCGCCCGAGTGGATCGTCAGCTTGGCCGGATTGAACGTCTTTTCCAGGCGCACGATCAGGTCGCGGTCCAGCTCGACCACGTGCATCTGCTTCAGATGGCGCAGCAGCTGCTCCGTCATGGCGCCAAGGCCCGGGCCGATTTCGACCATGGCATCGTCCGGCTGCGGCCCGATGGCGGCCGTGATGTCGTCGAGGACGAAGCGGTCATGCAGGAAGTTCTGGCCAAAGCGTTTGCGGGCAACGTGTTTCATAATGTGTTTTCTATTAATGCGGTAAAGCCGGCACAGGCCGGCGGAATCAGTTGAGCAGGCAGCGTCGGGTTGCGCCGTGCCGGCCAACCCGACCTGCGCTCTATGCTCTGGTCGGGGTGCTGGCGCGCAGCATGTCGAGCGCCGTTTGCAGCGCTTGCTCCATGCTGTGGCCATCGGCCAGCCCCAGCCCTTGCGCGGCCAGGTCCAGCGCCGTGCCGTGGTCGACCGAAGTGCGTATCAGCGGCAAGCCCAGGGTGATATTGATGCCGCGCCCGAAGGTCGCGTATTTCAGCACGGGCAAGCCCTGGTCGTGGTACATGGCCAGCACGCAGTCGGCGTCGGCCAGGTATTTGTGCTGGAACAAGGTGTCGGCCGGGAACGGTCCGCGCGCATCGATGCCGCGCGCTTGCGCCGCGGCAATCGCCGGGGCGATGACGTCGATTTCCTCGCGTCCCAGATAGCCGCCCTCGCCCGCGTGCGGGTTCAGGCCGGTGACGAGAATGCGCGGCGCGGCGATGCCGAATTTCCGTTGCAGGTCCGCCTGGATGATATCGAGAGTGACGGCCAGGCTGTCCATGGTGATGGCAGCGGACACGTCCTTCAATGGCAGGTGCGTGGTGGCCAGCGCCACGCGCAGGGTCGGTTCGCCATGGCCGGGTTCGCCGGCCAGCATCATCACCACTTGCGGCGTGCCGGTTTTTTCTGCCAGGTATTCCGTATGGCCGGAAAAGGCCACGCCGGCGTCGTTGATCGTGCTCTTTTGCAAGGGCGCCGTGACCATCGCGCCAAACCAGCCAGCTTCGATGCCTTCCACGGCCGCGTCCAGGGTGGCGAGCACGGCACGCCCGTTTTCCTTGTCCAGCACGCCAGGAATCACATTGTTCACGGTGGGAATATCGATCACGGCCAGGCGGCCGGGTCCGAACTGGGGCAAGCCGCTGTTGCGCACGGCTTGCAGCGACAGCGCCGCCAGACGGATGTCCGGGTCGATCAGGCTGGCCGTCAGCGCCAGGAAGGCGGCGTCGCCCAGCAGGATGCAGTTGACCTCATGCCGCATGGCCCAGGCGGCGCGGATTGAGATTTCCGGGCCGACACCGGCCGGTTCACCACAGGTAATGGCGATGGCCGGGCGGCGGGCAACAGGCAAGTTACTCATGCGCAATCAGTCAGCGGCATTACTGGTCGTCCGCGCGGAATTCGACGTAAGCACGGTCGCGCACTTCGCGCGCCCAGTTTTCCGTCGCTTCTTCCAGCTTGCGTTCGCGCAAGGCGTTGCGTGCGGCAGCGCGCTGCTTCTCTTTCGAGACGTCGTCGCTCTTGCGTTCCAGCACTTCGATCAGGTGGAAGCCAAAGCTCGATTCGATCGGCTCGCTCACTTCGCCCGGTTTCAGCGCATTCATCGCCGTTTCGAATTCCGGCACGGTGTCGCCGGGATACAGCCAGCCCAGGTCGCCGCCCTTGGCCGCGGAACCGTCGTTCGAGAACAAACGGGCCAGGTCTTCGAACTTGGCGGCCTTGTTGTCGAGACGCTCCTTCAATTCCAGCAGCTTGCGCTTGGCTTCGGCCGCAGACAGGGTTGGCGTCACTTTCAGCAGGATGTGGCGGGCATGCGTCTGCTGCACGGCGGCGACGGCTTGCGCCTCGGCAGCGCTGCGGCGGTCCACCAGTTTCAGGATATGGAAACCCGTGTTGCTCTTGATGATAGGCGTGATCTGGCCCGGTTTCAATTTCAGCAATTGCTCCGTGAACAGGGGCGGCAGGCGGTCGCTATTGCGCCAGCCGATATCGCCGCCGCTCAGCGCATCGCTGGCGTCGGAATAGGTGGCGGCCATCTTGGCGAAATCGGCGCCCGTGCGCAGCTGGCGGCTGACTTCTTCGGCGCGCGCGCGGCGCGCGGCGATCTGTTCGGGGCTCGAGTTTTCCGGAATGCGCACGAGAATCTGCGCCAGGTTCAGCTCCACCTGTTCGCTGGCTGCCGCTTTTTCCGCTGCCAGGAAGTTATCCACTTCGGAATCGGAAATCTGGATCTTGGCGTCGACTTCATGCTCGCGCAGGCGCTGCATGATGATTTCATCGCGGATTTCTTCGCGGAAGGCCGCAAACGGCGTGCCTTCCTTTTCCATCTGGTTGCGCAGCTCTTGCACCGTCATCTTTTGCTGCTCAGCAATACGGCCAATCGCACGGTCCAGGGTCAGGTCATCCACGCGGACGCCCATCTCCTTGGCCAGCTGCATCTGTGCGCGTTCAACAATCATGCGCTCGAGCAATTGACGACGCAGGTCGGCCGGATCGGGCAAGGGCACGTTCTGCGCCTTCATGCGCTGCTCCACGCTCTTGATACGGGCGGCCACTTCATTGCGCGTGATCACATCGTCATTAACGACGACGGCGATGGAATCGATGGTCTGGCCACTGCTCGACGCGGGCGGCGTGAAGCCCTTGACCGGCGCTGGGGCGGCGGCAGCGGGCTTGGCCGCAGGAGCTGGCGCAGCCTGTTGCGCCCAGACACTACTGGTCGTGGCGCCGGAAATGGCGCACAACAAAACCGTTGCAATTTTGAGTTGGTGCATACTGGCATTACGCATAATGTGTAGAGCGCTCATGAGTTCAGGTGAATAAAAAAACCGGTTTGTGCCAGCGCCGGGAACACCGGCGGCGGCAACGGTGCCTATCTTAACGGAGTGGCTGGCTCAATGTCTGGTAACCGGGGATGGTTTTTGTAAAAGTTTCCAGGCCATTCGCACCCAGGCCCAGGCCACTCGACAAGCCCGTCAATTCCAGCTGGAAGAAGATCGGCGTCGAGACAGTCTTGGTCGTCGTCACGAAACGCTGCGCCCCCATGCGGAACACCCAGCAGTCGCCCTTGTATTCGAGGCCGACCAGGCTTTCCAGCATGCTGCGATCCTTGATGGAGTAACTGATGCGGCCCACGCCATACAGCCGGTCCGTCAACGGCCACTGCGTCGACACTTCCGCATTACGCAGGACATCACGCTGAAAACGGTTACTGAAATTCAATACCTTCTTCGGCCCTGGCTGATATTGCAAGGTGTAGTTGTAGCTCATCAGGCGGCGATCGCTGGGATTGTACTGCAACAGGCTGTCGGCGGTCCAAGTCTCGGACACGCGTCCCGTTGCGGCCAGCAGGATATCCGAACGCGACTGGTTGACGGGCGTCGTCGAATTGAGCTGCACGCGCTGGTCGGCAAAATAGAAACGCTGGCCGAAAGTCAGACGCATGCGCTCCGTGCCGTCCGATTGCAGGAAGCGCGAGACGACGGCGGCCGTCACCTGGTTGGCGTCGCCGATGCGGTCGCTGCCGACAAAACGGTTTTCCGTGAAGATCTGCGTCAGGTTGAACGTGCCATCGGCCGTATCGAAGTTCGGAAACTGCGACTGGTCGCGGTACGGCGTGTAGACGTAGAACAGGCGCGGCTCCAGGGTTTGCGTGCCGCCCTTGGCGCCAAACAGATTCGAGTCGCGTTCAAACACCAGGCCGCTGTCGACCGAGAAAGTCGGCACGGCGCGCGTAAACGAGGTGTCCTTAAACAGCGCCTTGGTCCGGGCGTCATTGTCGAGCTGGTACGCGCTGGCATTGAGCATCAGCTTGGGCGTGATGAAGTAGCCAGGGCGCATGATGGGGAAACTCACCTGCGGCACGGCCACAAGGCGCGAGCCTTGCACCTGTGTCGGATGCGCGAAGCGCGTCGCCTCCGCGTCGAAGGTCCAGTCGAAACCGCCCCAGACGTCGTATTTGCCTGCATGAAAGTTAACCGCCGGCAAGCGGTCATACGGGCGCGGCACGACCACGTTGGGATCGGGATCCTGCAGCACCTGGTAATTCTGCACGCGCGCCGTCAGGCTCCAGTCTTCGGTGCGGTAATCGGTGCGCAATTCGCGCAGCAACTGGCGCTCGGTGGCGGTGGCGACGGTTTTCGAAAAATCGTTCGGGTAATTATTGTCGGACGCCTCGCGCAAATCCCAGCTGTAAGTCCAGCCCTTGGCCAGCGCCTGCTCATGCTTGGACTTGATCATGTAGCGGTTCGTCTTGGTTTGCTTGTCGTTAGGCAAAAACTCGAACGACGTTTCACCGCCGTACAAGCCGGCATCCGTCTCGCCCATGTAGCGGCCCGTCGCACCGAGCTGGATGCCGCGCCGCTGGATGTAGCGGGGGAACAGGGTCAGGTCGCGGTTCGGCGCGATGTTCACGTAATACGGCATCAGCAGCTCGAAACCGTTCTTCGAAGCAAAGCCCGGCGTAGGCGCCAGCCAGCCCGAGCGGCGCGCACCCGACAACGAAAACGAAATGCCCGGCGTGCCCAGGATCGGCACGTCCTTGAAATAGATGATGGTCTTGCTGCCGGTGCCCACGTCGCGGCCCGTATCGAGGTTCAAGGTGCTCGATTTCAGGTACCAGTCCGGATTCGGCCCTTCGCAGGTACTGTAGGTGCCGTCGATAACATTGGCTTCGTCGGGATTGATGAAGTCGACGCGCTCGGCCTTGCCCTGGCCGCCGCCCACTGCGAAGCGATACGTCGGGTTGAGCAGGAAACCCTTGCCGGTCTCCATGTTCAGCTTCAGGACGTCACCCGTGTAGTAATCGCCGAAACGCCACATCTTGATGTGGCCCTCGGCATCGAACTGATCTTCAACTTGTTTGTAACAAGCTGTATCGGCCGTCATTTTTGTGGTTTTTCCGCGCTCAATCACGACATTCCGGTCGAGATTGATCTCCCTTTCGGGGCGACCGCTCATGCTGTTTGCCGTCATGACGGTGGGCGCGTCGGGATCTTCCACATGCACGGGACGCGGTGCTTTCTGGGCGTGGACAGGCACCGTCGTGGCGGCAACGAGCGCGCTGATGGCGAAAGCCCAGCGCTGCGAGGGGGGGGAGGCCGAAAACCAGCTCATGAATTGGAAGGGGCAAGCACCATTGACAGGCGATTTTTTGATTTGAATCCCTTATTATATGGGAATCTGCACCATCAACCCGATTCCACAGGCCGCTTAATGTCATTCTCCCCCAATTCCTCCACCGCGCCGGCCTCCGCCGACGCTCGCCTGTCCCTGTTGAAAGCCTGGTTGACCTCGCTTAACCTCGTCGTGCCCGAATCCGCCCGCCGCGCTTCCAGCGATGCCAGCTTCCGCCGCTACTACCGTCTCGATGTGCTGCCAGGCAACACAACATTGCCAGGAAGTACACTGATCGCCATGGATGCGCCGCCCGAGCGCGAAAACGTGCCCGCCTTTGTCAAGGTGGCCGGCTTGCTGAAGGGCGCCGGCGTGTCCGTGCCCGAAATCATCGCGCAAGACCTGGAGCAGGGCTTCCTGCTGCTGTCCGACCTGGGCACGACCACGTATCTCGACGCCCTGAACCACGACAACGCCAGCGTGCTGTACGCCGAAGCGCTGGAATCGTTGATGAAAATCCAGCTGGCCAGCCAGCCCGACGTCTTGCCCGAATTCGACCGCGCCTTCATCCTGCGCGAAATGAATCTGTTCCCGGAATGGTTTATCGGCAAGCATCTGGGCGCCACCTTGACGGATGTGCAGCAAACCCAACTGGACAAGGTCTTCGAAGCCATCACGGCGAATATCTTGTCGCAGCAGCAAGTATTCATGCACCGCGACTACCATTCGCGCAATCTGATGCACATCAACGATGGCTCCATCCCGAATCCCGGCATCCTCGATTTCCAGGACGCCGTCTTCGGTCCCGTCACCTACGACATCGCCTCGCTGCTGCGCGACGCGTATATCCAGTGGGATGAAGAACTGGTGCTCGACTGGGTGATCCGCTACTGGCAGCGCGCCAAACAGCTGGGTTTGCCAGTCAATCCCGACATCGACGCCTTCTACCGCGATTTCGAATTCACGGCCCTGCAGCGCCACCTGAAAATCCTCGGCCTGTTCGCACGCCTGAATTACCGCGACGGCAAGGATCTGTACATGGGCGACCTGCCAACCGTGCTCGATTACGTGCGCAAGACAGCCAACCGCTACACGGAACTCAAGCCACTCGTGCGTTTGCTCGATGCACTGGAGAATAAAACGCCCCAGGTCGGTTATACCTTCTGAGGACACCGGCCAAAACCTGCTGCGCGTCGCGCTTTGCGGCCGGCGATGCTCACCGTACTCCAGTACGGTTGCGCTTCTCGGCCACAAATCACTGCCGCTCGCTACGGTTTTGCCAGGTGTCGCTACTGCAGAATTAACTTATTGTACGGCTCACGCCACGCAACCTTTACCGAACGAAACAGAAAACGAGTCTCACCATGAAAGCCATGATCTTTGCCGCAGGCCGCGGTGAACGGATGCGTCCGCTTACCGATACCTGTCCCAAACCGCTGCTGAAAGTGCGCGGCCGTCCGCTGATCGTCTGGCATGTGCTGAACCTGGTGCGCGCCGGCATCACGGACATCGTCATCAACCATTCGCACCTGGGCCATTTGATCGAGGAAACCCTGGGCGACGGCAGCGCGTACGGCGCGCGCATCGCGTACTCTCCCGAGACCACGCCGCTGGAAACAGCGGGCGGCATCGCGCAGGCGCGCCACTTGCTGGGCGAGGAACCGTTCCTCGCCATTTCCGGCGACATCTATTGCCCGTATTTCGATTTCAAGCAGGTACTCGACGTGCTGGCCGACAAGGACGTGCTGGGCACGCCGTACCCGGCCGACCAGCGCGACATCGCCTGGGCCTATCTGGTGCCCAATCCCGACTTCCACCCGAAGGGCGACTTCGGCCTGACCTTGTTCGCGATCAACAATACGGACGACACCAAGTGGACCTTCGCCAATATCGGCGTGTACCGTCCTGAAATGTTCGACGGCATCACGCCCGGCAGCCACGCCAAACTCGGCGATTTGCTGCGCCGGTATGCGGACCAGGGCCGCGTGGGCGGCGAAGTCTATCCTGGCGAGTGGACCAATGTTGGCACCCCGGCGCAGCTCGATGCGCTCAATGGCGTGGCAGCGAAGGCGCCTGCGGCATGATGGCCAACTACGCGGCAAGGCGCGCGGCGCTGCTGGCGCAGATGCTGCCGGGCAGCGTGGCCATCCTCGCCACGGCGCCCGAAGTGCCGCGCAACAGCGATTGCGATTACCCGTATCGCCATGACAGCTATTTCTATTACCTGAGCGGTTACACGGAACCCGACAGCGCGCTGGCACTGGTGGCCGCCAGCGCCACGGCACCCGCGCGCGCCATCCTGTTTTGCCGCGCCAAGAACACGGAGCGCGAAATCTGGGATGGTTTCCGCCACGGTCCCGAGGCGGCGCGCGCCAGCTTCGGTTTTGACAGCGCCTTCCCCATCGAGGAACTCGACGCGGAAATGACGCGCCTGCTGGCCGACGCCCCCGCCATCTACTATGCGCTGGGCGGCAGCCTCGATGCACAGGTCAAGGTCTGGCGAAACAATGTGCGGCAAAAAGCCCGCAGCGGCGTCACGGCGCCCACCATCGCGCATGACATCAATGGCATGCTCGACGCCATGCGTCTGCTGAAAGACTCAGAGGAACAGCAGCTGATGCGCCGCGCGGCCGCCATTTCCAGCGCCGCCCACGTGCGCGCCATGCGCGCCACGCGTCCCGGCATGCACGAATATGCGCTCGAAGCGGAGCTGCTGTACGAATTCCGGCGCAGCGGCGCGCAGTTTCCCGCCTATTCCTCCATCGTGGCCGGCGGCGGCAACGCCTGCATCCTGCACTACAGCGCCAACAACGCGGTATTAAAAGACGGCGAGCTGGTATTGATCGACGCCGGCTGCGAACTCGATGGCTACGCCTCCGACATCACGCGCACCTGGCCCGTCAACGGCCGTTTCAGCGGCCCGCAGCGGGCGCTGTATGAACTGGTGCTGGCCGCGCAGCAGGCGTCGCTGGACATGGTGCGCCCCGGCTTGCCGCACAGCGCCATTCACGAAGCGGCCGTGCAGGTACTGGCACAGGGCATGCTGGACCTGGGTTTGCTGGACCGGCAAAAAAGCGGCGGCGTGCAGGACGTCATCGCCGACAAAGCCTATATGCCCTTCTACATGCACGGCACCAGCCACTGGCTGGGCATGGACGTGCACGACGTGGGCGCCTACCGCGACACGGGCGCACCCGGCAAGCCGTGGCGCGCTTTGGCACCGGGCATGGTGCTGACGGTGGAACCGGGCATCTATGTGCGTCCCGGCGCGGGCGTGCCGGAGCCGTTCTGGCATACGGGCATCCGCATCGAAGACGATGTGCTGGTCACGCCGCAAGGCCATGAAGTCTTCAGCACGGCGCCCAAGAGCGTCGCTGAAATCGAACAACTGATGTCACAGGATTAACGTCGCCGCATGCATACACCGTCCACTTTCGATCTCGCCATCTGCGGCGCCGGCCCCGTCGGCATGGCGCTGGCCGCCCTGCTGGTGCAGCGCGGCAGCCGCGCCGCCGGCATCGTCCTGCTCGACGCCAAATCCATCGAACAAGCGAGGCGCGACCCGCGCACCATCGCCCTGTCGCACGGCAGCCGCCAGATTCTCAAGGAAGCGGGCGCCTGGCCCGTAGACGCGACGCCTATCCATCAAATTCACGTCTCGCGCCGCGGCCAGTTCGGGCGCAGCCTGATGGACCGCAGCGAACATGGTGTCGAAGCGCTCGGTTATGTGGCCCGTTACGGCGCCGTCGTCAGCGCGCTGGCCGACGTGTGCGAGCGCCTTGGCGCAGCCAGCCTGCGCCCGGCAATGGTGACGGGCAGCGTGGAGGATGCCGACGGCGTCAGCGTGCAGATCGACCGGGCCGGCGCCGCGTCGAGCTTGCGCGCCAGCCTGTTGGTGCAAGCCGAGGGCGGCCTGTTCGGCCAGCAGCAGGAACGGGCCGTCAGCCGCGACTATGGCCAAAGCGCCATCATCGCCCATGTGCGCGCAAGCAACCCCATCGTCCACCGCGCATATGAGCGCTTCACCGACGAAGGTCCGCTGGCCCTGCTGCCGCAGGACGATGGCTACGCGCTCGTGTGGTGCGTGCCGCCCACGCGCGCCGAGCAATTGCTGGCGCTGGACGACGCTGCTTTCCTGGCCCGCCTGGGCGCCGCCTTCGGCAGCCGCCTGGGACGCTTTACGCATACGACGCCACGCCTGGCCTATCCGCTGGGCTTGAACGCACAGGCGAACGGCACGGCGCGCACGGTCGCCATCGGCAATGCGGCGCAAACCCTGCACCCGGTGGCGGGACAGGGCTTGAACCTGGGCTTGCGCGACGCCGCCGTGCTGGCCCGCGTGCTGGCGCAGGACGGCAGCCCGGCCGGACTGGAACGCTACGCCAGCCTGCGCCAGGCCGACCGAGGGCTGACCGTGCGCGTGACCGACACCATGGCGCGCATCTTCACGGGCAGCGCCCCCACGCAAGGCTTGCTGGGCCTGTCGCTGGGTTTGCTGGACGCATTCCCCCCTGCACGCAAGGCATTGGCTGGGCTGATGATGTACGGCCGCCGATAAGGCTTAACAATAAGGAAAGAGCTGGGGCGAAAAAGAAACAGGCGAGCGATCCGGCATGGAATAAACGGCCCGCGGATGCGACAATGGCTGTCACCTGGCTTTTGGCGACCGTTCCATGACAGATGTATTGCCCGCAGCACCGCCTGCCGCTCTTCCCGAAGTGCTCTTTTCCCGCCTGCTGGAAGACGCCCTCGACGCCGTCATCATCATTGATGAACATTGCCGCATCCGCTATATCAATGGCGCCATGCAGGCATTGTCGGGCTATGCGAGCGGGGAATTGCTGGGCCAGACTTTGAACGGCCTGCTGCCCGACGCCGTCGGCGCGCAGCACGACAACCACGTGATCAATTACATCCGCAGCTCGCGCACGTCCAGCGTGCTGGGCAAGATACGCGAATTCGCCATCCGCCACCGCGACACGCAGATGATCCCCATCGAAATGAAGGCGATGGACCTGGGCGTGGTCGACGGCATCCGCTATTTCGGCGCCTTCTTGCTCGATGTGCGCGAACGGCGCGAACTGGCGGCAAAAAACGCCAGCCTGCTGGCGCAGCTGGAACAGCAGGCGCTGCACGATGCGCTGACGTCGCTGCCGAACCGGCGCGCGTATGAAGCGCAAGCCGAGCAGGCGATGGCGCGCGCGGCGCGCAGCGGCGCCGCCCTGACCGTGGGCGTGGCCGACCTCGACCATTTCAAGAAGATCAACGACCGCTACGGCCATGCCGTGGGCGACGCCGTGCTGCGCACGGTGGCGCAGGCGCTGCGCGACACGGGACGCATCACCGACGTGGCGGCGCGCCTCGGCGGCGAAGAATTCGGCCTGCTGTTCCCCGACGCCAGCCTGCAGCAGGCGCATAGGGTGGCCGAACGCATCCGCGCCGCCGTGGCCGCCGCCATCACGCCTTTGCCCGATGGCGGCGAACTGCAGGTGACCATCAGCATCGGCGTGGCGTCCCTGACGGCCGGCGCCACCCTGGATGCGGCCATGTCGGATGCCGACAAGGCCCTGTACGCGGCCAAGCACCAGGGACGCAATAAAGTCGTCGCAGCCTGAAGACAAGCGTAGGTCGGATTAGGCGGGGCCGCCGAGGCCGAAGGCCGTAATCCGACAACATTGTTGGCCCCAATACGTCGGATTACGCGGGGCTTTGCCCCGCTAATCCGACCTACGGCAAAAAATACCGCTTATTCGACTGCCTTGAGCATATCCTCGATCACCTTTTTCGCATCGCCAAACACCATCATCGTGTTCGGCTGGTAGAACAGGTCGTTGTCCAGGCCCGCATAGCCGGACGCCATCGAGCGCTTGTTGACGATAATGCTCTTGGCTTTATACGCTTCCAGGATCGGCATGCCGGCGATCGGCGATTTCGGGTCCTTCGCCGCCGGGTTGACGACGTCGTTCGCGCCCAGCACCAGCACCACGTCCGTCTGGCCGAATTCGCCGTTGATGTCTTCCATCTCGAAGACCTGGTCGTACGGCACTTCCGCCTCGGCCAGCAGCACGTTCATGTGGCCCGGCATGCGCCCCGCCACCGGGTGGATCGCGTACTTGACGGTGATGCCCTTGTGCGTGAGTTTTTCCACCAGTTCCTTCAGCGAATGCTGCGCGCGCGCCACGGCCAGGCCATAGCCGGGCACGATGATGACAGTTTCCGCATTGCTCATGATGAAGGCGGCATCGTCGGCCGAACCCGATTTCACGGGACGCTGTTCCTGCGCACCGGCCACACCGGCCGCTGGCGCATCGCCGCCGAAGCCGCCCAGGATGACGTTGAAGAACGAGCGGTTCATCGCCTTGCACATGATGTACGACAGGATCGCGCCAGAGGATCCCACGAGCGAACCGGCGATGATCAGCATCGAGTTATTCAGCGAAAAGCCGATGCCGGCCGCGGCCCAGCCCGAGTAGCTGTTGAGCATCGACACCACCACCGGCATGTCGGCGCCGCCGATGGGGATGATGATCAGCACGCCCAGCGCAAAGGCGATCAGGGTCATGACGATGAACGGCGTCCACGCGGGTTCGACGCCATCGGCGAAGCAGAACGCCAGGCCCAGTCCCACCATCACCAGCGCCAGCACGAGGTTGAGCATGTGCTGGCCCTTGAAACTGACGGGCGCGCCCTGGAACAAACGGAACTTGTATTTGCCCGACAGCTTGCCGAAGGCGATCACGGAACCGGAGAACGTGATGGCGCCGACGAAGGTACCGATGAACAGCTCGAAGCGGTTACCGATGGGCAGCGCCTCGCCATGCTTGGCGATATTGAAGGCCCACGGCTCCGACACGGCCGCCACGGCGATACACACTGCGGCCAAGCCGATCAGCGAGTGCATGGCCGCCACCAGTTCCGGCATCTTCGTCATTTCCACGGTTTTCGCCAGATAGGCGCCGATGGCGCCGCCCGTGACGATGCCGATGATGACGAGGGTCAGGCCCATGCCGCCCGTCTGCTGCTCCTTCAGTTTCAGGATCAGCGCCACGGTGGTCACGGCGGCAATGGCCATGCCGCTCATGCCGAAGGCATTGCCGCGGCGCGCCGTCGATGGCGACGACAGGCCTTTCAGGGCCTGGATGAAGCACACCGAGGCGATCAGGTACATCATCGTCACCAGGTTCATGGTGACGAAGCTCATGGCGTGACTCATTCTTTTGCTCCTTGCTTGGCCTTCGGTTCTTTTTTACGGAACATCTCGAGCATGCGCTGCGTGACGAGGAAGCCGCCGAACACGTTGACGGCGGCCAGCGCCACGGCCAGGGTGCCGGCCACTTGCGCCAGCGGGCCATCGGTCAGGCCGGCCGCCAGCATGGCGCCGACGATGATGATGGCGGAAATGGCATTGGTGACGGCCATCAGCGGCGTATGCAGCGCCGGCGTGACGGTCCAGACGACGTGGTAGCCGACATAAATGGCCAGCACGAAGATGATCAGGTTGGTGATGGTGTGACTGATTTCCATGATGTTGTTCTCTCCGGCGCCGCGTTATTTACGTAAGATTTCGCTGCCTGCGCACACCAGGCTGGCCTTGATGATTTCATCCTCGCGGTCGATCAGCAATTGATCGTCCTTGTCGATGATGAGCTTTAAAAAGTCCAGCACGTTGCGCGCATACAGGGCCGAGGCGTCGGCCGCCACCAGGGTCGCCAGGTTCGGCTCGCCCACGATGTAGACGCCGTGCTTGACCACCGTCTTGCCCAGTTCCGACAGCGGACAGTTGCCGCCCTGCTCGACGGCCAGGTCGACGATGACGGAGCCCGGTTTCATGGCCTTGACCGTTTCTTCGGAGATCAAGACGGGCGCGGCGCGGCCGGGAATCAGCGCCGTGGTGATGATGATGTCGGCCAGTTTCGCCCGTTCGTGCACGAGTTCGGCCTGGCGGCGCATCCAGTCGGCCGGCATGGCGCGCGCATAACCGCCCGAACCCTTGGCGATCTCTTTTTCTTCATCGGTGAGGAAAGGCACGTCGAGGAACTTGGCCCCCAGGGACTCGACTTGTTCCTTGACGGGCGGGCGCACGTCGGAGGCCTCAATGACGGCGCCCAGGCGCTTGGCCGTGGCGATCGCCTGCAGCCCTGCCACGCCCACGCCCATGATCAGCACGCGGGCCGCCTTGACGGTGCCGGCCGCCGTCATCAGCATCGGCATGAAGCGCTGGTAGGTATTCGCGGCCACCAGCACGGCCTTGTAGCCGGCGATGTTCGCCTGCGAGGACAGCACGTCCATCGACTGCGCGCGCGTGATGCGCGGCACGGCTTCCAGCGCGAAGGCGGACAGGCCGGCCGTGGCCATGGCGGCGATATTGTCCGCATCAAACGGGTTCAACATGCCGATCAGTACCGTGCCGCTGGCCATCAGGGCCCGTTCATCGGCATCGGGCGCGCGCACCTTGAGCACGATGGCGCAGCCATAGGCTTCCTGGGCGGTACCGATCTGCGCGCCGGCGGCGGCATAGGCGTCGTCGGGAATCGAGGCTTGCAGGCCCGCTCCCGACTGCACGACGACTTGATGCTTGGCTGCCAGCTTCTTGACTGTCTCGGGCGTTGCCGCCACCCGCGTTTCACCAGGCCGTGTTTCGGCCGGTATGCCTATCCTCATGATGCCTCCGCTAATTGATAAACTGACTAGAATCTAACACGGAAAGCAGCGCGTTAAACGTTTGTGAAGCAGCAACTTTTAGTCGTACGACACTAATTTACCCGTAATACCAATCCTTGTTCCGCCATGCGGTATGGCGACCATATTGTGGGAAAGGTGTGTCAATCTCACCACAGTCGAGCACGTGTGCGCGCTTGTTTTGACCACAGGGAAAGCCTATATTAGCGGGCGCTTCCTGCCATCTTGCCAACTATGCCCCCATGCTAGTGCGCTCCCCGGGAAAGACGTAAGTACCTCCCACCGCTATTTGCTAAAACGTTGTCATTTATCAATATGTCCGCGCAACAAAAGGCCGGCTTCAAACCGCGCGCGCAGAACAAGATAAAATGTCGGCTCTTTCAAGGATGGAATCATGCCGAGAATCTGGAAACCCTCTGTCACCGTTGCCGCCATCGTCGAACGCGACGGCCTGTTTTTACTGATTGAAGAAGAGACCAGCGAAGGCATCAAGATCAATCAACCGGCTGGCCACCTCGACCCGTTCGAGTCGCTGGAACAAGCGGTGATCCGCGAAACGCTGGAAGAAGCGGCCTACGATTTCATCCCCACGGCACTGGTCGGCATGTACATGTCGCGCTATCAGTCGTTGCGCACGGGCGAGGACGTGACCTATCTGCGCTTCACCTTTTGCGGCACGGCTGGCGCCGAGCACGACCGCCCGCTGGACGAAGGCATCATCCGCACCCTGTGGATGACGCGCGACGAGCTGGCGGCCTGCCAGGAGCGCCACCGCAGCCCGCTGGTGCTGCAGTGCGTGGACGAATACCTGGCTGGCCGGCGCGCGCCTCTGGCCCTGCTGCACACGCATGCGTCCGTTTTCAATAGCGCATAGCAATACGCATTGCCATATTATTAAAGTACACTGGAAAGCAAGATGAGCAAGAAGAAAGTCGTTATCGGCATGTCGGGCGGGGTCGATTCCTCGGTCGCGGCATGGATGCTGAAGGAACAAGGCTATGAAGTCATCGGCCTGTTCATGAAAAACTGGGAAGATGACGACGATTCGGAATACTGCTCCACGCGCCAGGACTGGATCGACGCGGCCAGCGTGGCCGACGTCATCGGCGTCGATATCGAAGCCGTCAATTTTGCCTCCGAATACAAGGACCGCGTATTCGCCGATTTCCTGCGCGAATACCAGGCCGGCCGCACGCCGAACCCGGACGTGCTGTGCAACGCCGAAATCAAGTTCAAGGCCTTTCTTGACCACGCCATGACCCTGGGTGCCGACCTGATCGCCACCGGCCACTACGCGCGCGTGCGCCAGGCACCGACCGACGCGGGCCGTTATGAACTGCTGAAAGCCGTCGACGCCAGCAAGGACCAAAGCTACTTCCTGCACCGGTTGAACCAGGCGCAGTTGTCTAAAACTTTATTCCCCCTGGGTGAAATCCCGAAGACGCAAGTGCGCCAGATCGCCGAAAAACTGGCGCTGCCGAACGCGCAAAAGAAGGATTCGACGGGCATCTGCTTTATCGGCGAGCGCCCGTTCCGCGAATTTTTGAACCGCTACCTGTCGTACAAGCCGGGCCCGATGAAAACGGCCGACGGCAAGACGGTGGGCGAACACGTGGGACTGAGTTTTTATACCCTGGGACAGCGCAAGGGCATCGGCATCGGCGGCGTGAAGTCGTACCAGAACGCGGACGGCAGCAGCGACGCCTGGTATGTGGCGCGCAAGGATATCGCCAACAACACCCTGTGGGTGGTGCAGGGTCATGACCACCCGTGGCTGCTGTCGCCCGCCTTGACAGCCGACCAGGCCAGCTGGGTAGCCGGCACGGCGCCGCAAGCGGGCGCCTTGAGCGCCAAGACGCGCTACCGCCAGGCCGACGTGGCGTGCCAGCTGCTGCCGGATGGAAATGAACACTTTGGCCTGGCCTTCGACCAGGCGCAATGGGCCGTCACGCCGGGCCAGTCGGCCGTGCTGTACGACGGCGACGTGTGCCTCGGCGGCGGCATCATCGCCAGCGCGACGGGCCTGGCCTAAAGTTAGCTTGGTTAAGTAGATTTTTACCAATCCAACTCAATAACAACACCTGAGAAAATCGTAGCGAGCGACAGTGAGTTGTGGCCGAGAAGCGCAGCTGTACTTTAGTACAGTGAGCATCGCCGGCCGCAAATCGCGACGCGCAGTAGATTTTATCAGGTGTCTTTCGCAGCGGCGGCAAGCGCCTGCTGCTGCTTGCGCACCATGGCGATCACCGTATTGCGCACGGTTTTCAGGACCGTATCGGCCATGAACGGTTTCACGATGAAACCCGACACGCCCATGGCGTGGGCCGCCTGCAGCGAAGCGGCGTCGATGCCGCCCGAGACCATGAAAATGAGCGTCTTCGGATACTGGGCGCGGATGGTTTGCACCACGTTGGTCCCGTCTTCCACCTGCTCGCGCGCGATGCAGACGAAATGCGGGTGGTGCTTGACCAGCAGCGCCAGCCCCAGCGCGCTCGTATGCGTCTGCCCGCAGACATCGTAGCCGCCATCGGTCAGGACCGTGTTCAGCAGGCCGCGCGCCACGGCGCTGCTATCGATCAGGACTGTCTTTAACATCATGATTGCTTTCCTTGCTTGATTTTCTATTGCGAGTTCCACTCAGAGAGCGCCCATCAAAATGCTCAGGGCTAGGCGCGTTGCCGAAGGCAGTACGAATGTACGACGAGGCAAGGCAACAACGCCATGAGCTTTTTTGGGGCGCTCTACTTTTCCCACGCCAGCTTGTTCCAGGTGACGCCCAACGTGACATCCGTCTTGAGCGCGACTAACTTTCTTGAAAGATACAGTATTTCCCGCTCTTTTCGCAGGCTTTCACCGAGCGCACCGGGCAAAATGCCCGCGCCGGCCATCACGGCGTCGATATTGCCGTAGGCGCGCAACAGTTTTGCGCCCGTCTTCAGGCCGATCTTCGACACGCCGGGGATGCTGTCGGTGACGTCGCCCATCAGCGCCAGCAGGTCGGGCAGCAATTCCGGCGGCACGCCGAATTTTTTCTCGACCCAGGCGTGGTCGTGCCAGATGCCCTTGAAGTGGTCCCACACGAGCGCGCCGTGCGCGATCAAGCCGTGCAAATCCTTGTCGGTGGTGGCGATGACGGCTGCGCCGCGCCCCTCGTGCAGCCAGCGCATGACGGCCGTGCCGATCACGTCGTCGGCCTCGACCTCGGGAATGCTGACCACGTGCATGCCGAAGCTGGCCAAGGTGGCGTAAAAGCCGGGCAAGGCGTCGCGCAGCACCTGCGGCATGGGCTGGCGCCCCTCGCGGTAACCGGCATACAGAGCGTGGCGCCAGGTGGGGCCGCCGAAATCGAAGGCCGGCAGGATGTGCGTCGGCTCGTGATCGTTGATGAGCGTGCGGAACGACGACAGCGCATGGCGCAGCGCGATCTCCGCCTTCAGGTCGGAATCGGGTTCAGGACTGGCTTCGTAGACGCGGCGTACGATATTCAAGCCGTCGATAGCGAGGAGTCTGGCCATGCGGTAAATGGATACTGGTTGAATCGGTCATTTTACCGTATGGTTCCCCGCACATAGCCCTTGAATGCCCTTCATTTGGCGAAATCGTAGGGCCCGCCCCGTTCGAGCGCCCGCTGGTAGGCCGGCCGCGCATGGATGCGCTGCAGGAACGCCGTCAGCTTCGGCAGGCGCTCGTCGAGTCCACCGCGCATGGCGGCCGCTTCCAGCGGAAAGCTCATCTGGATGTCGGCCGCCGTGAATTCATTGCCGGCAAACCATTTGCTGTTCTCGAGCTCCGCTTCCATGTAGGCCAGCTGGCTGTTGATATTGGGCAGGATGAAGCTGCTCTTGACCTTGCTGGCGATGCCGCGCGCGATGGGTTTCACGAAAAACGGCATCGGCGACGATTCGACCTTGTCGAACACCAGCTTCATCAGCAGCGGCGGCATGGCCGAGCCTTCCGCGAAATGCAGCCAGTAGGTCCAGCGCAGCTTCTCCGGCGTGCCCGCCGCCGGGATCAAGCGGCCATTGCCGTAGCGCTCGACCAGGTACTCGATGATGGCGCCCGATTCGGCGATGGTGTTGGCGCCATCCGTGATCACGGGCGACTTGCCCAGCGGATGGACGGCCTTCAGCGAGGCGGGCGCCAGCATGGTTTTCGGGTCGCGCTGGTAGCGCTTGACCTCGTAGTCGAGGCCCAGTTCCTCGAGCAGCCAGAGCACGCGCTGCGAGCGCGAATTGTTCAGATGGTGGACGACGATCATGGTTTTCCCGTTAGGCGATGGTTGAGTTCCAGTATAGCCGGGACGGCCGGTTCGGGGCGGCGCAAGGGGATCTGCAAAAATAATTGCGAAAAACAGTATTTTCAATTGATAACTTTTCAGTATTCCCTTATCTTGTTTTGTTTCCAATAAGTAAGGAAACCCCCTGTGGATTTCGATACCAACAACACCACGCCCCAGCGCGAAGCCATTACCTTCAGCGCCACGGGCAGCGAATACTTCCGAATCTGGATCGTCAACCTGCTGCTGAGCATCGTCACCCTGGGCATTTATTCCGCCTGGGCCAAGGTGCGCCGCAACCGCTATTTCTATTCCAGCACCCACCTGGCTGGCAGCAGCTTCGAATACCACGGCAATGCCGTCGCCATCCTGAAGGGCCGCATCGCGGCCGTCGTGCTGATCGGCGGCTACAACATCGCCTTCCAGATCTCGCCCATCGTCGGCCTGATCATGCTCGTGCTGATGATGGCCGTGCTGCCATGGCTGGTGTGGAAAAGCCTGCAATTCAAGCTGTACAACACCAGCTACCGCGGCATCCGCTTCGGCTTTGACGGCAGCGCCAAAGAAGCCTACAAATACTTCCTGTGGCTGCCCATCCTGAACACCTTCACGGCTGGCCTGATGACGCCGTTCCTGCACCAGCGCCTGAAGCGCTTCCAGCACACGCAAAGCCGCTTCGGCAGCAGCAACTTCAGCTTCGACGCCTCGGTCGGCAGCTTCTACAAAACCTATTTGCTGTTCTTCGCCCTGCTGCTGGCCGGTTTCCTGGTCCTGATCTTTGTCGTCTTCGCCAGCGTCTTCGCCACGTTTGCCGCCGATGCCAACGATGTCACCAAGGCCGGCAGCATCTTCGGCGCCGTGGCCGCCCTGTATGCCTGGGCCTTTATCGTGCTGCCGCTGTTCCTGACCATGATCCAGAACCTGATCTGGAACCACACGCGCCTGCAGCAGCACCAGTTCCAGTCACAGCTGACTTGGGGCCGCACCACCTTCATCATGCTGACCAACCTGCTGGGCATCGTCGTCACCCTCGGCCTGTTTTCGCCATTCGCCCACGTGCGCTGGCTGAAGTACCGCCTGGAAGCGACGTCAATGCTGGTGCACGGCAGCCTGGACGCCTTTGTCGCCGCCACCGGCGAGCAAGTGTCGGCCACGGGCGAAGGCATGGTCGACCTGCTGGACTTCGACCTGTCGCTGTAGCATGACGCTCGACCATCAAGCGCCGGGCGCGGCTCCCGTGCCCGCGCGCTATTTCGACGGCCAGACCTCGCGCCTGTACCACGTCACGCTCAGCGTGCGCGATGGCGTGGCCGTGCTGGCCGGCGATATCGAGCGCAGCTGCCCGCTGGGCGAGCTGCACGTGTCCGAACGCAGCAGCCATGCCGTGCGCAAGGTCAGCTTTCCCGACGGCGCCTACCTGGAAATCGCCGACCAGGCGGCCTTCAACGAGGTGCTGCATGAGACGGGCCACCGCGACGGCTGGGTCGTGCGGCTGCAGCAAAGCTGGCGCGGCGCCCTGCTGGCCACGGTCGCCACGGTGCTGGCCCTGTGGCTCAGCTATCAGTACCTGCTGCCGGTAGTGGCGAAGGGGGTCGCGTATGCGATTCCCCAGTCCGTCGAGCGCAAGCTGGGCCAGGGCGTGCTCGATTTCCTCGACGAACACGTGTTTGAGGCAAGCAAGCTCGCTGACGCACGCCAGCAAGCCTTGCGCGCCCGGTTCGCGCGCCTGGCCACGCCCGGCGACAGCACGCCCGAGCACCGCATCGTCTTCCGCAAAAGCAAGATCGGTCCGAACGCGTTCGCCCTGCCGTCGGGCGACATCGTGCTGACCGATGAAATGGTGGAACTGATGCCGGACGACGACGCCATCATGGGCGTGCTGGCGCATGAACTGGGCCATTTGCAGCAGCGCCACCTGACGCGCCGCATCATCCAGACCTCGGCCGTCGGCGCCGGCGCGGCGCTGCTGTTCGGCGACGTGTCGACCGTGGTGGCGACCTTGCCGCCGCTGCTGCTGGACTTGAAGTATTCGCGCGACGTCGAGCGCGAGGCGGACGACTACGCGATCGCCATGCTGCGCCAGAACGCTATTCCACTGGAACACCTGGCGCAAGTGTTCGTCGCCTTGGGCAAGCTGGATCACGGCACGCCCTACCTGTCGAGCCATCCGGCCAGCGCCGAACGGGTCGAGCGCATCAGAGCGGCCCAGCGCTAACCCTCACGCGGCGTCCACCGGGCGCCGCGTTCTTTCCCTCCAGCACGTTCGGCGAATCGAAGGTAGACTCGGCTGTATCAGCCTGACTTCACCGGAGTG
This sequence comes from Janthinobacterium sp. EB271-G4-3-2, assembly GCF_020858035.1. Classification (NCBI taxonomy): domain Bacteria; kingdom Pseudomonadati; phylum Pseudomonadota; class Betaproteobacteria; order Burkholderiales; family Oxalobacteraceae; genus Janthinobacterium; species Janthinobacterium sp. EB271-G4-3-2. Next base: position 92,035 of record NZ_JACYMG010000014.1, on the reverse strand, counting down.
CCCATGCACCTAGTACCATTTCGCTACCTGACCTTCATTGCGACGGCAGCCATCTTTGTCCTGTCCCTGTTTTACTACGATCATTACTGGCTGCCCCTGCTGGCCGGTGCCCTGACCCTGGTCGGCATCAGCGACCTGCTGCAAACGAAGCGCGCCCTGCGCCGCAACTACCCCATCCTCGCGCATTTCCGTTTTTTCTTCGAAAGTATCCGCCCCGAAATCCGCCAGTATTTCCTGGAAAGCGACAGCGAAGCGACGCCGTTCTCGCGCAGCCAGCGCAGCATCGTCTACCAGCGCGCCAAGGAGCAGACGGACAAGCGTCCGTTCGGCACCCAGCTCGACGTGTATGCAGCGGGCTATGAATGGATCAACCATTCCATCGCTCCCGCCAAGGTGACGGGCCACGATTTCCGCATCGAGATCGGCAACCATCCGGACTGCCCGCGCGCCAAGCCGTACTCGGCCAGCGTCTTCAATATCTCGGCGATGAGCTTTGGCGCCCTGTCGGCCAACGCCATCCTGGCCCTGAACGGCGGCGCGCGCAGCGGCGGCTTCATGCACGACACGGGCGAAGGCAGCATCAGCCCCTATCACCGCGAAAACGGGGGCGACCTGGTGTGGGAAATCGGCTCCGGCTACTTCGGCTGCCGCAACCAGGACGGCACGTTTTCCGAGGAACGCTTCATCGCCAACGCCAGCTCCGAGCAGGTGAAAATGATCGAGCTGAAGATGTCGCAAGGCGCCAAACCAGGCCACGGCGGCGTGCTGCCGGGCCCGAAAGTAACGATCGAGATCGCCACCACGCGCGGCGTGATGGTGGGCGAGGATTGCGTTTCGCCGGCGGCGCACAGCGCCTTTTCCACGCCACTGGAAATGCTGCACTTTATCGACCGCCTGCGCACGCTCTCCGGCGGCAAGCCGACGGGCTTCAAGCTGGCCATCGGCCATCCGTGGGAGTTCTTCGCCATCGTGAAAGCCATGCTGGAAACGGGCATCACGCCCGACTTCATCGTCGTCGACGGCAGCGAAGGCGGCACGGGCGCCGCGCCCCTGGAATTCACGGACCACGTGGGCACGCCGCTGCAGGAAGCGCTGGTGCTCGTGCATAACACCCTGGTGGGCGCCAACCTGCGCGCGAAGATCAAGATCGGCTGCTCGGGCAAGATCATCACGGCCTTCGACATCGCCCGCCTGCTGGCGCTGGGCGCCGACTGGTGCAATTCGGCGCGCGGCTTCATGTTCGCGCTGGGCTGCATCCAGTCGCAAAGCTGCCACACGGACCGCTGCCCCACGGGCGTGGCCACGCAAGACCCGCGGCGCCAGCGCGCGCTGGTAGTGCCCGACAAGATCGCCCGCGTGGCGCACTTCCACCAGAACACCATGAAGGCGCTGGCCGAACTGATCGCCGCCGCCGGCCTCGCGCACCCGCAGGAACTGCGTCCGCACCACCTGGTGCGGCGCATTTCGCCGAACCAGGTGAAACTGGCGTCGGCCCTGCTGCCGTTCCTGGAAGCGGGCCAATTGCTCGACCCGAGCCAACTGCCGCAACTGCCGCCCGTGTTCGGCCTGTACTGGCCCAAGGCGCAATCGGCCTCGTTCCAGCGCCTCGATTGATGCGGCCTTTGCGCAAGTGGAGCAATACCACTTAATAACCACTTGCGCAAATATCCAAATCCAATACAATACCAAAAAAAGGCAGCTTTTCCGGTGATTGTCCAGATGCGTCACCAGGGGCCAGAATACGGACTTGTCGTCATCAGAATGAATACCGGAGGAGTTGCAGCATGGAACAGGGTTTGCGCGAGAAAGTAGGACAGCTATTCATGGTGGGCTTCGACGCCCTGCAGGCGGACGAGCATATCAAGACCTTGATACGCGACAAGAAGGTGGGCGGCGTGATCCTGTTCCGCCGCAACGTGCACACGCCCGCGCAAGTATCAGCCCTGTGCCGCGAACTGCAGGAGATCAACGCGGAAGTGTCCGACACGCCGCTGCTGATCTCCATCGACCAGGAAGGCGGCATGGTGATGCGCATCGAACAGGGCGTCACACCGATTCCCGCGGCGATGGCTTTCCAGGCGGCCGGCTCCATCGACGACTGCGAACGCATGAACCAGATCAGCGGCGATGAAATGCGCCAGGTGGGCATCAATATGCTGCTCGCCCCCGTGCTGGACGTAAACAACAACCGCAACAACCCCGTCATCGGCGTACGCGCGTATGGCGAGGATGCCGCCACCGTCATCGACTACGGCATGGCGGCCATGCGCGGCCAGCGCGCCAGCGGCGTGGCCGTGACGGCCAAGCACTTCCCCGGCCACGGCGACACGGCCACCGACACGCATTACGCCATGGCCCTGGTCCCGCACGACAAGGAACGCCTGCGCGCCGTGGAACTGGCGCCGTTCCGCGCGGCCATTGCCGGCGGCGTGGATGCCATCATGACGGCGCACGTGGTCTTCCCCGCTTTCGAGGCCGATACCAGCGTGCCGGCCACCCTGTCGAAAGGCGTGCTGACGGACCTGCTGCGCGGCGAGTTGAAATACCAGGGCGTCGTCATCACCGACTGCCTGGAAATGGCGGCGATTGCCGACGGCATCGGCATCGCCCAGGGCGCCATCGCCACCTTGCAGGCGGGCGCCGACATCGTCCTCATTTCGCACCGCGAAGCGCAGCAGACGGCGGCCATCGACGCCGTCATCGCCGCCGTGGAGCGCGGCGACATCTCCATCGCCCGCATCGACGCGGCTTGCGCGCGCGTGGCGGAGCTCAAGCGCAACCGCGCCGTGCGCGACTGGCGCGAACGCCCCGTCGCCCCGCCGGCGCTGATGCAGCCGGCCGCCATGGCCCTGTCGCAGCTGCTGCAAAAGGCCGCCTTGCGCGTGCAGGGCGACTACCGCCCACTCGACGCCAGCCTGCCCGTGACCCTGCTGACGGTGGAAGTGCGCTCGCGCAGCGAAATCGACGAAGTGGCGCTGGGCCGCAACAAGGAAGCGCGCAGCTCGATGCTGCCGGCGCTGCTCGAAGCGGGTCTGGACGTGCGCGAATATGCCTTGTCGGCCGAGGCGCTGGACGACGAAGTCAATGAGGCCATCGCCTTTGCGCAAGGCGCGCGGCAGATCGTACTGCAAACGTATAACGCCATGTTCGTCGACGGCCAGCGCCGCCTGGTCGAAGCCCTGCCGCACGACAGACTGTGGCTGGTGGCGGGCCGTTTGCCGTATGACCTGGACCTGGCGCCCGACGCGCAAGGCCGCCTGGCCGCCTTCGGCTGCCGCCCGGCCGCGCTGGTGCCGGTCGTCGACAAGCTGGCGGGCAAGGCGTAAGCGCAGCGTTACAGACGTAAAAAAACCCGCATGCGCGGGTTTTTTTTCATTCAGGTTGGCGCAACGGGCGGCAGCGCCGCCACCGCCAGCAAGGCAAACGGTCCGAGGAACAGGCCGATGCCGAACCAGAGGCCCCCGTGGCGGCCGCGCCGGCTGGCGAGCAGCCAGGTGGCGACCGCAAACAGAAACATGAAGATCAACAGTATCGCCATTGCCGCTCCTTGCCATGCGTAAAGCTCAGTGTAGCCCACGGGCGCGCCCGTGGCTACTCCGGCGTTGACCCTAGCGCTGCACCTGCATCAGGATCACGCGCTTGCTGCTGCCGTCGGCCGGTGGCGTGGCTGACGGCGGCGGCGGGCTGTCGCAGGAGCCGCAGGAACCGCAGCCGCTGCCGCAACCGGGCGCCACCTTGAAGAGGGTCGACATCTTCGCCTCATCGAGGCCGCAGCGCACCAGGCCACGCACGATGGCGCGGCGCACGCCCGCCGGCAGGTACTTGGTCGAAAAATGCAGCAGCGCGGCTGCCACGATCAGGGCGACGATGAGGGTTTGCCACATGCTTTTCTCCTAAGCGCCCAGCATCAGGGCGATGCGGTACGTGATGAACGAGGCGGCATACGCCAGGGCGAACATGTAGCCGGCCATCAGCAGCGGATAGCGCCAGCCGCCCGTCTCGCGTTTCACCACGGAGAGGGTCGACAGGCACTGCGGCGCGAATACATACCAGGCCAGCAGGGACAGCGCCGTGGCCATCGACCACGAATGGGCGATCAGCGGCTCCAGCGTGGTGGCCAGCGCGTCGCCCGTTTGCGACAGCGCGTACACGGTGCCCAGGGCGCCGACGGCCACTTCGCGCGCCGCCATGCCCGGCACCAGCGCGATGCAGATCTGCCAGTTGAAACCGATCGGCGCGAAGATCACTTCCAGGCCGCGGCCCAGGATGCCGGCCAGGCTGTAGTAGATCGGCGGATAGATCGCGTTGTCCGGCGGGCCGGGGAAGGTGCTGAGGAACCACAGGATGATCATCAGGCTCAGGATGATGGTGCCGACGCGCGTGAGGAAGATCTTCGCGCGCTCCCACAGGCTGACGGCCAGATTGCGCAAATGCGGCCAGTGATAGGCGGGCAGTTCCAGCAGCAGCGGCTGGTTGCCGCGCACACCCATGCTGCGCTTCATGACCCAGGCCACGGCCATGGCCGAGATGATGCCGGCAAAGTACAGCACGAACAGCACCAGGCCTTGCAGGCTCAAATAGCCCCACACCTGGCGTTCCGGAATGAAGGCGGCGATGATCAGCGCATACACGGGCAGGCGCGCCGAACACGTCATCAGCGGCGCGATCATGATGGTGACCAGGCGGTCGCGCGGATTCTGGATGGTGCGCGCCGCCATCACGCCGGGAATGGCGCAGGCAAAGCTCGACAGCAGCGGGATGAAGGCGCGGCCCGACAGGCCCACGCCGCCCATCATGCGGTCCAGCAAAAAGGCCGCGCGCGGCAGGTAGCCGCAGTCTTCCAGGCTCAGAATGAAGAAGAACAAAATCAGGATCTGCGGCAGGAAGACCAGCACGCTGCCGACGCCGCCGATGATGCCTTCCACCAGCAAGCTTTTCAGGTGGCCGTCAGGCATGTTCGCCGTCAGCACGGCGCCCAGGTGACCCACGCCATCGGTGATCATTTCCATCGGCGTGGCGGCCCAGGCAAACACGGCCTGGAAGATCAGGAACATCAGCACGGCCAGGATGATGGGGCCGAAGACGGGATGCAGCACCACGTCGTCGATCTTTTCCGTCAGGTTGCCGCTGTCGCGCGTGTCGTTGCTGACGGCGGCCAGGATGCGGCGCACTTCGCGCTGCGTTTCTTCGACGCTGACGGCATCGATGGCCGCCAGCGGTTTCGCTTCCACGGCCGGCAGCGGCAGCATGGCGTCGATGGCCTCGAGCAGGGCTTTTTCGCCATCGTGCTGCACCGCGATGGTTTCCACCACGGGCATGCCCAGTTCCTGCGACAGCCTGGCCGTGTCGATCAGCATGCCGCGCTTGCGCGCCACGTCCGTCATGTTCAGCGCCAGCAGCATGGGCAGGCCCAGGCGCTTGACTTCCAGCACCAGGCGCAAATTCAGGCGCAAATTGGTGGCGTCGACGACGCAGATGATGGCGTCCGGACGCGGGTCGCCGCGGCGCAAGCCGCCCACCACGTCGCGCGTGATGGCTTCATCGGGCGTGGTGGCCGACAGGCTGTAGGCGCCCGGCAGGTCGAGCACGCGCACGGGCTTGCCGTTTGGCGACGTGAAATGGCCTTCCTTGCGCTCGATGGTCACGCCGGCGTAGTTCGCCACTTTCTGGCGCGCGCCCGTCAAACGGTTGAACAGGGCGGTCTTGCCGCAGTTCGGATTGCCCAGCAAGGCAATTTGTGGCTGATGCGGCGGCTTGTGCACGCCCGCATCGACGATCGTTTCGACAGCACCCATGGTCATTCCGGTTGAAGCAGCGGTTGAATCGTAATCAGCGCCGCTTCGAAGCGGCGCAGTGCGAACGTGGCATTCCCCACCTTGATGGCCAGCGGATCGCCGCCGGGAATGCCGCGCTTGAGCATGCGGATGCGTTCGCCGGGAACGAATCCCAGCTCCATCAAGCGGCGGACGAGGTCGACGCCGTCCTCCGTCTGTCCTGCCGCGTGGGGCGTGATATGCAACACCGTGCCGCTCTGGCCAACGGCCAGAGCGTCGAGCGTCATCATGGGTGGAACTAGAGTCATGAGCAAATTCCGTTCAAATTAAGAACACCGGGGACAGACTGCTGCGCGTGGCGCATCGTGTTTGACGTGGGTGTTGTGAGGTAAAACGCAACTGTTGCGCATTACCGACAAGCGGCCTTTCAATATGTCCGGACGGCGACCGTCCGAGACAATACCAGCATTATAAACATGAATGCGAATAGTTTTTATTTAGCCCGGAGAGCCGCCCCCATCAAGGGCTGCGCCATCCGAAAAAATGGCATATCGATGCGCCGCGCCAGGCCGCCAACTGCCGCACACTTGATCAAAATCGCTTGCATTGTCCCGCACTTTGCGCGACAATGAAACGTAATGATAATGATTCTCATTAAAACACTAGCAACAATGCCTCCAAGCACTAGTGTCTGTTCATCCTCCAGCCAGAAGGTGTATCAATGATTGTATGTGTCTGCAACAACATATCTGATCGTGAAATCCGTCAAGCCGTCGATCTTGGCCTGTCCAGCATGGCTGAACTGCGCCGCGACCTGGGCGTGGCCACCTGTTGCGGCAAATGCCACACCTGCGCGCGGGAAGTGCTGAACGATCACCTGAACGCCACCGTGGCGTTGCAAGAAACCGTATTGATGCGAGCTGTACTGACAAACTAAGAAAGCGATGAATGCCATGACGATGATGCCCCCGCCCGTAACGGTGCAGGCCGTGCAGCAATTTGCCGACTTCGACAAGAAGCGCAACAAATTCGCGCCGCTGATGGCCATCGTCGTCCTGCATATCGCCGGCTTTTACGCCATCCAGAGCGGTCTGCTGAGCCGCGTCGTCACGGCGGCCATGCCGACCATCACGACCATCAGCATCATCGCCCCGCCGGCACCGCCGAAACCGCCGGCGCCGTCCGTACCGAAAACCGTGGAACTGAGCGCGCCCGTGCCGCGCGCCGTGATCCCGCCGCTGCCGCTGATCGCCGTGGCGCCGAGCGAACCGACGATCACGCCGCCGCAGCCGACGCGCGCCGAAGCGGCACCTGTCGCCACCGCCGCACCAACAGCGCCAGCGGCACCGTCGCCGACGCCACCGGCGCCTTCGACGCCGCGCACCGTCAGCAGCGTCGAATACATCAAGGCGCCGCAACTGATCTACCCGAATCTGTCGCGCCGCCTGGGCGAAAGCGGCACCGTCGTGCTGCGCATCCTGATCAATGAAAAAGGCTTGCCCGAGCAAATCCTGATCCAGAAATCGACCGGTTACAACAACCTCGATGAAGCGGGCCGCCAGGCCGCCCAGCGCGCGCTGTTCAAGCCGATGATCGAAAACGGCAAGCCCGTACCCGTCTACGTTTTAGTACCGCTGACCTTCCAACTGAGCTAGCCTTCCGGCGGCCCTTGGGCCGCTGCCAGCCCGCAAGCACCGCACCCTGTGCCCTGCTTGCTTTTTTGCGCCCTTTTTAGTCAAGCGATTTGCTTGTTTCAGTCTGCCAGCCTACATCCCCGGGCCAGGCAGACTTTTTTTTGCCCGCTATGGGGTCAGACCCTCAACACCGCCAACGCAAGGTTCAGCGCCAACTTCACCGGGGGTCTGACCCCAGCCTTATATCTCCGCCCACATCCGCAGCAGATTGTGATAATGCCCCGTCAGCCCCACCGTCGCCGGCGAGTCGCCATGCTCCGCGCGCACGCTCTGGATGTTCTGATCGAGCTCGAACAGCATGCTGCGTTTCCAGTCTTCGCGCACCATGCTTTGCGTCCACAGGAAGGAGCAGATACGCTCGCCGCTGGTGACGGGCAGCACCTGATGCACGCTGCTCGACGGATACACGATCACGTCGCCGGCCGGCAGTTTCACTTCATGCGTGCCATACGCATCGACCACCACCAGCTCGCCGCCTTCGTATTCATCCGGCTCGCTCAGGAACACGGTCGACGAGACGTCCGCGCGCATCGATTGCATGCCGTTTTTCGGCGTGCGGATGGCGCCATCGATATGCAGGCCATAGTGCTCGCCGCCCGCATAGCTGTTGAAGAAGGGCGGCAGGATGCGCAGCGGCAGCACGGCGGCAAAGAACAGCGGATTGGCCATCAGCGCGCGGCTGACGATCTCGCCCAGTTCCAGCGCCAGCGGCGAACCTTCGGCCAGCTGGCGGTTGCGCTTGACTTGCGCGCCTTGCGCCCCGACGCTGGCGCGCCCATCGACCCAGTCCGTCTGCGCCAGGCGCTGGCGAAACTGCGTCACCTGTTCCGGCGTCAGCACGCCGGGTATATGCAGCATCATCTTGCTATCCTTTTTCAGTAAATATCGCTGCCCGATTATCGCATCGCCGGCGCCGGCCAAGAAGGCACAAAAGCAAGAACGGACGAACATTTCCCGCCTTTTCAGCCCGGCCATGCACGCGCGCCAGCGGCGGCAAAACAGCGCCGGAAACGCGAATGAGAATGGCCTTCATTTTCCTTAACAAATAAAAAACGGCGCAATCACGGAATCCACTTGAGAATGGGTTTTATTCGCACGATATTTACGTTAAAAAGACGGAAAAATGCCGTTTAGCACCGGAAATCGCCGGCATTTTGCGCTATCATGCGGGCATAGCGAAACCGGCAACCTGCGCGCCACCAGGCAGCCAACGCCACCCGGCAGTGAACGCCAGCAGCCTGCGGTTTCATCATCGAACGCAATACAGAACAAAGGAAATCCCATGAAGGGCGATAAAGAAGTCATCCGCATGCTCAACGCACAGCTCACCAACGAACTGTCGGCCATCAACCAGTACTTCCTGCATGCGCGCATGTACAAGCACTGGGGCCTGGAAAAGCTGGGCAAGAAGGAATACGAAGAATCGATCGGCGAAATGAAACATGCCGACAAGCTGATCGACCGCATCCTGATGCTCGACGGCCTGCCTAACCTGCAAGCGCTGCACAAGCTGCTGATCGGCGAGAACACGCCGGAAATGCTGGAATGCGATTTGAAGCTGGAACGCGCCGCGCACGCCACCGTCAAGGAAGGCATCGCCATCAGCGAAAAAGCGGGCGACTACGTCTCGCGCGACCTGTTCCTGATGATCCTGGAAGACACGGAAGAGCATATCGACTGGCTCGAAACGCAGATCGACCTGATCGCCAAGATCGGCCTGCAGAATTATCTCCAGAGCCAAATGGCCGTGGAAGAATAATCTGCAGCACCCAACAAAAAACCGGCAGGCTTGCCGGTTTTTTTACGCCTGCCGTCAAGCCTTGCCGGTCTGCGGCGGGCGCAGCTTGACGAACAGCACGGCCACCGCCGCGCACAGCAACAGGGCGCCGGCCAGCCGGATGACATTCTCCGGATTGCCGCCCAGCCAGCTGCGGTAATACAGGGGCAAGGTGAAAATCTGGATGATCATCGGGATGACGATGAACATATTGAAAATGCCCATGTAGACGCCCGTGCGCTCGGGCGGGATGCAGCCGGCCAGCATGATGTAGGGATTGCCCATGATACTGGCCCAGGCCAGGCCCACGCCCAGCATCGGCAGCAACAGCAGCGCCGGGCTGTGGATCAGCGGGATGCTCAGCATGCCCACGCCGGCCGCGCACAGGCACAGGCTGTGCATGCGCTTGGGACCGAAGCGGCGCGTGAACGGCACCAGCGCAAAGGCCGCGACAAAGGCGACGAAATTGTAGAAGGCGCCCACCTGCCCGTTCAGCAAGCCAGCATCGCGAAAACCTTGCGACGCGGGGTCCGTCGTGTGAAACAGCGTGGCCGCCAGCGACAGCGCGATGTACTGCCAGTAGCAGAACAGGGCGTACCACTGGAACAGGTTGACGAGGGCCAGCTGCTTCATCGTCGGCGGCATGTCGCGCAGGGCCGCGCCGATATCGGACAGCGTGTGGCGCCAGCCCGGCGGACGGCTGCGGATGGCCGCCAGTTCGGCCGCCGTGAGCGGGTTTTCCGGCGTCGTCTTCAGGGTCCACAGCACCGAGGCGAGCGAAAACACGGCGCCGATCAGGAAGGCAGCGATGACGATGTGCGGGATATGGCTGCCGTTGACGGCATCCTTGTTCATGCCCAGCATGACGAGCAGCGACGGCGTCAGATAGGCCAGCGTCTGCCCCAGCCCCGTAAACGCGCTTTGCGTGAGAAAACCCAGCGAGTGCTGCTTCTTGTCGAGCTTGTCGCTGACAAAGGCGCGGTAGGGCTCCATCGTCACATTGTTGGCCGCGTCGAGTATCCACAGCAGGCTGGCGGCCATCCACAGAGTGGGACTGAACGGCATGGCCAGCAGGCCCAGGCTGCACAGGATGGCGCCGATCAGGAAGTACGGCGTGCGGCGGCCCCAGCGCGTCACCGTGCGGTCGCTCATGGCGCCGATCAGCGGTTGCACGAGCAGCCCCGTCATGGGGCCGGCCAGCCACAGGTAGGGCAGGCTCGCCTCGTCGGCGCCCAGGTATTTGTAGATGGGGCTCATGCTGCTTTGCTGCAGCCCAAAACTGAACTGGATGCCGAAAAAACCGACATTCATGTTGACGATCTGCCAGAACGACAGATGCGGACGGTGCGCGCCGGCGTCGCTCATGCCGCGTCCCTTTCCAACCACAGCATATGCCAGGGCTGCAAGCCCACCGTGCCGGCCAGCACGCTGCCATCGAGGCTGTTGCGCCATTCGCCTGCCGGTAAAGTGTAGCGCTGGCTGGCGCCGCTGAAGTTGCTCAGGTTGAGGAACGCGTCGCCGCGCAGCAGCGCCAGCACGGCCGGGGTATCGGCGGGCAGCACGCTGCGTGGCGCGGCGGCGGCCAGGGCCGGCAAGCGCCGGCGCACGTCGACCAGCTGGCGCAGCGCCAGGTACAGCCGGCCGCTGGCGCTCACGCCATCGTGGCGCCATGCCAGCAGGCTGTCGTCGAACGCGGGACGCTGCAGCCAGCGGCTGTCCATCGCCCTGTCGGCCCGCTGCGTGTAGCTGTGATCGTTCGTCATGCCCAGTTCATCGCCCATGTACAGCACGGGCAAGGCGCCAAAGCTCAAGGCCAGGCCATGCAGCAGCAGCAGGCGCCGCAACGCGTATTCCTGCTCCTGCACCGTGGCGGCGCTTTCCAGCCCGGCCAGCGAGGCGGCCATGCCGTTGCTGCCATGCGCCTTGTCGGCGCTGCTGCTCTGGAAGGCGGCGCCGCGCGCATAGCTGCCGGGTGCACCGGCAAAAAACTGCGCGATGCGCGCCAGGCGCGCCGGTCCGTTCGCGCCCGCTTCGTTGAGCAGCACGTTCCAGCCGATGTCGTCGTGGCAGCGCACATAACTGAGCCAGCTGGCGTCCGGCGGCAGCGGCGGCGTGGCGGCGATCACCTGCTGCAGCAAGTCCGTGCTTTCCTCGGCCAGCGCGCCCCAGCCGGCGGCCATCAGGCTGCTGTGATAGGCGATATGGCATTCGGGCGCCGCATCGCTGCCAAAGTAGGCGGGCAGCTTGGGCGTGGGCACGATGGCTTCGGCCTTGAGCAGCACGCCCGGCGCGACGATGGCGGCGATCGCGCGCAACGCCTGCAGCAGGCTGTGGGCTTCGGGCTGGTTCATGCAATCGCTACCTTCGCGCTTCCACAGGAAGGCCGTCGAATCGAGGCGGAACACTTCGATGCCCTTGTTGGCCAGGCCCAGCATGGCGCCAGCCATGGCCGCGAAGACGGCCGGATTGGCGTAATTCAAATCCCACTGGTACGGATAAAACGTGGTCCAGACCCAGCGCTGGAGCTCCGGCACGAAGGTGAAATTGCCGGGCGCCGCCTGCGGGAAGACCTGGCCCACGGTGCGCTCGTAGCGGTCCGGCTGCACACGGTCGGGATAGGTGTGGAAAAAATCGCGCAGCAGCGGATCGCCGGCCTTGGCGCCCAGCGCCCACGCATGGTCGTCGGCCACGTGGTTGAGGATCAGGTCCGAGCACAGGCTGATGCCGGCCGCGCGCAGCTGCGCCGTCAACGCCAGCAAGTCGGCATTGCTGCCCAGCGCGGGATCGACTTCCTCGAAGCTGGCGACGGCAAAGCCGCCATCGCTTTCGCCGGCGCGCGGGCGCAAGAACGGCAGCAGGTGCAGATACGTCACGCCCAGTTCGCGCAGGTGGGCAATGCGCGCCGCCACGCCCTGCAGGTTGCCGCCGAAGCGCTGCACATACGCGCTGTAGCCGAGCATGGACTGGCTGGCAAACCAGTCCGGCTGCGCTTCGCGCTGCGCATCCTGCCGCCGCAGTTCGGGCGCGCGTGCCGCGTACAGCCGCCCCACGCTTTCCATCAGGTCGCCCAGCCAGGGCAGGAAGTCCGGCCGCTGGCCATACAGGCTGCCCAGGCGGTCGAGCAAGACCGCCTCCTGGCGCGCATAACGGCGCGCAGCATCGTCGCGCAAGTGCGTGGGGAGCGGCGCGAGCAGGCGCGCCAGGGGGCTGCGTATCGACATCATGAATCCTATCCTTGCTTAAAATGCGTATTTCAGGCTGACCTTGACGGCGCGCCCCGTGATCGAGCGGGCCGCATGGCCGTCGCCCTCGACTTCCGTATAACCGATCTTGTCGAGCAGATTGTTCGCCGTCAGCGCCACCTGCATCTGCGGCGTGAGCTGGTAATTGACGAAGGCGTTGAGCACCTGGTAGGCGGGCAAAGTGATCGTGTGCGCATCGTCGCCCCACGACTTGCCCGTGCCGACCAGGCTGGCGCCCAGGGTAGCCTGCCCCCATTCATAGGTGGGCGCGATCTGGTAGACGACACGCGCCTGGCGCCGCGGCGTATTGCCGATCAGCGCCACGTCGGCCGCCGCCGTGCCCGTGATCTCGGCATCCGTGAACGTCAGGCCGCCATTGATGCGGAAGTCGCCCGCGCTGTAGGCCGCTTCCAGCTCCACGCCCTTCGCCTCATAGCTGTTGGCCGTGCGCAGCTGGGTGGTCGCTTCGTAATTGCTTTCCTTCGTCTTGGCCTGGAACACGGTGACGAAGGTGCTCAGGGGGCCGCGCCGCCATTTCACGCCGCCTTCGAGCTGGCGCACGGTGTTGATCGCCACGGGCACGCTGCCATCGAGCGGTGTGCCGAACAGGATGCGGTCGGCATTGAAGGCCACGCCTTCGCTGACGCGGGCAAACACGGCCAGGTTCGCTTGCAGCTTGTAGTTCGCGCCCAGCGAGTACGAGGTGTGGCCCAGCGTGTAGTCGACCTGCTGCACCGTCGACGGCAGATACGCTTGCGCGCCGGTGGCCTGGTTGGCCGTGCCGCTCGCATGCTGGCGGTCGCGCCGCAGGCCGCCGTCGAGATTCAGCGCGCCGCTTTCCCAGGCCAGGTTCAGATACGGTGACGTCGTGCGGTATTCCATGTCGACGGCGCGCGAGCAGCAGGCGCCGAAGGCCGGGCCGATGTAGCCTGGCGTGCCGCTCGCCGTTTGCAGCAGCGCCGGCCGGTCGCCCGTGGCCTGCATCAGGTATTCATTGAAGTTCCAGGTCAGGCCCAGCTTTTGCTGCGACAAATACAGGCCGGCCGTGGTGGTCAGCTTGCCGCTGTCGAGCACAAACGTCTTGGCCAGCTTGGTGTCGCTCAGGGTATTGCTGGCGTCGTCGATCGAAGTGTTGAACACCACGGCGGAAAACGCGCGGCCCGTGTAGGGCTTGCCCTGGTTCGGGCCGCTGGCAAACACATAGCTGCCGTCGCTGCCGTTATTCGACGGAAAGACGCCGATGAAGCGCCCCGAATTGTCGGCGTAGCGGAAGTTTTCGCTCACGCTCCAGCCCTGCCCCAGCTTGAACGACGCTTCCAGGCCCACGGTATCGCTTTTCACGTGCAAGCCGTCGTTGACGCGGGTGGCCACGCGCTGGTTATCCTTGTTCAGCACCATGTCGGGCACCCAGTACGGCGAATAGAAACTGGCCTTGCGCGGGTCGATGCCGGCGATTTCCCCGATGCGGCCATTGCGCACGCTGACCGGCACGGGCAAGGCCGTGGGCGACTGGTCCTCGAGGTGCTTGAACGACAGGCGCACGAAGCCGCTGTCGAATTCATGCGTGACATTGCCGCGGATCTGGCCACCCTTTTCGCTGTTCACGCCACTGTGGCGGATGCCTTCGCCCGTGCGCCAGGAGCCGCCGATGAAGAAGCGCGTGCGTTCCGAAACCGGCGCGCCATAATCAAAATCGACACGCGTCTGGTCATAGCCCAGGCCGCGGCTGAGGGCCACGCTGCCGCCCTTCTCCTTGCCATTCTTGCTGATGAAGTTGATGATGCCGCCCGGCGAATTGGTGGCCAGGGTGGAGGCCGAACCGCCGCGCACCACTTCCAGGTGGTCGAGCGTGGAATCGATCTTGACGAAGCTGTCGGGCGTCGTGAAGTTGAAGTCGCCGAACTGCAGCACGGGCAAGCCGTCTTCCTGGATCTGCACATAGCGCGCGCCGCCGGCGGAAATGGGCAGGCCGCGCACGGTGATGTTGGCATTGCCTTCGCCGCCCGAGGATTCGGCCCGCAAGCCCGGCACCGAGCGCAGGACTTCAGCGGCGCTGGTCGGTGCGTTGTGCAGGATGGTATCGAGTTCCATGCTGCTGACGGAATTGCTCGATTTCATTTTGGACGTGCCGCCGGTGGTGCCCGTGACCACGATGCGTTCCAGGTTCAGGCCATCGGCGGGAGCGGCGCTGGCGGTGTCGGCGGCCGATTGCGCGTGGGCGGCACCCAGTTGCAGCATGGCCAGGGCGACGGCTGCGGCCATGCAGCCGCGTTGAGCAGTACGTGCGTTCATTTTGTCTCCAGTGTTGTATGCCGATACATCGAGGTATCCGCTTGTTATGGGTACTGGCCGCCGCATGCCGTGGCGCGCTGGCTGAGCCGGTACGCCATTATTGAACGAATAAGAATTTATTGCAATCGATTGCAATAGAGCGCTGCAACATGGAAATGTTGTTGTTTTTAAGGGAATATTACGGGCGAGGTAGACGGAAACAGGCGGGGATCGACGTGATCTCAGGCTTTTTCATGCTGCTATGCAGCATGAAAATTCACGGATAAATTTGAAATGATTGCAATCGGTTGTAATGCCTGCCAATGCGTTTCAGCGGCCCGAGGCACGTACGATCAGCTCGGTTGGCAATTGCTGCGATGGCGCGGGCGCGCCATCGACCAGCGCCAGCAGCGAAGCCACCAGCGCGCGTCCGGCGGCGCGGATCGGCTGGCGTACGGTGGTCAGCGGCGGATGGAAATACGCGGCCAGTTCGATATCGTCGTAGCCAACCACGGCCACCTGTTCCGGCACGGCCACGCCGCGCGCGCGCAGGGCGTTGATGGCGCTCATGGCGAGCAAGTCGCTGCAGGCAAAGATGGCGTCGAACGGCAACTGGCGGTCCAGCAGTTCCTGCACGTCCGTCGCACCGCCCTGTGGCAGGAAGGAGCCGGCCACGTACAGTTGCGGGTCGGGCGACAGCCCTTGCGCGGCCAGCGCCTGCGCATAGCCCTGGTGGCGCTGCGCCACTTCGGGCAGCTTGGCGTCGCCAAAGAAGGCGATGCGCCGGCGCCCCGCCGCCAGCAAATGTTCCGTGGCCAGCCTGCCGCCGGCGACGTTATCGCCGCCGACGGTGCAATACAGCTGCTGCGGCAATTGCGCGCCCCACACGACGATGGGCACCTGGCGCGCGGCCAGCTGGTTCAGTTGTTCATGGTGGCGCCACTGGCCGATCAGGATGATGCCGATCACGCGGCCGCTGTCGAAGGACAGGGCGGCCGCATCGAGCGTTTCCGCATCCACGCGCGAAATGAGCATGTCGAAGCCCTGCTCCGTCAGCGCATCGGCCAGGCTGCCCAGCATGCTGAGGAAAAAAGGATCGGACAGGTGCTGGCGCGTGGCCGCGTCATACGGCACCACCACGCCCACCGTGCGGTTCTGTTTCAGGCGCAGGTTTTGCGCGCCGATATTGATGGAATACTTGAGCGAACGGGCCAGCGCGATGACGCGCGCGCGCGTCTCTTCATTGACCAGCGAACTGCCGCTCAACGCACGCGACACGGTCGACGTGGACACGCCGGCCAGGCGGGCGATATCGGCCATCTGCAGGCGTTGCTGCGCCTTCGAATCGTTGCCGGTCATCGTGCGCTCACTGCGGCGCGGTGTCCTTGAACGATGGGCGCTCGGACAATTTGTCGAACAGCCGCGCCAGCGCCGGGTGATCCGCGCGCCAGTCGATTTCCGGGAAGCGGAAGCTGAGCCAGCCCAGGGCGCAGCCCACGGCCACGTCGGCCAAGGTGTAGTTCTTGCCGGCGCAATAGGCGCTCTCGCCCAGGCGTGCTTCCAGCGCCGCCAGGCCCAGGGTGACTTTTTCCAGCTGGCGCGCGATCCAGGCCGCGCTTTGCTGCTCGGGCGGGCGCTGCGTGCGCTCCAGGCGCACCAGCACGCCCGCGTCGAGGATGCCGTCGGCCAGCGCTTCCCAGTTCTTGATATCGGCCCGCTCGCGGCCATTGCCGCCGGCCGGCAGCAGTTTACAGACGGGCGTGAGCGTGTCGAGGTATTCGACGATGACTTTCGAATCGATCAAGGTGCTGCCATCCTCCATCACCAGGCAGGGTACCTTGCCCAGGGGATTGGCCTGGGCGATGCGGGTTTCCGGCACCCACACGTTTTCCAGCTCGAAGACATAGTCGAGCTTTTTTTCCGCCAGCACGATACGGGCTTTGCGGACATACGGGCTGGCGAGGGAACCGATCAGTTTCATAGCTACTTTAAGGTGAAGGATCAGCAAGCAGTATAGCATCGGCGGCAGCGGTGTTTGGCGGCACGCGCCCAGCCGTCTCCATGGTGTGGCAGGCATGCCGCATCGGGGCCGGATTCGGCCCGAATGCGGTGCGCCGGCGCCCGATGGACGGCTGGCCAGCGGCCAGCGGTGGTAAAATCGTCCTTTACTGTGGCGCCGCCAGTGTTGCTGTATTGCAATTCCTACCCTCCCCGCGCGCCACACGCCAACCGTTTCTTTAACTTGCGTCCGCTCTCATGACTTCTACTACTCCGTATTCCACGCTGTCGGCCCTGTCTCCGCTCGATGGCCGCTACGCCAGCAAGACCGATCTGCTGCGCCCGATCCTGTCCGAAGCCGGTTTCATGCACCACCGCGTGAAAGTGGAAATCTCCTGGCTGCAAGCGCTGTCGCAAGCCGGTTTCGCTGAAATCAAGCCGTTCTCGGCCGAAGCGAGCGCCCTGCTCGACAAGATGGCGGCCGACTTCTCGGAAGCCGACGCGGCCCGCATCAAGGCCATCGAAGCGGTGACCAACCATGACGTCAAGGCGGTCGAGTACTGGCTCAAGGAACAAGTGGCGGACGTGCCGGAACTGGTGGCGGCGTCGGAATTCATCCATTTCGCCTGTACCTCGGAAGACATCAACAACACCTCGCACGGCATGATGCTGAAAGCCGCGCGCGATGGCGTGATGCTGCCGGCATTGAACGGCCTGGTGGCCAAGCTGACGCAGATCGCGCACGACAATGCCGACGTGCCGATGCTGTCGCGCACGCACGGCCAGACGGCCAGCCCGACCACCCTGGGCAAGGAATTCGCCAACGTCGTGGCCCGCTTGCAGCGCGCCGTGAAACGCATCGCGCAAGTGGAAATCCTCGGCAAGATGAATGGCGCCGTCGGCAACTACAACGCCCACCTGTCGGCCTATCCCGGCTTCGACTGGCCCGCATTCTCGCAGGCCGTCATCGAACAGCGCCTGGGCCTGGTCTTCAATCCGTACACCATCCAGATCGAGCCGCACGACTACATGGCCGAACTGTTCGACGCCTTCGCGCGCGCCAACACGATCCTGCTGGACCTGAACCGCGACATCTGGACGTATGTCTCGCTGGGCTATTTCAAGCAAAAGCTGAAAGCGGGCGAAATCGGTTCGTCGACCATGCCGCACAAGGTCAACCCGATCGACTTCGAAAACTCGGAAGGCAACCTGGGCCTGGCCAACGCCGTCTTGAAACACCTGTCGGAAAAACTGCCCGTCTCGCGCATGCAGCGCGACCTGACCGATTCGACCGTGCTGCGCAATATCGGCGTGGGCCTGGGCTACACCCTGCTCGCCTATGACAGCTGCCTGCGCGGCCTGAACAAGCTGGAAGTGAACCACGCGCGCCTGGCGCAAGACCTGGACGCGACCTGGGAAGTGCTGGCCGAGCCCGTACAAACCGTGATGCGCCGCTATGGCATCGAAAACCCGTACGAGCAGCTGAAAGAGCTGACGCGCGGCAAGGGCATCTCGAAAGAAGCGCTGCAAACCTTCGTCAATGGCCTGGCCATTCCGCAGGATGCCAAGGACGTGCTGTTGACCATGACGCCAGGCAACTACATCGGCATCGCCGCGCAATTGGCCAAAGCCATCTAAGCAGTTTCCACATGGGGATCCTCCGATCCCACTCCCGCGGGGCGGCCAGCACACAAATGCTGCCCGCCCCGCGGTTTTTACAGCAATCTTTCTTGTAGAATCTCCGGCACGCAGCGCAATTTGCTTTTCTTTGGTATATTAGGCCGAATTAGTCCTAATACGTACTACTTTCAAGAAAGCCATCGATGCAACGCTACACCACCACCGCCATCATCCTGCACTGGCTGACCGCCCTGCTGATCATCAGCGCCTTCGTCATGGGCCTGGTCATGGTCGACATTCCCGGCCTGACGCCCACCAAGCTCAAATATTTCTCGTGGCATAAATGGCTGGGCGTGACCGTGCTGGCCATCGCCGCCATCCGCCTGCTGTGGCGCAAGGCCAATGTGCCGCCGCCGCACCCGGCCAGCATGGTTGCCTGGCAAAAGAAGGCGGCCGACGCCATGCACGTGCTGCTGTACTTCCTGATCTTCGCCGTGCCCGTCTCCGGCTACCTGTACACCTTGGCCGCCGGCGTGCCCGTCGTCTACCTGGGCCTGTTCCAGCTGCCCGTCATCATGGCGCCGAACCCGGAACTTAAGCCGCTTTTAAAAGAGATTCATTATGTTCTGAACATGACGATGGCCGCCGCCGTGGCCGCCCATGTGCTGGCGGCGCTGAAGCACCAGTTCATCGACCGCGATGGTGTGCTCAAGCGCATGCTGCCCTGACACCGACTTCCCCTTGCTCACTGAAAAACTACAGGAAAAAAACAAGATGAAAACCACCCAACGCATCGTCCTCGCTTCCCTGCTGGGCCTGTCCGTGGCCGCCACCGCCGCCACCTTGCTGAAAGTCGATCCCGCCAAGACCAGCGTATCGGCCGTGTTCAAGCAAATGAACGTGCCCGTGGAAGCGAAGTTCAAGAAGTTCAATATCGCCATCGATTACAACCCGGCCGCGCCGGACGCCTCGAAGGCGTCGGTGGAAATCGAGACGGCCAGCATCGATATCGGCGACCCCGAGTACAACAAGGAAGTGGCGAAGAAAGAATGGTTCAACTCGGCCCAGTTCCCGAAAGCCACCTTCGTCTCGAGCAGCATCAAGGCGGCCGGCGCAGGCAAGCTGACGGTGACCGGCAAGCTGAGCATCAAAGGCAAGACCACCGACGTGACCTTCCCCCTGGCGGTGAAAGCCGATGGCGGCAAATATGCATTTGACGGCGCCCTGCCGATCAAGCGCCTGACCTATAACATCGGCGAAGGCGAGTGGAAAGACACGAGCATGGTTGCAGACGAGGTCACAATTAAATTCCACGTCGCTGCTCAGTAACACCTGAGAAAACGCCCATGGCTGCGTTGCTCTTGCCTCGTCGTACTATTCGTACTGCCTTCGGCAAGGCGCCTTGCCCTGAACGTTTTTCAGGCGTTACACATTAGATCAACGTCCAAAAATCTGTTGTTTAACTTTAGTTAGGAATTCAATGAAATTGAAGCACTTGATGATCGCCGTGCTGGCAGCCGCCGGCGCGGGTTCGGCCATGGCCGCTACCGACACCTACAACCTCGACCCGACGCACACTTTCCCCAGCTTTGAAGCCGATCACATGGGCATGTCCGTGTGGCGCGGCAAGTTCAACAAGACCAAGGGCACGGTCACCCTGGACCGCGCCGCCAAGACGGGCAGCCTGGACCTCGTCATCGATGCCGATTCGATCGACTTTGGCCTCGACGCCATGAACACGCACGCGAAAAAAGCGGACATGTTCAACGTCGAGAAATTCCCTGAAATCACCTACAAGAGCAAGTCGCTCAAGTTCAACGGCGATCAGCTGGTGGAAGTCGATGGCGAATTGACCCTGCTGGGCGTGACCAAGCCCGTCAAGCTGAACGTGAGCAAGTTCAAGTGCATCATGCACCCGCGCTACAAGCGTGAAGTGTGCGGCGCCGACGCCACGGCGGAATTCAAGCGCAGCGACTTTGGCCTGAACTACGGCATGCCGGCGTTCTCGCCGGAAGTCAAGCTGGCCATCCAGGTGGAAGCCATCAAGGCCGACTAAACACGGCCTTGCCGCATGACAAGCCCGCCTTGCCGCCCGCAGCCAGGCGGGCTTTTGCATGCGCCACGCGAATCCGCTGGACTTTTCTATCGTGCGGCATCACTATCCATTGGCATGATGTTGTTCTGACATGGCACACCCACTTATCCATCGCGCGGAGGACTACATGAATTTCATTATCTGGATCGTTATTGGCGGCGTCATTGGCTGGCTGGCCAGCATGGTCATGAAAACCAATGCGCAACAGGGCATCTTCCTCAATATCATCGTCGGCATCGTCGGCGCCTTCCTGGGCGGCTGGCTGCTGGCCCCGCTGTTCGGTACGGGCACCATCAATAGCGACAATTTCAGCCTGGCTTCGTTGCTGGTCTCGTTCCTGGGCGCCGTGATCCTGCTGGGCATCGTGAATCTTTTGCGCCGCGGCAAAATACGCTAAGCAGGCAAAAAGCAGCGCAGCAACACATGGCCGGGCCGCGCAAGCGCCCGGCCATTTTTCATTGCCGCCAGGACACGTATGTACAAATACCACAGCCGCCACGCGGAAAAATGCGCGCTGGCAGCCGGTTCCAGCCCGTATGCGCCCCAAAATCATGCCATTCAAGCAAGCACATACGAACATGCTGCCCGGAAAATGTGATTGACTAGTGCGAGTTCGATACGGATACTCTATGTCGCCCGCTGCACAATCAGCGGGTACTCCGCTGATTCCGACTTCCCTACAATGTAAAAGAACAGAACTCGAATGAAAAAATCTCTCATCGCGCTCGCCATCCTGAGCAACTTCGCACACGCCGACGAAGGCATGTGGATGCCCCAACAGCTGCCACAAGTAGCCAAGGAACTGAAAGCGGCCGGACTGAAACTCGATCCGACCAACCTGACCAAACTGACCGAATTCCCGATGGGCGCCATCGTCAGCCTGGGCGGCTGCTCGGCGTCGTTCGTCTCGCCGCAAGGCCTGGTTGCCACCAACCACCATTGCGTCTACAACAGCGTGGCGGTCAATTCGACCAAAGAGCGCGATTTGCTGGCCAACGGTTTCCTGGCCAAGACTTTCGCTGAAGAATTGCCAGCCTCCCCAGGCAGCCGCATCTTCGTCACCTCGGCCGTGACGAATGTCAGCGACAAGATCATCACCGCCGACGTGGCCAAGCTGCAAGGCAAGGCACGCATCGACGCGATCGAAAAAAACCAGAAGAAACTGGTCGCCGAATGCGAAAAAGAAGCGGGCTTCCGCTGCACCGTGTCCGCCTACTACGGCGGCCTGGAGTTCTACCTGATCAAGCAACTGGAAATCCGCGACGTGCGCCTCGTGCACGCGCCTCCAGCGGGCGTAGGCAAGTTCGGCGGCGACACCGACAACTGGATGTGGCCACGCCACACGGGCGACTACGGTTTCTACCGCGCCTACGTCAGCAAGGACGGCAAGGCTGCCGACTTCAGCAAGGACAACGTGCCGTACCAGCCAAAACACGTGCTGAAACTGGCCAAGGATGGCTTGAAAGAAGGCGATTTCGTCATGGTCCTGGGCTACCCTGGCCGCACCAACCGTCACCGCCTGCCATCGGAAGTGGCGTACACGTTTGACTGGAACTACCCGGCCTTCGTGAAAGCGTCGGGCGAAACCCTGGCCATCATCGCGCGCGAAACCAAGGACAACAAGGATGTTGCCCTGAAATACGCGGGTCAAGTTGCCGGCGTAAACAATTACTACAAGAACCGCCAAGGCATGCTGGACTCGTACGCCGGCAGCGACTTCCTGGCGCGCAAGACGGCGGAACACGAAGCCCTGAAGACCTGGGTCAACGCCACGCCGGCACGCAAGGCCGAATTTGCCGGCGACATCGAGCAAGTGGAAAAGCTGATCGCCGAGCGCGATGCCGACACCAAGCGCGATTTCTTCCTCAGCTACGCACAACCACGCCTGCTGAACACGGCTCGCAGCCTGTACCGCCTGTCGAACGAAGGCACCAAGGCCGATACGGAACGCAAGTCCGGCTACCAGACGCGCGACTTGCCACGCCTGGAAGCGGGCATCACCTCGGTCGAGCGCACCTACGATGAAAAAGTCGACAAGGCGCTGGTACTGAACAGCCTGACCAAGTACGCCGCGCAACCGGCAGCACAACGCCGCGCCAGCTTCGACGCCGCCATCGGCATCAAGGACGGCATGTCGCCAGCCGACCTGTCCGCCGCTCTGGACAAACTGTATGCCGGCAGCAAGCTGGCCGACAAGGCCGAGCGCGCAGCATGGCTGAAACGCACGCCAGCCGAATTCCAGGCCAGCAAGGACAGCTTCATCCAGGCAGCCGTCGCCATGTACCCGGATTCGCTGAAAAACGAAGCGGAAGATGAAGAACTGGCAGGCAAGATCCAGCAAGCCTACGCCAACTACATGAAAGCAAAAATCGCCTTCATGAAGAGCAAGGGCCAAGCCGTCTATCCTGACGCCAACAGCACCCTGCGCGTGACGTTCGGCAAAGTAGCCGGCCGCGACCATGGCGCCGACGGCACCACCTGGTCTGCCTTCACCACCGTCAATGGCGTCGCCGCCAAAGCCACGGGCCAGGGCGAGTTCAATGCTCCGGCAAATCAACTGGCCGCGATCAAAGCCAAGGACTTCGGTAAATTCGTCGATCCGAAGCTGAAAACCGTACCGGTCGACTACCTGGCGACCCTGGACATCACCGGCGGCAACTCCGGTTCGGCTGCCCTGAACGCCAAAGGCGAATTCATCGGCCTGGCATTCGATGGTACCCTGGACTCGATCATTTCCGATTGGGACTACAACAAGGCCAACACCCGTTCGATCCAGGTCGACCTGCGCTACATGCTGTGGAACATGAAACACATCGACCACGCAGACAACCTGCTGAAAGAAATGGGCGCTGAATAACAAGAAGCAATAACCCGGCAACGGGCGCTTTAGCCTGAGCCACTCCTGCGGGAGTGGCTTTTTTTCGCCTGGCGTTTTACCTTGGTAAAGCGGTACGGCACGGCTTGTTCCTCGCCAAACACTTGCGCCCTGCCATTTTCCAAGGGCAGCATGACCCGCCGGCCATCGTGCAGCAGCAAGGCCAGGTCGGCGCCGGGAAAGCGCTGCGCCAGCAGCGGATACGCTTGCCGCGCGATGGGAGCGGCGGGAATCACGATGCGGTAGTCCCCATCGCCAAAGTCCAACAGCAACGCGGGAAGCTCATCGGGCCCCGGCAGCGCCGTGACGCGCAGGCGCGCGGCGCCCTTGACGAGTTCGAGGGCTGACCACAAGGGCAAGCTACGCTGTGCGGACCCGGCCTGCAGCCGCGGCGCGTGGTCCGCCCGCGCCGACGCCAGCACGACGTCGGGCCGCTCCTCCGATACGGCGCCATCGACGGCCAGCAGCCAGCCCCGGTAGCGTATCAGCGCGCCCTGCGCGGCAGCTGTGACGGACCCACCCTGCGCCACGGGTCCCTTGCCTGCTGGCAAGCGCAGTGGCGCCGCCTGTGCCGCCAGGCAAGCCCACCACAGCAGCGCCGCCATCGCCGTCTTGCCCATGCCGCCTCCCTCGTGCGTGAAACCTATTCATAACACAAGTGCGGCCCAGTCCCTCTGCCGCGCCTCAAGGCGCCAACGCCGGTGCTACAATTGGCCCCTAGCGGGCGTACTTACCCAGCGCGCCTTCCCCCTCCCAGACTCAGACCGCTATGCCACCAGACTTGCGCACGACCTACGAACTCGGTAACCACAACCAGACCACGACCTGGCTGGAATGCATCACCTTCTATCAAGATCTCGCCGCACGCTATCCGCACATGCTGCATTTCGAACAGATCGGCCTGTCCGACTCGGGCGTGCCCATCCATGCTGGCGTCGTCAGCGCCGATGGCGTGTTCGACCGTGAAGAGATCAAGCGCGCGGGCCGCACCGTGTTCTTCAACAACAACGGCATCCACCCGGGCGAACCGGAAGGCATCGACGCCTGCATGGCCATCGTGCGCGACCTCTGCACGGATTCTGCGCGCCTGGCGGCGCTGGGCAGCACCGTGCTGCTGTTCATTCCGATCTACAACGTCGATGGCAGCCTGAACCGCGCCAACACGTCGCGCGTGAACCAGGATGGCCCGGAGCAATTCGGTTTCCGCGGCAATAGCCGCCACCTGGACCTGAACCGCGACTTCATCAAGTGCGACAGCCTGAACGCGCAAGTGTTCAACCGCCTGCTGGCCAGCTGGGACCCGGACGTGATGGTCGACACACACACATCGAACGGCGCCGACTACCCGTACACGATGACCCTGATCCACACGCAGACGGACAAGCTGGGCAATGGCCTCGGTCCCTTCCTGCAAGACACCATGCTGCCGCACATCTTTGCGCAGATGGAAAGCGCCGGCTGGCCCACCTGCCCGTATGTGAACCCCGTCAAGGACAGCCCCGACCACGGCATCGCCGAGTTCCTCGAAGTGCCGCGTTTCTCGACCGGCTTTGCGGCCTTGCATCACGTCATCGGTTTCATGCCGGAAACGCACATGCTGAAACCGTTTGCCGACCGCTACGCCTCCATGCGCGCCCTGCTCGACATCACGATGGCGTTCACGGTCAAACATGGCGAACAGATCAAGCAATTGCGCGCGCAAGCCAAGGCGGCCGGCCGCACGCAAGCCGCGTGGCCCATCCACTGGACCATGAACGAGGAACAGCCGTCGACCTTCCCCTTCAAGGGCTATGCGGCGCAATACACGCCGAGTCTCCTCGGCGACTACCAGCGCCTGTCCTACGACCGCTCGCAGCCGTGGGAGCGCGACATCAAGTATTACAACCGCTTTGATGCGGACGTCACCGTAGCCGCGCCAAAAGCCTACGTCGTGCCGCAAGCGTGGCGCGAAGTCATCGAGCGACTGCGCTGGAACGGCGTCGAAATGACCCGTATCACCGCCGAACATACGCTAACGGCGCGCTACTACCACATCACCAACGTCGGTACGCGCGCCACGGCCTACGAAGGCCACATGTTCCACGACACGGTGGATGTGGAAACGCGCACGGGCCAGTTCACCGTGCAAGCGGGCGATTATGTCGTGTCCCTGGAGCAGGACAACGCGCGCTACGCCGTGGAAACGCTGGAGCCGCAGGCGCACGACAGCTTCTTCCGCTGGGGCTTCTTCAACAGCGTGCTGGAGAAGAAAGAAGCGTTTTCCGATTATGTGTTCGAAGACATGGCGTCCGAATTGCTGCGCGACGAGCCGGCGCTGGCGGCAAAATTTTCCGAATGGAAAGCGGCCAATCCGGCCTTGCTGAGCAATCAGGAAGCCGTGCTCGACTTCATTTTTGCACACTGCCAGCGCTTTGCCGAGCCGGAATGGCGGCGTTATCCTGTGATCGCCCTGATGTAACTCGGGGCTGTAGCGACTGCGACATCCTGGCGCCGCATCGGAGACCCCGGTGCGGCGCCTCTTTCTGTGCCCTGCCCACAAGGTAATCCCATGCACTACGCACTGAACCTGCGCACCTTTATTTACAGCCATTATTTTTACCTGGGCTTGCGCGTGGCCATCGGCCTGGTCGGCCTGGCCTTGCTGACCCAGGAAATCAGCGACAGCGCCACCGCCATGACGGTGTGCATCGGCGCCCTGTGCACGACCCTGATGGACATGCCCAGCCCGCTGCGCCACAAGTTCAACGAAATGCTCGCTTCCGTGCTGCTGTGCAGCGCCGTGACCTTATTGATCAGCCTGTGCGGTCCCGTGCAGTGGCTATTGATGACGGTGCTCGTCCTCGTCAGTTTTCTCGCCAGCATGATGGTGGTGTACGGCAAGAAATCCATGCCCTTGCAGCTGGCCGCCCTGTTCATCATGACCATGTCGATGGAGCATCAGATGACGTGGCGGCAATCGTTCCACCATGCGGGCCTGTTCATGCTGGGCGGCCTGATCTATCTGGCCTATGCCATGGCCATCGCCTGGGTCTTGCGCCACCGCATCAAGCAGCAAGTGCTGGCCGAAGCCCTGTTCGAACTGGCCGCCTACATCGACATCAAGGCCGATTTCTACGATGCACGCTTCAATTTGACGGAGCAGTTCAACAAGCTGGTGCGCCATCAAAGCATCCTGGCCGACCGCCAGCAAGCGTCGCGCGACTTGATCTTGCGCAGCCACAAGAACAGCAAGGATGCCATCGTCGTGCAGGTGCACGTATGCATGCTCGATCTGTATGAACTGATCCTCTCGACGCACACGGATTACGCGCTGCTGCGCCAGCACCTGGCCGACTCCGACGTCTTGAAATCCCTGCACGACCTGGCCTACAAGGCGGCGCGCGATATCGAAGCCGTCGCCTACGCCGTCACGCGCAAGCGCGCTTCGTATGCGCAGATCAGCTATGACAAGGAATGGGCCGACATCGAAGCGGAAATTGCCCGCCTGCAGGCAAAGGGCGACAGTGCGCAGGAAGCGCTGGCGACCTTGCGCGCGCAGCGCAACAAGATCCGCGCCATTCTGAAAATGATCGCCGAGCTGCACCTGGCCAGCCAGAAAGTGTATGACAATGTGCCGTTCTGGAGCGGTGCGGACATGGCGCCGTTCCTGTCGCAGCAGAAATACGAACTGAAGACCCTGCTGTCGAATTTGCGCCTGGACTCGCCCGTATTCCGCTTCGCCCTGCGCGTATCGATGGCCATTTCCGTTGGCTTGCTGATCGGCCACTGGCTGCCGTATGCGGCGCACAGCTACTGGATCGTGCTCACCATCGTCATCATCCTGCGCCCCACGTTCAGCATGACGCGCCAGCGCCGCGCCGACCGCATCATCGGCACCATCATCGGCTGCGTGGTCACGGCCATCGTGATCCGCTTCGTGCACAGCAATATCGTGCTGATGGCCATCCTGTTCCTCTCCATCGTGGCCACGCCCACCTTCATCTATCTGCGCTACCGCTACACGGCCATTGCCGTGAGCCTGATGATCTTGCTGCAAATGCATTTGGTGGCGCCCAGCAACCCGAACCTCGTCAGCGAGCGCCTGATCGACACCCTGATCGGCGCGGCGGTGGCCACCGTGTTCAGCTTTGTGCTGGCCAACTGGGAATACCAGAGCCTGCCACGGCTGGTGCGCCAGGTACTGAACGTGAACCTCAGCTATATGCAGGCCAGCTTCGCGCTGCTGCAGGGAAAATGCTTCGATGATTTCGCCTACCGCATCGAGCGCAAGCGCTTGATGGACAGCCTGGCCGCGCTCAGCTCGGCACTCGTGCGCATGCTCGACGAACCGGCCAGCAAGCAGCGGGCCGTGGAAGACATCAACCTGTTCATCGTGCAAAATTACTTGCTGGTGGCCCACGTGGCGGCGCTGCGCTCGATCCTGGGACGCCATGCCAGCCAGCTGCCCGTCGCACCCGTCAACGCCCTGCTTGGCCACAGCCATACGCAAGTGTGCCTGACCCTGTCGCGCGCGCTGGATCAGCTCGACAACAAGGCCGCCATCAGCGCCCCGCTGGCGCCCCCAGCCGCACCGCCCGTGAGCGAAGTGGACTGGTCGGGCTGGCCGCTGGTCAAAAGACGCATCCGCCTGTTACAGGCCGATGCCGACAAGATCGTGGTGCATAGCGCGGCGATCGTGCACATTGTGGCCCCGCGCTAAGCCTGCGCAACTTACTTCAAGTAGCGTTCAAACCAGCCGACGGTGCGTTTCTGCAAGTCGCGCTGGTGCTCGGGCTTGCGGAAGGAATGGCCTTCGCCGTCATAGATGAACAGGCTGGACGGCACGCCCATGGCGCGCAAGCCGTGCCAGAATTCCAGCGACTGGGCGGCCGGCGTTTCCACGTCGCGCTCGCCCACGTAGATCAGGGTCGGCGTCTTCGCCGCCTTGATCGATTCGATGGGCGAAGCCTTGCGGTAGACGGCCGGGTCGTCATAGGCGGAGGCGCCAAAGAACGGGATCATCCACTGGTTGATGCCGTTCTGGCCGTAATAGCTGATCCAGTTCGACACGCCCGCGCCCGCCACGGCCGCCTTGAAACGGTCGCTGTGCGTGACGCCCCACATGGTCATGAAGCCGCCATATGAATGGCCGATCAGGCCCAGGCGCTCGCCGTCGACGGGCGCCACTTTTTGCACCGCGTCGATGCCGGTGAGAATGTCGCGCCAGTCGCCGCCGCCAAAGTCCGCCATGTTGGCACGCGTAAAAGCCTGGCCCTGGCCAAAGCTGCCGCGCGGATTGGGCAGGAAGACGAAATAGCCTTTTTGCGTCAATTCGTGGATCAGGGTGTCCGCCCCCACGTAACGGGGCGAGGCGGCCGCGCCCGGGCCGCCATGCACGTTGACGACCATCGGATAGCGCTTGCCGGCGTCCGTCTTCAACGGCCCCAGCAGCCAGCCCTGCACCTTGTATTGCTCGTTGTTCCAGCCCACGTTCTGCACCGTCAGCTGCGGCGCCAAGCCGTCATTGTCGCGCGTGATCTTTTTCAGCTGGGCCACCGGTCCCGCCACCAGGTAGGAAGCGTGCGTAAAGTCTTCCTGCGCGGCCGCCGCTTGCGAGCCATCGGCGCTGAACGACAGACGGCCATCGCTGCCGCTGCTGCTGATTTCACCAAGCAGCACGGGCTGGGCCGGACCCGTTTGCGCATCGACGGGCACCAGCGCCAGTTGCGAATCGATCAGGGCCGTTGCCAGCAAGCGGGCGCCACGCCAGACGACGCCATTGAAGGTGCCGCGATAGTCTTGTGTCACATTGCGCGGCGTGCCGCCGGCCAGCGGCACCGTGTAGATATCGCCGCCGATGGAACCGAAATCGCTCATCAGGCCGCCGATGAAGACCACCGTCCTGCCATCAGACGAAACCGAGGGCAGGTTCAGCTGCATGGCCGGCGACGCGATCACGCGCAGGGCGCCCGTGGCCGCATCGATATGGCTGAGCTTGGCGACCCACCAGTTGCTGTCGCCATTGCCCTGCGCGCTGGTGGCGACAAAGCCGCGGCCATCGGGCGTCCAGCTGTATTCATACACATAGGTGTCGGCGGGTGACAGCAGACGCGGCTCGCCGCCGCTGGCCGGCACGACGGCGATGCGCTGGGCGTCGTCTTCGCTGCCCACTTCGCCCACTTGGCGCGCGCCCGCCTCCACGGCGCCGGCCAGCTTGCGCGCGCCCACCGTCGCAAGCAAGGCCAGCTGCTTGCCGTCCGGCGACCAGCGCGCCGTGCTGGCCACGCCCTTGATACTGGTCAACGTTCGGACTTGCGTTTGCGACAGGGTGGCCAGGTACAGCTGCGCCGTGCCCGCCTTGGCGTCGTAGCCGATGAAGGCCAGCTGTTTGCCATCTGGCGACCAGCTGGGCTTGTCGTAGGAGCACACGGCACACGGATCGAATTGCTGCACGATGGCGCCGTTGGCGGCGTCGCGCACGACGATGGCCGCGTGCGGGCGCTGCGCTTGCTCCCCCGCCTTGTTCGATTCGATGGCGGCGATGCGCTGGCCATTGGCCGACAGGGCCACGGCGCGGTAATCGCGCAATGCCGGCCCGGTTGCAGCGGCGGCGTGTGCCGTGGTGCCCAGAAGGCTGCTTGCCAGCAGGCCGCAGGCGGCCAGATCAGTTATTTTCATCATGTAAATTCCGGTTAGAAATAAAAAAAACCGCCGGCAAGCGCGGCGGTTTTGGATGGAACAGACTGCATTAGCGGGCCTTCCTGCCCAGATGCGAATGCCGCATGCTGTACAAGAAGTAAATGGCCACCGTCACCGCCATCCAGATACTAAACACGACAAACGTCGTATGCGGCAAATCGCGCATGATGTACAGGCAGGCGAGTACGCTCAGGCCGGGAATCACATACGGGCCGAACGGCACGCTGAAGCCTTCGATGCGGTTCGCGCCCTGCTTGTGGCGCAGCACGGGCACGGCGATCGAGACCACCATGAAAGCCGTCAGGGTGCCGATGCTGACCATGTCCCACAGGTAAGTCGCATCGATGGAACCCGCCACCACGGCCACGACGAGGCAGACGATGATGGTATTGCTGACCGGCACCAGGGTGCGCGGGTGGATCTTCTGGAACGACTTCGGGATCAGGCCGTCGCGGCTGACGGCAAACAGGATGCGCGTCTGGCCATAGATCGTCACCAGGGTCACGCTGAAGACGGAAATGACGGCGCCGGCCGACAGCACCAGCGCGGGCCAGGTCTTGCCCGTCACATTTTGCAGGATCACCGCCAGGCCCGCTTCCTGGCCTTCGAACAGTTTCGCCTGTTGCGCGCCCAGAGCGGCCACGGCCACCAGCAGATAGAACACGGTGACGATCAGCAAGCCATACAGGATGCCGCGCGGCACATTGCGCTTGGGGTCTTTCACTTCGTCGCCCGCCGTCGCCACCGTGTCGAGGCCGATGAAGGAGAAGAAGACGGTGCCGGCCGCGGCCGTTACGCCCGTCATGCCGGCAAAGCCCTTGCTATTGTCGGTATTGAAGAAGGGCACGAAGTTGTCGGCATTGAAACCGGAAAAGGCAATGGCGATGAAGAATACGAGGATGGACAGCTTGATGATGACCATGATGGCGTTCATCAGCGCCGATTCCTTGGCGCCACGCAACAGCAGAAAACCGCACATGCAGATCAAAAAGATCGGCGGCAGGTTGATGTGGCCGGCGTGAAACTCCATGCCATGCGGGCCGGAAACGATCATCGGCGTGCGCAGCATCTCGGGTATGTGCCAGCCAAACGCATTTTCCAGGAAATTGTTCAGGTAGGACGACCAGCCGATGGCCACGGCACTGCCCGCCAAGCCGTATTCGAGCAGCAAACAGGCGGCCATGATGAAGGCAAGAAACTCGCCGACGGTGGCGTAGGCAAACGAATACGAGGAGCCGGAGGCGGGGATACGGAACGACAGCTCCGCATAGCACAAGGCCGTCAGGCCGGCCGTGATGGCGGCGATCAGGAAAGACAGGACGACCGATGGGCCCGCCTTGGGCACGGCTTCGACCATGGTAAAGAAAATGCCCGTGCCGATGGTGGCGCCGACGCCGATCATGGTGAGGGAAAACAGGCCGATGGACCGGCTCAAGCCACTGCTGCTGAGGCCTTCACCATATTCGACCGTGGTATCGATCGGCTTGGTGCGGCAAATTTTCTGGACCAGGGTTTGGCTCACTAATATTCCTTTATGAGGCACACATATTCGTATGACGGGTAAAAACAAATAGCGCTCCGGCCTTGAGTAACCCCCAATAAATTCTTGTGTTTTCTAGCTTCCATAAGTGGCGCGCTGCTGCGTTACCCATCGCTAGCAGTGCTCGCACTGCGTCGCGCCGGGCGCCTTGCATCACATCCACTTCTGTTTGCTATAAATTCACAATAATTTCCTGGCGATTACTTACCTGGCAAAAAACCGGAAAGATCGCGTCCATTTTCAAAACTAAGCGATTATAGGGCTTTCACCGGCTCAGCCAAACAGAACTTTGATGCATGGAAACAACGCCAGGCGTGCGCCATCAAACACGCAAGAGTGCTGGCGAAGAAGATATTGCTTCTATGAAAGAAAAAGCGCGCCGCTGCAGGGCAGGGGCGCGCTTCTGGTTCAGCTCAGTTCAGCTGAATTACTTCTTGCCGTGCGGCGCATCAGCCGGCGACCAGCCTGCCTCGTAGCCTTGCGGCACGTCATCGCGCTTGTCCTTTGGCGCCAGGCCCAGCACGTAGTACAGCACCGTCAGCAGGATCAGCCAGGCTGGTCCCACCATCAGGGCGATGCGCGTATCGGGGAAATACGCCATCAGGCCGATCACCAGCGCCAGGAAAGCGAGCGAAATCCAGGAGCCATACGGTGCGAACGGCATGCGGAAGGCCAGGTTCTTGATTTCCAGCGGCGTCAGGGTCTTGCGGAACTGGATCTGCGTGACGAGGATCACGCCCCAGGTCCAGACGGCGCCGAAGGTGGAAATCGAGGTCACCCAGATAAACACTTTTTCCGGCACCAGGTAGTTCAGCAGCACGCCCAGCAGCAGCGCGAAGACGGACACGAGGATGGCGCGGCGCGGCACGCCGCTGGCCGTCGTCTCCGCAAACGCCTTCGGCGCCTGGCCTTGCAGCGCCAGGTTGTACAGCATGCGGCCCGTGCTGAAGATACCGCCATTGCACGACGACAAGGCTGCCGTCAGCACGACGAAGTTGATGATGCCGGCCGCCGTCTTGATGCCCAGGCGTTCGAACGTCATGACGAAGGGGCTGCCGGTGGTGCCGATTTCATTCCATGGGTAGATCGACAGGATGACGAACAAGGCGCCGACATAGAAAATCAGGATGCGCCAGAACACGGAATTGATGGCGTCTGGGATCGATTTCTTCGGGTTGGCCGCTTCGCCGGCCGTCAGGCCGATCATTTCCACGCCCAGGTAGGCAAACATCACCATCTGCAGCGACATCAATACGCCTTGCGCGCCATTCGGGAAGAAGCCGCCATGCGTCCACAGGTTCGAGATACCGATGGCCACGCCATCGTTGCCCAGACCGAAGACGATCATGCCGGTGCCGCCGATGATCATCAGGATGATGGTAACGACCTTGATCAGGGCGAACCAGAACTCGAACTCGCCGTAGGCTTTCACTGCCAGCAGGTTGATCGCGCCCATGGAACCCAAGGCCGCCAGGGCCCAGATCCAGCGCGGCGTGTCGGGGAACCAGATGCCCATGTAGATGGCGACGGCGGTAATTTCCGCCACGCATGTGACCAGCCACAGGAACCAGTAGTTCCAGCCCGTCAGATAGCCTTGCAGGGGTCCCAGGTAATCCTGGGCATAGCGGCTGAAGGAGCCGGCCACGGGATTGTGCACGGCCATTTCACCCAGCGCGCGCATGATCATGAAGATGACCGCGCCACCGATGATGTACGACAGCATGATGCCGGGACCGGCCATCTTGATGGCGTTGCCGGAACCCAAAAACAGGCCCACGCCAATCGCGGCGCCCAGCGCCATCAAGCGGATCTGCCGCTCACCCAGGCCGCGGTGCAAGCCTTGTTCACTCGTTTTCATTACGTGTCTCCGTTTTTTTCTTGAATACACCGATCCCTCCACCCCAATGGCGGTTCCGCTCTTGCTGGAAAGGAGGAAAAGGCGCGCCGGCGGCAAGCGCCGGCATGCTCATGTGGTCAGACCACTGCGTCAGGCCAGTTCGGCGATCAGCTCGATCTCGACGCAAGCGCCCAGCGGGATTTGCGCCACGCCGAAGGCGGAGCGCGCGTGCTTGCCGCTGTCGCCGAAGACTTCGACGAACAGTTCCGAGGCACCATTGGTGACCAGGTGCTGTTCCGTGAATTCGGAGGTGGAATTGACCAGGCTCATGACCTTGACGATGCGCTTGACCTTGTTCAAGTCGCCGCCGCACGCGTCTTGCAGGGTGGCGATCAGTTCGATGGCGATGCCGCGTGCAGCGATCTTGCCTTCTTCCGTCGTGACATCCTTGCCCAGTTGACCAACCCAGACCTTGCCATCCTTCTTGGCCAGGTGGCCGGACAGGAAGACGGTGTTGCCCGTGCGGGCATGCATCACGTAGGCGGCAGCTGGTGCGGCAACGACTGGCAGTTCAATGTTGAGGGCCTTGAGTTTTTCGTAAAACGACATGCTATTTCTCCAAGAAAACAATATAAGCGAAACCAGAATTCATGCACGGCAGGGCACGCAGGATGACGCCCTGGCAGCGCGGTAGTGACCGACAACAGTGCCAGATTAAACGTCATCATATTGGTGAACCAGCAGTTTTAGTTCACAAATAGGCCCGGTTATTCAGTGGATTATACCGACAATCAAACAAAATTCAGCATCAGTTCATGAAGCATGCTCTACAGGCATCGAGCGTGACTTTTTTCATTAAATTGTCACTTGTGCAATGTCAAGCCCTCGGGGTCAAGGTTTATCGCATCCAGAAATGCCTGGTCGTGCGAAACCACAAGTAACGCGCCCCGATATTGCAGCAGCATCTGCTCCAGCGCCTGCAGGCTGGCCAGGTCCAGATGATTGTCGGGTTCGTCTAAAAGCAACAGTTGCGGCGGCGCCTGCGCATACAGCTCGGCCGCCAGCGCCACCTTCATGCGCTCGCCACCGCTGAGCAAACGGCTGGACATGGTGGCGCGCGCGCCGGCAATGCCCAGCAGCGCCAGCCGCGTGCGCAAGTCCCCTTCCGCCATCGTGCTATTGCGCGCCTGCAAGCGCTGCACGGCGCTCCATTCGCCGTCTTGCAGTCCCGCATGCTGGTCCAGCCACGCCACCCGCGCATGGCACAGTACCTCGCCGCTGGCGGGCGCCAACTGTCCGGCGATCACGCGCAGCAGGGTCGACTTGCCGCTGCCATTATTGCCCGTCACGGCCAGGCGGCGCGGCCCGCTGATGACCAGGCTCACAGGCTGCGCCTGGCCATAGGGCAAGACCACGTCGCGCAGCTCCAGGATCAGCTTGCCGTTCGGCACGGCGCTGTCGGGCGCCAGCAGCAGCCGTTCAGCCTCGGGCGCGCAGCGGGCGCTGGCGTCCATCACCCTTTGCTGGCGCGCCTGCTGCGCCTCTTGCGCGCGCAGGCGCAGCTTGCCCTGGCTATCCTGGCTTTTCTCCTTGCGTGCGTCGAGCAGCAGCTTGCTTTGATTGCCTTCGCGGCCCTCGCGCTCACCACGCACCACCCGTTTCTGCTGGCGTTCGGCCTGCTGCTGCGCGTCGCGCTGTTCGCGTCTGGCGCCCGCCTTTTCCGCCTGCAGGGCGGCCGCAAAACCGGCCTGTTCCAGCGCGCGCCGCTGCGCATACAGCGCGTAATTGCCGCCATAGCTGCGCAAGCCCTGGCTCGACAGCTCGACGATTGCATCGACGTGCTCGAGCAAGCCGCGGTCATGGCTGACCAGCAGCAAGCCGCCCGGCCAGCGCGCCATCTGCGCCACCAGACGGGCGCGCTGCTGCGCATCGAGATGGTTGCTCGGTTCATCGAGCACCAGCCAGCCCGCCTGCGACAGCCAGGCTCCTTGCAGGGCGATGCGCTGGCGCTCGCCGCCGCTCAGGCTGGCCGTTGGCGTAGCGGCATCGACATGGCGCAAATCGAGCGCATCGAGCGCCTGGCGCAAACGGGTGTGGGCATCCCAGCGCTCTCCCACGAGCGCGTAGTCGGCCTCATCGACGCTGCCTTCGGCGATGCGCGCCAGCGCTGCCAGCAAGCTGGTCACGCCAGCGAGCGCCGCCACGGTTGGGTAGCGCTCAGGATCAAGCTCCTGCGCCACGTAATGCACGCGGCCGTCGCAGCGCACGGCGCCGGAAGACGGTTGCGCCTGGCCCGCCAGCAGGCGCGCCAGCACACTCTTGCCCACGCCGTTATCGCCGACGAGGCCGATACGTTGCGGGGCAAAAGCAAATTGCAAATCGGAAAACAGGGTGCGGCCATCGGGCAGCACAAAGGACAGACAGTCGAGTTGTAGTAATGCGGGCATGGATACTCCTTGTACGTGCAGACAGGGCTGGCGAACCCGCGCGGCGCAATGGCGCGCTGGCGGGATGGGCGAGGCCGTGCACAGCACGGCAGTATCAATGGCGCATGTCGAAGCGTCCTGGAGAAATGGGAAAGAAGCGTCAGTGTAGCAGAGCAGACCTGTCAGCGCTGCCCCAGCGTCGTGTCGCCGAACAGGTTCTTGAATTCGCGCGGCTGCGAGCGCCAGTACTGCGGCGGCGCCGGCACTTGCGCGCCCAGCTGGGCCGCCGCATGCCAGGGCCAGCGCGGGTCGAACAGGATGGCGCGCGCCAGCGCCACCATGTCGGACTGGCCGTTGGCGATGATGTCTTCCGCCTGCTGCGCTTCCGTGATCAAGCCCACGCTGATGGTGGGTAAACCGCTGTCGCGCTTGATGCGTTCGGCAAACGCCACCTGATAGCCGGGACCCACGGGAATTTGCTGCTGCGGCGAAATGCCGCCGCTGGAGACGTGGATGAAGTCGGCGCCCAGCTGCTTGAGTTCCTGCGCGAAACGCACGCTTTGCTCGATGTCCCAGCCGCCATCGACCCAGTCGGTGGCGGAAAGGCGCACGCCCACGGCCATGTCGGCCGGCACGGCGGCGCGCACGGCTTCAACAACTTCCAGCGGAAAACGCATGCGGTTTTCCAGGCTGCCGCCATACGCATCGGTACGCTGGTTGGACAGCGGAGACAAAAACTGGTGCAGCAGATAACCGTGTGCCGCATGCAATTCGATGCCCTCGATGCCCAGCGCATGCACGCGCTGGGCGGCCGCGACAAAGGCGCCCTTGATTTGCAGCAAGCCTATCTCGTCGAGGGCGATCGGCACGGTTTCGCCCGGTGCATGGGCAATGGCGGACGGCGCCACCGTTTGCCAGCCGCCTTCGGCCAGGTGCACGCAAGCACCGCCCTGCCAGGGCGCGCGGCTCGACGCCTTGCGGCCCGCGTGGCCCAGCTGCACCACCAGGGGAATCGGTGCGTGGCGGCGGATGGCCTGCACCACGTTGGCCAGCGCCGCTTGATTCGCATCCGACCACAGGCCCAGGTCTTCGGCCGAGATGCGTCCCTCGGGCGAGACAGCCGTCGCTTCCGTCATCAGCAAGCCCGCGCCGGACAGCGCCAAATGGCCCAGGTGGATCATGTGCCAGTCGGTGGCGTTGCCGTTGTCGGCCGAGTACTGGCACATGGGCGCGATGGCGATGCGGTTGGCCACCAGCAGCGGCCCCAGGGCATATGGCGTGAATAGCTGGCTCATGGCGGACTTTCGGAAAAGGGGAAGCACCGATTCTACTGTGCTTTGAAAAGCGCGGCTTACACCTGCTTACGTTTGATACAGCGCAAGGGCTAGCCTTGGACAGGCGAGGCCGCTAATCTGGACACATCAATAACACCCGCAGTACCACCCCAGGAGAACACATGAACACGACGACTACCGCCAGCCGCATCCACCCTTTGATGGCCGGCGCCGCCATTTCCGTGACGGTCCTGTGCCTGGTCGGCGCGGCGTCCATCGCCGGCATCCTGCCCAATTCGCGGGCGAATGTGCCTGCCGTGCCGGCCGACGTGGCCGCCATGACGCCGGCCGGCGCCGCTGCCCTGGCAGCGCCCGCGACTGCACCGGTGGCCGCGCCTGTCGTCGCGCAAGCCGCCCCGGCACCAGCCCCGGCGCCTGTCGTGCACAAGCGCGTCGTGCACCACACGCAAGTGGCGCAAGCGCGCCCTGCCTACAATGACAACAACGATGGCTACCGCGACACGGCCTACCGCGAACCGGCACGCCAGCCGCAGCCAGTGCCTGCGCCGGCACCAGCACAACCGAACTACGTGGGCATCGGCACGGGCGCCGTCATCGGCGGCTTGATCGGCAATCAGGTCGGCGGCGGCCGCGGCAAGGCGCTGGCGACGGTGGCCGGCGTGATCGGCGGCGGCATGCTGGGCAATGCGGTACAGAACCAGGTCGAGCAGCAACCGCAACGTTAAAAACCTGCTGCGCGTCGCGCTTTGCGGCCGACGATGCTCACCGGCTCGGCGCCCCCGTACCAAAGTACGGTTGCGCTTCTCAGCCACAAATCATCGCCGCTCGCGACGGTTTTTCAAGCCTATCAATCGTACGGACCAAGATAATCGAGCTTGCCCAAGGCCACGCCATTGTTGCGCAAAATGGCGTGGACCATGGAAACGTGGAAATAGAAGTTCGGCAAGGCAAAGCTGAGCAGGTAATCATCGCCCGAGAATTTTGTCCCTTCGTCCGTCCAGTTCAGCACGACTTCCTTCTGCGCGCTGCCCGCCATCTGCCCCGCATTCACGCTGTCGATGTAGGCGATGGTGCTGGCGATGCGTTCCTGTAACTGCTCGAACGACGCTTCGTTATCCTCGAACTTCGGCGCCGGTACGCCGCTCAGGCGCTCGACCGACATCTTCGACGTATCGCTGGCACGCTGCACCTGCGCCGTCAAATCCAGCATATCGGGCGCCAGCTGCGCGCCCAGCAAAATCTCGGGCACGATGCCATCTTCCTCCACGTGGGCTTGCGCTTTTTCCAGCAGGGACGAGACGACGCGCAAGCCGCGGATGAAGACGGGAATGGTTGCCTGATACATGGACACGGACATGGCGGACTCCTGATAGTGAACGATGAGCCAGTGTACCCGAGGCGCTGTGTTCGGACAGCGCGCCCGTGTGCGTCAGCGCACCGAGCGGCCCAGTTGCTTTTACTTGTCGAAGTTGACCTTGCCGTCCGGCAAATGCGCTGGCTGTTCAACGGACTCCTGCGGCTGTATCGGCGCCGGCTTGTCCTTGCGCTTGCCGCTGAAGAATTTGACGATGGCCGCGCCGCCGCCCACGACGGCCAGGAGCAGCACTTTCTTGAAGGCCAGCAGCAGCGCCAGCAGTTTGCCAAACAGGCCCAGCTTGCTGGCCACGCCGCCGGCCACCAGCGCCGCCAGGCCGTACTCGGCCACCTTGTCCGTCTTGCTGTCGAAATCCGTGTAGCGGTTACCGTCGGTAAATTCCGTGAACGCCGTCACTTGCTGCATCTCTTGCTTGATCGTCGCGATCTGCTGCATGCTGGCGATCGCATTCAGGTTCAGCACGCCTTCACGGCCCAGCACGCGCACGTTGTAGTTCAGCGAGTGCTCGCCGCCATCGACCATCAAATCCTTGGCCCAGTACAGCTTGTGCGTATCCTTGGCATAGCTGGGTTTTTCCGCCCAGCCCATCAGATGGATGCCGGGATAGCCCTGCTTCTTGCGCTCCGCATTGTTTTCCAGCACGGACGCCTGCATATCCTTGAGCAATTCGTCGTATTGGATGCTGTCCGCATCATCATCCTTGATATGCCCTTCCTTTTCATACGTCACCACCACGCCCCAGCTGTCGCGCTCGAGCACGCTGGTCTTGGCGGGCACGATCATGCCCAGCGATTCCATGCCCGGCGGATTGCCCCAGGCGTCGACCAGCACGCGCTCGGCGTCCGCCGGCGACAAATAACGGAAGCCGGCGGGCAAATCCAGGGTGGCGATACCGCCCGGCAAGGTAATCTTGCCGCGCTGCAGGTGCAACTGGGCGAGGAATTGCTCGGCCGTCATTTCCGTTGCGGCTGCCTTCTCTTCGGCAGGGGCGGCAGCCGTCAGACCGGAGAGGGTCAGGCACAGCAGGGCTGTCAGCAGGCGTTTCAACATGATCGGTCCAAAAAATTGCAAAGGGTAAATATTTTAAATCAATTGATTGCCTAATGGATAATTATTTCTATGTGGCATTTTTCCATAAAAAAAGCGCCAGACGGGTTTCCCCGGCTGGCGCCTGCTGCTGTGCATGGCTTGAAGATCAGGACACGCGCACCACCATCAGTCCCGCGCGCAAGCCCACGCGCACGTCCGGGTTCGGGAACACCACCAGCTCTTCCGCGTGCCGCACCGTGTACACATGGTCGCCATCGCTGGCGATCACGGCGTGCTGCGGCAGGGACGTGAAATTCTGCGTGCCGCGGTCAAAAGCCATGCGGAATTCATCGCTGTGCTTGATGATTTCCTGCGCCACCTTGAACACGTGCGGTTGCGCCTTGACGGGCTGCGCAGGCAGGCCGCGCAGCAGGCCATCGAGCGCCCGCGACACGTCGTCGAACAGGGACAAATCGTTCTGCCCCAGGGTGCCCACGCGGCCCAGTTCCACCGTGCTGGCGGCCGCGCCGAAATGCTCGGCCGAATAATAGCTATACGTGCCGGCCGACTGCGGGTTCATGATGATGGCGCCGATGGCCGCCTGGCCCAGCCAGGCTATCAGCTGTGCCTTGGCGTCGTCGGCCACCAGGTCCGGCACGATGGCAAACGTAGGGTACACGGACGGCCGGATGGCCGTGTGCAAATCCAGGTGCCAGCGCACGGGACCGGCCGCTTCAAAGAACGCTGTTGTCGCGGCGATCATTTCATCGGCGCGCGCGCTTTCCGCCGCTTGCGCCAGGCTGCCCCGTACGGGGCGGAACATGCGATTGAGGTCGGCGTCGATGAAACGCTTGCCGGCCCGGATCGCATCGACATTGCCCACGCAAACGAGCAAATCGACGGCCAGCTTCGATGCATCGCGCGACAAGGCGTCGAGCAGATGCGCCAGCACTTCGATCGGTCCCGTCTCGTCGCCATGCACGCCCACCGAGACGGCCACGCTGGCGCGGCCGGCTCCCGGTTTGACGACTTGCAGCATGCCGGGCGCCGGCAAGGCCACCGTGAAACCGGCGTCCGAAAACAACTGGGCCACGCCGCTGAAATCGGCCTGCGCCAGCGCCTGCACTACCTGTGTTACTTTTTGCGTCATTACACCGCCGCTTCCGCTGGGGTTTTCGCCGTGATTTTATTCACGGCTTCCGACAAGGTCCACACGTCCAGCATGGCTTGCTCCAGTTCCGTCGCCGCCACATAGGCCGAGAGGCCCAGCGCGCCCGTCACCGCATCGACGGCCTGGCCGGCATTGCCTTGCTCGGCGCGCGCCAGCACCTGCGTCAGCAGACGCTGTTGCGTGCGGCGCAGCGCTTGCTGCGCATAGTTGCGCAACTGTTCCTGCGACTTGCCTTGCGCGGCCAGCTTCAAGCCACGTTCCAGCGTATCGATGCCCGCCTGGCTGCGCAGGGCCAGGCCCACTTGCAGGAACGCGGCCAGATCCATCGAAGCAGGACGCGCCACGGACAGGGCCGGGAACAGGAAGCCGGCCACGACTTCCAGCGCATCGACCGCATCCCACGCCTGCACGAAGGCCGGCGTCAGGCCCGGCACCAGCGCCGCTTCCGACTTGATGCCAACGGCTTTGAGCAGCTCGCGTTTCGATTCCGCGCCAAACAAACCAGTCAGTTCGGCCAGGCCGGCGCCGCGCAACTGCTCGGCCGGCACCGACAGCACGCCGGCGATCATCGTTTGCTGCAGCACGCGCGTTTGCGCATCGACCTTGATCGACACGTCGCGCGGCACCGTCAAGGCATCCGCATCGAGCGCGTCGAACACGGGCGCCAGGTTCAGCGCCACCCATGCCTGGCCCCAGGCCAGGATCACGCTTGACTCGGCCACGCCGTGTTCCGCCGCCAGGTTGCGGATCATCAGCGGGCCGCAGCGGTTGATCACTTCATTGGCCAGCACGGTCGCCAGGATGGCGTTGGCCAGCGGGTGGTCGAGCGCCGAACGGGTTTCCACCAGCAGGGATGGGAAGTACGGTTTCAGCACCGGCTCGGCCCACGTTTCGTCGGTCAACGGCAGGGCGGACAGGATGCGCTTGAAGCGGTTCTTCACGTTGGCGATCACCACCGCCAGTTCCGGCGTGGTCAGGCCACGACCGTCGGCTTTGCGGCGTGCCAGTTCGGCCACCGACGGCAGCTGCTCCAGTTCGCGCGACAGCGCGCCCTCTTCTTCCAGGCTGGCGATCAGGGCGGCATAACCATCCTGCACGGCGCTTTCGCTTTGCGCCTGCAACTCGCGCACCAGCAAATGCGTCTGCTGCGTGTTGTCGCGCAAGACCAGGCGCTCGACGTCGTCCGTCATCGCATACAGCTCGCGGTTGCGTTCTTCTTCCGTCAGCTTGCCCGCGTTGACTTCCACGTCCAGCCAGATTTTCA
The DNA here is from genome assembly GCF_020858035.1 of Janthinobacterium sp. EB271-G4-3-2. NCBI lineage: Bacteria > Pseudomonadati > Pseudomonadota > Betaproteobacteria > Burkholderiales > Oxalobacteraceae > Janthinobacterium > Janthinobacterium sp. EB271-G4-3-2. The sequence goes on along the minus strand of NZ_JACYMG010000014.1, from coordinate 50,074 downwards.
CGTTCACTTCATGGTCCGAGCAATCCACGCCGGCCGAGTTGTCGATCGCATCGGTGAAGATGCGGCCGCCCGCCAGCGCGAACTCGATACGGCCAGCCTGCGTCGCGCCCAGATTGCCCCCTTCGGCCACGACTTTCACGCGCAGCTCATTGCCGCTGACGCGGATGTGATCATTCGCGCGGTCCTTCACTTGCGCGTGGCTCTCCGTCGATGCCTTGATGTAGGTGCCGATGCCGCCGTTGTAGAACAGGTCCACGGGCGATTTCAGGATGCGGTGCATCAGTTCTTCCGGCGGCAACGAGGTTTCCGCGATATCGAGCGCGGTGCGGATTTGCGGCGACAGTTCGATCGTGCGGGCGGTGCGCGGATACACGCCGCCGCCTGTCGAGATCAGCTCCTTGTTGTAATCGTCCCACGAGGAGCGCGGCAAGGCGAACAGGCGCGCGCGTTCCTCGAACGAGACGGCGACGTCCGGTGTCGGGTCGAGGAAAATGTGGCGATGGTCGAACGCGGCCACCAGTTTCAGCTGGCGCGACAGCAATACGCCGTTGCCGAACACGTCGCCCGACATGTCGCCCACGCCGACCATGGTGATCGGAGTGGTGTTCAGGTCGTGGTCCATTTCATAGAAGTGGCGCTTCACGGCTTCGAACGCGCCCTTGGCGGTGATGCCCAGTTTCTTGTGGTCGTAGCCGTTCGAGCCGCCCGAGGCGAACGCGTCGCCGAGCCAGAAACCGCGCTGCACGGCGATGCCGTTGGCGATGTCCGAGAACGTGGCCGTGCCCTTGTCGGCCGCCACCACCAGATACGGGTCGGCGTCGTCGAAGCACACGGTGTCGACTGGCGGGACGATATTGCCCAGCGAGCGGTTGTCCGTCACTTCCAGCAGGCTGGAAATGAACAGGCGGTAGACGGCTTCGCCTTCGGCCGCGATGGTTTCACGCACGGCGTCCTTCGGCATCATCTTGCAGACAAAACCGCCCTTCGCACCGGCCGGCACGATGACGGCGTTTTTGACCATCTGCGCTTTCACCAGACCCAGGACTTCCGTGCGGTAGTCTTCCATGCGGTCGGACCAGCGCAAGCCGCCGCGGGCGACAGGGCCGCCGCGCAGGTGCACGCCTTCGAAGCGGCGCGAGAAGACGAAAATCTCGCGGTAAGGACGCGGTTCCGGCACCAGCGCCAGGCTGCTGGTGTCGAACTTGAAGATGATCTTGTCGCCTTGTTGATTGTTCTGGAAGTAGCTGGTGCGCAGGGTGGCGGCCATCAGGTCGGCCAGCGCGCCGAGGATTTCCTCGGTATCGGCATGGTTCACGGAGGGCAGGCCGGCCTTGATGGCGGCGATGCTTTCCAGGGCCGTCGCATGCTGCGCGTCGGACAGCGAAGGATCGAAGCGCTGCAGGAACGCTTCCACCAGGGCTTTGACCTGGGTCGGCTGCTTGCGCAGGCTTTCGGCGATGTAGCGTACCGAGAAGCGGCTGCCCGTCTGGCGCCAGTAGCTGGTATAGGCGCGCACCAGCTGCACTTCGCGCGTCGACAAGCCGCCTTCGATGACGAGGCCATTCAGGCGGCCATCTTCGGCCGTGTCGTTGAACAGGGCGGCAAACAATTCCTGCGCCACGGCGACGACGGATGGCTGCGCCAGTTTCGCCGCGCTGGCGGCATCGACCGTCAGGCTGGTGACGAAATAGCGCGTGCCGTCGGCCAGCGAAACGGAATACGCCTGTTCGCGGTCGATGGCCACGCCCGCGTTGTGCAGCGCCGGCAGGATGGTCGACAGCGGCGGCACCTTGTTGGCCGAATACAGACGAATCGTGGTCACAAAGCCCGTTTCGATGCGCACGGCCACGTGCGCCGGATCCGTATTGCGCAAGATGGTGTCGAGGTCGCGGAAGGCGACGGCCGGCGCGGTGGCGGCCACGTAATCGAGCGGTAACGTGGCGCACAGTTTGCGCAGGCTGGTGCGCAGGGCCACGTCGGGCACGGCGTCGGCCACGGCGGCAAAGCCGTTATGCCAGCCATCGAGTACGCTCAGCAGCGGCTGTTCGATATCCGTTTCCAGGTCCAGCGGATAGCGCGCGGCGTGGGCGATCAGGTAGACGCGCGCCAGAGGACCGTCGGCCACCAGGGTTTGCATGCTCACGTGCGTGGCGCCGGAACTGGCTTGCAGGGCTTTTGCCAGGCTCGATGCGACGCTGGCGCTGTAGCGCTCGCGCGGCAGATAGACCAGCACGTTCAGGTGGCGCGCATACACGTCGCGGCGCGCAAAAACCTTGGTGCGCGGCTGCTTGTACAGCGAAACGACGGAACCGCACACTTGCGCCAGCCAATCGAGATCCGCTTCCAGCGCTTCCGTGCGCGGCAGCGATTCGAGGATTTCGCGGAATTTCTCGGCACGGAAGCCTTGCTGGCGCACGCCGGCCAGGCTCAAAACCTTGGCCACGCGGCCGCGCGCAAACGGCAGCGCCGCCAGCGGGGTGGAATTGCCCGCGCGGGTAAACAGACCGACGAAGCAATGCTCGCCGAGGATCGCGCCTTGCGCATCCATGTCGCGCACGCCGATGAAATCGAGCTGCTGGTCGCGGTGCAAAGTGCCCGCCACGTCGGCCTTGACGATGGACAGCGCCGAGTCGCGCTTGGCCAGGGTGTCGAAGTCGCCCGGGATATTCGCCAGGCAGGTGCCGTAGACGGGGTGCGCCGTATCCTGCAGCACGCCGACACGGCTCGGAATGTCGCGTTCCAGTTCACGCACGCCCGGCTTGACGCGGTAATAGGCGTAGCCGAAGACTTCAAAGCCGCCGCTGCGGGCCCATTCCAGGAAGGCGGCCACTTCCGCGCCTTCTTCGCCATGCTGCGATGCTGCCGTGGCGACGGCGGCCAGGCGCTCGCTCATGGCGGCGGCATCGCGGCGTACGACGGCGGCGTCGCGCGCGACCGTCTCCAGGGCGGCGACCAGCGCGGCCAGGGCTTCCGGCGCCAGCTCTTCGTCGAGCAGCACCAACACATACGATTCGAGCGGATCACCCGGCTGGCGCACCGCTTCGACGCTGCCGTCAGCGGCGCGGCGCACGGGCAGCACGGTGTTCATCACGCCGCGCACGGCCAGGTGCTGGCGGCGCATGGCCATGACGATGGAGTCGACCAGGTAAGGCATGTCTTCGTTCAGGATCAGCAAGGCGCTCGCCATTCCGCCACGGCCATCCGCATAACGCAGGGTGGCGATCTGGCAGCCGCTGCCGGTGCGCTTGGCCGCTTGCGTGAAGCCGTCGACCAGCACGGGCGCCAGGCTGTCGGGCGCGATGTCGGCCAGGTCTTCGGCGTCGAGCGAGTCGAGCCATGCCTGCACCAGCTGCACGACAGGCGCTGCCGCCTTGCCTGCATTGCCAGCCGCGTTAATCAACTCCAGCGTTTGTGTACGCAAATCTTGTGGCGTGTGATTCATCTTGCATCTCCATTACGGTAATGTGAATGTCCAACGCTGTCGTTCGGGCTTGTGGCTGGGCGGCAGCGGTGTCAAGAGACGGGGGTCGCCCGTCCAATTCTGTGCTACGGATAGTCTGTCTCGGATTTTTTCTGTGTTTTTTCTATCGCCTACAAGTCGTACAATCCCGGTAAGTTGAGGATGATCGTCAATTCTTCAAGCGCCGCATGCACTTCCAGCGCCAGCTGCGGATCGGCCAGGTCGCCCGGCTCCAGATGGTCGCGGTAGTGCTTTTCCACCCACTGCACCAGCCGATGGTACAGTGTTTCCGTCATGATCACGCCCTGGTGCATGGCGCGCGCCTCGGTTTCCGTCAGGGCCACGCGCAAACGCAGGCAGGCGGGCCCGCCGCCGTTGCGCATGCTCTGGCGCAGGTCGAAATGTATCAGTTCATCGATCGGTCCACCGCTGGCCACCAGGCCTTCCAGGTAGCGCGACACGGCGCGGTTTTCCTGGCATTCCTGCGGTATCACCAGCGCCATCTTGCCGCCCTCTTTCGTCAGCAGCTGGCTGTTGAACAGATAACTGGTCACCGCATCCTGGATCGGTACCTGGCCCGTGTCCACGCGCAGCGCGTCCAGTTGCGCACCCGTGCCGGCGACGGCGCGGCGCAGCTGCGACAGGCTTGCCTCTTCATCGGCAAACGCCTGTTCGTGATAGAACAGCACATTGCCGTTGCCGACGGCGATGACGTCGTTATGGAACACGCCCTGGTCGATCACTTCCGGATTCTGCTGCACGTACACGGTGCGCTTCGCGTCGAGGCCGTGCAATCGCGCCACGGCTTGCGACGCTTCCAGGGTCTGGCGTGCCGGGTAGCGCTTCGGCGACGGCGCCGATGGATCGAACTCCACGCGACCATACACGAACAATTCAACGGACGGCGCGCCGTGGCTGGCGCCCAAACGCGTGTGATTGGCCGCGCCCTCGTCGCCAAAGGCGGGCGTCGACGGCAGCGCATCGTGCACGGCGAAGTGCTGCTCGTCGCCGAAGATGGCGCGCAGGCTGCGCGCCGACTGCGCATGCTCGAAGGCGCGGTGCAGCTTGTTATTCAGGTTGGCGGCCGTGAAATGCACGCGGCCATCGTGCGTATCGGCCGACGGGCTGACCGTGGCGGCATTCGCCGTCCACATGGGCGAGGCGGAATAGGCGCAGGCCAGGATGACGGGCGACTCCTGGTAGGCGCGCGCCAGCACCTCGGCGTCCGTCCCCGTGAAACCGATGGAGCGCAGCAGGCGGAAATTGGGCCGGTCCTGCGGCGGCAGCAAGGCTTGCGCAAAGCCGCGCGCGGCCAGGGCGCGCATCTTGGCCAGGCCCTGCAAGGCGGCCTGCTTCGGATTCGAAGCGCTTTTCACATTGCTGAACGAGGCCACGTTGCCGAACGAGAGTCCGGCATAGTTATGCGATGGCCCGACCAGGCCGTCAAAATTGTATTCGCGCGTGCTGTGCATGGGAGGCATGTCCTTTTTAAAAATTCAGGCCGGGCGACAGCTTGGCCGGCAGTTCCAGTACGCTGTTTTCGATCGAGGCAACCGGGTAGGCGCAGTAATCGGCCGCGTAATAGGCGCTCGGACGGTGGTTGCCCGACTTGCCGATGCCGCCAAACGGCGCCGTGCTGGCCGCGCCCGTGGTGGGACGGTTCCAGTTGACGATGCCGGCGCGCGCGCGCGCCTGGAACGTTTGCCACAGGGCCGGATCGTCGGACAGCAGCGCCGCGGCCAAGCCGAATTCCGTGGCGTTGGCAACCTTCAGGGCCGCGTTGAAATCGGCCACGCGGACCACTTGCAGCAGCGGGCCGAACCACTCTTCGTCGGGAATGCCGACAGCACCAGTCACGTCAACGATGCCGGCCGTCACAAAGCCCGCCTCGGGATTCAACTGGCGCATCTGCAGCAAGGTGGTACCGCCCTTGGCGACCATGTCCGCCTGCGCCTGCACCAGGCGTTTTGCCACGGCACTCGATACCACCGGGCCCATGAACGGCTGCGGCTGGGCGTCGGAAGCGCCGATACCCAGTTTCGCGGCCACTTCCACCAGGCGCGCCACAAAGGCGGCGCCAAAAGCGTTATCCTGCACCACCAAGCGGCGCGCGCAGGTGCAGCGCTGGCCGGCCGAGACAAAGGCGGAGAAGATCGCGTGGTGTACGGCCGCGTCGACATCCTTGACGTCCCATACGACGAGGGCGTTGTTGCCGCCCATTTCCAGCGCCAGCATCTTGCCCGGCTGGCCGCCGAACTGGCGATGCAGGCTGATGCCCGTCTGGCACGAACCCGTAAACAATACGCCGTCAAGGTGTGGATTGGCGCCCAGCGCCACGCCCGTGTCGCGTCCGCCGTTGACGAGGTTGACGACGCCATTCGGCAAGCCCGCCTGCTGCCACAGCTGCACGGTTTTGATGGCCGTGCGCGGCGCATATTCGCTGGGTTTGAAGACGATGGTGTTACCGGCGATCAGGGCCGGCACGATGTGGCCGTTCGGCAGGTGGCCGGGGAAATTGTATGGTCCGAAGACGCCGAACACGCCATGCGGACGGTGGCGCAGCACGGCGTCGCCATCGGCGATCTTGCTTTGCGTGATACCCGTGCGCGCGTTGTACGACTGCACCGAGATATCGATCTTGTTGGCCATGGTGGCCACTTCCGTGCGCGACTCCCACAGCGGTTTGCCCACTTCTTCCGAGATCAGCAGCGCCAGCGCTTCCGCATGTTCCTTCAGCAGTTCGCGAAAGCGCACGCAGATGGCGATGCGCTCGTCGACGGGCGTGTCGGCCCACGCTTCGAAAGCGGCGCGCGCGGCCTGGCACGCCTGTTCGACTTCGTTCTCCGTCGCTTCCAGGCTGGCCCAGGTCTGCTTGCCGTTCGACGGATCGATGGTGGCCAGTTCACGGCCCGTGCCTGGCAGCCAGGCGCCGTTGATGAAGTTCGATGCTGCGGTAGATGGATTCAATACGTTAGACATGGGGATGCTTCCTCGGGTTGAGTGACAAGGTGCGCACGGTGTCGCCGTGATGGCAGCGCAGCAGATGCAGTTCATCGTCGTCGAGCGCGATCTTGCCGCTATGCGGATTGGCGCTGGTGACAATCATGCGGAAATCTTTCAGGTCGGTGTTCGACACCAGGTAAGGCTCGGCCTGAGCGGCATCGCCGCACACTTCCGGCGCAGCCGCGGCGTCGAGCACGGCCGGCATGCTGTCGCGCATGGCGCGCAGTTCGGAGACGCGCGCCTGCAGCACGGGGCCGGCGTCGAAAATGTCGACATAGCCCTCGAAGTGCAAGCCTTCCTGTTCCAGCAGGCGGCGCGCGGGCGCCGTGCTCAGATGCACCTTGCCGATGACTTCCTGCGCTTCGTCGGGCAGGTAGGCCACATACATGGGCTGGCGCGGCATCAGTTCGGCGATGAAGGATTTTTTACCCAGGCTCGTCAAGTCGTCGACGTGGTGGAAATCCATCTTGAAGAAGTGGCGGCCCAGGCCTTCATAAAACGGCGAACTGCCGTCCGGCGCCTGGTAGCCGCGCATTTCCGCGATCAGCTTTTCCGTGAACAGCTGCGGGAACTGGGCGATAAACAGGAAGCGGCTTTTCGACAGCAGCTTGCCGTTGTTGCCGCTGCGGTAATCGGGGTGCAGAAACAGCGAGCACAGTTCCGTGCTGCCCGTCAGGTCGTTCGACAGGTACAAGGTTTCCATGCGCGTAAACACATCGAGCTCGCGGCTGGAATGGACCAGGGTGCCGATGCGGTAGTTATAGAACGGTTCGTCCAGGCCCACGGCGCCCTTGATGGCGCACACGCCGGCCAGGCGGCCCGTGTCCGTATCCTCCATGACGAACATGTAGTCGCGCTTTTCGGGCGGAATGGTTTCGGCGAACGAGGCGCAGGCGATGGCCAGGCGGTCGCCCAGCATTTTCATGTCCGGCTTGAGGGTGGTCATGCCGGTGCCGACCTGGCTGGCCAGGCCGTACAGGGCATCGAGGTCATTGGCGTTGATGGCGCGTACTACTAGCATAAAATTGACTCCCTTAGATACGCACGCAAATGACGCTGTCGCCTTCGGCCACGGCCAGCGCCTCGAGCAGGTCCGCCGGCAAGCCGATGGTGTCCTGCGCTTCGAGCGCATCGCAGGCAAAGGTCACGGCGCGGAAATTTCGCTCGGCGCCGGAAGCGACCGCATAGTTGACTTTCATGCCCGTGCGGCTGGGCGTGACGCCTGCGACGACGCGGCGCGTGAGCGAACCCGTAAACGAGCGCAGCGCATGCTTGTGCGCCTGCAAAATCGGGCCGCCATCGAAGATGTCGATGTAGTCGTCCGCTTCAAAGCCTTCTTCCGTCAGCAGATTGAACGCCAGTTCGCCGCTCGGGTGGATCTGGCCCATGGCCGCCTGCGCGTCGCCGGGCAGCAGCGGCACGTACACGGGGTAGTGCGGCATCAGTTCGACGATCAGGGTGCGGTTGCGCGCACCGCCGATGACTTTTTCGGCATCGAGGAAATCCATCTGGAAGAACTTGCGGCCCAGCGCATCCCAGAACGGCGACTGGCCGTTGGCGTCCGTGATGCCGGCCAGCGGCACGAAGAAGCGGTCGCCGAAACGGTGCGGCGCCAGCACGGCGAACAGCAGCCGCGCGCGCGACAGCAGGGCCGCTTCCAGGCCCGCCTGCTCCATGTTGCGCACAAAGAAGCCGGACAGCTGCGAGTACGCCGTCAGCTCCGAACACAGGGTCAGCGCATGCACGCTGTGGCTGATGTTCAGGTCGCGCGAGACTTGCTGGATGACGTCGTTGCGGAAGGAAAAATAGGTACCGTTCGAGCCGGCCGAGGCGAAGATGGCGGCCGTACCGGCGATGCTCTTGTCGAGCAAGGATTCAAGCACGAAGAGATACGACTCTTCGCTGGGGATGTCGACATGGGCGGCAAACGAGGCGATGGAGCGCTCGACGGAGGCGGCGATTTTTTCGCGCGTCTTCGGCAGGGTATGGACACCCGGCATGGTTACCGCGGCCAGCGCTTCGAGGGCTGCAATATCCGCAATTTCTACCGGACGGACAACATACATGGGTACTCCTTCAATGCTGACAATGCTGGGGTAGAACCAAGCCGGCCCGCAGCAAAGCGGCGGGCCGGTGATCAAACAGGGAGCGGGGCTAGCTTCAGGCTTTCAGCATGCCGTCGATGGCGGCGCGCAGCAGACGGCCCGCTTCGGCGATCTGCTCGTCCGAGACGATCAGGGCCGGCGCCAGGCGCACCACGTCCATGCCGGCGATCAGCACCATCAAGCCTTGCGCTTCGGCCGCTTTCTGGATGTCTTTCGCGCGGCCCTTGAAGGCATCGCTGACGACCAGGCCCAGCAGCAAACCGCTGCCGCGCACGATGGAGAACACTTGCGGGTAATCCGTGATCAAGCCTTGCAGCATGGCGATGGTGTTGACGCTCGCTTCTTTCACGCGCGCCAGGAATGCCGGCGTGTTGATCGTGTCCAGCACGGTCAGGGCCACGGTGGCGGCCAGCGGGTTGCCGCCGTAGGTGGTGCCGTGGGTGCCGACGGCCAGCGTTTGCGCCAGCTCATTCGTGGTCAGCATGGCGCCGATCGGGTAGCCGTTGCCCAGGGCCTTGGCGGCCGTCAGGATGTCCGGCGTGACGCCGTAGCCCATGTAGGCGAACAAGGCGCCAGTGCGGCCCATGCCGCTCTGGACTTCGTCGAAAATCAAGAGGGCGCCCGTCTTGTCGCACAGGGCGCGCAGCTCCTTGAGGAACTCCGGATTGCCCGGCACCACGCCGCCTTCGCCTTGTACCGGCTCGACGATCACGGCGCACACGTCATCGCCGATGGCGGCGCGCGCCGCTTCGATGTCGTTGTAGGCAATGTGGTCGATCGATGGCGGCAGCGGCTCGAAGCCTTCCGTGTACTTGGCCTGGCCGCCGACGGACACCGTAAACAGGGTGCGGCCGTGGAAGGAGCTGAAGCACGAGATGATGCGCGACTTGTGCGCGCCAAACTTGGTGTGTGCGTACTTGCGCGCCAGTTTCAGGGCCGCTTCATTGGCTTCCGCGCCCGAGTTGCAGAAGAAGGCGCGGTCGGCGAAGGTCGCTTCCGTCAGGGCCAGCGCCAGGCGCAGGACAGGCTCGTTGGTGTAGCCGTTGCCCAAATGCCACAAGTTGTTGATTTGCTTGGTCAGCACGTCAACCAGGGCCGGATGGCAGTGACCGAGGCTGTTGACGGCGATGCCGGAGGTGAAATCGAGGTAATGCTTGCCTGACTGGTCCCACAGATCCAGTCCGGAACCGCGCACGGGCACCATGGCTGCAGGGGCGTAGGTAGGAACGAGGACCTGGTCAAAGGTTTCCCGGGTGACTGGACGAGCCGTTACGGTCGAATCAAGCTTGGCATTCATAGCATTTCCCCATCAATATGTTAGGTACTCCGCAGCTACGACAGCTACGTGTGTACTGCATTATAAAAAGCGGGATGCTAAAACTCTTTTGAATCTGCGACAAGGATTTTCACAATTCATCACAGCCGGGCTTGCCTTCATCACACAGGGGGCATGAGCTTGCGCTGCCGTTCTTCGCGCGGGGTATTGCCAAACAGGGTGCCAAAGGCCGTGGAAAAGTGCGAGCCGGAGGAAAAGCCGCACATCAGGCCTACTTGCACAATGGAATAATGTGTATCGAGCAACAGTTGCCGTGAGCGCTGCAGCCGCAGCTCCAGGTAGTAGCGCGACGGCAGGCTGCCCAGGTATTGCTTGAACAGACGCTCGAGCTGGCGCCGCGACAGGCCCACCAGGCTGGCGATGTCGTCGGTCGACAGCGGTTCCTCGATATTGGCTTCCATCAAGGTCACCGCCTCGGAAAGCTTGGGCTGCAGCACGCCGAAACGCGCCTGCAGGGCCACCCTCTGGCGCTCTTCCTTGCCGCGCACCTTGTCCACGCACAGCGCTTCCTTGACGAGCGCCTGCACGTCGGCGCCAAAGATGGTTTCGATCAGGGTCAGCGAAAAGTCGATGCTGGCCGCGCCGCCGCAGCAGGTGATGTGCGGGCCGTCGATGTCGAACAGGTGCGGCGTCAGGATGGCCCGTTCGGCCTTCGCTTCCGCATCGGCGTACAGGGCCCAGGGCAAGGCGATGCGCACGCCATCCATCACGCCCGCGTCGGCCAGCCACAGCACGGCCGCACCCACGCCGCCCCAGAACGGCGCCGAACGGCAGCGCTCGATCACGGCCCGGCACAGCTCGGCGCGCAGCGGCGCTTGCGTCTCGTCGGCCACCAGCAGCGCGATATGCCAGTTGCCGCCCTGCGCGGCCACCTGTTCCGGCGTGCGCACGTCCAGTTGCAGGGCCTCCGGCCCCAGCGCCCGCGCGCACAGGCGCAGCGGCTGCACCAGGCCGGCCCAGGTGATCGACTCGGCGTCGCCGGCATGGACCAGCAGCAAACGCAGCGGTTTGTCGAGGCCGATACGGGAAAGATTAGCGAAGGACATCGGCGAGGCGGACCAAAGGCAAGGGCTGAGTTGCCCACATGATACCGGACTTCCGCCCCGTCGCGCCCCTCATGCAAGGGCACATCCTGGCGCGGCGGAAAAAAGCGGAGCGGAAGGATATAATCCCCCCCATGGGTGAACGATATTTAAAAAGTATCCGGCTGCTGGCCGAATGCATGCAAGGCTTCGAGCGGTTTTCTAGCGACTTCGTGCGCCAGTACGGCTTGACGCATGCGCAATTCGACATCATTGCCACGCTCGGCAACACCCCCGGCATGTCCTACAAGGAACTGGGCCAGAAAACCCTGATTACCAAGGGTACTTTGACGGGCGTGGTGGACCGGCTGGAACAAAAGGGGCTGGTGATACGCGAACGTTGTCCACGCGACAAGCGTTCCTATTACGTGCGCCTGAGCTGCGAGGGCGAGCAAGTGTTTCAGGACGTGTTCCCCAAGCTGACAAAGCAGGGCCAGCGTCTGTTCGACGGCTATACCGAAGATGATTTCATGCGGTTGGAAACGACGCTGGCAGGATTGAAGCACGCCATTGCCAACGGCCACGGCTGACCATACACCAAGCACAGACATTCAAACAAGACAAAGGAAACCAAGTTGAAAACCTCACTGCTCGAAGGCAAAAAGCCTGCTCATTTCGATAAACACATCATCGGCAACCTGCTGCTCAACGCCAGCACGCCGGAACTGGTACGCCAGGAAAAACTGATCATCGGCGTGCGCAACGAAGACGGCGAAATCTACCGCCTGATCGGCGCCACCAAGCACAACAGCTTCATGAACGCCGTCGAGGAACTGTTCGACCTGGGCTTGACCGATGAGCTGGAAGACAGCGACGAACTCGTCGAAGGCTGCGACGCAATCTTTAGTGAGTCGCTGTAATAGCGCTGAACAGGACCTGCTGCGCGGTGCGCTTTGCGGCCGGCGATGCTCACCGTACTAAAGTACGGTTGCGCTTCTCGGCCCAAAATCCCATCCGCTCGCAATGGTCCTGTCCAGCGCTGTGACGATCGCTGTCGTTAAAAAGGCATGTCACGATTCGGCATGCCTTTTTCCGTTTACAGGGCTTTGCTTGCCTTTTGCTAAGCTGTTTGCGAAAAGATCATGGCTAAAAAGTTCCGCACGGAAATATTGCGAGTATAATTTTTTCAATGAACAGACTCGACGCCTTTAAAAGCATCGCCGCACAAGCCGCTCGTGGCGAGCTGACCTTTCCTGCCAATGTGGACGCTTCGCTCAAGCTGCAAGAGGCGCTGGCCGATCCCGACTGCCATATCGAGGCCGCCGCCAAGCTGGTGCAGGCAGATCCGCTGCTGGCCGCGCGCACGGTGGCCATCGCCAATTCCGTGGCGTTCAACCGTTCCGGCAATGAAATCACCAGCGTGCGCAATGCCGTGCAGCGGCTAGGCGTGCGTACCCTGCAGTCGGTGGTGGCATCGCTGATCGTGCGCCAGCTGGGCAGCACCATCACCGATCCCGTGCTGCAGGCGAAGGCCAACCAGCTGTGGGAGCATACGGCCCACGTGGCGGCCCTGTCGCAGGTACTGGCCCGCCGCGTCACCAAGGTGGACCCCGATACGGCCCTGTTTGCCGGCATCATGCATGAAGTGGGCGGCTTTTATCTGCTGTCGCGCGCGGCCGAATTCCCCGGCATCCTCGACGGCGAACCGGAAGACTGGGTCGAACATGGCGAACAGGCCATCGGCCACGGCGTCCTGGCCAAACTGAAGGTGCCGGAAGCGGTCAGGGGCGCCATCGATGCGCTGTGGGAAGGCTTGCGCGCCATCCCGCCCGAATCGCTGGGCGACACCCTGCTGCTGGCAAATGACCTGGCGCCCGTCTCGTCACCGCTCAACGAAAGCCCGGCCGCCATCGCCGTGCGGGCGGCCCGCGCCGCGCGCAGCATCGATTGCCTGATCGGCGACGATGCAACCTTGTCGAGCATCATGGAAGAATCGGACGATGAAGTGCAATCGCTGCTCAAAGTGCTCGTGCACTAGCCTGCCGGCTTCTTGACGACCGGCGGCGGTGCCGCCGGCTTGAGCGTATCGACGATCAGCACATGCTTGTCCATGGCCTGCGTTCCCTGCTTCTGCTCGACAACTTGCATGGCCACCGCTTTTGTACTCAACAGGGGTTTCGGATGGCGTGGCATGAACATGGCGTACCTGCTGGAAATGGGATGTGCCCCATCTGTGCAGCGATTATCAATTTATCAAGCCGCTATTCAAAAAAAAACCCGCTCGAAAGCGGGTAAAGTCCAAAGCTAGGGATGTCCTGAAAGAGACAGCCCTATCTTATGCGGTGCGCCGCGCCGGCTCCGTGCGCTGGCTCACTTAGCGCGCAGATTATCCCGGCAACAGTTCCACGTCCGTTTCCTGCCAGGCGCGCAGTTGGCGCACGCGGGCAAACCACGCCTGGATGTGCTGGTACTGTGCCAGCGGCAGCCGCACGGCCTCGCTGTACATCAGCGGCGCGGCCACGGCGAACTCGGCCAGGCTCAAGGCATCGCCGCAGAGCCAGTCACGCCGCGCCAGATGCGCGTCCAGCACCACGGCGCAGGCATGCAGTTCGTGCTCGCCGCGCGCCTCTTCCAGCGGGTCCGCGGGACCATTGCCCGTCATGCCTTTCCAGGCGCGTTCCCAGGCCAGCACGCTGATGGCGGGCGCGAAGTGCTGCGCGGCCCAGAACAGCCAGCGGTTGACGTCGGCGCGCGCTTGCGGCGCCTGCGGATAAATCGTCTGGCCCGGCACCTGCTCGGCCAGGTATTGCATGATGGCGCACGATTCCCACAGCAGAAAATCGCCATCGGCCAGCACGGGCACTTTGCCGTTCGGGTTCAGTTCCACCAGGCGGCGGCGGTCGTCCGCATTCATCAAGTCGACTTCGGCCAGCTCCAGAGGCAGGCCGAGGTGGATCGCCGTCATCAGGGCACGGCGGGCATTCGAAGACATGGGGTGGTGGTACAAGCGCATGATAGATGGCTCCGGTGAGTGAAGAAGCCACCATCGTAGTCGCCGTCACTGACAGTTTTTGTCAGGAGCGGATATCAGGATTCCGGGTCAATCTCGTGCGCTTTGCGCCAGGCATCAAGCAGCACATGGCGCCGCGTGGGATAGCGCTCCGCATGCTGCCGCACGTCGGCGATGCGGTCGATGCGGAAATGCCGGTAATCGCCGCGCAGTTCGCACCAGGCGGCCAGCAGGCGCTTGCCTTCGAAAAAAGCCAGGGCGAACGGCCACACCGTGCGCGAGGTGGCGCTGCCGTGCTCATCCTGATAGGCGAGCGTGAGCTTCTGTTCGTAGCGGATCGCCTCGCGCACGGGCTGCACGTAACGGTCGGCCGGCTGCGTGCCATCGGCGGGACGCCCCAGCGGCACCCACAAGCTGGTCTCGGCCATGCTGTCGCGCAAGTCGCGCGGCGAGGCGGCCGCGATCTTGGCCAGGGCATTGCTGGCCGCCTGCGCCAGGCCCGCATCGCCCTGGCGGCGCACCCAGCGCGCGCCCAGCACCAGCGCCTCCAGCTCGTCGGCGCCAAACATCAGTGGCGGCAAGAAGGCGCCGCGGCGCAGCACATAGCCGATGCCGGCCTCGCCCTGCAGGGGCGCGCCCAACTCGGCCAGGGTCTGGATATCGCGGTAAATCGTGCGCTCGGAAACGCCGAGCTGCTGCGCCAGCTGGGCCGCCGTAACGGGCACGCGCCTGGCGCGCATGGCGTCCATCAGCAGGAACAAACGGCCGCTGCGGCTCATGGACAAGCCTGCAAAGCCTGGTCGCCCATGACGAGGGCCGACAGGGCCGGCACATACAGATAGCCGTCGGGCAGCAGGCGCGCCGCGCGCGTCCCCTCCTCCACGCCGGCGATGCCATAGCAGCGCCGCAGGCGGGCGGCGGTTGGCCACCAGTAGACGGCCGCCTCCTGGTCGGGAAAGCGCTGGCGCACGCTATCGGCCTGCGCCGCCACCTGCCGGAAGTCGCGGTAAAAGGCGGGGGCGATACCCAGCTCCGCGGCAAACGCCGCTTCCTGCGCCGCCGTCTCTGCCAACCGGGCCGCCAGCGCCGCCGTTTCACCGTTCAGATCCTCGGCCGCCACGCCAGCCTCGGCCAGGGTGCGGCGCATCTGTGCCGGGCTCGCCTGCGCGCGCAGGAACGCCGATTCCTGCAGCGCCAGCACGGCATCGGCCGGAATGCGCTTGTGCCGCGCGGCCGGGAAGACATACAGGGCGCAGCTGCCCGCGCACAGCGTGTCGATGGCGAGACGCCATTGCTGCTGGCGCAGATAGCGGCCCAGCTGCATCGCCGCCTGCGGATCGCCTGCGTCGCTATTGACGCGCAACAGCACGGTGCCCGGCGCGGCCAGCAGCCGCAGCTTGTCCACGTCGCCCTCGGCAATCGGGCCGCGCATGGCGATGCTGCCGGCATCGACACGGCTGAAATCGGCGGCGTCGGCCAGCGCCGTCACGCCCGCCATCATGCCCATCAATAAAATACGCTTCATCATCATCCGTTACAAAAAAAAACGACCACCGCAAACGGTGATCGTTCTTCATTCGACCTGCAAAAAGCCCTGCGCTTACACCACGGCGCCGTCGGTTTCGTCTTTTTCCTTGACCGGCTTGATCAAGTCTTCGCGCTTGACGCCCAGCCACATGGCGATCGAGGCCGCGACGAACACGGACGAATAAATACCGAAGCAGATACCGATGGTCAGCGCCAGTGCGAAGTGGTGCAGGGTCTGGCCGCCGAAGACCAGCATCGACAGCACCATCATCTGGGTCGAGCCGTGGGTGATGATGGTACGCGAAATGGTGCTGGTGATCGCGTTGTCGATCACTTCATGCACGGAAGCCTTGCGCTGCTTGCGGAAGTTTTCGCGGATACGGTCAAAGATCACCACCGATTCGTTGACGGAATAACCGAGCACCGCCAGGATCGCCGCCAGCACCGTCAGCGAGAATTCCCATTCGAAGAAAGCGAAGAAGCCCAGGATGATCACCACGTCATGCAAGTTGGCGATAATGGCCGAGACAGCGTATTTCCATTCGAAGCGGATGGCCAGGTAGATCATCACGCCGATAATCACCACCACCAGCGCGTTCAAGCCGTTCTGCGCCAGTTCCTCGCCCACTTGCGGGCCGACGAATTCAACCTTCTGCAGTACCACCGCTTCATTGCCGGCGGTGTCCATGCAGGCGCTCTTGAGCACATGTTCGCCCTTTTCGGTGACGGTGTCGATGGCCTTGGTCGCGCCCTGCTCGGCCTTGCACAGCGATTCGAACACGCGCTGCGAGGTGTTCGCGGCGCTGACGCCATTTTCCACCGGCAGGCGGATCATCACGTCGCGCGCCGTATCGAAGCTGGTCACGCCCGGCTCTTCGTAGCCCATGGCGATCAGGGTGCCGCGTATGCCTTCAAGATTGGCCGCCTTGGGGTATTTCACCTCCATCAAGGTGCCGCCCTTGAATTCGACGGACAGGTGCAAGCCCTTGTGCACCAGGAAGAAGACGGCGGCAAGGAAGGTCACGGCCGAAATCACGTTGAAAATCAACGCATGGCGCATGAAGGGAATATCTTTTTTGATCCGGAAAAATTCCATGAAATCCTCTGAGTTCTATTCTGTGCGTCCGGCGGCTGTGCCACCGGACGCGATCGCTGTTGACGCTATTGGGTGAGTCGGGGCCGTCGCTTATTTGCTGGCGCCCGGCACCCACACCGTACCGATCGACAAGGTCGTCAGCTTTTTCTTGCGGCCATACCAGAGGTTGACCACGCCGCGCGAGACAAACACGGAGGAGAACATCGAGGTCAGAATACCCAGGCAATGCACAACAGCGAAGCCGCGCACAGGACCGCTGCCGAAGGCCAGCAGCGCCAGGCCGACGATCAGGGTCGTCACGTTCGAATCGAGAATCGTGGCCCAGGCGCGGTCGAAGCCGGCGGCGATCGCCGCTTGCGGCGTATTGCCGGCGCGCAGCTCTTCACGGATACGTTCATTGATCAGCACGTTGGCGTCAATCGCCATACCCAGCGCCAGCGCGATAGCGGCGATACCGGGCAAGGTCAACGTCACCTGGATCATCGACAGCAAGCCGACCAGCAACAGCAGGTTGGTGGCCAGGGCCAGCACGCTGAAGGCGCCGAACAGCATGTAGTAGGCGATCATGAAAACGGCGATGGCGATGAAGCCGTACAGGGTCGAGTGGAAACCCTTGGCGATGTTTTCCGCGCCCAGCTGCGGTCCGATCGTACGTTCTTCAATGACGGTCATCGGTGCCGACAGGGCGCCCGAGCGCAGCAGCAGCGCCAGTTCGTTCGCGTTTTCCGCGCCGCCCATGCCGGTGATCTGGAAGCGCGAACCGAGTTCCTGCTGGATGGTGGCGACCGACAGCACTTCCGGCTTGCCTTTTTCAAACAGCACGATGGCCATGCGCTTGCCCACGCGTTCACGCGTCGCTTCGCGCATCTTGCGGCCGCCGTCGCCGTTCAGGTCGATCGATACGGCCGCTTGCTGGTTCTGGTCAAAGCTGGCCGTGGCGCTGGAGATATAGTCGCCCGTCAGGATCACGTCTTTCGCCAGTACGACAGGTACGCCCTTGCCGACGGTGAACAGTTCCGAGTTGAACGGAATGGCGCTCGACAGTTCGGTGCCGGGGACGATGGACTCATCGACCAGGCGCACTTCGAGGGTCGCCGTGCGGCCGATGATGGCTTTCGCGCGGGCCACGTCCTGCACGCCAGGCAATTGCACCACGATGCGGTCAGGGCCTTGCTGCTGGATCAGCGGCTCGGCAACGCCCAGCTCGTTGACGCGCTTGGACAGGGTGGAGATATTCTGTTTCACGCCTTCATCAATGGTTGCCTTCAGGGCAGCCGGCTTCAGGGTGATGTTCAGTTTCAAATCGCTGCCTTCGCCCGCATCGGCGAACGCCAGTTCCGTCATCTGGTCGGACAGGACATTTTTAGCTTTCACGCGCGTTTCCGCGTCGCGGAAGTTGATCTGGACGCTGTCGCCCACGCGCTCGATGCCGGCGTGGCGGATATTCTTGTCGCGCAACACGCTACGCGCGGCGGACTGGACGCCCTGGACTTTCTTGTTCAGTACGGCTTTCGCATCGACCTGCATCAGGAAGTGCACGCCGCCGCGCAAGTCCAGGCCCAGGAACATGGGCAAGGCATGCAATTTCTGCATCCACAATGGGGTATTGGCTTGCAGATTGACCGTCACGATGTAGGCGGGATCGCTGGCATCGGTGTTCAGGTCTTTTTCCAGCACCAGTTTCGCCTTGAACTGGGTATCGGGATCGGCGAAACGCACGCGCACGGAGGCGAGGTTGCCGGCGCCATCCATGGTGACACCTTCCGACTTGACGTTCTCTTTCGTCAATATTTGCTCGACTTGCGTCATCAGCTCGCCCGTCACTTTGACGGTCGACTTGCCGCTGGTTACTTGCAGCGCCGGTGACTCACCGAAATAGTTGGGCGCCGTATAGAGTGCGCCCAGCAATAAGGCGACGACGATGATGATGTATTTCCAGGCAGGATAGCGATTCATATTGATTCAGCGTTCAGTGTTGAGCGTCGGAGGCGTCGCGAGGGGCGGCGGGTAGCCGCCCCGTTCAATCATTGCTTTGGCAATGACAGCGAGGAATTACAGCGCCTTCAGGGTGCCTTTAGGCAGCAAGGTGGTGATGGAGCTCTTTTGCACCGTGATTTCGGTGCCGGTCGCCACTTCGATGGTGACGTAAGCGTCCACTACCTTGACAACACGGCCCAGCATGCCGCCGGCGGTGACGACTTCGTCACCCTTGGCCAGCGCGTCCATCATCGCCCGTTGTTCTTTGGCGCGTTTTTGCTGTGGGCGGATCATCAGGAAATACATGACCACGAACATCAATACCAGCGGCAAGAAGCTGGTCAGGTTGCCGCCGAGGCCCAGGGCGTCGGTTGGGGCTTGCGCATAAGCGTTGGAAATGAAAAACACGGTGACTCCAGTTCTAATCAGTTTGAAAAAATAGCGCTGTATTCTAGCATTGGCAATCCGCCAAGCCTCCAATTGCAGGCATGGCAGCTTCAAATGGGGCTAAAAAGGCATTATGCAATGCTTTATCGCCCCAGTCCAAGCACCAATACACAAAACTTCCGGCCATGCTGCGGCCAGGGCGCCAGATAAGGTTTTCTTAAGTTCCGCGTGCGCGTTCCGCGTGGAATTGCAGCGTAAACGCGTGGAAACGGTCTTCGTCCAGCGCTTCGCGCATCTGGCGCATCAGGTCCAGGTAGTAATGCAGGTTGTGGATGGTATTTAAACGCGCGCCGAGGATTTCCTTGGAGCGGTGCAAATGGTGCAGGTAGGCGCGCGAGAAGTTGCGGCAGGCGTAGCAGCTGCAGGTCTCGTCGAGCGGCGCCTGGTCTTCCTTGTACTTGGCGTTCTTGATCTTGATGTCGCCAAAACGGGTGAACAGCCAGCCATTGCGGGCGTTACGCGTCGGCATGACGCAGTCGAACATGTCGATGCCGTTCGACACGCCCGCCACCAGATCTTCCGGCGTGCCCACGCCCATCAGGTAATGGGGCTTGTTGGCCGGCAGGCGCGGACCCACGTGGGCCAGCATGCGCATCATGTCTTCCTTCGGCTCGCCGACGGACAGGCCGCCGATGGCGATGCCGGGGAAGTCGATCTCTTCGAGCTTGGCCAGCGACTCGTCGCGCAGCATTTCGAACATGCCGCCCTGCACGATGCCGAACAGCGCATTCGGGTTTTCACCGCGGTGGAACTCGTCCTTCGAGCGCTGCGCCCAGCGCAAGGACATGCGCATGGACTTGGCCGCTTCCTCGATCGTGGCCGGGCGGCCCTGGATCTCGTACGGCGTGCATTCGTCGAACTGCATGACGATGTCGGAATTCAAGACGCGCTGCACCTGCATCGACACTTCCGGCGAGAGGAACAGTTTATCGCCGTTGATGGGCGAATTGAAATGCACGCCCTCTTCCGTGATCTTGCGCATGGCGCCCAGCGAAAACACCTGGAAGCCGCCCGAATCCGTCAAAATCGGCTTGTTCCAGCCCATGAAACCGTGCAAGCCGCCGAATTTTTCCATGACGGTGTTACCTGGACGCAACCACAGGTGAAATGTATTGCCCAGGATGATCTGCGCGTCGATCTCCTTGAGTTCCAGCGGCGACATGGCTTTCACGGAGCCGTAAGTGCCCACTGGCATGAAGATCGGCGTCTGCACGACACCATGGTTGAGTTTCAAGGTGCCGCGGCGTGCCTTGGTCAGGCCGCTCGTGTCGGTCTTGAGTAATGTAAATTCCAGCATGTCAGTCTTTCACGGGAGTATCAAGGTTCAGCACAGCGCGCGATTGCGTGGTGAGCAGCATCGCGTCGCCATAGCTGAAGAAACGGTAATTCTGCGCAATCGCATGCGCGTAGGCGCTGCGGATCGGCGCATAGCCAGCAAAGGCCGACACCAGCATCAGCAGCGTCGACTTCGGCAAATGGAAGTTGGTGATCAAACGCGTCACCGTTTTAAACGCATAGCCGGGCGTGATGAACAGGGCCGTGTCGGCACTGCCCGCCACCAGCTGGCCGCTTTGCGAGGCCGATTCCAGCGCGCGCAGGCTGGTCGTGCCGACGGCGACCACGTCGCGCCCGGCCAGCTGCGCGGCACGCACGGCGTCGACGGTTTCCTGCGGCATGGTGTACCACTCGGTATGCATCTTGTGTTCGGCCAGCACTTCCGTGCGCACGGGCTGGAAGGTGCCAGCGCCCACGTGCAGGGTCACATAGGCGAAGTTGACGCCCTTGGCCTTCAATTGATCGAGCAGGGCCTGGTCGAAATGCAGGCCGGCCGTCGGCGCGGCGACAGCGCCGGGCACCTTGTTGAACACGGTCTGGTAGCGCGTCTCGTCGAATTCGTCCGCATCGTGTTCGATGTACGGCGGCAGCGGCAGCCGGCCATGCGCCTCGATCAGCTCGAACACGTCGGCCTCGAAGTGCAGGGTAAAGAATTCGCCGGCGCGCTGGCCGACCGTCACATCAAAGGCGTCGGCCAGGCGGATGCGGCAACCGGGCGGCGGCGACTTCGACGCGCGTACCTGGGCCAGCACGGTGCGGTCATCGAGCACGCGCTCGACCAGTGCCTCGATCTTGCCGCCGCTTTCCTTGACGCCAAAGAAGCGCGCCTTGAGTACGCGCGTATCGTTCATCACCAGCAGGTCGCCCGCCTGCAACAGCCCGACGATGTCGGCGAACTGGCGGTCGACCAGAGCGTCGCCGTCCAGATGCAACAGGCGCGAGGCGCTGCGCTCGGCCAATGGAGTTTGCGCAATGTTTTCTTGCGGCAAATTAAAATCGAAATCGGAAAGCGAATACATGCGTTTTGCTTCAAAAGTACGTCAAAAATGATTAGGAGTGCGCAATGGAACATCTGGCACTATACTGTGCGCCTATACAGGCATTACAATAATCCGCCGCAACAATTTACGACTGCGGTACGCACAGGGTGTGCCGGACAACCCTCTATTTTACGCTAGCGGCACAAAAATCTCCGATATGTCCGAACCCAAGCCCGATCTTCCACCCGCAGCCAAGCCGGCCACCAAGCCGAAAGCCGTCAAAAAAGTGGTCAGCACGGAAAGCCGGCTGGCCAAACTGGGCTTGCGCACGGACATGGACCTGGTGCTGCACCTGCCGATGCGCTACGAGGACGAAACCAAGGTCTACACGATACGCGACGCCTGCCTGCGCGGCGGCGAGTCGTGGCAGGTCGAGGGTGTCGTCACCAAATGCGAAGTCAATTTCAAGCCGCGCAAGCAGCTGCTGGTGACGATCGCCGACGAAACGGGCAATTTGCTGCTGCGCTTCATGAATTTCTACGGCAGCCAGGTCAAGCAGCTGGCCGAAGGCACGCGCGTGCGCGCGCGCGCCGAACTCAAACACGGCTTTTTCGGCGCCGAGATGGTGCACCCGACGTATAAGGTGGTCAACGAGGGCGCGCCCCTGCCCACGGCGCTCACGCCCGTGTATCCGTCCGGCGAAGGCCTGTCGCAGCACGTGCTGCGGCGCGAAATCGCCGACGCCATGCGCCGCATCGACTGGCAGGACACCTTGCCTGACGATTTGTTGCGCCAGATGCAGCTGTCGCCATTCCGCGCCGCCGTGCACCTGCTGCACTATCCGCCGCAGGACATCGATGAAAGCGCGCTGATGGACCGCTCGCACCCGGCCTGGGTGCGCATGAAGTTCGATGAACTGCTGGCGCAGCAGCTGTCGCTGAAACGCGCCCAGCGCGCGCGCCGCTCGAAGGGCGCCGCATCGCTACCCATCGTCGGCAATTTGTCGAACGCTTTCGGCGCCGCCCTGCCCTTCAAGCTGACGGGCGCACAGGCGCGCGTGCTCGAGGAAATCCGCGCCGACCTGCGCCAGCCGTATCCGATGCAGCGCCTGTTGCAGGGCGACGTCGGCAGCGGCAAGACGGTCGTCGCCGCCCTGTCGGCCACGCAGGCGATCGACAGCGGCTACCAGGCCGCGCTGATGGCGCCCACGGAGATCCTGGCCGAGCAGCACTTCCGCAAGATCGCCGCCTGGATGGAGCCGCTGGGCGTGAAGGTGGCGTGGCTGACGGGCAGCCTGAAGAAAAAGGAAAAGACGGCCGCGCTGGCCCTGATCGAATCGGGCGAAGCGCAGCTGGTGATCGGCACGCATGCGCTGATCCAGGATAACGTGCTGTTTGCCAAACTGGGCCTGGTGATCGTCGACGAGCAGCACCGCTTCGGCGTGGGCCAGCGCCTGACCCTGCGCAACAAGGGCGACAGCGCGGCCGTGCCGCACCAGTTGATGATGTCGGCCACGCCCATCCCGCGCACCCTGGCCATGACGTATTACGCCGACCTGGAAGTGTCGGTGATCGACGAACTGCCACCGGGCCGCAGCCCCATCGTCACGCGCGCCATCGACCAGAACCGGCGCGACGAAGTTATCGCCCGCGTGTATGCGGCCGCACTGGAAGGCCGGCAGGTGTACTGGGTCTGCCCGCTGATCGAGGAATCGGAAGCGCTGCAGCTGCAGACGGCCACCGACACCTACATGATGCTGGCCGAAGCCCTGCCCGCGCTGCAAGTGGGCCTCGTGCACGGCCGCTTGAAACCGGCGGAAAAGCAGGAAGTGATGGACGCTTTCATCGCCGGCCATATCCACGTGCTGGTAGCCACCACCGTCATCGAGGTGGGCGTCGACGTGCCGAACGCCTCGCTGATGGTGATCGAGCACGCCGAGCGCTTCGGCCTGTCTCAGCTGCACCAGCTGCGCGGGCGCGTGGGCCGCGGCTCGGCGGCCAGCGTCTGCCTGCTGCTGTATCAGGGCCCCCTGGGCGGCGTGGCGCGCCAGCGTTTGATGACCATGCGCGAAACGACGGACGGTTTTGAAATCGCCCGCCGCGACCTGGAAATCCGCGGCCCCGGGGAGTTTCTTGGCGCGCGCCAGTCCGGCCAGGCCATGCTGCGCTTCGCCGACCTGGAAACGGATCAATGGCTGGTGGACCAGGCCCGCGACGTGGCGCACGATCTGCTGCACGCCACCACGGCCACCGCCGCAGCCACCGTGGAAGCGCACCTGGCGCGCTGGCTGGGTGGGAAAGAGGAATTTTTGAAGGTGTAGGTCTTACATTGCATGTCGGATTACGCGCTTTGCGCTAATCCGACCTACTCATGACGCAAACGGTAGGTCGGATTAGCGTAGCGTAATCCGACAACATTGTTGACCCCGCCTACTCCCGCCCAACACCCGCCACATCCACACCATCGCCGCCCCAATCCGCGGCACACCATCCCTGCTTTACATACCGGTGAAAACTGGAATACGGCCAATCGATGGCTTTGCTCACAAGAGCATGCTTGACGGGGTTGTAATGGATGTAATCGACATGCTTGGCGAAGTCGCGCTCATCGCGCAAGACATGCTCCCAATACCGCTGCTGCCAGACATTTTCAAGATCGCAGCGCTTGCTGAACCACGTCTTGATCAAGCGCCAGCGCGTCATGAAATCGGCATCGCCTTCAGACAGGGTCCAGATGCAGTGCAGGTGATCGGGCAGGATGACGATAGCGTCGATAGCGAATGGCCGTTGATGGCGCACGGCGCTGAATGCGTCACGCAGCAAGTCCACAGCTGTTGCCGAAGAAAAAATGGGGCGGCGATGAGCCGTCACCACCGTGAAGAAAAAACTGCCGCCTGGCTGGGATGCGCGTCGGTATCGCATGGTTTCAAGGTGTTGCCGGATTACGGCCTTCGGCCTAAGCGCCGTTGGTATTGTTTATTTTCGGGTGGTGTCGGATTACGGCCTTCGGCCTAAGCGCCGTTGGTATTGTTTATTTTCGGGTGGTGTCGGATTACGGCCTTCGGCCTAAGCGCCGTTGGTATTGTTTATTTTCGGGTGTTGTCGGATTACGGCCTTCGGCCTAATCCGACCTACGCGATATGCGTGGCGGCAGGCCGGGTAGGTCGGATTAGCGTAGCGTAATCCGACTTTTCGCAAACTACATTGCGCCCGCGCAGCCTACATGCACATCCAGAAGCGGTTCGCCAGGTCCAGCATGAAGTCGGGCCGCAGATAGGCGAGGAAGACGATGGCCAGCAGCGCGGCGCCAGCCAGGCGCCACAGCCATGTACGCCAGTTGGCCATTACGCGGCCACCGCCACGCGCTTGACGGCGCGCTCGTCGATGGGCAGGTTGATCAGCGCGGCCAGCAGACCCAGGCCGATGGTGATCATCCACACGATGTGGTAACTGCCCTGGTGCTCGTACAGATAGCCGCCCAGCCACGCACCGAGGAAACTGCCCACCTGGTGCGAGAAGAACACCATCCCGGCCAGCATCGATAGATGCTTCACGCCGAAAATGCCGGCGATGATGCCGTTCGTCAGCGGCACGGTCGACAGCCACAGCACGCCCATGCCGGCGGCGAACAGATACACGGACCATGCCGACAATGGCGCCAGCAGGAACGCGGTGATGACCACGGCGCGCGTCACGTAGATGGCAGACAGCAGGTAGCGCTTGGCGATCTTGCCGCCGAGTTTGCCCGCGTAGTAGGAGCCGACGATGTTGAACAGGCCGATCAGGGCCAGCGCCGTGACGGCGACGTTCGGGTTCATCAGGCCCTGGTCCTTGAGGTAGGCCGGCAAGTGCACGCCGATGAAGACCAGCTGGAAACCGCAGACAAAATACCCGGCCAGCAGCAGCCAGAACGAGCGGCTGGCGATGGCTTCGCTGAAGGCGGCGCCCACGCTTTGCTGCGGGCCGCTGGCGTGCGAGACAGGCGGCTCACGCAGGTAGAAGGCCATCGGGATCATCGCCAGCAGCACCAGCGCGGCCAGCACATAAAAGGCGTTTTGCCAGCCCACGGCGGAGATCAGCTGCTGCTCCACGGGCATCATGAGGAAC
The DNA here is from genome assembly GCF_020858035.1 of Janthinobacterium sp. EB271-G4-3-2. Taxonomy (NCBI): domain Bacteria; kingdom Pseudomonadati; phylum Pseudomonadota; class Betaproteobacteria; order Burkholderiales; family Oxalobacteraceae; genus Janthinobacterium; species Janthinobacterium sp. EB271-G4-3-2. The sequence goes on along the minus strand of NZ_JACYMG010000014.1, from coordinate 24,670 downwards.
TGGCCGAACGAGCCGGCCGCCGACGAGATGCCGAAAGCCCACGAACGCTGCTCGGGCGGCGCGCTGCGGCCGATGATGCCGCTGATGGCGCCAAAGGCCGTGCAGGCCAGCGCCAGGCCGATGAAAATGCCGGAACCGACGATGAACAGAGTGGGCTGCGTCACGAGCGCCATCCACACGAGGCCCGTCATGTAGCTGATGGCGCCGACGATGACGACGCGCATGGTGCCGAAACGGTCGGCCGCCATGCCGGCGAACGGGCCGAAGACGCCCCACATCAGGTTTTGCATGGCCAGCGCCAGCGAATACGTTTCGCGCGTCCAGCCATTCGCTTGCGAAATCGGCTGCATCCAGAAGCCCAGGCCGTGGCGCACGCCCATCGCCAGCGTCAGGACGACGCCGCTGGCGATGAGGACAGTTTTCAGGCTGGGACGGGATGAGTGCAATGTCATGGGGTTCCTGTTCACGCCTGGTCGGCTTGGTAGACGAGGCCGATCTGGCCGCGCATGGTGTCGAGGTTGCGCATCAGCGCCACGCTGTCGGCATGCGGCATGAGGGGGCTTTCCAGCAAGCCGGCGCGGATGCAGCGCATCGCCTCGATGGCTTCATGCGCATAGCCATTGCCCAGGTGGGGCGCGGCGACGACGCGGCGTTCGCCATCCACCGTCTCGACGATCAGGTGGTCGGGCTTGTAAAACCGGCTGGGCAGGCGGATGCGTCCCAGGCTGCCGGAAATGGTCATTTCCGTCGGCGTTTGCGCGCGCAGGCTGCAGGCGCAGGACGAGGTGCCGCCGCCAGCGTGCAGCAGCGAGAACGCGACCTGTTCATCGACGCCGGTGGCGCCCATCTCGGCCAGCGCCTGCACCTGCGATACGGGGCCGAGGAAGAAGGCCGCCATCGACAACGGATAAATGCCCACGTCGAGCAATGCGCCGCCGCCCAGCTGCGGATTGAACATGCGGTGCTCGGGCGGGAAGTTGGCGACAAAGCCGATATCGGCCTGCACTTGTTGCAGCACGCCGATTTCGCCGCTGGCGATGATGCGTTGCGCTTCCTGCACGGCGGGCAGGAAACGGCTCCACATGGCCTCCATCAAAAACAGCTTTTTCTCGCGCGTCATGTCAACCACGGCCTGCGCTTCGCGCGCATTCATGGTGAACGGTTTTTCGCATACGACGTGCTTGCCGGCGGCCAGGCACAGCAAGGCATTTTCCGCATGCAGGGTGTGCGGTGTGGCGATGTAGATCACGTCAACGCCGGGGTCCATGGCCAGCGCCTGGTAGGAACCGTGGCAATGTTCGATGCCGAATTCGGCACCAAAGGCCTGCGCACCGGCGCTGCTGCGCGAGGCGACCGCCACCAGTTGCGCGCCGGGCGCATCGCGCAAGCCATTGGCCATCGCGCGGGCGATCTTGCCGGTGCCGAGGATGCCCCAGCGGACGGTGTTTTCCATGCTATTGATCTCTTTCTGCGCCAGCCACCTTGCGCTTCGGGCGGAACACCGCCGCGTCATTGTAAAAATCGTCGTCCTGGCCTTCGCACCAGCCGGGCAAACCGAGCACCGGCAGCGGCGTGAAGTCCGCCGTGGTGAGGCCTTGCTGCGCCAGGTCTTGCGCCACCCGCTCGTCGAGCCAGGCGCGGCGTGCCGCATCGTCCAGGGTGAAATAGGCGTCGCCGGCGAAGATCACGCGCGTGTGCGCCGTGATGGCCTTGCGCGGCGCCACCAGTTTTTCCATCAGCGCGTGGCCAAACAGCCAGACATCGGCATCGCCGCCCGCGCCAAATTTCTCGCGCTGCGCAATGAACGCGCCGCGCCAGTCGTGCCCGCGCAAGGCCGCGTCCAGCGCGCGCCCCGCGTCGCCATCACGCAGCACCAGCAAGGCGGAATTTTCGTCAAAAATCGTCGCGCCATCGCGCGCGGGACCACGCGATTTGCCCACGCCCGACAGCGCGATCTGCGCCGCCTGCAGCGCATTCAATTGGCGCTTGATGCGGGGGAAGGTGAGCCACACGAGCGCGTTGAAAAAATCGTGCAGATTGTCGCGCGTGGGCACGCCGCCCGTCGCGCCGATGAACTCTTCATAGGCCACGCCTTCGGGCAGGTCCGCTTGCGGCACGAAGGCCAGCGGCAGGCCCGATGGATTGCGCAAGTCCAGCGCCCGCGCCCGTCCATTGAGCGCGGCAATCACCGTGTCGCGCTGCAGGTCCAGCTGCCGTCGCGCCGGCAGCACCGTGGCAAACCAGGGGCGGGTCCAGTCTATCGATGGCAGCATGAACGCCTAGACCATTTTCCAGTTGATCTGCTCGCCCGCGTTGAGCGGAATCACGTGGCTGTCGCCCAGCGGCAGCGAGGCTGGCAAGGTCCAGCTTTCGCGTTTCAGGGTGATGGTGTCCGTGTTGCGCGGCACGCCGTAGAAGGCCGGGCCGTGGAAGCTGGCGAACGCTTCGAGCTTATCGAGCGCGCCGGCCCGTTCGAATGCTTCGGCATACATTTCCATCGCGTGCAGGGCCGTATAGCAGCCGGCGCAGCCGCAAGCCATTTCCTTGGCGCCTTGCGCGTGCGGCGCCGAATCCGTGCCGAGGAAGAAGCGCTCGTCGCCGCTGGCGGCGGCCGTCATCAGTGCCAGGCGGTGCTCTTCGCGCTTCAGGATAGGCAGGCAGTAGTAATGGGGACGGATGCCGCCCTTGAAAATCTCGTTGCGGTTGTACAGCAGATGATGCGCCGTGATGGTGGCGGCGATCGGGCCTTCCGCTTCGGCCACGTACTGCGCCGCATCCTTGGTGGTGATGTGTTCGAACACGACGGACAGGGCCGGGAAGGCGCTGCGCAGCGGGCGCATCACGCGCTCGATGAAGACGGCTTCGCGGTCGAAAATGTCGATTTCCGGGTCCGTCACTTCGCCATGCACGAGGAAGGGCATGCCCACCTCCTGCATCACTTCGAGCACCTTGTAGCAATTCTTCAAATCCGTCACGCCCAGGTCGGAATTGGTGGTCGCGCCAGCCGGATACAGTTTCACGGCCTGCACGATGCCGCTATCCTGCGCGCGGCGGATTTCGTCGGGCGAGGTGTTGTTCGTCAGATACAGCACCATCAGCGGATCGAAGTTCACGCCTTGCGGCACGGCGGCCAGGATGCGTTCGCGGTAGGCGCTGGCATCGGCCGTGGTGGTGACGGGCGGTTTCAGGTTCGGCATGACGATGGCGCGACCGAACTGGCGCGCGCTGTGCGGCAGCACGCTGGCCATGACGGCGCCGTCGCGCAGGTGCAAATGCCAGTCATCCGGACGGGTGATGGTGATGGAGGCTGGGGTGTGATCGAGTGTGGACATGGCGGCTGCTCTCAGGCGGTCATTGCGAATAGCGCCATTTTACCAGCCGCGGGGCGGCCTCGCAGGCTGCGGCGGCTACTGCCCGATGGTTGCCGGACGATCAAACGGCCGGTTCGCACCGGCCGTTTTCAATCTCGAGAGCGTATGGGAATCAGGACTTGGCCGGCGCCGCTTCCTGCTTTGCCACCCAGGCGCGGAGTTCGGCCAGCATCCGGTCCAGCGCGGCGCGGTCGTACACGTGGCCACGGCTGACCACCAGGCGGATCTGGCGCGTGGCGCCGATGTCCTGCAGCGGGTTCGCGTCGAGCACCAGCAGGTCGGCCGCCTTGCCGGCCGCCACGCTGCCGTAGCGGTCCAGCTTGCCCAGGAAGCGGGGGCCGTTGATGACGGCCGACTGCAAGGCTTGCTGCGGCGTCAGGCCGTACTGCACATACAGGCCGATTTCATCGTGCAGGGCCTGGCCCGGATAGTCGAAGGAATTCAAGAAGCCCGCATCGGTGCCGGCGATGATGCTCACGCCCTGCTGCTGCAAAATGGGCAGCAGCTTGGCCGATTGCTCGAACTGCGCGTGGCGCTGGACGATGGCTTCCGGGCCATCCTTGGCGGCGCGCTGCACGCGCCAGTCGTAGGTGGCGCGCAAGCCCTTGCCGATGTATTGCAGGGCCGTGTCGTGCGTGTGGTCTTCGCGGTCCAGGTACGCCGTCACGCGCGAACCCCACAGGGTCGGCACGATGGCCGTGCCGCGCGCGGCCAGATAGCTAAAGGCCTTGCGCGCCGTCGGTTCGTCGTAGCTTTGCACGCTGGCCTGCATGGCTTCCTTGCCCGTCATCGCGCCGGCGGCCACCTTGGCCGTCAGCTCCTGCTCGCGCGGCGTGGTGGCGCGCAGCAGATACGATTGATGCTCGATCGTGCCCAGGCCCGCATCGGCCATCTGCTCCAGGGTCAGCTGCACGGGAATATGGCCCGACGTGCGCATGCCCCGTTCGCGCGCCTGGCGCAGCGCTTCCAGGTACAGCTCCGGCTTCAGGGTATTTTCCGTGATCTTCACGAAGTCAACTTGCTGCGCCTGCAGGCCGTCGAGCGCGCGCGTGACTTCCTGCGGCGTGCCCACTTCGATGGTGCCCTTCCACAGCGGCTTGATGCCTTCGAGTTTGGCGCCGGACGTAAAAATCGTCGGGCCTTCCAGCTGGCCCGCGTTGATCTGCTGGCGCCATGCCAGCACCGTGTCGGGCAAGTCGCCCGAGCAGTCGCGCACCGTGGTGATGCCGTGCGCCAGATACAAGGGCAGCAGCTGCTTGTTCTCGTCGATCAGCTCCGGGCCGCCGCCGAAATGCACGTGCGTATCCCACAGGCCCGGCATCAGATACTTGCCGGGCAGGCGGATGGTCCGCTTCGGCGCGTAGCTGGGCAGCTGCGCGTCATCGACGACGGCGACGATGCTGTCGCCCCTGAGCAGCACGGTCTTGCCCTTGACCGCCTTGCCGCCGGCAACGTCGATCACGGTGGCGTCACGCAGGGCGATGTCGACGGCGATCTTGTCGGCCGCGTGGGCATGGGCGAGCAGGCCCAGCGCCAGCATGGCGCCGGCTATGTGTTTCATGTCAGGCATGCGTACTCAACTTCAACGTGATGGAAAATTAATGGATGATCTTGGCGAGGAAATCGCGTGCGCGGTCCGAGCGCGTCGTGTTGAAGAAGTCATCCTTGCTGCAATCTTCGATGATCTTGCCCTGGTCCATGAAGACGATGCGGTTGGCCACGCGCCGGGCAAAGCCCATTTCGTGCGTGACGACCATCATCGTCATGCCTTCCTGCGCCAGGCCCACCATCACGTCGAGCACTTCGTTGATCATTTCCGGATCGAGCGCCGATGTCGGCTCGTCGAACAGCATGGCGATCGGGTCCATCGACAGCGCGCGGGCGATCGCCACGCGCTGCTGCTGGCCGCCCGACAGCTGGCCGGGGAACTTGTCCTGCTGCGACAGCAGGCCCACGCGGTCCAGGTATTTCAAGCCCTTGGCATTGGCTTCGTCGGCGCTGCGGCCCAGCACCTTGATCTGGCCGATGGTGAGGTTTTCACGGATCGACAGATGCGGGAACAGCTCGAAATTCTGGAACACCATGCCGATGCGCGCGCGCAGTTTCGACAGATTCGTCTTCGGATCGTTGACGGTGATGCCGTCGACGATGATCTGCCCCTGCTGGATCGGTTCGAGGCCGTTGACGGTCTTGATCAGGGTCGACTTGCCGGAGCCGGACGGACCGCAAATGACCATCACGTCGCCCTTGTCGACATTGGTGGTGCAATCGGTCAGTACCTGGAACTGGCCATACCATTTGCTGACGTTATTGAGTTCAATCATCTTGTTCTTTCTTTTACGGTTAGCGAATGATGGCGACGCGTTTCTGCAGGCGTTTTACCAGGAACGACAAGGCATAGCACAGCACGAAATACACGACGGCGACAAACACGTACATCTCCACCAGGCGGCCGTCGCGCTGGGCGATTTTTGATGCGGCGCCGACGAAATCGGGGATCGACAGCACGTACACGAGCGACACGTCCTGGAACAGCACGATGGTCTGCGTCAGCAGCACGGGGATCATGTTGCGGAACGCTTGCGGCAGCACGATGTTGCCCATGGTTTGACGGTAGTTCATGCCCAGCGCCTGGCCGGCCCACACCTGGCCGCGCGGGATCGACTGTATGCCGCTGCGCATGATCTCGCAATAGTAGGCCGCCTCGAACATGATGAAGGTGATCAGCGCGGAAGAGAACGCGCCCACTTTCACGGGCTCGTTGGCGCCGATGATCCAGGCGGCGATATACGGCACCAGGAAGTAGAACCAGAAGATCACCAGCACCAGCGGGATCGAGCGTATCAGGTTGACGTAGCTCGACGCCACGCCCGAGACGATGCGGTTGCTGGACAAGCGCATCAGCGCCAGCACGGTACCGAGCACGATGCCGCCCACCATGGCCAGCGCCGTCAGTTTCAGGGTGAACACCATGCCGGTCTGGAACAGGTAGACCCACGAGCGGGAGATGACATCGAAGTCGAAATTGCCGAACATATCAATGTCCTCCCGTCTTGGCGCCGGCGACGATGAAGCCCGGGATGGCGACCTTTTTCTCGATCAGGTGCATCAGCACCACCACCAGCAGGTTGACGACGACGTAGATGATGGTGGCGGCCGAAAACGCTTCGAACACCTGGAAGGAAAACTCCTGGATGGCGCGCGCGCTGGCCGTCAGCTCGATCAGGCCGATGGTCAGGGCCACGGAACTGTTCTTGATGATGTTCAAAAATTCGCTGGTCAGCGGCGGCATGATGACGCGCGCGGCCATCGGCAGCAAAATGAAGCGGTAGGTTTGCGGCAGGGTCAGGCCCAGCGCCGTGCCGGCCAGTTTCTGCCCGCGCGGCAGCGCCTCGATACCCGTCGTCACTTGCACGGCCACGCGCGAGGAGGTAAAGAACCCCAGGCACAGCACGGCCGTGACGAACGGCGCATTCGGCAGCGACTTGACCCAGGCGCCGAGGTCCGGCGGCAGCAGTTCCGGCATGACGAAATACCAGAGGAACATCTGCACCAGCAGCGGCACGTTGCGGAACAGTTCAACGTAGGCATTGGCCACGCCCACCAGCCATTTGTTCGGCAAGGTGCGGATGGTGCCGATCACCAGGCCCAGGATCAGCGCCATGATCCACGCCGCACCGGCCGTGGCCAGGGTCCAGGTCAAACCGGACCACAGGGTGTCCATATACGTGCCCACGCCATCGGGAGAAATCTCCCAGAAAATACGCCAATTCCAGTTGTAATTCATGATCATCCTTCGCATGCAGCCCGAGGACAGCGGCCAGCCGGCCACCCGTCCCGCAAATAAATCGGGAGGCTTGCGCCCCCCGGTTTGTTACGCAATCTTTACTTTTTCCGCTTGTCCGATGTCTTCTGCGCTTCCGGTACGGCCGCATACGCGGCAGGGTCGCCGGAGTCGGTCGGATTGGCAAACACGGCCTTCAATTGCGGCGGCATGGGGAATTTCAAGTTGATGTTTTTCGGCGGGATCGGCGAGGTAAACCATTTCGCGTAAATGCGGTTGATGTCGTCGCTCTTGTACAGGCGGATCAGCGCGTCGTCGACCACCTTCTTGAAGGCCGGGTCGCCCTTGCGCAGCATGATGCCGTACGGCTCGACCGACAGCGCTTCCTTGGTGATTTCGTAGTCGTTCGGGTTTTTCGAGTTGGCCACTTGCGACGCCAGCAAAATGTCGTCGTTGGCTTCAGCCACCGCGCGGCCCGTTTCCAGCATCAGGAACGACTCGGGATGATCCTTGCCGACGGCGATATTCATGCCCAGGTTCTTTTCCTTGTTCAGGATGGTCATCTGCTTGATGGTCGACGTGCCTGCCGTGGCGACCAGGGTCTTGCCGCGCAAGTCTTCCAGCGTCTTGATGTTCGAGGATTTTTTCGCCAGCACGCGGTTGCCGATGACGAACATGGTCGGGGCGAACGCCACTTGCTGCTGGCGCTCCAGGTTGTTCGTCGTCGAGCCGCATTCGAGGTCGATGGTGCCGTTGGCCATCAGCGGGATGCGGTTGGCCGAGGTGACGGGGCTCATCACCACTTTCAGTTCGCTCAGGCCCAGGTGCTTTTGCAGGGCGGTGACGACTTTCATGCACAGGTCGATCGAATAACCCTGGTATTGCTGTTTGTCGTCGAGATAGGAGAAGGGCACGGAGCCGTCGCGCACACCGAGGGTGACGGAACCGGCTTTCTTGATCTTGGCCAAGGTGCCGGTCAATTCCTGAGCCTGGACTGGCGACATGCTGCTGATGACACCGACGCTGAGCAGCGTGGCGAAGATTTTGGTCAATTTCATAAATTCTCCTGGGCGGACAAATCGGATGGACTCCGAACGAAACAACTGTGGTGCAGACGCCACCATTGGAATTAATTTTATTTCATTTTCAGCACCCCACCAGCCATTTTCTGCGATTGCCCGCAAATAGGCGCTATACGCGCGCTGGAATCAGCGCGGCTGTAGCATTTTTCCTACTGATTTCACATTCCCGATTTATTTTGCCGGCGCCAGACCCGCCAACTCGTCCTCTTGCGCCTCATCGTCCCTATTCGCCTGCTGGCGTTGCCACATCTGCGCATACAGGCCATCGAGCGCCAGCAATTGCGGATGCGTGCCCCGCTCGACGATGCGGCCGTGGTCGAGCACGAGGATTTGCTGGGCGTCGGCCACCGTCGACAAACGGTGCGCAATGACCAGGGTGGTGCGGTTCTTGGCGATGTCCTTCAGCTGCGACTGGATCGCCTGTTCGGCCTTGGAGTCGAGCGCCGAAGTGGCTTCGTCGAAGATCAGGATGGCAGGGTCCTTCAGCAAGGTGCGGGCAATCGCCACGCGCTGCTTTTCGCCGCCCGACAGCTTCAAGCCCCGCTCGCCCACCATGGAGTTGTAGCCATCTGGCAAGCTTTCAATAAAATCATGGATCGATGCCGCTTTCGCCGCCGCCACGATGGCATCCTTGCTGGCGCCCGGCTTGCCGTAGGCGATGTTGTATTCGATGGTGTCGTTGAACAGCACCGTATCCTGCGGCACGATGCCGATGGCCGCGCGCAGGGAATCCTGCGTGATATGGCGCAAATCCTGGCCATCGATGGTGATGCCGCCGCCATCGACTTCATAGAAGCGGAACAGCAAGCGCGACAGGGTCGACTTGCCCGAGCCGCTGTGGCCCACCACGGCCGTCGTCGTGCCGGCGGGAATCTGGAAATCCACGTCGAACAGGATTTGCCGCTTGGCTTCGTAGCTGAAATCCACGTGCGCAAAGCGCACGGCCGCGCCCCGTGTGACGAGCGGCTGGGCGTCCGGCGTGTCGGCGATTTCGCGGTTCTCGTTCAGCAAGGAAAACAAGCGTTCCATGTCGGCCAGGCTTTGCTTGATTTCGCGGTAAATGACGCCCAGGAAATTGAGGGGGATATACAGCTGGATCATGAAGGCGTTCACCAGCACCAGGTCGCCCAGGGTCATCGTGCCGGCGATCACGCCCACCGTGGCGCGCCACAAAATCAGGGTGACGGCCGTGGCGATGATCAGGGACTGGCCCGTGTTCAGCAGGGACAGGGAAGTCTGCGATTTCACGGCCGCCGACTCATAGCGCTGCAAGCCTTCGTCGTAGCGCTTCGCTTCGTAATCCTCGTTGCCGAAATATTTGACGGTTTCATAGTTGATCAGCGAATCGATGGCCTTGGTATTGGCTTTGGAATCGAGGTCGTTCATGGTGCGGCGGAAATGCGTGCGCCAGTTCGTCACCAGCACGGTAAATGCGATGTAGGACACGAGGGCCACCGCCGTGATGACGGTGAACCAGATGTCGTAATGCAAGACCAGGTAGCCAAGCACGAGGGTGATTTCCACCAGGGTCGGCAAGATGTTGAACAGGGTATAGGAAATGAGCGAGCCGACGCTGCGCGTGCCCCGTTCGATGTCGCGCGTCATGCCGCCCGTCTGGCGGTTCAGGTGAAAGCGCAGGGACAGCGCATGCAGGTGGCGGAACACTTGCAGCGCGATGGTGCGCACGGCCCGCTGCGTGACCCGGGCGAACAGGAATTCGCGCAATTCCGTAAACAAGGTGGTCGACAGGCGCAGCAAGCCGTAGGCCACCAGCAAGCCGACGGGCAGCACCAGCAGCGCTTGCGGATGGGCCGCCGTGATCGTCATGGCGTCGACGAGTTTTTTCAGGATCAGGGGCACGCCCACGTTGGCCAGCTTGGCGCCCACCAGGCATAGCAGCGCCAGCAGCACCCGCCATTTGTAGACCCAGAGATACGGCAGCAAGGTCTTGATGGTGGCGAAATCGCTGTGGCTGGCGGAAACGGGCGAGCGGGGCGGAGGGGGAGTCTGGGAACGGCGCATGGCGAAGGTCGGCTTTTTATGGTTCAATCGGGGCAATTGTAGCCTTTCATGAGAATAAAAGATGAGCACCTCCCCAGACCGTCCCGACAACTGCCTCGCCTCCGGCCTGCCCGCCGGAAAAATGCCGGAATTGCGCATGATGCCCGCGCCGTCCGACGCCAATGTGTACGGCGATGTGTTCGGCGGCTGGATCATGGCGCAGGTCGATATCGCCGGTTCCCTGCCGGCCACGCGGCGCGCCAACGGCCGCGTGGCCACCATCGCCGTCAATTCCTTCGTCTTCAAAAACCCCGTCTTCGTCGGCGATCTGCTCTCCTTCTACGCCGACATCGTCAAGGTCGGCAACACCTCGATCACCGTCAATGTCGAGGTATATGCCGAGCGCAACCGCCTGCAGGCGTGCATCGTGAAAGTCACGGAAGCAACCCTGATCTACGTGGCGACGGACTCCGACCGCAAGCCGCGCAAGGTGCCGCCGATCGAGACCTTGCTGTCGTCTTGATTGTCGCAATCATTCCACACCATGGATAGCCAGCGCCGCATCTTCCTGCAAAGCGCTGCGCGCATCACGGCGCTGGCCGCGGCCGGCAGCGTGCTGTCCGGTTCCAGCGCGAGTGCCGCCACGCGCATGAATGGCACGGGCTATCCGTTTGCGCTCGGTGTCGCTTCCGGTTCGCCCTTGCCCGACGCCGTCGTGCTGTGGACGCGCATCTGCCACGACCCGCTGCACCCAGCCGCCACGCCCGCCATCGCCCTGAACGTGCGCTGGGAAGTGGCCGAAGACGAGGCGTTTCGCCGCATCGCCGCCAAGGGCCAGGCCACGGCCATGCCCGCCCTCGCGCACAGCGTGCACGTCGACGCTGGCGGTCTCGCGCCCGGGCGCTGGTACTGGTACCGGTTTATCTTTGGCGACGCCGTCAGTCCCGTGGGCCGCACGCGCACGGCGCCCGAGTCCGGCGCCATGCCTTCCTCGCTGAAACTGGCCGTCGCCTCGTGCCAGCACTGGGAGTTCGGCGCGTATGCGGCGCACCGGCACATCGCTGCGGCCGCCCCCGACCTGGTGGCCTTTCTCGGCGACTACATTTATGAATGGGGACCGTACCAGCTGCAGCATCCGGGCCGGGCCGTGCGCACGCATGAAAGTTTTACGCTGGACGACTACCGCGCCCGCTATGCGCAATACAAGAGCGACCGCGACTTGCAGGGCGCGCACCTGGCCGCGCCGTGGATCGTCACCTGGGACGACCATGAAGTGGCCAACGATTACGGCAATGACCGCGACGAATTGCTCACGCCCACTTTTTTGCAGCGCCGCGCGGCCGCCTACCAGGCGTTTTATGAACACATGCCGCTGCGTTTGCTGCCGCTGGGCCGGCGGGGCTTTGTCGACATGCGCATCTACCAGCGCTACGACTGGGGCCGCCTGGCGCGCTTCCACGTGCTGGACGACCGGCAATACCGTGCCTATCACGCGTGCGCCAGGCCGGGCCGCGGCGGCTCCAATTCCGTCACCACGCGCAACTGCCCTGACCTGCGCAAACCGCAGCGCACGATGCTGGGCGAGGAGCAGCAGCGCTGGCTGCAAGCCGGCCTCGATGATTCCCCGGCGCGCTGGAATATTCTGGCCCAGCAAACCCTGATGGCGCAATCGAGCCAGGTGCCGATTTTGCGGCCCGGCGACGAACGCATCTGGACCGATGGCTGGGATGGCTATCCGATGGCGCGCCAGCACCTGCTCGACGCCTTGCAAAGCAGCAAGGCCAGCAACCCGCTGGTGCTGTCGGGCGACGTGCACACTTTCTATGCCACCGAACTGAGCCGCAACGCCATGCGGCCCACCGGCAAGAACAATCCCGTGCTGGCCACCGAATTTTGCGGCACCTCCATCACGTCCAGCTCGCGCCCGCAGGCGCGCACGGAACAGTACGTGGCGATGAACCCGCACATCCGCTACGGGCGCAGCGACAAGCGCGGCTATATGTGGATGGAAATCACGCCGGAGAAAACGACGACCCTGTTCCAGGGTCTGGAAAATGTGCGCGACAGCGCGTCGACCATCGCGACACTGGCCAGTTTTACCGTCCAGGATGGCAATGCGGGCGTGCAGCGCGTCTAGCCTATGCTTTTCAAGGCCTCGCGGTAGCGCCGGCTGACGGGCACTTCGCCCCCAGTGGAAAGTACCGCGCGGGCATCGCCCGACTCCAGCGGCACGATGGCTTGTACGAAATCAAGATTGACGATATAGCTGCGGTGCACACGCAGGAAGCGCTTGCCATCCAGGCGGCGCTCGATGGCCGCCATGGTCGAGCGCAGCGGATAATCATGGCCGCGCACGTGCAAATTCACATAATTGCCCCAGGCCTGTATCCATTCGATATCGGCGGCGGGCAACAGGAAATCCTTGCCCAGCTTGCGCACCAGGAAGCGTTCCGGCTGCTGCACCGGTTCCACGGCCAGTCCCTCGTCGGGTTCGCCCAGCAGGGTCGCCTCGCCTTGCCAGCGCATCAGCAGCAACTGGTAAAAGCCCGTGAACAATAAAATGGAGAAGTAAGTGCGCACATCCTTGACATATTCATAAGGCAATTCGCGCCACCAGTTACCGAAATCGTAATCGCTGCCGGCACTCCAGTACGCGAGCTTGCGCAGGGCCACCATGGCCAGCACATGCACGAGGCTGTAGACCAGCGACGCGATCAGGTGCCAGCGCAGGTTCTGGCGCTGGAAAACCAGGTGCAAGGGCCGAAGCTGGTTAGCCAGGATCACCACCGGCACCAGCGCCAGCAACACCAGGTTGCTGCTCCACTCCCACACGGCCACTTCCCAGAACGGTGTAGCGAGCCCGGCGCGTTGGCGGTCCGTCCAGCTGATCCAGCAGTTGAGCGACGTTTGCAGCAGATACAGGACGATCCAGAAAGCTGGCTCGGCGAACTGGCGCCAGCGTTGATATCGTTGCAACAAATCGGTGGAAGACAGGCGCATGGTGTCGGATGGCAAATTAGTTGCATGATTGTAAGGTCCCAAAGCCGTCCCAGCATCACCGCTCGTCACAAACAGCCCGCACTTGATCACTTTTCACTGGATCGCCCCGTGCGGCCTGCCTATGCTGGGCTCTTCCTTCACCAGCGGACCCGCGACCATGACCACTGATTCTCGCCGTTACGATATCGACGCCTTGCGCTTTCTTGTCTTCAGCCTGCTGATCGTCTACCACACGGCCATGCTGTACCTGGACGGTGCCGCCTTCCACATGAAGAGCAGCTACTTGACGGAAACATTGAACTTTCCCATGGTCTTTATCAACCGGTGGCGCATGGAAATCGTGTTCCTCATTTCCGGCGTGTCGTGCGCCATGATGGCGCACACCTCCCGCGGCGCCTTCCTGTGGCGCCGGATCAAGCGCCTGTTGCTGCCCCTGCTGTTTGGCGTGCTGGTGGTGATTCCCGTGCAGCCGTATTGCGAGGGCGTCAGCAACGGCCTGGTCGAGCCTGGCTATGGAGCATTTCTGCTGCACTACTTTGGCGGCTACGCCTGGCCGGCCGGCGCATTTACGGGCTGGAAAACCAGTTTTACCTGGAACCATCTGTGGTATCTGGTGTATCTGCTGCTGTACACCATCGTGCTGGTGGCGCTGCAGCCGCTGTTGGCCAAGGCCAGGCCGCTGTTGACGGGGCTGCGCGGCTGGCGCCTGTTGATCCTGCCCGCCCTGCCCGCGCTGGCGGCAACGGCTTTCCTGAAACTGCGCTATCCGGAAACCCATGCGCTGGTGAAAGACTGGTACGCGCACGCCATCTATTTCACCATGTATCTGTATGGCTGGTGGCTGGGCAATGACAAGGGAGTGTGGCAGGAACTGGCGCGCTTGCGCTGGCATGCGCTGCTGCTGGCACCCTGCGCGTTTGCCGTGTATCTGGGCTTTGATCTCGTGTATTCGGAAAACCTGCTGACCTGGGCCTCAGCCGGCTCCTGGCCCATGCGCAACCTGTACATGTGGCTGGCCATCTGCGCCATCCTGGGCTGGTCGCACACCTTGCTGAATAAACCGTTTGCCTGGCTGCCATGGGCGCGCCAGGCCGTCTTTCCCTGGTACATACTGCACCAGAGCGCCATCGTGCTGCTGGCCTACTGGCTGGTGCCGTTAAAGCTGGGCCCCGTGCTGGAACCACTGCTGATACTTGCAGGCACGGTGGCGACTTGCTGGCTGGGAACGTCGCTGCTGATCAGCAAAGTGAACTGGCTGCGCCCCTGCTTCGGCTTGCCCGCCCAGCCACGGCAAGCCGTGGTGGCGGACACGGCCTTATCGGCGCATTAAGCTGCTTTCTTTTCGTCGCGCAATTGACGGCGCAAGATCTTGCCGACGTTGGTTTTCGGCAATTCATCGCGGAACTCGATGTATTTCGGCTTCTTGTATGCCGTCAATTCATGCTTGCAATACTCGCGGATCTGTTCCACCGTCAGGTTCGGGTCCTTGCGCACGACAAACACTTTCACGGCTTCGCCCGAATTGGCGTCCGGCACGCCGATGCAGGCACATTCGAGCACGCCCGGGCAGGAAGCGACCACGTCTTCCACCTCGTTCGGATACACATTGAAGCCGGACACGATGATCATGTCTTTCTTGCGGTCCACGATTTTTACATAGCCGCGTTCATCCATGACGCCCACGTCGCCCGTCTTGAAAAAGCCGTCTGCCGTCATCGACTTGGCCGTCTCGTCCGGACGCTGCCAGTAGCCGGCCATCACTTGCGGGCCGCGCACGGCGATCTCGCCCGGCTCGCCCAGCGGCACTTCCACGCCATCGTCGTTCAAGATTGCCACTTCCGTCGACGGGAAAGGCAAGCCGATGGTGCCCGTAAATTCCGTGATATCGACGCGGTTGCCCGTCACCACGGGCGACGTTTCCGACATGCCATAGCCTTCGATCAGCGGGCAGCCCGTCAGTTTCAGCCAGCGTTCGGCCACGTTGCGCTGCAAGGCCATGCCGCCGCCATTGCACACTTTGTAGCTGGAGAAATCGAGCTTGGCGAAGTCGGCATTGTTCAGCAGCGCGTTGTACAGAGTGTTGACGGCCGGGAACACGACGATCTTGTGCTTGGACAATTCCTTGACGAAACCGGGGATGTCGCGCGGGTTGGGGATCAGCACGTTCAAGCCGCCCACGCGCATGCCCATCAGGGCGCTGACCGTCAGCGAATAGATGTGATACAGGGGCAAGGCGCACATGAATCCCATCGAGGTGGCGCGCATTTCCTTGGTCATCACGGGCGAAATCCACGCCTCGTTTTGCAGCACGTTGGCGATCACGTTACGGTGCAACAACATCGCGCCTTTCGACACGCCCGTCGTGCCGCCCGTGTACTGCAGGAAGACGATATCGTCATGTCCCTGCTGCACCGGCGTCAGGCTCAAGCGCGCGCCTTCGGCCAGCATCTTGTTGAAGCTGATGGCGCCCGGCAAGGAAAACGCGGGCACCATTTTCTTGATCTTGCGCACGACAAAGTTGACTATGGTGCCTTTCAGTCCACCCAGCATGTCGCCCATGGTGGCGACGATCACGTGCTTGACCTGCGTGTGCGGCAGCACTTGCTCGACCGTGGTGGCGAAGTTTTCCAGCACGATGATCGCTTCGCTGCCCGAATCGATCAGCTGATGCTGCAATTCACGGGGCGTGTACAGCGGGTTGACGTTGACCACCGTGTAGCCTGCGCGCAAAATCGCGGCCATGGCCACCGGATACTGGAGCACGTTCGGCAGCATGATCGCCACGCGCGCGCCCGTCTTCAGGCCCTTGCTTTGCAGCCAGGCGCCCATCTGCAGCGACAGCTTGTCGAGCTCGCGATACGTGAGGAATTTATCCATGCACACGAACGCGTTGCGGTCAGCGTATTTCTGGAATGACTCTTCCAGCAAATGCGTGACGGAACGGTATTGCGTGCAATCAATCTCTGCGGGAACGCTGTCCGGGTACGACTTCAACCAAATCTTGTCCATCTATGCCTCATCTTTATCTGTAGAAAGGGTGTGCAGCCTGATGCGCACACCCTGTACTGTTTATGCTGCTGTCTTCGTTTCGTCACGCAGGGCGCGACGCAAAATCTTGCCGACGTTGGTCTTCGGCAGTTCATCGCGGAACTCGATGTATTTCGGCCGCTTGTAGCCTGTGAATTGTTCCTTGCAATACGCGGCCAGCACTGCCTGGGTCAGGTTCGGGTCCTTGCGCACGACAAACACTTTCACGGCTTCGCCAGAATGTTCGTCCGGCACGCCCACGCAGGCGCACTCGAGCACGCCGGGATGGGCCGCGATGACGGCTTCCACTTCGTTCGGATACACATTGAAGCCGGAGACGAGAATCATGTCTTTCTTGCGGTCGACGATCTTCACGTAACCGCGCTCGTCCATGATGCCCACGTCGCCCGACTTGAAGTAGCCATCAGGCGTCATGACTTTGGCCGTTTCATCGGGACGGTTCCAGTAGCCGCTCATCACTTGCGGGCCACGGATGGCGATTTCGCCCGTCTGGCCCAGCGGTACTTCCTTGCCGTCATCGTCGAGGATGGCGATATCGGTCGAAGGCACGGGCAAGCCGATGGTGCCGGAAAACACCGTGGTATCGGCCCGGTTGCAGGTGGCGACGGGCGACGTTTCCGACAGGCCATAGCCTTCGATGATGGACACGCCCGTCACTTGCAGCCATTTATCGTTGACGGCTTGCTGCACCGCCATGCCGCCGCCATTGGCGATCTTCAAGCCCGAGAAATCGAGCTTGGCGAAATCGGGATGGTTCACCAGCGCGTTATACAGCGTATTGACCGCTGGCAGCAGATTGAATTTGTACTTGCCCAGTTCCTTGATCAGGCCCGGGATATCGCGCGGATTCGGGATCAGGATATTCAGGGCGCCCACGCGCGTGCCCCACATCGCGCACGCCGTCAGGGCAAAGATATGGTACAGCGGCAAGGCGCAGACGACGATCATCTGTTCCTTGCTGTTCTGGTCGAGCGCCGCGCCCGACCATGCTTCGCTCTGCAGCACATTGGCGATCACATTGCGGTGGCTCAAGGTCGCGCCTTTCGACACGCCCGTCGTGCCGCCCGTGTATTGCAGGAAGGCGGCGTCATTGATGCTCAGCTCGACAGGCGTGAGTTTCATGCGGCTGCCCAGCGCCAGCGCCTGCTTGAAACGCATGGCGTTCGGCAAGGAATACGCGGGCACCATCTTCTTGACGTTGCGCACGACAAAATTGACGATCGCGCCCTTCAAGCCGCCCAGCATTTCGCCCATGCTGGCAACGATGATGTGCTTGACGGCCGTCTTGGCCAGTACTTGCTCCAAGGTATGGGCAAAGTTTTCCAGCACGATGATCGCTTCGCTGCCCGAATCGTTGAGCTGATGCTCGAGTTCGCGCGGCGTATATAAAGGATTGACGTTGACTACCGTGTAGCCGGCGCGCAAGACGGCGGCGATCGCCACCGGATACTGGAGCACGTTCGGCATCATCAGGGCCACCCGGGCGCCCTTTTTCAGGCCACGGCTTTGCAGCCAGGCACCGAGCTGGCGCGAATAGGTATCGAGTTCGGCATAGGTGAGAAATTTGTCCATGCAGACATAGGCATTGCGGTCCGCATATTTTTGAAATGCTTCTTCCAGCAGATGCACCAGCGAACGATATTGATCAGGATCGATGTCGGCGGGGACGCCGGGAGGATACGACTTCAGCCAAATTTTTTCCATCCTGTGCCTCTTTGTCTCGAATAATCGTGGGGGAGCCGGCGCACCCTGCCGGCGCGGATCATTGCTGCGGATTCTGTTGTCCTGCAGTCAGTTTGAGCATTCTGACGAGCAATTGCTCTATGCTACTAATGCGATGCTATCGGGCGCCGCGCTTCCATGCAAGCGCTTTCAACAGTATTCGAGCGGCAACTCTAGGGGTATTTTATGCTGCAACGCAACACGATAAATACACTGTTGCAGGATCGTCTGGCTCGGCGTACGGGACAATCTTTACGGGTCAGGGGCTGGACAATTGTTCCAGCGCACGCCTGCGCTCAGGCTTGTTCATCTGGGCCATTGTGTGCACTGCAGCATAAAAAGCACGAAAGTTCTTTTTTTCTTCCAGCAATTTTTTGAAGGCAGGCAAAAATTCATTGTAGGTAGACACGGAAGCCAGGTGCGCATTGCTCAATGGCTGCTCGAACCAGCGGTCGTAACCGGCAAAGCCACTCCAGTTTTTCTTCAGCACCTGATACGCGTCTTGCAATGCCGCAAACACCTGCGCCTTGCGCGCGCGCTTCTCCGCATCGCTGGCGCCGCTCGCATACACGGCTTCCAGTTCGCCCCGGTATGTCAGCAGCAGGGCCAGGAAATCCTGGCGCCGCGCCGCGTACCGGGCGTACGCGGCGCGCATGGCGTCATTGCCCTCGCGCGCCAGCCAGCGCTGCACGCCCGCCTCTTCCACGGCACTGGCAAACGACTCGTTGAAGGCCGAATCGCCGGGTACGTACACCACCTGGTGCGCCAGTTCATGGAAGATCAGGCGCGCCAGTTCCGCATCGTTGTAATTGATAAAGGTCGACAGCAGGGGATCGTCGAACCAGCCCAGGGTCGAATACGCGGGCACGCCGCCCACCTGCACGTCGTAATGCTGGGCCCGCAGTTCGACGGCATACGCGAGCGCCTCTTCCTTGCTGTAGTAGCCGCGGTAATTGACGCAGCCGGCGATGGGAAAACACCATTGCAGTGGCTGCAGCGACAGTTCCGGCGTGGCCACCACGTTCCACAGCACGAACGGGCGCCGCAGCGAGGCGTAGTTCTTGTAGCTGCCATTGTCGGGCAAGTCCAGCTCGCTGACGGCAAAGCGGCGAATCTGCTGCGCCTTGGCCAGGCGCACTTTCAGGCGCGGTTCGGTGGCCGGGTCATCGAGCCAGTCACCGATGGGGCGTGCGCCGGACCACAGCGCATACTGCCCCTGCGCCGCCTGCGTGTAGTAGCGCAGCTGCGTGCAGCCGCCCAGCGGCAGGCACAGCATGCCGACAAGCAAGCGGGCCGGCCAGCGCGCCATGCTCAGCCAGCCTTTTCCACTTCGACCAGCGTATCGTAGAAGGTCGGCGCGCGGCCCATGTCCGTCAAGCGCTGGCTCGTCACTTCATTGGCGTTCTTGCCGTCGCTGGCCAGTTTCTTCCACCATACGGACAAGCCCACCACCAGGCCGCGTCTCGCCTTGTCCGTCACCCTGGCCTTGGCCACGAAGCTGCCGCGGTCGTTGAAGATGCGCACCATGTCGCCGGCCGCGATGCCGCGCGCGGCGCAATCGTCAGGGTGGATGTCGAGGTGCGGCTCGCCTTCGGCCGCGCGCAGGCTTTTCACGTTCACAAAGGTGGAGTTGAGGAAGTTGCGCGCCGGCGGCGAAATCATGGCCAGCGGATAACGGGCCGCCAGCGCGGGATTGCTGGCCAGCGATTCGTGCGGCGCGATATACGTGGGCAAGGGATCGAGTCCCGCCTGCGCCATGGCGCTCGAATACAACTCGCACTTGCCCGATGGCGTGGGGAAACCGCCTGTGGCAAATGGCGCCTCGGCCATGGCCAGCTTTTGCCAGCCCGTGCGTTTCAGCGATTCCCAATCGAAATGCACGGCGCGCGCATCGGTCGCATCGAACGCCTTGGCTGCCAGCGCCTCGTCGCTTTCCTGGAAGCACGGGTCATCAAAGCCCATGTGCTGCGCCAGCAGGCGGAAGATTTCCGTATTCGCCTTCGCTTCGCCCAGCGGCGCCACGGCCGCGTTATTCGCCATCATGTACAGGTGGCCGTAGGTGGAATGGGCATCGACATGCTCCAGCTGCGTGGTGGCGGGCAGCACGATGTCGGCGTAATCGACGGTATCGGTCTGGAAATGCTCGAGCACGACCGTAAACAAGTCTTCGCGGGCAAAACCCTGCGCCACTTTCGATGAGTCGGGCGCCACGGCCAGCGGGTTCGAGTTGTAGACGATCACGGCCTCGACTTGCGGGCCGAACTCGGCGGAACTTGCTTTCAATAAATCGTCGCCAATGGTGCTCATGTTGATGGTGCGCGGCGTGCCTTTGAGCAAATCCGGGCGCTGCAGGGCCTTGCGGTTAACGGGGAAGGAACCCGAGCTCGACAGCTGCATGCCGCCGGCGGGATGGCGCCAGGCGCCCGTCAGCGCGGGCAGGCAGGCGATATTGCGCACGGCCATGCCGCCGCCATGCACGCGCTGCACGCCGTAGTTGGCGCGGATGGCGGCGCCCTCGCCAGAGCGGCATGCCTGGCCGTACAGGCGCGCCAGTTCCACCACTTCCGTGGCCGTGATGCCGCACACCTCGGCCACGCGCTCGGGCGGCCATTCCAGGGCCCGCTGTTTCAGTTCCGCATAGCCGATGGTGTACTGCGCGATATAGTCGTGGTCGACCAGGTCTTCCGTGATCAGCACATGCATCAAGCCCAGCGCCAGGGCCGCATCGGTACCCGGCAGCAAGGCGATATGCTGGTGGCATTTTTCCGCCGTCAGCGAACGGTAGGGATCGATGGCGATCAGGGTCGCGCCATTGCGCTTGGCCTCTTGCGCGCGCATCCAGAAGTGCAGGTTCGAGGCGATCGGGTTGCCGCCCCAGATGATGATCAATTTCGCGTTCTGGAACTGCTCCATATCGGTGCCGATGCTGGCGCCCACCGTGTAGCGGTAGCCCGTGGCGCCGGCCGAGGCACAGATGGTGCGGTCCAGCAGGGAGGCGCCGAGCTGGTTGAAGAAGCGCGAGGACATCGATTCGCCCTGCACCAGGCCCATGGTGCCGCAGTAGCTGTACGGCAAGATCGCCTGCGGATCGCGCGCGGCGATCGGTTTCAAGCGGGCCGCGATGATCTGCAGCGCTTCTTCCCAGCTGATGCGCTCGAACTTGCCTTCGCCCTTCTTGCCTACGCGCCGCAGCGGGTGCAGCAAGCGGTCCGCATGGTAGGTGCGCTCCGTGAAGCGCGATACCTTCGTGCACAGCACGCCAGCCGTGGTCGGATGGTCGGGATCGCCCTTGACGGCCGTGGCCACCCCATCGGTCACGGTGACCAGCAAGGCGCAGGTATCGGGGCAATCGAGCGGGCAGGCGGCGCGCACTTGGGTGGTGGTCATGGGGCAATCCAAAAACGTTGGGGGAAGGCGATACTGTAAACCATTCCGCGCGCTTGCTGTTGGCGCCGTGGCAAGCACGTCCGTGCGCTGGATTTACCCGGCAAACAAGGGCTACAATGCACTATTAGCCGCGCCTGTTTTCGATCAAGCAAGCGCGGTCCGGCGCGCCATACATTGCTGCGTGCCCGCATCCACAGGAGAGTCCCATGAAACTAGTTGATCCGATCTTGGCGTTTCAATCCGAACTGCAAGGTATCCGCCGCGACCTGCATGCGCATCCCGAGCTGTGCTACGAAGAACAGCGCACCTCGGACGTGGTCGCCGCCAAGCTGACGGAGTGGGGCATCCCCGTGGTGCGCGGCCTGGGCCGCACTGGCGTGGTCGGTATCATCAAAAATGGCACGTCGACACGGGCCATCGGCCTGCGCGCCGACATGGATGCCTTGCCGATGCAGGAAATGAATACCTTCGAGCATGCTTCACGCCACCCGGGCAAGATGCACGCCTGCGGCCACGACGGCCACACGGCCATGCTGCTGGGCGCCGCCCACTATCTGGCGCAACATCGCCATTTCGACGGCACCGTGTATCTGGTCTTCCAGCCAGCCGAGGAAGGCGGCGCCGGCGCGCGCGAAATGATAGCAGACGGCTTGTTTACGCGCTTTCCCATGGATGCCATCTACGGCATGCACAACTGGCCAGGCGCCGAAACGGGCACCCTGAGCGTGGTGGAAGGACCCATGATGGCGTCCAGCAATGAATTCCATGTCACCGTCAAAGGCAAGGGCGCACATGCGGCCCAGCCCCACAAGGGCATCGACCCCGTCATGGTGGCCGTGCAAATCGCGCAAAGCTGGCAAACCGTCATCACGCGCAACAAGAGTCCGCTCGACACGGCCGTGTTGTCGATCACGCAAATCCATGCAGGCAGCGCCACCAATGTGATTCCCGATGACGCCAGCCTGGTCGGCACCGTGCGCACTTTCACCAAGCCCGTGCTGGACTTGATCGAAGAGCGCATGCGCGAGATCGCCGTGCACACGGCCGCCGCCTTTGGCGCCGAAGTCGATTTCCACTTCAAGCGCAACTATCCGCCGCTGGTCAACCACGCGAAGGAAACGGCGTTTGCCGTCGACGTGATGAAAAGCGTGGTGGGCGCGGACAAGGTCAACGCAAATGTCGAGCCGACCATGGGTGCGGAAGATTTTTCTTTCTTCCTGCAGGAAAAAGCCGGCTGCTACATCTTCATCGGCAATGGTGATGGCGAGCACCGCGATGGCGGCCACGGCCTGGGTCCGTGCGTCTTGCACAATGGCAGCTACGACTTCAACGACAAGCTGTTGCCGATCGGCGCCAGTTTCTGGGTCAAGCTGGCCGAAGCGAGCCTGCCCATCGCTTGAATCAGCTCAGCTGATCCGGACCGGCGCCCAGGCGCTGGCCCGGATTCAACGCTTCCAGGGCCAGCAAGGCGGCCGCGTGATCGGCCGTCGGGTGCGTGGCGGCGAGGGTTTCATAACGCTGCGTCACCAGTTGCGTCACCGGCAAGGTGACGTGGGCCGCTTCGGCCGCCGCGAGAATGTTGTGCATATCCTTGATCTGGCTCTTCACCTGGCCGCCGGCAACAAAATTTCGGTCCAACATGCGCTGGCCATGCACCTCCAGAATCTTGCTCTCTGCAAAACCGCCACGAATGGCCGCCCGCACGGCAGCCGCGTCGGCGCCCGCCGCCTGGGCCAGCAACAGCGCTTCCGCCACGATCGTCAATGTCGCACCGACGATCAGCTGATTGCATAGCTTGGCGACCTGGCCACTGCCTGCCGGACCCACCAGGGTCGGGCGGCCCATGGCCGACAGAATTGCCTCAACTCGAGCGTAATCGCTGGCGCTGGCACCAGCCATGATGGCCAGGGTACCCGCCTGCGCCCCGCCGACGCCACCCGACACAGGCGCGTCGATGAAGCCATGGCCCGCAGTGTGCAAAATGGCATGAAATTGCTGCGCTTCCGATTGCTTGGTGGAACTCATGTCGACCCAGAGCGCACCAGTGGACAAGGCCGGCAACGCCTCTTGCAGCACCTGCGCCACGATAGGGCCAGCTTCCAGCATCGAGATGACGACGTCCGCCCCGTTGACGGCCTCAGCCACTGAAACGGCGGGCTGCGCCCCTGCCGCACCCAGGACTTGGGCCTTGCTGTGCGTGCGATTCCAAATTGTGACAGAATATCCAGCGCGCAGCAGGCACCGGACCATCGGCCCTCCCATTAGGCCAATACCGAGAAATGCGATTTTTGTAGACAATGTCAATTCAACCTCTGAGATCAAACAGGTGGCGGGAGTAGTGTGCAAAACTAGGTGCCTGCGCAAACAAGACAAGCCTGACGGCCAATTTTACGATGAAAGCCTCTATGTCCTTCAAGAAGAATCTCCTCAAATCCATCGCCGCCGTTGCCGCGCTGATGGCGGCTAACGCCGGCTTTGCCGCCGACGACAAACTGATCGACTCCGTCTACGGCGAATATGCCAAGGGCGTGAAGGTACAAATGGTACGCGCCGGCGTGACCTCGAACTGGGATAAAGCCTGGTTTGTATCGAATGGCACGCAGCTGAGCGGTTACTGGGATGCCAGCATCGGCGGCTGGGATGCCAAGAGCTACCAGAATGTCCCGGGCCAGCATCAAAAACTGTGGGATCTGGGCTTTACCCCCGTGTTCCGCTTTGAAAATACGAACAAGCTGGGTTTCTATGCGGAAGCCGGCATCGGCGTGCACATGCTGTCGAAACTGTACAACAACGACGATGACCGCCTGTCGACCCATTTCCAGTTCGGCGACCATATCGGCGTCGGCTATATCTTCAATAACAAATGGGAAGTCGCTGCCAAAATCCAGCATTTCTCGAACGGTGGCTACAAAAAGCCAAACAGCGGCGTCAATTACATGAACGTCAAAGTCGCGTACCATTTCTGATGGAAACGTGCATGAGTAAAAGCACCGCATAGCGGTGCTTTTTTTTCGTCCGTTGATTGGCCTGGCCGGCCAACAATATTGTCGGATTACGCTACGCTAATCCGACCTACCGACCTGGCCGGCTGTAAACGGACGTAGGTCGGCTTAGCGCAGCGTAAGCCGACACCACCCGCGGCATATCAAACCGCCAGACGAAAAAAAACCCCACCGGAGTCCGGTGGGGTTTTTCTCTTACTGCGAATAACAAGCCTGACGATAACCTACTTTCACACTGGTTGCAGCACTATCATCGGCGCAAAGTTGTTTCAC
>NZ_JACYMG010000013.1:0-201220 GCF_020858035.1 Janthinobacterium sp. EB271-G4-3-2 | reverse complement strand
GCATTCGGCGTGCTCAGGTCGGGAAAAATATTTGATCCGGCCTTGCACGCCGCTTGACGGGGATAACAGTATCTACCTGCCACGGCATACCGTAGACAAGCACCGCATTAAATCGCAGCAAGTTCGTAGCCGTAGGTCGGATTAGCGCAGCGTAATCCGACAATCACCCACCTCAAATCGTATCCAGCGCCGTGCGCAAGTCATGCCGCAAATCCTCGATATCCTCGATCCCCACCGACAGTCGGATCAAGCCATCGCCGATTCCCAGTTTGGCCCGCTGTTCGGCCGGAATACTTGCATGCGTCATCAGGGCCGGGTGCTCGATCAGGCTTTCCACGCCGCCCAGGCTTTCGGCCAGCGCGAACACTTCGCAGCGCTCGAGAAAACGGCGCGCACCGGCCAGGTCTGTATCGAGATCGATGGAAATGATGCCGCCGAAACCGTCCATCTGGCGCTGCGCCAGCGCGTGCTGCGGGTGCGAGGCCAGCCCCGGATAAAACACTTTGCGCACTTCCTTCTGCTGTTCCAGCCACTGCGCCAGGGCCAGGGCGCTTTCGCAATGGCGCTGCATGCGGATGGCCAGGGTTTTCACGCCGCGCAACGCTAAAAAGCTGTCGAACGGCCCGGCAATCGCGCCCACCGAGTTTTGCAAAAAGCCCAGCTGCTCGCGCCATTCCGCCTGGCGTGCTTCCGCGCCGACGATGGCGATGCCGCCGATGATGTCCGAGTGGCCGTTCAAATACTTGGTGGTCGAATGGACGACGATGTCGAAGCCGTGTTCTAGCGGGCGCTGCACCAGCGGGCTGGCAAACGTGTTGTCGGCCACGGCGATGATGCCCCGTGCGCGGCAGATGTCGGCGATCGCGCGCAAGTCGGCCAGCTTCAGCATGGGGTTTGTGGGCGTTTCCACCCACACCATCTTCGTTTCCGGACGCAGCGCGGCCAGCAGGTTCTCGGGATTGGTCAAATCGACATACGTAAATTCATGGCCGGCCGAACGCCGGCGCACGCGTTCAAACAGTCGATACGTGCCGCCGTACATGTCGTCGCCGGCGACGATATGGCTGCCAGCATCGAGCAATTCCAGCACGGATGAAATGGCGGCCAGGCCCGAGGCGAACGCGAACGCCGCGCTGCCGCCTTCCAGGTCGGCCACGCAGCGCTCGAGCGCCCAGCGCGTGGGATTGTGCGAGCGGCCATAGTCGAGGCCCTTGTGCACGCCGGGGCTGTCCTGCACGAAGGTGGAGGTGGCGTAAATGGGCGGCATGATGGCGCCCGTGGACGGGTCGGGCGACTGGCCGGCGTGGATGACTCGCGTGGCGAGGCGGCTCTTGCGGGTGGTTTCCTGGCTCAAGATAGTGTCCTGCGTAAGTGGTTGAGAAGGTCGAAGCGGGTGATCAGGCCATAGAAGGCGGTATCGTCGGCAACGACGGCCGTCAAGCCCCGGTCCAGGGTGGCGCGCAGGGCGGGCAAGCCGCTTGACGGCGCCAGGGTTTCGATCTGCGTCGTCATGGTGGCGCCCACCAGCGAGGCGAAATGGGCGGCGTCGCCGGAGACGTGCAGCAGCAAGTCCGATTCATCGATGATGCCAACCAGTTTGCCGCCGTCGATGACGGGCAGCTGCGCCAGGTCGCTGGCGCGCATGCGGTTGAAGGCCGTGAGCAGGGTGTCGCCCGGCGCCACGCTGACGACGTCGCCTTCGTCGTAGCGGCGCCCGATCAGGTCGCGCAAGTCGCCCGACACGGCCCGCTGCAGCAAGCCCTGGTCGCGCATCCAGCCATCGTTGTAGACCTTCGACAGGTAGCGCGTGCCCGTGTCGCAGACAAACGTGACGACGCGCTTCGGAGTCGTCTGCTCGCGGCAGTATTTGAGGGCGGCGGCCAGCAGGGTGCCGGTGGACGAGCCGCCTAAAATGCCTTCGGCGCGCAGCAGGGCGCGCGCGGAATCAAAACTTTCCTGGTCCGTGATGGTGTAGGCCTTCGTGACGCTGTCCATGTCGGCGATAGCCGGGATGAAGTCTTCGCCGATGCCTTCGACGGCCCACGAGCCGCTCGTGTCGGCCACTTTGCCCGTGTCGATGTATTCGGTGAGGATGGAGCCTTGCGGGTCGGCCAGCACGAATTCGAGCTTCGGCTGCGCCTTGCGGAAGTAGCGGGTCAGGCCCGTCAGGGTGCCGGACGAACCGACGCCGACGACGATGGCGTCCACGTCATGGCCGCTTTGCTCCCAGATTTCGGGCGCCGTCGTCGTTTCGTGGGCCAGCGGGTTGGCGGGATTGTTGAACTGGTCGGCGAAGAAGGCGCCCGGCAGTTCGCGCGCCAGGCGCGCCGCGTAATCCTGGTAGTACTCGGGATGGCCCTTGCCCACGTCCGAGCGCGTGGTGTGCACTTCCGCGCCCAGGGCTTTCAGATGCAGCACTTTTTCCGTCGACATCTTGTCGGGCACGACGAGAATCACGCGGTAGCCCTTGATACGGCCGACCAGGGCCAGGCCGATGCCGGTATTGCCGGCCGTCGCCTCGACGATGGTGCCGCCCGGCTGCAAGCGGCCGTCCGCTTCGGCCGCCTCGATGATGGACAGGCCGATGCGGTCCTTGATGGAACCGCCGGGATTTTGCGATTCCAGTTTCAGGAACAGCTGGCACAGGCCCGTGTCGAGCCGGGTGACTTCGACCAGCGGGGTATTGCCGATCAGCCTGTATAGCGCTGGCGGCTGGGATGGGGATGGCATTCGATCATTCATGGTGGCTCCTGTCAGAGAAACAACGGCTCCGGATTGTGTCCCGAGCCGCCTTCCGTGCCGCGCAGTGTAGGCGGGCGGACGAGTGCGGCGAACGAATGTTTATATGCTTGCATATGCGCGCTGCGCATATCGGCGGCAAGGTTCGCGATGCGAGTATGCGCCGTTTTTTGCCCGCTTGCCGCGCCAATGGCCCGACTATTAAGCTGCCGCAAGCTCGCCATTGCGATTTATAATCACGCCTCGAAAAGATACTAAATAATATTGAAATTACTCAGACAGGGCAGGCGGCAGTGGCAAAACTTTATTTCCGGTATTCCGCGATGAACGCGGGCAAGTCGACGGCCTTGTTGCAGGTCGCGCACAACTATGAAGAGCAGGGCCAGCAGGTACGCCTGTACACGGCCGCCATCGACAGCCGCTACGGCGTAGGCCGGGTCACCTCGCGCCTGGGGCCGCAGCGCCAGGTCGACGTCTTCCATGCCGACACGAATTTCCTCGACGATATTCCCCAGGTCGCCTGTTTGCTGGTGGACGAGGCGCAATTTCTCAGCACGGCCCAGGTGCAGCAGCTGCACCAGCTGGCGCAAGTGAAAGGCGTACCCGTCATCTGCTACGGCTTGCGCACGGATTTCAAGGGCGAACCGTTCCCCGGCTCGGCCTATCTGCTGGCGCTGGCCGACGATATCGAGGAATTGAAGAATATTTGTACGTGCGGCAAGAAGGCCACGATGAACATCCGCGTGGACGAGCAGGGCCGCCGCATCAAGGAAGGCGAGCAGATCAGTATTGGCGGCAACGAGAGTTACCGCCAGGCATGCGGGCGCTGTTTCTATTCGTAAATTAATCAGCGACGGGCGCGCCTACATCGGCATCGTCCGACAGCGCCAGATCGCCCCGTTCGAACGCGGCGAGGATGTCATTGGCGCGCGCCACATCGTGCTCGCGCACCATCACGCGGGCGCCGCCGATGGCGGCCGCCAGCAGCATGTCGGCCTGCATGTGCTGGTCGTCCGTCAGCAGCACGTCGATGCCGGCCGCTGCCAGGCAGCCGCGGATGACGTGCGCATCCGTGGGGATCATCAGCCGGGCAATCAAAACATAGTCGTCGTGCATCGCGTCTCCTGGCAAGGTGGTATGCGCCATCTTAGCACCGCGCCCGCTTTTACAGCTTGAACACGCTCACCACCTGGTTCAGCTCCTGCGCCTGTTCCTGCAAGGCGTCGGCGGCCGCGGCCGCTTCTTCCACCAGGGCCGCGTTCTGCTGGGTCACCTGGTCCATCTGGGCGATGGCCTGGTTGACCTGCTCGATGCCGCTGCGCTGCTCTTCGCTGGCCTGCGCGATCTCGGCCATGATGGTGCTTACTTGCCGCACGCTGGCCACCACGGTGTCCATGGTGGCGCTGGCCTGGCTCACCTGGGCGTGGCCCAGGTCCACCGTGCCGGCCGATGCCTGAATCAGATCCTTGATGTCTTTCGCGGCGGCCGTCGAACGTTGCGCCAGGGTGCGCACCTCGGTGGCGACGACGGCAAAGCCGCGTCCCTGCTCGCCGGCCCTGGCCGCTTCCACGGCCGCGTTCAAGGCCAGGATATTCGTCTGGAAGGCAATGCCGTCGATGACGCCGATGATGTCGGCGATCTTGCTTGACGAGCTGCGGATGGCGTCCATGGTGCTGGCCACCTGCGCCACGGCCGCGCCGCCCGTCGCTGCCAGGCTGGACGAGTCGTGCGCCAGCCGGCTTGCCTGCTGGGCGTGATCGACGTTCTGGCGCACGGTGGAGCTCAGTTCTTCCATCGAGGCGGCCGTTTCTTCCAGCGAACTGGCTTGCTGCTCCGTGCGGCTCGACAGATCCAGGTTGCCGCTGGCGATTTCGCCGGACGCCGTGGCGATTTGTCCGGCGCTGCCGCGCACGTTGCCGACCACTTGCGACAGGTTGTCGCTGATGCGGTTCATGGCCAGCAGCAGGCGGCCGATTTCGTCCAGGCTGCGGGTATCGAGGTGCACCGTCAGGTCGCCGGCGGCGATTTGCGCGGCGGCCGTTTCGGCGGCGGCCAGCGGGCGCGACACGAGGGTGCGCACCAGCCAGTACAGCAGCAGGGCGAAGACGAGCAGGGCGATGAAGCCGGAAACGGCCAGCTGGTTGCGCATCTGGCGCGCTTCCGCCGTGATCTCGTCCGTGAACGTGCCGCCCGCGATGATCCATTGCCAATCCTTGAATTGACGGTAATACAGCTGCTTTTCGCGCGCGCTGGCAGCCGTTTCGCCGGGCGCCGTCCACGTGTAGCGCATGGCGCCGTCTTTTTGCGCCAGCATGTCCTGGATGAACAGGCGGCCGTCGCTGGCCTTGAACTCGAGCGCGCTCTTGCCTTCGCTGTTCGGGTGCAGCACCAGGTGGCCGTAATTGGCGCCGGGGGCCGTGTCGACGATATAGATGTAGCCCGTCTGGCCGATCTTGACCTGGCGAATCTTCTCTTTCAGCATGGCCAGATTTTTGCTGATATCGAGGCCGATGAACAGCACGCCCACCACCTTGCCGCCCGCGTCGCGCACGGGGTCATATTGCGTGATGTATTGCTTGCCAAACAAGGTGGCCATGCCGACAAAGCGCTGGCCCGCGCGCAGCGGCGCATAGCTGGGGTGGTTGTGGTCGAGCTGGGTGCCGACGGCCCGTTCGCCATCCTGTTTTTTCAGCGAGGTGCTGATGCGCACGAATTCATCACCATTGGCGGCAAAAATGGTGGCGATCACGCCCGTCTGGGCCGTGTAGCGGTCGACCAGGGCCGTGTCGAGGTTGAGCACCTTGCCCCCGTTGGCCAGCGCCGGCGTGGCTTTGCCTGCGACGGCCACCATGGCACCCGCGTCGACCGTGAACGGGCCGGGAAATTCGATCGCGAACAGACGGGCGAAGCTGGCCGCCTCGTTGACCATGGCCGTGTGGAACACTTCTGTGGTCGTCATGACGCTATTGAGTTCGCTGGTGACGGCCGCTTCGGCGCGCTGTTCCAGCGCAGTCGAGGTGCGGATGCTGATCAAGGTCGTCAGGCTGGCGAGGATCAGGCTGACGAGGGAAAACGTGAACACGGTAATCTTGCCGCCGACACTCCAGTGGCGGGGGGAGAACGAAATTGTAGGCATAGTTTGAGTCTGGCAAAGGGTAATCAGCTCGGCCATTCCTGGTCATGACATGACACGCGGGGAGGGGATCTGGTGGGGATACTGCTGAAACGGAGGTGCGCCGGCTGTGGGAGCCGCGCACGGGCAAGCTGGATTTCAGGGCGCGATGATAGCATGTTGCTTGCCTTTTGTTACTAAGTGTTTCCCGTAGGAATTACTTTTTCGCGTAAAAACATCATCGGTATCAAGGTTTGCAAAAATGGCCCATTGACTTTTTGGATTTCAATGAAACATCTGGGCCATCTTCGTTGGACGTGATGTGATTTTTGTCACGAATGTTTCACTTTGTAATGAATGAGACGCCATCCTTAATGCGCGTTTAAGCTTCCGGGAAGAAACTGATATTCCTTGGGAGACTGCCAGGCCGTATCCTGTAGAATAATATGCAGACCAGTCGTGTATTCCCCTTACTGTCTTGCTGGCTGGCGCATGAATAACTGCGCCGCCTGGAATTGATTCAACTAATTTTCGGAGAAGCCGATGAAGAAGCAAATGATGCTGGTCACCCTGGTGCTTGCCCTGTCAGCCAACGCTGGCGCAGCCCAGACGGACAAGAGCGCCGCTCCTCCGCCCCCCATGAAGCCGCTGGCCCAGCAAACGCAGGCCGCCTTGTGGGCATCGCGCGTATTGACGCGCGTCCATTACAAGGCCATGCCGCTCGACGACGCCATGTCGGAGAAAATCTTCGACCGCTATTTCAAGTCCCTGGACGCGGAAAAACTGTTTTTCGTGCAGGCCGACATCGACCGTTTCGCCCCGCTGCGCACCAAGCTCGACGACGCCATCATCAATGAAGACCTGACGTCGCCGTTTGCCATCTACAACCTGTACCAGCAGCGTTTCGACGAGCGCATGGCGTATGCGCGTGAATTGCTGAAAACCAAGTTCGACTTTGCCTCCGACGAAAGCTACCAGATCGACCGCGAAAAGGCCGCCTGGCCGAAGAATGACGAGGAAGTGCGCGACCTGTGGCGCAAGCGCGTCAAGAACGACTGGCTGCGTTTGAAACTGGCGGGCAAGGAAGACAAGGCCATCCGCGAGACCCTGGACAAGCGCTATGAAAGCTACACGACCCGTGCGCGCAAGCTCAACAGTGAAGACGTGTTCCAGATTTTCATGAACGCCTACGCCATGTCGATCGAACCGCACACCAATTACCTGGGTCCGCGCGCTTCCGATAACTTCGACATCGCCATGCGGCTGTCGCTCGAAGGCATTGGCGCCGTGCTGCAGACGCGCGACGAATACACGGTCGTGCGCGAAGTCGTGCCGGGCAGCCCGGCCGGCTTGTCGGGCAAGCTGAAAGTCGGCGACCGCATCGTCGGCGTGGGGCAGGGCGAAAGCGGCCCCATCGTCGAAGTGCTGGGCATGCGCATCGACGACGTGGTGCAGCTGATCCGCGGCGCCAAGGATTCCGTCGTGCGCCTCGATATCCTGCCGGCCGACGCCGGCCCGGACGCCAAGCACGTGGTCGTGCCGCTGGTGCGCAAGAAAATCAGCATGGAAGAGCAGGCGGCGAAGAAATCGATCATCGAAGTGCGCGACAATGGCGTCAAGCGCCGCATCGGCGTCATTGCCCTGCCGACGTTCTACCAGGACTTCGAAGCGCGCCGCCGTGGCGACAAAGACTTTAAAAGCGCCACGCGCGACGTCAGCCGTTTGCTGGCCGAGTTGAAGAAGGACAAGGTCGACAACGTCCTGATCGACTTGCGCAACAATGGCGGCGGTTCGCTGAACGAAGCCGTCGAACTGACGGGCCTGTTCATCGACAAGGGCCCGGTCGTGATGCAGCGCAATGCCGAAGGCAAGGTCGACGTGGAAAGCGACACCAATACCGGCCTGGCCTGGGATGGCCCGATGGGCGTGCTGATCAACCGCGGCTCCGCCTCGGCTTCCGAAATTTTCGCCGCCGCCGTGCAGGATTACGGCCGTGGCGTCATCATCGGCGAAGGCAGCTTCGGCAAGGGTACCGTACAAACCTTGTTCAACCTCGACCGTTTCGGCGGCAGCGAGAAAGCCCGTTTCGGCGAGCTGAAGATGACCATCGCCCAGTTCTTCCGCATCAATGGCGGCACCACGCAGTTGCGCGGCGTCACCCCCGACATCAAGCTGCCAGCCATGTCGGACACGGAAAACTTCGGCGAATCGAGCTATGACAATGCCCTGCCATGGGTGGCCATCAAGCCGGCGCCGTACATGCCGACGGGGGACCTGAAGGATATCGTGCCGCTGCTGGACAAGAAGCATGAAGCGCGCGTGGCCAAGGACAAGGATTTCCAGTACCTGCTCGATGACATCGCCCTCGTCGTCAAGCAGCGCAAGGAAAACCAGATTTCGCTCAATGAAACCGTGCGCCGCAAGGAGCGCGATGCCCAGGAAGCGCGCGCCAAGGCCCGTGAAAAACGCCTGATCGCGCAGATTTCGAATCCTGCCGACGACCTGGTGGTGATTCCCGATCCGAAAGACGTGCTGAAGGGCGCGAAAGCGGCCAACAAGACGGCCAAGCAGATCGCGGCCGTGAAGGGCGCCTTGCGCACCGACGATGGCTTGCAGGGCGACGAGCGTGCCCTGAGTGCCGAACTGGACGCCGAAACGGCCGCGAAGAGTGCCAAGGACGTGCTGCTGAACGAAGCGGCGCGCATCCTGGCCGACGAAGTGGCGCTGATCAAGGCCGATACCCGCCTGGCATCCAAGGTCTTGCCGTATGGCGCCGATGGCAAGGCGACGCCGGTGACGGCAGCGAAGTAAGGAACTTGGGGTCAGACCCGCCGGGGGAATGTGCTCCAATGGATCACATTCCGATCACGAAGTGACTGACCCCAGCTTTTGCTTTGGGGCGAGGGAGAGTTATCCGTATGGCGTATTTCTGTCATTCCAACAATCAATTGGATGGATATGCCGCGATGCAGCATAATGCACTTGTCTCCTCTATTCTCCTCCAAGAAAATAGATTCAGCCCGCTCTCGCAGCGGGCTTTTTTTTGCCTCAGATTCTGTGCGTGGGCGCTTGCACGTCGGGCTGTGCCGCCAGCAATGCCGTGATCCAGCCGGCAAACGCCTGCAGCTTGGGCGTGGCCAGCCGGCCTTGCGGTGTCAGCAGCGACATGGGCATCGGCGTTGGCGGGCAGTCGGGCAGCACTGCCACCAGCGCGCCGCTGTCGAGGTGCTCGCGCACCTGGTACATGGCCGCCTGCGCCAGTCCCAGTCCCTGCACGGCGCAGGCGACGCTGGCGTCGGCATCGTTGACGGCGATGGGCCCGGCCATCTGCACGCGCACGACCTCCTTGCCTTGTTGGAAATCCCAGTCGAAGGCGCGTCCCGTGCGGCCCGAGTAATGCATGATGCCGCGGTGCGCGGCCAGGTCGGCCAGAGTGTGCGGCGTGCCGTGCCGCGCCAGGTAGGCGGGCGAGGCGCACGTGGCGAAGCGCATCAGGGCGATCTGCTTGCCGATGAAGGCGGAATCCTGCAAGGTGCCCACGCGCAAGGCGCAATCGATGCCTTCCTGCGTCAGGTCGACCAGGCGGTCAGTCAGGCTCAGCTGCAATTGCACGTCCGGATACGCCGCATGGAATTGCGCGATATGGGGAATGATCAGGCGCCGGCCCACGGTATTGGGCAGGTTGATGCGCAACAAGCCGCGCGGTTTTTTCGCGTCCGGGCCGCGAAACGCCAGTTCCGCCGTGTCGACGGCCTTCAGGATATCGGTGCAGTGGCGAAAGTATTCTGCCCCTTCCGGCGTCAGCGACAGGCGGCGCGTGGTTCGCTGCAGCAATTGCGTACCCAGGTAGGCTTCCAGCTTTTGCAGGGTGGCCGTCAGCGCGGCACGCGGCAAATTCAAGGTTTCGGCCGCCTTGGAAAAGCTGTTGGCTTCTACGATGCGCACGAAGGTTTGCATGGCCTTGATCTTGTCCATAGGATAGCTTCCATTCTCATTGTTCATTTTATGTGAAAAGTATAGGTGGATTATGCCCTGATTATCTTTGCCGCAGTTTTGCCTAGAATGGCGACATCCCTACCGAACCGAGGAAACAACATGAACAAGGCCTCACCGTCTGCTCCCCACGACATCGCACCCGCCATGGTGCTGCTGCTGGCCATCGCTTCCGGCCTGATCGTCGCCAATCTGTATTACGCGCAAACCCTCGTCGGGCCCATCAGCGCCTCGACGGGCTTGTCGGCCAAGGCGGCCGGGCTGATCGTCACCCTGACACAGGTCGGCTATACCCTGGGCCTGCTGTTTGTCGTGCCCCTGGGCGACTTGCTGGAAAACCGCCGCCTGATCGTCACTGCCTTGCTGGTGACGGCCACGGCCCTCGTGGTGGCGGCCCTCTCCACGGGCGCCATCGTGTTCCTGGCCGCCGCGCTGGCCATCGGCCTCGGTTCCGTGGCGGCGCAAGTGATCGTGCCGTTTGCCGCCCACCTGTCGCAAGAGGCGACGCGGGGCCAGACGGTGGGCAAGGTAGTCAGCGGCTTGTTGCTGGGCATCATGCTGGCCCGCCCCGTGGCCTCGCTGGTGGCTGCGCACGCCAGCTGGCACGTGGTGTTTGGCGGCGCCGCCGTGCTGATGATATTGCTGGCGCTGGTGCTGCGCCGCGCCTTGCCCGTGCGCCAACCCGTGTCGAGCATGAAATATCCGGCCCTGATGGCTTCGCTGTGGCATTTGCTGCTGGGCACGCCCGTGCTGCGCCGCCGCGCCGCTTATCACGCCGGCCTGTTTGGCGCTTTCAGCCTGTTCTGGACCGTTACGCCGCTGGTGCTGGCCAGCCCCGCGTTCGGCCTGTCGCAAACGGGCATCGCCATCTTTGCCCTCGTGGGCATGGCCGGTGCCGTCGCCTCGCCCATCGCCGGCCGCCTGGCCGATGCGGGCCACACCTTGCCGGCCACGGCCGTTGCACTGGCGCTGGGCATCGTCGCGTTTGCCTTGCCGATGTTCGCGCCGGAATCGAAACACGTGGCGCTGGGGCTGCTGGTGGTCGCTTCCATCGTGCTCGACATGGGCGTGGCGGCCAATCTCGTGCTGGGCCAGCGTGCTATCTTCAGCTTGGGCGCGGAAGTGCGGGGCCGCCTGAACGGCCTGTATTTCGCGCTGTTCTTCGCCGGCGGCGCGGCCGGCTCGGCCATCGGCGCCTGGGTATATGCCAGCTACGGCTGGCAGGCAACCTTGCTGACCGGCATGGCGTTTCCGGGCCTGGCCCTGCTGGTGTGGCTGGGAGAATTTTTACCGCAGGCCACGCGCCGTACGGCTTGAAACCCTGATGGCCGCTCATTATCACTGATGAGTATTTCTATCATCATGAAGATAAAGTGGCGTGATATGCCGCAATGCCGCAAGATGCACTTGTCTCCTCTATCTCCTCCAAGGAAATAGATTCAGCCCGCTTCCGTAGCGGGCTTTTTTTTGTCTGTTCAGATCAAATCACCACCAGATCCAGCGCGCGCATGAAGTTCGCCGCCTGCGCATGCGTGATGACGGCGCCTTTCAGCAGCGCCGCTTCGCTCAATTTGAAACCGTCGATATCGGCGCCGCGCAAGTCCGCGCCCTGGAACTTCGCCAGTTTGATGGTGGCATTGCGCAGGCTGCCGCCTTCGAAAACGGCCTCGCGAAAATCGCAGCCGGCCAGGTAGGCATCGGAAAAATCCAGCTGTTTTAATGTCGCCTTGCGGAACGAGAAGCCGCGCAAGTCGGCGCCCACCAGCAGGCTGTCTTCGAAGGTGAGGCCCAGGTGGGCCACTTCCTCGAACGAGGCGCCCGTCAGCTTGCAGCCGCGGTAGGTGGCCGAGGCCAGCTTGGCGCGCCGCCATTTGGTGTTGTTCAGGTCGCAGCCTTCGAAACTGGCGTCGACGGCATCGACGGATTCGAAATCGGCGCTGCCCGCGCGGCAGCGGCGCCAGGTGCTGCGCGCCAGTTTGCTGGCGAACAAGTTGGTGTCGGCAAAGGTGCAGCGCTCGAAAGTGCAGCCTTGCAAATCGAGGCGCGACAAGTCTTCGCCGTCGAAGGCGCAATCGATGAAGCGGCGTACCGATTGCGCCAGTTGCTGTTCCATGCCGGCGCGGTCCAGGGTCATGCCAGTTACTGCGGTGTCGTGTGTTGCCATCCGTCTCATTCCTAAAGTAAAAAACAGGGGAGGGATGGCGCGGCGGGAAAAATGCACGAACCAGAACACCTCCCCGGCTGGTGGTACAGCCAAGGGTCAGCGCCGTGGGTCCGCGTGGGCGGGAGCATGCCGGACTGCGCCGGGCACTTACCGGGTTACCAACCGGTGCGCTCATTTTCGATCAGTACGCATTGTAGCGTGTCCGAATCGGCCTTGCCAGTTTCCGCAAGCTCGGGTTAGTATCACTGCAGGCACACGTATTGTGCCAACGTCGCTCGGACGGATCCGGGCGCTTACGTATAGAGATACCATGACCGACAGCCAAGCTCCGCGCAGCTTTTCGCGCATCAATCGCCTTCCCCCCTACGTTTTCAATATCACCGCCGAACTCAAGATGGCCGCGCGCCGCCGTGGCGAGGACATCATCGACATGTCGATGGGCAATCCCGATGGCGCCACGCCGGCCCACATCGTGGACAAGCTGGTCGAGACGGTGAAACGCCCCGACACGCATGGCTATTCCGCGTCAAAAGGCATTCCGCGCCTGCGCCGCGCCATTGCGCACTGGTACAAGAAGCGCTACGAGGTCGACATCGACCCGGACAGCGAAGCCATCGTCACCATCGGCTCGAAAGAGGGCCTGGCCCACTTGATGCTGGCGACGCTGGACCGTGGCGACACGGTGCTGGTGCCGAACCCCAGTTACCCGATCCACATCTGGGGCGCCGTGATCGCGGGCGCCGACATCCGCTCCGTGCGCATGGGGCCGGGCGTGGATTTCTTTGCCGAACTGGAACGGGCGATCCGCGAAAGCTATCCGAAACCGAAGATGATGGTGCTGGGTTTTCCGTCCAATCCCACGGCGCAATGCGTGGAGCTGGAATTTTTTGAAAGAGTCGTCGCGCTGGCGAAGCAGCACAATATTCTGGTGGTGCATGACCTCGCGTATGCTGACATTACCTTCGATGGCTGGAAGGCGCCGTCCATCATGCAGGTGCCCGGCGCGCGCGACGTGGCCGTCGAGTTTTTCACCATGTCGAAAAGCTACAACATGGCGGGCTGGCGCATCGGCTTCATGGTGGGCAATGCGGAACTGGTGGCGGCCTTGGCGCGCATCAAGAGCTACCACGACTACGGCAGTTTCACGCCCGTGCAGGTGGCCGCCATTGCCGCGCTGGAAGGCGACCAAAGCTGCGTGACGGACATCTGCGCCCAGTACCAGCGCCGCCGCGACGTGCTGGTAAAAGGCTTGCATGAAGCGGGCTGGATGGTGGAAAAACCGAAGGCGTCGATGTATATCTGGGCGCATATTCCGGAAGCCTACCGCCACCTGGGTTCGCTGGAATTTGCCAAGCTGCTGCTGCAAAAGGCCAAGGTCAGTGTGTCGCCCGGCATCGGTTTCGGCGAATATGGCGATGAATACGTGCGCTTCGCCCTGATCGAAAACGAGGCGCGCGTGCGGCAGGCGCTGCGGGGCATCAAGAATATGTTGCGTTCCGGCGACGGGAAAACGGAAGCGGGGGCATAAAAGTTGCCGCATGGAATGCTTCGTTGCCCCTAATATCACTAATACATATTTCTGACATCACGAATATAAAGTGGTTTTATATGCTGCGACGCGGCATCATGCATCTGTCTCCTCTATCTCCTCCAAGGAAATAGATTCAGCCCGCTCCCGCAGCGGGCTTTTTTTTGCGCGTCGCCATCGCCGCCGTCTGCCGCCGGCAACACCAGCGGACCGCCGCCAGATCATAGGGCCAGGCCTTGTCCCTGCAAGAAGATCAGGTCGCCGCCAAAGCTGCAAAAATGACATTGTTGAGTGCTAGTATTTCGACACGCCTGCAGAAGCGGGCAGCTTGTCACCACTCTCCAATATCGGGAACCATCATGCATTCATTCATCAAGCCATTGTCCATTGCCGCCGTCGTGGGCACTTTGTTCGCCAGCGTTGTTCCTGCCAGCCCGGCTTCGGCGGCCGGTGCCGTCAAGCCCACCATCGTCCTGGTCCATGGCGCGTTTGCCGATGCATCGAGCTGGGACGGCGTTGCCGCCATCCTGGCAAAAGACGGCTACACCGTCATCGGGGCGGCCAATCATTTGCGCAGCGTCAAGAGTGACGCCGATTCCGTGGCCCGTGTCGTCAACAGCGTGCCTGGCGCGGTCGTGCTGGTGGGACACTCCTACGGCGGTTCCGTGATCAGCGCCGCTGCCCAGGCCGGCGGCAACGTCAAGGCACTCGTCTACGTGGCGGCGTTTGCTCCCGACGCCGGCGAGACGGCCGCTGGCCTGTCCGGCAAATATCCGGGCGGCACCCTCGGCACGGCCTTGGCCAAGCCCGTGCCGCTGGCCGACGGCAGCAACGATCTGTATATCGAGCAAGCCA
This sequence comes from Janthinobacterium sp. EB271-G4-3-2, assembly GCF_020858035.1. Lineage (NCBI taxonomy): Bacteria > Pseudomonadati > Pseudomonadota > Betaproteobacteria > Burkholderiales > Oxalobacteraceae > Janthinobacterium > Janthinobacterium sp. EB271-G4-3-2. Next base: position 186,829 of record NZ_JACYMG010000013.1, on the reverse strand, counting down.
AGTTCCACGACCAGTTCGCCGCCGATTTACCTGCGGCCAAGGCGCGCCTGATGGCGGTCGGCCAGCGGCCGATCACGGATGCGGCGCTGAACGAAGCGTCGCCTGCGCCAGGCTGGAAGGGTATCCCATCCTGGTTTGTCTACGGCAAGGCAGACAAGAATATTCCGGCAGAAGCGCTGGCCTTCATGGCCAAGCGCGCCAATGCGAAGAAAACCGTCGTGATCGACGGCGCCTCGCACGTGGTGATGAGCTCGCATCCGGCGGAAGTGGCCAAACTGATCGAGGAAGCAGCCGCGAGCGTCAAGTAAACAACAAGGGCACAACGCCAAGATATTGATGAGGCTTATCCTGCTCATCACAACACATGATTGGCGTGATATGCCGCAATGCGTCACAATGCATCTGTCTCCTCTACTTCCTCACAGGAATTAGATTCAGCCCGCTCCCGCAGCGGGCTTTTTTTTGCCCGTGCCCGCTTGCATTTCCATGAATATTTCTAATGGATGCATGAGATTTCACCATTATTTTTAATGGATGAAAGCCTCTATGATGACTGCATACTTCATCAGGAGGCATGAGCATGACCGTCACGACACACAATTTGGGCTACCCGCGCATCGGCGCCAAACGCGAGCTGAAATTCGCCCTGGAAGACTACTGGGAGGGCAGCAGCAGCCTGACCACACTGGAAGACCAGGGCGCCGCATTGCGCCAGCGCCACTGGCAAGACCAGAGCGGGCTGGACTTGGCGCCCGTGGGCGACTTTTCCTTTTACGATCAGGTGCTGGACCTGAGTTTTACCCTGGGTAACCTGCCGCCGCGCGTGCGCGGCCTGGAAGGCGCGGCGCTCGATAACTATTTCCGCGTGGCCCGTGGCCGCTCGGCCAGCGACAGCGATTGCAGCTGCGTCCACGCCGGCGAAATGACGAAATGGTTCGACACCAATTATCACTACATCGTGCCGGAATTTGCAGCCGGGACGCAATTCAAGCTCGACAGCAGCCGTTTGCTGCAGCAACTGGCGCAAGCACGCCAACTGGGAGTGAAAGCCAAGCCCGTGCTGATCGGCCCCGTCACCTATTTGTGGCTGGGCAAGGCCAAGGATGATTGCGGCAAGCTGGCGCTGCTGCAAGGCTTGCTGCCCGTCTACGTGCAATTGCTGCGGGAACTGGCCGCCCAAGGCGTGGAATGGGTGCAGATCGATGAACCGATCCTCGTCACCGAGCTCGACAGCATCTGGCGGCAGGCGCTCGTCACGGCCTACGAGGCCTTGAGCAAGGTCAACAACGTCAAGCTGCTGCTGGCCACGTATTTCGGCACGCTGCAAGACAATCTGGCGCTGGCGTGCAAGCTGCCCGTGCAAGGCTTGCATCTCGATGCCGTCAATGCCCGCGAGGAAGTGGGGCAGGTGATTGCCCAGTTGCCTGCCACCAGCGTGCTGTCGCTGGGCGTGGTGAATGGCCGCAATATCTGGAAGACGGATTTGAACGAGGTGCTCGCATGGCTGGAACCCGTACATGCCAGCCTGCAATCGCGCCTGTGGATCGCCCCGTCATGCTCCTTGCTGCACGTGCCCGTCGATCTGGACAGCGAACAAAAGCTCGATACGGATATTCAATCCTGGCTGGCCTTTGCCCGTCAAAAGCTCGATGAAGTGCACACGATCGCCGGCGCGCTGAATGACGGCCGTGCTTCCGTGCAGGCGGCGCTCGATGCCAATCATGCGGCCGTGCAAGCGCGCCGCCAGTCGCCGCGCGTGCACAATCCGGAAGTCAAAGCGGCCGTGGCCCGCATCGACGCCAGCCTGGGCCAGCGCGCCGGAGGCTATGCCACGCGTGCCGCCAAGCAAGCTGCGCTGCTGCAACTGCCCGTATATCCGACGACGACGATTGGCTCCTTCCCGCAGACGGCGGAAATCCGTCAGGCCCGCAGCCAGTTCCGCAGCGGCCAGCTCGATGAAGCCAGCTATAAAAAGCTGATGCAGGCGGAAATCGCCCATTGCGTCCAGGAACAGGAAACCTTGGGCCTCGACGTTTTCGTGCACGGCGAAGCGGAACGCAATGACATGGTGGAATACTTCGGCGAACAGCTCGACGGCTACGCCTTCAGCCAGTTCGGCTGGGTGCAATCGTACGGTTCGCGCTGCGTGAAACCGCCCATTTTGTTCGGCGACATCAGCCGCCCGCGCGCCATGACGGTCGAGTGGAGCACCTACGCCCAGTCGCTGACGGACAAGCCGATGAAAGGCATGCTGACGGGCCCCGTCACCATCCTGAACTGGTCCTTCGTGCGCGATGACCAGCCCCGCTCCGTGTCGTGCTACCAGCTGGCGCTGGCCATCCGCGCCGAAGTGCGGGACCTGGAACAGGCCGGCATCCGCGTGATCCAGATCGACGAGGCGGCGCTGCGTGAAGGCTTGCCGCTGCGCAAATCCCAGTGGGCCGAGTACCTGCGCTGGGCCGTGGAATCGTTCCGCATCACGGCCAATGGCGTGGCCGATGAAACGCAGATCCACACGCATATGTGTTATTCGGAATTTAACGACATCATCGCGCAGATCGCCGGCATGGATGCGGACGTCATCACGATCGAAACGTCGCGCTCCGACATGGAATTGCTGGACGCCTTCGATGATTTCAGCTATCCGAACGATATCGGCCCTGGCGTCTACGACATCCACTCGCCCAACATTCCGAGCCAGGAACAGATGGTGAAACTGATGCGCAAGGCGGCCGAACGCATCCCCGCGCAGCGCCTGTGGGTCAACCCCGATTGCGGCCTGAAGACGCGCGGCTGGAAAGAAGTCATTCCCGCGCTGGCCAATATGGTGGCGGCAGCCAAAACCTTGCGCGGCGACACTGTGGCCTAAGGATGGCAAGGGCAGGGGAGGCCGCTATGGCTGAAACGTGGCTGAGATATAGAACAATCGTATTTCTGTCATCACAACATGCAATTGGCTAATGATGCTGCGATGCGGCATCATGCACCTGTCTCCTCTACTTCCTCACAGGAATTAGATTCAGCCCGCTCCCGTAGCGGGCTTTTTTTTGCCTGTTTTCATGGCCGCGTCCCTTAATATATGTTTGTTTAACCATACACATACAAGGAGACAAGTTGATGATGCCTTTGTTTCGCGCCGCCGGCATGTTCGCGCTGATGGCGCTCGGTGCCTGTTCGGCCGAGAAGCACCCGTTTGACCGCGATTTGGCCCAGTTGCGTCCGGTCACGGTCGCAGCGCTGCCGGATATGGGCTGGCCGCCCGGCACGATGCTGTGCCCGATGGGTATTTATCAGAGCGAGCTGAGCGACTCGGCGCCGCATGCGCATCGCGTTAACGCGTTCCTGAAGCACAAGAAATTTCTGGGTGATGAAGGCCTTTGGTCGCTGATCGTCGTCAAACCGATGTCCGAAGGGCACGCGGGTATCGAGCAATTGCTTTTCAAGCGCGGCGATTATGACGTGATCAATGATCCGCAACTCATCGCGCGCGATGCGGAAACGGTGCCAGCGGGCTTTGCGCCGCAGACTTGCGTGACCGTGGAGCAAGCCCGCGTGCTGGTGACGCGTGAACAAAGATCACATCGAACACTCGTCATTTTTGGAACGAAATAGGCCCGCTTGCGTCGCGGTTTTTGCCTGCGCCATGCGTGATGCGCTACAACACATTCGCCGCCACGGCAGAACTGTAGTTGCGCGCCAGCGCCGCGATGATGGCGGCCATCGCCTGCGGGTTGTCCGTGCTGCCGAAATGCGCGGCATACAGGCGCTTGGCCGCCTCGACTTGTGCATTCGTCAGTTTCACGGCATAGGCCATGCGCACGGTTTCAGGATTGTTCAGCGTCATTTTTCACCTCGAAGACAGATTTCGCTTGGCTGCGTCACTTGTACGCGCAAAGGATTGCAACTACAATAATTGCATTTGCAATCGTATAGGCAATGCCTGCCTTGCGCAAGCATTGTTGCGACAGGAGCCTGCATGCATTCTTCCCCTTTATTCCCTCCACAGCCATTGGACGCCGCGCGCGACGCCGCCCAAGCCTGCCTGGCCGCGCTGGCGGCACCGCCGGCGTTGCCGTTGCGGCGGGTGTCGCCGCGCCGCGCGCTGGGCGCCATGGCGGGCAGCTTGCAGACGGGTCCGGGCGCGGAGAATGCCATCCGCGTCGTGCGCGCGGAAGTGACGCAGCGGCCTGACGATGCCTGGAATGTGACGGCGTCCGCCAGTGCATGGCCGCTGCGCTATGGCGCCGACAAACCGCTGCTGTATCTGTGCCGCCCCGCCTCGCTCCAGGCATTGAATGGCGTGCTGGTCGATGCGCGCGAGCGTGGCATCGTCTGCAGCGATGCGGAAACGCAATCTTCTCGCTGGCCGAAAGGCGTGCAGCCCGCGCTGCCGGCCTGGCTCGCCACGCGGCACAATTGCACGCCGTTCGACCCGGCCACGGGTGAGGAAGTGCGCGCCATCCTGCGCTCGGCACTGGAAACGTTGTATGTGGAACAGCAGACAGGCTATTACTACCTGGCCATACATGATGAAGAGGCGGACGAAGATGCGGTGGCGGCGCCCTTGTCGGACGCCGATGCGGCAGCGGCCAGCCTGGGCATGTACCGCGTGTCGCCGCCGGGGCCGGCGCCATGCCGGGTGCGCCTGTGCGGGGCGGGCAGAATGCTGGCCGTCGTGGCCGCTGCGGCCCGCCTGCTGAAGGAAGACTGGGATATCGCCGCGCAAGTGTGGAGTTGCCCCAGCTACACGCGCCTGGCGCGCGATGCGCAGGCGGCGGAGCAGTGGAACCTGCGTCACCCGCGCGCCGTCCCGAGACTGGCCCATGTGCGGCGCTGTCTCGATGACAGTGCCGCGCCCGTCATCGCCGTCACCGGCTACGGGCAGCACATCGCGGGCCAGATCGGCGGCTACGTGCGCGGGCGTTTCATCGCCGTCGGCGCTGACGCCATGCTGGAGGTCAGCGCGCCATGGCTGGCCGTCACGGCCTTGAAAGCCCTGGCTGACGACGGCGCGCTGCCGGTGCAGTTCGTCGAGTACGCGCTGCGGCGTTACGCCTTGCTCTGAGTGGCGCCGCGTGCCGCCTCGGCGGCGCGCGCGAGGGCGGCGCTGAAGTCCTGCTGCTCGCCGCTGTCAAATTGCGCCAGGAACAGGTCGGCCACCGCGGCCTGGTAGACGCTCCACATCTTCTTGCGCAAGACCTTGCCATCTTCCGTGATGGACACGAAGGCGGCGCGCCCGTCTTCCATCGAACGCGTGCGCGTTACCAGCCGGTCCGTTTCCAGCTTGTCCACCAGGCGCGTCAGGTTGTAGCGCTCGATGGCCAGAGCGTCGGCCAGTTCATGCATGCGGCGCGAACCGTCCTGTCCGCTTTCGAGTCCCCACAGCACGTCATACCACGCATATACGGGCAGGCCGGCCGCGGCGAGGCGGCGCTCGATTTCGCGGATCATCAAACGGTGCGTGCGCACGAACGCGAACCACAGGTCGGGCGCAGGGGTCGAGCCAATTTCAGGCGCAGATTCAGACATCGGTATTCCTCCAGATCGATCACAGTTGCAAATGCAATTATAGCGCTATACAATGGCCGTCGTAACGATTGCAAATGCAATGATTGCATAGGCAATTATTTGCCTATTGAATTTCCAACTCAGGAGACCGCCATGATCACATCCCTCGCTGTGCCCGATATCGACCCGCAGGAAACCAAAGAATGGCTGGAGGCGATGCAGGCCGTCGTCGCGGTGGAAGGACGCCCGCGCGCCCATTATTTGCTTGACCAGCTCGTTGATTCCGATTCCGCGCAGCACGGCGGCATGCACGGCCGCGTCACCACCGCCTACACCAACAGCATCGCCACGGCGCGCCAGCCCGCTTATCCGGGCGACCTGGCCATCGAGCGCCGTCTGAATGCCTACATCCGCTGGAACGCGATGGTGATGGTGTTGCGCGCGGCCAAGCACTCGAACGTGGGCGGCCACATCGCCACCTACCAGTCGGCGGCCGTGCTGTACGACGTGGGCTTCAGCCATTTCTTCCGTGGCCATACGGACCAGTTCGCCGGCGACCTGGTCTACATCCAGGGCCATTCCGCGCCCGGCATCTATGGCCGCGCCTATCTGGAAGGGCGTATCACGGAAGCGCAGCTGGACAACTACCGCCGCGAAGCGGGGCGCGAGGGCCTGTCCTCGTATCCGCATCCCCGGCTGATGCCCGACTTCTGGCAATTTCCCACCGTCTCCATGGGCCTGGGCCCGCTGACGGCCGCCTACCAGGCCCGCTTCATGCGCTACCTCGAGTACCGTGGCTTGAAGGAACACCAGGGCCGCAAGGTGTGGGCCTTCCTCGGCGATGGCGAGATGGACCAGCCCGAATCCCTGGCCGCCATTTCCCTGGGCGGACGCGAGCGCCTCGATAACCTGATCTTTGTCGTCAACTGCAACCTGCAGCGCCTGGACGGTCCCGTGCGCGGCAACAGCAAGGTCATCCAGGAACTGGAGGGCACGTTCCGCGCGGCCGGCTGGCATGTGATCAAGGTCATCTGGGGCAGCGGCTGGGATGGCTTGCTGGCGCGCGATACGAGCGGCTTGTTGCGCCAGCGCATGATGGAATGTGTGGACGGCGATTACCAGACCTTCAAGTCGCAGAATGGCGCTTACGTGCGCGAGCATTTCTTTGGCAAGTATCCGGAATTGCTGGCGCTGGTGGCGCACATGTCGGACGACGACATCTGGAAGCTGACGCGCGGCGGCCACGACCCGGAAAAAGTTCACGCCGCGTATGCCGAGGCCATGCGCACGCCGGGTCGTCCCACCGTGATCCTGGCCAAGACCGTCAAGGGTTTCGGCATGGGCGAGGCGGGCGAAGGGCAGAACATCAACCATCAGCTGAAAAAGATGAGCGCCGACGCCGTGCGCGCGTTCCGCGACCGCTTCGCGCTGCCCGTCAGCGATGCCCAGCTGGAAGAGATGCCCTACCTGAAGCCGGCGCCGGACAGCGAGGAAGCGCGTTACTTTGCCGCGCGCCGGGCGCAGCTGGGCGGCCATATTCCGGCCCGCATCAGCAAGGTGGCGCCCTTGCCAATCCCGCCGCTGTCCGCGTTCGCCACCCAGCTCAACGATAGCGGCGAGCGGGGCGCGTCCACCACCATGGCCTTCGTGCGCATCCTCGGTACCTTGCTGAAAGATCCCGCCCTGGGCAAGATCATCGTGCCCATCGTGCCGGACGAGTCGCGCACGTTCGGCATGGAAGGCCTGTTCCGCCAGATCGGCATCCATTCCTACCTGGGCCAGCTGTACACGCCGCAAGACGCGGGGCAGCTCAGCTATTACAAGGAAGCCAAGGATGGGCAGATCTTGCAGGAGGGCATCAACGAATCGGGCGCCATTTCTTCCTGGATCGCCGCCGGCACGTCGTACAGCAACCATGGCCTGGCCACCATTCCGTTCTACATCTTCTATTCGATGTTCGGCTTGCAGCGCGTGGGCGACCTGGCTTGGGCGGCGGCCGATGCCCGCACGCGCGGCTTTTTGCTGGGCGCCACCTCGGGCCGCACGACACTGATGGGGGAAGGCCTGCAGCACGACGATGGCCACAGCCACGTGCTGTCGTCCGTGATTCCCAACTGCATCTCGTACGACCCCACGTTCGCGTATGAGCTGGCCGTGATCATTCACGACGGCATGCGCCGCATGTTTGCCGAGCAAGAGGATATTTTCTATTACATCACCTTGCTCAACGAAAACTATCCACACCCGGCCATGCCGGCAGGAGCCGAGGCGGGCATCCTGCAGGGCCTGTATCTGCTGCAGGAAAGCCCGGAAGTGGCGGCCCCGCGCGTGCAGCTGATGGGCAGCGGTTCCATCCTGCGCGAGGTGCTGGCCGCCAGCGTGCTGTTGCGGCAGGATTTCGGCGTGGCGGCCGACGTGTGGAGCGCCACCAGCCTGACGCAAGTGCGGCGCGATGGCCTGGCCGTTGAGCGCTGGAACATGCTGCATCCTGACAGCGAACCGCGCGTGCCGTATATCGAGCAATGCCTGGCCGGCCGGCAAGGCCCCGTGGTGGTGGCCACCGACTACATGAAGATCGTCGGCGACCAGGTACGCCCGTTTGTGCACGACCGGCGCTTCGTCACCCTGGGCACGGATGGCTTCGGCCGCTCCGATACGCGCGAATCCTTGCGCACTTTCTTTGAGGTGGACCGCCACTTCATCGTGCTGGCCGCGCTGACGGCGCTGGCCGATGGGGGCCAGCTGCCGCGCAGCAAGATTGGCGAAGCCATCGCCAAATACGGCATCGACGTGGAAAAACTGGATCCCGCGTCCGTGTAACTTTTTTCAAGGAGGGCATCATGAAACTGTATTACGCAACGGGCACGTGTTCTTTGTCGCCGCACATCGTGGCCATCGAGGCGGGCATCGCGCTGGAACTGGAACGTGTCGATATCCGCAAGATCCCGCGCATCACGGAAACGGGCGCCGATTATGCGCGCATCAATCCGAATCTGTACGTGCCGGCGCTGGCGCTGGACGACGGTACGATCTTGCTGGAGGGCACGGCGATCGTGCAGTACCTGGCCGACCTGGCGCCGACCAGCGGCCTGGCGCCGCCGGCAGGCACCATGGCGCGCGTGCAGCTGCAATCGTGGCTGGGTTTCATCGCCACCGAGCTGCACAAGGTGTTCAGCCCCTGGCTGTTCCATCCGGAATACGGCGCGCAGGCGCAGGACGTGGCCCGCTCGCGCCTGGCCGCACGCCTCGATTATGTGGAGCGGCAATTGGCGGCCGGCGGGCCGTATCTGCTGGGAGAGCGCTATTCCATTGCGGATGCCTATCTGTACACCATCCTCGGCTGGTCTGCGCACACGCAGGTGGATTTGTCGGCCTTCCCGCAAGTGAGGCGTTTGATCGAGCGCGTCGGCGAGCGTCCCGCCGTACGCCAGGCGTTGCGCGAGGAGGAGGGCAGATATTGATAAAACATATTTCTATCATCACAACATGCAATTGGATAGCTATGCTGCGATGCGGCATCATGCACCTGTCTCCTCTACTTCCTCACAGGAATTAGATTCAGCCCGCTCCCGCAGCGGGCTTTTTTTTGCCCGTTTTTATGGCATAAAGCTGCGCACGCTTGCTTGTCATCATCGCCATCGTGTTGCTTTTGTGCATGCTAAACTGGGTCATCCCCAGACCAAGGTTCCTGATGCTTCAATTATTTCGCCACACGCTGGAGTCCACGCCGATCCTTGCCCTGTTCCTCGTCATCGGCGCCGGTTATGCGCTGGGACGCATCAGCGTGTTCGGCTTTTCGCTGGGCGTGGGCGGCGTGCTGTTCGCGGGGCTGGCGCTGGGCGCCTTTGCTCCCGGTTCCGTGCCGCCGCCCATGGTCGGCTCCATCGGCTTGCTGCTGTTCCTGTATGGCATCGGCGTGCAGTACGGCGTACAGTTTTTCGCCGGCTTGCGTGGCGCAGGGCAGAAACACAATCTGATCGCCTTTGCCGCCGTCATGGGTGGCCTGGCCGTATCGATCTGGGGCGGGCAGTGGATCGATATCTCGCTGCGCATGGCCAGCGGCGTGTTTGCCGGCGCCATGACCAGCACGGCCGCCTTGCAGGCGGCGCTGGAAGCGTCGCACGGCAATGGCGACGCGGCCGTCGGCTATGCCGTCGCGTATCCGTTCGGCGTCGTCGGCCCCATGCTGGGCCTGTACCTGGCCGGGCGCATACTAAAACCCGTGCTGACGCCGCCGCCGGCGCCCATCGTCGTATCCGAAATTACCATCGATGCAGCCAAACTGGCGGGCGCGGCCCTGTCCGAACTGGCAGATGGCCCGCTGGCTGGCGTGCAAGTGATCGGCGTGCGCCAGGGCCACCAGAACCGCTTGCCCGATCCTGGCCTCGTGCTTGGCGTGGGCGACGCGCTGATGGTGTCGGGCACGGTGGCGGGTGTGGAAGCGGCGCGCACGGCGCTGGGCCATTTGGACCCGGGCCGGCTGATAAAGGACCGCAGCGACTTCGACGGCACGGAAGTGTTCGTGTCGGACGCGGAAATCGTCGGCGTGCCGCTGGGCGAACTGAATCTGGCGAAGGATTTCCCGCTGCAGATCGCGTTCATCCGCCGCGGCGACGCCATGATCCTGCCCCATCCCTTCCTGACCCTGGAATTTGGCGACCGGGTGATGGCCATTGCGCCAGCGAAACATGCGGCCGACGTGCGCAAGCTGTTCGGCAATTCCATTACGGCCACGGCCGAGTTCAGCTATGTCTCGCTGGGCATGGGTATGGTGCTGGGCGTGCTGCTGGGCCTGGTGCCGATACCGTTGCCGTGGATAGGCTCGTTCAGCCTGGGCCTGGCCGGCGGTCCGCTGGTGATGGCGCTGATACTGGGACGCCTGGGCAGGGTCGGCAAGATCAGCTGGCGCTTGCCGCTGTCGGCCAACCTGGTCATGCGCAACTATGGCTTGACGATTTTCCTCGCCTCCGTCGGCATGGCGTCGGGCTTGCCCTTCGTGCAGCAGGTGGGCGCCGACGGCTTGCCCATGCTGGCGCTCGGCGCCGTGACGGTGCTGGTGGTGGTCGCTCTTGTCGTCATCCTCGGCAAAGTCTTCCTGCGCCTGCCGTTTCCCGAATTGCTCGGTATCGCGGCCGGCGCCACGGGCAACCCGGCCGTGCTGGTGTTCGCCAACCGCCTGGCCAAGTCGGACCGGCCGAACCTCGGTTATGCGATGATTTTCCCCAGCATGACCATCGTCAAGATCGTGGCCGTGCAGGTGCTGCTGCATTTGTATGGCTGATGTATGGCTGATTGCGGCTGATTGGTTCATCAAGTCGGGCGGCAACAATCATGTTGTGGCTTGCCTGACATCCGTCAGGCTGGCCGTGGAAGCCAGATTGCTATCCGTGCGAGGCCGTCAAACACCGGGTGGCCTGACGCCCGTTGTCGTGTACAAGCTGGAGCAGCGGCACTTTGCCCAGCGGGGACATGGCGAGGAACCACTCCGGCTTGTCGCGAAGGTCAACATCGATACGCTCGAAAGCGATCCCTTTTTCGTGCAATACGATGGCGACCCGCTGAACGTAAGGGCATAGAGGGTGGCTGACAACTGTCAATCGCATTTCTGGCATTTGCATACTCTCCTTGAAAATGAAGCCCGCTCGCGCATTCGGAGCGGGCGCATCCGTATAGTTCGGCCGTTGTGTGACGTCAGCCGTTAAGCGTACGGCCCCCGTCGACGATGATTTCGGAGCCGACGGTCCAGCGCGACTCGTCGGAAGCGAGGTACAGCACCGCCTTGGCCACTTCCTCCGGCGTGCCGAAGCGGCCGAACGGAATCGTTGCGGTAATGTCCTTGTTGAGCTGATCGCGGTAGGCATCCGGGATGCCGAGCTTGTCGTACAGCGGCGTTTCGACGGGACCGGGACTGACGGCGTTGACGCGAACGCCGCGGGCCAGCAGTTCGCCCGATAGCGTTTTCGACAAGTTCAGGAATGCGGCCTTGGTTGCGGCATATACCGATGAATGCGCCGAGCCGACGTGCGCGCTGACCGATGTGTTGAGCACCACCGATGCGGGGTTCGCGAACACTGGCAGCAGCGCCTGGATCAGGAAATAGGGTCCCTTGACGTTGATGTCGAACGAACGGTCGAACATTTCCTCCGTCCACGCTTCGATCGGCTTCCAGACGGATACGCCAGCGTTGAGAAAGGCGATATCGAGCTGGCCGTAGTGCGCCTGGACGGCGCGCGCCAACTCCTGTTGGGCGGCGACACTGGCGGAATCGGCGCGCAGCACGAGAACCTCGGCGCCAAGTTCTTTCCTGGCCTTCTCGATGGATTCCGGATTGACGCCGGTGACGATGACGCGGGCGCCTTCGGCGAGGAACTGCCTGGCTGTTTCGAGGCCGATACCGCTGGTGCCGCCGGTGATCAGCGTGCGTTTTCCTTGTAAACGGGACATAAAATTCTCCTGTAGGTGATTCATGGTCAACCAGCATTGGCTGACCTGCCGTGGGAAGAACTATGCGCTCATGCTTGAAATTCGATAAGATCGTATCTTTGCATATGATTCATGCTCGAGTTGCATGAATTGGAAGGGGATTACTTTGGACCGGTTTCTTTTGATGACATGTTTCGCGCGCGCGGTGGAGACGGGGAGCTTCTCCGCTGCCGGCCGCGACCTGGGCCTGGGGCAGCCGAACGTCAGCCGTCATGTGGCGGCGTTGGAACAGCATCTGCAGACGCGATTGCTGCACCGCTCAACGCGCAAACTTGCCCTCACACCGGAAGGGGAGCGCTACTATGCGGAAGTGCGGCGCATCCTGGACGCCGTCGACGAGTCGGAATCGTCCTTCAGGGAGAACGTCGATCCGTCCGGATTGCTGCGCGTGGCATGCCCGACGGCGCTGGCACATGCATTCGTGTTGCCGCAGGTCCCCGCCTTCCTGGAACGCTATCCTGGCTTGGCGCTCGATCTCCAGATCAATGATCGCTATGTGGGCCTCGTCGATGAAGGGGCGGAACTGGCAATCCGGATCGGCCACCTGGAAGACAGCGCACTGCGCGCGCGGCGCATCGGACTGTTCGAGCGGGTGTTCGTTGCCAGCAAGGGCTATCTCGCCAAACGCGGCGTCCCGGTCACGCCCGATGATCTGCGCGGCCACGATTGCGTGATCTATACCCTGCTGTCGTCGGGTGCCACATGGCGCTTCCGGGATACGGAAGTGGCCGTATCCGGCAGGCTGCGGGTCAACTCGCCAGAGGCCGTGCGCGAACTGGTCAATGCGGGACTAGGGATCGGACATGGGCCGGAGTGGCTTTTCGAGGAAGGACTCAAGAATGGCAATTTGCAGTTGCTGTTGACGGGGCACACCGCCCCTCCGGTCCCGGTGCAAATCGTCTATGTCGCAAACAGGCTGCTTGCGACGCGCGCCGTCGTATTCATGGATTTCATCGCTGAAGCGTTTTCGAAGGTTCCGGCACTGAACACCCCACTGCGCAGCCGGTAGCCGCCTGCGGCGGCTGGCCAATTCCAGTCAAATTCTTTTCTCCGCGCCAGCCTTGGTAAAACCCCTGGCGCCGCTCCCAATCTGTTGTACAATCCTTGAGAACGGTCGTGCTTTTTTGTGCGCTGAGCTTCCTTGCGTGCAGTCATCACGGCAACCGACAAGAACAAGGAGACAGACATGGACCTGCATTACACGGCCGAGGAGAGCGCTTTCCGCGACACGCTGCGCGCCTTCCTCGACACCCATCTGCCGGCGGATTTGCAGCGCAAGGTGCGCCAGCATCTGCGCCTGAACCGCGACGATTACGTGCGCTGGCACAAGATCGTCGCGCAGCAGGGCTGGGCCGCGCCGGCCTGGCCCGTCGAATATGGCGGCACGGGCTGGACGTCCGTGCAGCGCCACATCTGGGAAGACGAGTGCGCGCGCGCCGCCACGCCGCCGATCCTGCCGTTCGGCGTCAACATGGTGGCGCCCGTCATCATGGCTTTCGCCAACGCCGAACAAAAAGCATACTACTTGCCGCGCATTTTGAATTGCGACGACTGGTGGTGCCAGGGTTACTCCGAGCCGGGCGCCGGTTCCGACCTTGCCTCGCTGAAAACCACGGCCGAGCGCGACGGCGACCATTACATCGTCAATGGCCAGAAAACCTGGACGACCCTGGGCCAGCACGCGGACATGATCTTTTGCCTGGTACGCACGGACAGCACGGTGCGCAAGCAGGAAGGCATCAGTTTCTTGCTGATCGACATGAAAACGCCGGGCATCACCGTGCGCCCCATCATCATGCTCGATGAAGAACACGAAGTGAACGAAGTCTTCTTCGACAATGTGCGCGTGCCCGTCAGCAACCTGGTGGGCCAGGAAAACAAGGGCTGGACCTACGCCAAGTATTTGCTGGGGCACGAGCGCACGGGCATCGCCGCCGTGGGCCGCTCGAAGCGCGAGCTGACTTTCCTCAAGCAGCTGGCCATGCAGCAGAGCAAGCGCGGCGCGCCGCTGCTGCACGATCCCGCCTTTGCGGCCAAGGTGGCCCATCTGGAAATCGAATTGATGGCGCTGGAAATGACGGTCTTGCGCGTCATCAGCGACGAAGGCAAGGGGCCGGGACCGCAGGCGTCGATGCTGAAGGTGCGCGGTTCGGAACTGCAGCAGCAACTGACGGAACTGATGGTCGAAGCCATCGGCCCGCAAGCCTTGCCGTTCGACCCTGACTTCCTCGACGGCAGCGCGCCGCACAGCGCTGGCGGCGACGACCTGGCCGCGCCGCTGGCCGCGTACTACTTCAATTACCGCAAGACATCGATCTATGGCGGCTCGAATGAAATCCAGAAAAACATCATCACGCAGATGATCCTGGGCCTGTAAGCCAGAAGGAGACGACATGGACTTCCATTTTAATCAGGAACAGCAGCAATTCGCCGACGCGCTCAGGCGCTGGGTCGACAAGGATTATCCGTTTAAAACGCGGCAAAAGATCATCCATTCCGCCACCGGCACGTCCGATGCAGCCTGGGCCACCCTGGCCGAGCTGGGCATGACGGCCTTGCCGCTGCCGGCCGGCGCGGGCGGCTTCGACGGCACGGCCGTCGACATGCTGCTGGTGATGCAGGAACTGGGCCGCGGCCTGGTGGTCGAGCCCTACCTGGCCACCGTGCTGGGCGCGCGCTTTTTGACCCTGGCCGGTGGCCACGATGCTGTGCTGGAACAGGTCGCCAGCGGCAGCCTGAAACTGGCTTGCGCACTGGGCGAACGGCAGTCGCGCCACGATATGCATGATATCGCCACCACGGCCACCGCCAGCGGCGACGGTTTCGTGCTCGACGGCGAGAAAAGCGTCGTCATCCATGGCGCCCAGGCCGGCGCGCTGATCGTCTCGGCGCGCAGCTGCGGTAGCCAGAGCGATACGGACGGCATTTCGCTGTTCTTCGTGCCTGTCGACGCGCCCGGCGTTTCCGTGCGCGACTACCGCACCATCGACGGCCAGCGCGCCGCCACGGTCACCCTCGTGCAAGTGGTGCTGGGGCAAGACGCCCTCATCGGCCAGGCGGGGCAGGGCTGGCCCGTGCTCGACGCGGCAGTGGATTACGGCGCCGCCTTGCTGTGCGCGGAAGCCGTGGGCGCCATGGACGCCATCTTTGCCGCCACGCTCGAATATTTAAAAACGCGCCAGCAGTTCGGCGCGCCGATCGGCAAGTTCCAGGCCTTGCAGCACCGCATGGCCGACATGTTCATCCATCTGGAGCAGGCGCGCTCGATGGCCATGCTGGCTGCCGCCAAGGCCGACAGCGACGATGCGGTTGAACGCCGCCGCACGGTCTCGGCCGCCAAGGCGAGGGTGGGACTGGCCGCCACTTTTGTCGGCCAGCAAGCCGTGCAATTGCATGGCGGCATGGGCGTCACGGACGAATTGCCCGCCGCCCACCATTTCAAGCGCCTCTCCATGATCGCCCTGACCCTGGGCGACGTGGAGCACCATATCGAGCGCTTTATCGCCCAGCCGGGCTTTTTGCCGACGGAGACCGCATGACCGCATCGCCTGCCATCACCCCGAAACACTGGTATTTCGAAGACTTTACGCAAGGCCTGGAAATCGACCTGGGCCAGCGCCATGTGACGGAAAGGGAAATCATCGCCTTTGCCACGGATTTCGACCCGCAGCCATTTCACGTCGACCATGACGCCGCCGAAAAGACCATCTTCAAGGGCGTCATCGCCAGCGGCTGGCATACGTGCGGCATGATGATGCGCCTGGTGGTGGATAACCTGCTCAAGCATTCGTCCAGCATGGGCTCGCCCGGCCTGGACAGCATCCGCTGGCTCAAGCCCGTGCGCGCGGGCGATACCTTGCAGCTGACTTACCAGGTCAAGGAAGTGCGCCCATCGAGCAGCAAGCCGGACCGCGGCATCGTCATTTCCGTGTGGAGCGTGCGCAACCAGCATGGCGAAGTGGTGACCACCGTCGAAGGCATGGGCATGTTCGGCCGCCGTCCGGCCGGAGAGCACCATGCGTGATATCGCCGGCATCGCCGGTTTTCAGGCCTTGGCGGGGCAGCACGTGGCCGTCTCCGACTGGCTCACCATCACCCAGCGGCGCATCGACACCTTTGCCGACGCCACGGACGACCATCAGTGGATCCACGTCGATACGGAACGTTGCGCACGCGAGTCGCCGTACGGCTGCACCGTGGCGCACGGTTTCCTGACCTTGTCGCTGCTGCCCGCCATGTTGCAGGGAGCATTGCACATGGCAGGCATTCGCATGGCCATCAACTACGGCTTGAATAAGGTGCGCTTTCCCGCGCCCGTGCCCGTGGGCAGCCGCCTGCGCGCGCGGCTCGACATCCTTTCCGTCGACGACTTGCCGGAAGGGGCGCAAGTGAACTGGGCCGTCACCATGGAGCGCGAAGGCGACACGAAACCCGTGTGCGTGGCGGAATTCCTGATGCGCTGCTATCCCTGAGCGGCAAACTGAGCCCATCGTAGGTCGGCGTAGGTCGGCTTGGCCCGCAGGGCGTAAGCCGACGCAGGTGCGCGCGCCCCTTCTTTACTCCCCCTCCGACGCGCAATATCTGTCCCGCCCCGTATGCTTGGCGCGGTACAGCAGGGCGTCGGCGGCGCGGATCAGGGCGCTGGGGTCCATGCCTTCCGTGGGCATGACGCTGGCCACGCCCAGACTGACGGTGACGTGCGGGCCGGCGCTCGACCTGGCGTGGGGAATTTCCAGCGCGCGCACTTCCTCGAGGATGCGCTGGGCCACCACTTCGGCGCCGTCGCGTGTTTCCTGCGGCAGCAGGATGATGAATTCCTCGCCGCCGTAGCGCGCCAGCAGGTCGGGCGGGCGCACGGCGCAGCGGCGCAGGGCGGCGCTTACCTGCTGCAGGCACAGGTCGCCCGCCTGGTGGCCATACGTGTCGTTGTAATCCTTGAAGTGGTCGATATCGGCCATGATGAGGGCCATCGGCATGCCGTCGCGCGCGCAGCGCCGCCATTCGCTGTCCATCGTGTCGTTGAAGCTGCGCCGGTTGGCCACGCCCGTCAGCGAGTCCGTCAGCGACAGTTCGCGCATGGCGTCGGCCTGCCGCTTGATGGTCAGCTGGCTGCGCACGCGGGCCCGCACGACGGCCGCGTTGAACGGTTTGGTGATGAAATCGACGGCGCCCGCTTCCAGCGCCCGCGTTTCGTCTTCGGGCTGGTTCAGGGCAGTGACGAAGATGACGGGAATGGCGCTGAGGATGGCCGACTCGCGCAGCGCATTGCAGACGGCATAGCCATCCATGCCGGGCATGACGGCGTCGAGCAGGATCAGGTCCGGCAGTTGATTGTGCGCGATTTCCAGCGCCTTCTCGCCGCTCAGGGCGAACAGCACGTCGTGTTCCTCGCGCAGCAGCTGGTGCAGGATCTGGATGTTTTCCATGGCGTCATCGACGATGAGGATGCGCCCGTTCATGGCAAGGTTGGTCCAGCTCACTTGTTTTCCTCTCGTTTCAGCTGATCGAGCACGAGTTTTTCCGCTGCGGAAAAATTCAGCGTTTCAATCGCGTTGGCCAGCGCCAGGGCCGTTTCCCGGTCCGACTGTTGCAGGGCGGGGTGCAGGACGTGGAACTGGGCCAGTGCCTTCAGGTTATTGTTGCGGATCAGCACGAGCAGCTCGGCCAGGCCGGCGCGCAGGTCGACCGGTGCGCCGCCGGGCGTGGCCTGGGCCTGCTGCCCGCGCCGCGGTGGCGAGGGCAGGGTGCGCGCCGCATCGATGACTTCGGCCATCGCCAGTTCCAGCTGTTCCAGCAGGGCGGCCGTAGCGTGCGATCGCCCTGTTTTCAGCGTTTTCTCCGTCTCGGCGGCCAAGCTGGCGACATGGGCCGCGCCCAGGTTGGCCGCCACGCCGCAGACGCGGTGCAGCAGTTGCGCCGCCTGCGGCGTCTGGCCATCGGCCAGCAGGCGCCGGGTTTCCTCGACGGCGTCGCCCTGCGAATTTTCAAAGCGCTTGAGCAGCGCCAGGAAGGCGCCGTAATCGCCGCCGAAGCGGTGCAGGGCGGCAGCCAGGTCGATGCCGGCTATCGAGGCCGGCATTTCCAGCACCTCAGTGGCGGTGCCGCCTGGCTGCGCGGCACCGCCGCCGCCACTGTGGGGCGCCGGCACCAGGCGGGTCAGGGTCTCGATCATGTCGTCGACGTCGATGGGCTTGGCCACGTGCGCATTCATGCCGCTGGAAATCGCGCGCAGGCGGTCCTCGTCCATGGCATTGGCCGTCATGGCGACGATGGGCAAGTCCGGCAAGCCCAGCGCGCGGATGGCCAGGGTGGCGTCGTAGCCATTCATGACGGGCATCTGCAAATCCATCAGCACCACGTCCCACGCTTGCGGGCTGTGCGCCAGCATGTCGACGGCCAGCCTGCCGTTGGTGGCCACGGCCACGTGCGCGCCCGAATGCAGCAGGATGTACTGCGCCACTTCCTGGTTGATTTCATTGTCCTCCACCAGCAAAACGCGCATGCCTTCCAGCAAGCCCGACAGGGGCGTGGACACGGGCAGCATGGATGGCGCGCTGCGGCCATTGCGTCCATCCCGCACGGCGGTGACGGCCGCCAGCAGGCGCGCCGGGGTGGCCGGTTTCGAGACGATGCCGGCCAGCATCAGGCTGTCGGCCAGGCGTTCGAGGTTTTCGCTATCCTGGTCGGCCACCAGCATGATCACGGGCGGCAGCACCAGGTGTTCGTCGGTGCGTGCCTCGGTGATCATGGAAATGCCATCCATGCCCGGCATGGCCGCGTCCAGCAGCACGAGATCGGCCGCCGGTTCGCCGCTGGCCTGGGCACGCAGCAGGGCCAGGCCGGCCACGCCGCTGTCGGCGCTGCGGCTGCGCCAGCCCTGTGCCGCGCACCAGTCTTCCAGCATGGCGCGCACGCTGGCGTTGTCGTCGATGATCAGCAGCGACAGCGCCCTGGACGCGCCCTTGCCGCGCGGCTCGGGCGGCGGCGCCACCTTGTCGAAGCGGCAGCTGAAGCGGAAGTCGGAACCCTGGCCCAGCGTGCTTTTCACGCTGAGTTGGCCACCCATCAATTCCACCATGCGCCGGCAGATGGCCAGCCCCAGTCCCGTGCCGCCGTATTTGCGGCTGGTGCCGCTGTCGCCCTGGGAAAACGCGTCGAAGATGTGTTCCTGCTCGGCCGCGCCGATGCCGATGCCCGTGTCGCGCACGGAAAACTCGAGCGTGGCGCTGGCAGCATCCTCGGCCGCCATGGTGATGGCCAGCACCACTTCGCCATGCGAAGTGAACTTGACGGCGTTGCCCATCAGGTTGATCAGGATCTGTTCCACGCGCAGGGCGTCGCCGATCAGTTCGTCCGGCACGCCGGGGTCGAGCACGAACACGGGCTCCACGCCGCGCGCCCAGGCGCTGCTGGCCAGCAGCACGCCGACGCTGCCCAGCATGCGTTCGAGCTGGAAGCGGCGCTGTTCCAGCACCATTTGTCCCGCCTCGATCTTGGAAAAATCGAGCACGTCGTTGACGATATGCAGCAGCGACTGCGTGGCCATCTGGATCTTGCCCACATAGCTGCGCTCGCGCCGTTCCAGCGGCGACTCTTCCAGCAGGCGCGCCAGGCCGATGATGGCGTTCATCGGCGTGCGGATTTCATGGCTCATGTTGGCGACGAATTCGCTCTTCGCCGTGCTGGCCGCCTCGGCCTTGTCGCGCGCGCGCACCATTTGCTCGTTCAGTTCTTGCAGGCGCAATTCCGTGCGCTTGAGTTCGGACACGTCCGAGGCCAGCACGAAGAAGCCGCGCACGCCGCCGCCGTCGTCGAGGTCGGGAATGTAATTGGTCCACGTATGGCACACTTTGCCCGTGGGGTCGGGCAGGTCGCGCTCGAAGCTTTGCGGCCGGCCCGCCAGCACGCCCTCGACGTGGGGTGCGTACACGTCGAACAGTTCCTGTCCCAGCAATTCGCTCATGTGGATGCCGGCCAGCTCGGCGCTGCTGCGGCCAAACCATTCATTGTAGAAATTATTGGCGAAGCGGCAACGCAGATCGGCGCCCCAGTACGACACCATGCCGGGCAGGTTGTCCGTGACGGTGCGGATGAAGCGCTCGCTCTGTTCCAGGCGCAAGGTGGTGGCGTGCAGCACCTCGGTGGCGCGCTTGCGTTCCGTGATGTCGATCGATACCCCCAGCACATGGCTGGCGCGCCCCGCGTCGTCGCGCAACACCACCTTGCGCGTGGTGAAGTGGCGCGTCGTGCCGTCGGCCGTGTTGATCGCCTCCTGTTCGATTTCCACCATCTGCCCCGTGGCCAGCAGCTTGCGATCGGCGCTGACGAAGGCGGACGCCTGCTGCGGCGGGAAGAAATCATGGTCGGTCTTGCCCAGCAATTGCTCGCGCGAGCGTCCCAGGGTCAGTTCCGCGTGGCGGTTGATCATTTCAAAGCTCAGCTTGTCGGCGCGCTTGACGAAGACCATGGCCGGAATGTTTTCGATGATGGTGCCGAACAGGTGTTTCGAACGGCGGAACTCCGCTTCGCTGCGCTTGCGCTCGCTAATGTCCAGCCACAGGCCCGATACGCCCAGCAATTGCTGCTCTGGGCCGAAGATCGGGTGAAACGAGACGATCCAGTGACTCGGATGCTCGCGCTGCCGCCCGCCATGGCCTTGCAATTCGAGGTCGACGATGGGCGTTCCCGTATCCAGCACCTGGCGCACGCAGCGTTCGACCTGCACGCGCACGGCGTCGTCGAACTGCATGGCGCCCACGGGCTGGCCCAGATGCTGCGCCACGCTGGCCCCGCTGATGGCGGCCAGGTAGTGGTTGATCATGACGATGCGCAAGTCCAGGCCCACGAACAGCATGCCGATGGGCGCCGTCGCGTACACGGTTTCCAGCAGGCACGTGGATTTTTCCAAGGCCAGCGTGCGTTCGGCCACCAGGCTTTCGAGCTGCGTGCGGTGGCGCCGCAAGTCGCGTTCCAGCGCGCCCAGGGCGCCTGCCATGTCGGCCGATTCGCGGTCCGTGTGGCGGTGCGAGAGCAAGGGCTTGCCCTGCGCCAGCGCGTGGATCTGCTGTGTCAGCTCCTGCAGGGTGCGGGCCAGGCGGCCGCCCACGCGCCAGGCCAGGGCAAAGCCGGCACCGAGCAGCAGGGCCAGGATCAGGGAACCGGTGACCACCGAGCCCAGCAGGGCTTCGGCCACCGTGCTGGTGCGCATGGTGACGGCCACCGTCCAGGCGTCGTCCGGCGCGCGGCGAAAGCCCGTATACACGTCGAGGCCTTCCAGGGTGGCATGGCGCAGCACGCCTTCGCGCGCCTGGCGTATCTGCTCGAGCAGGGGCGCCGCGGTGCGCCGGCCCACATAGCGCTGCGGCGCCAGGGTGCGCGCCACATTGATGCCATCGGCATTGACGATGGCCGCGCCCAGGTAGGTGGGCAGGTGCAGCTCGCGCAGCAGCAGGGGCAGGTAGTCGGACGGATACAGCGCCGTCAGCACATAGGCGGCACCCTTGTCACGTGGTAATGGTTGGTTCAGGGCCAGCCGCGGCACCTCGTCCGGCGCGATGAGCAAACTGGTCAGCCGTGGCTTGCCGGAGTCGCGCGTGCGCTCCATGCTGGCGGCCCATTTCTGCGGCAAGGGGGGCGGCGCCTGGCTGGCGGGCAGGGCTGTATTGACCAGCTGGCGTCCCTTGGTGTCGGAGATGATGAAGGCGCTGACGGCCAGGCCTGGCTGCAGCAGGCTGCCGGCCAGGGCGCGCAGGGCGCCGATGTCGTCGGCTTGCAGGGCGGGCGAGGCGGCCAGGATGCGCGCGGCCATCTGCGCGCCGCTCAAGTCGCGTTCGACGGCGGCCGTGACGGCGCGCGCCGCCTGCGCCGTTTCGCTGACGACATGGTCGCGTTCGCGCGTGTAGCTTTGCGCCACGAGCAGGAGAAACACGAGGGCCGTCGGAATGACCCAGGCAAGCACCAGCCATGAAATTCTTGAGCGTATCGAAGGCAAATCTTGCACCCGGAAAGCTCCCAGAATGGATGAGTCGACAGGCAGGCTCACGCTGGCGCTGGCTGACCTTGAATGAAAAGATGCTAGACGAAATTGATTGTTCTGACAAGCCTAGTTTCTGGAATGGAAAAAAGGTTGCGCAAGGCATACAGAAGAGGGGGACGCCCATCCCGCCATGGCGGCGGGATGGCAAGGCGGCTTACGGGACGACGGTCAGCACGTCGACATCGATTTCCGGGCTTTCCATGAAATCTTTTTCCACTTCGCCACGGATTTCCACGCGGGTCTTGGCGTCGATCTTGCGGTTCATGAAGACCTTGTCGTCGATGTCCACGCGGATTTCCGCCGTGCCGTCGGAAAACGTATATTTCTCGTTGCCCACTTTGCGCAGCAGGTTGCCACGCAGCACGACGGCCTGGTCGTCGACGGGATTTTTCAGGATGGCGGCCACATTGGCGGGCGCGGCCGGGCCGGTCGTCGGTCCCACGTATTGGGCTTGCGCGCTGCCGGCCAGCGCGGCGCAGGCGGCCAGGGAGACGATGAGTGTGCGGTGCAGTGACATGGTATTCCTTCGATAGTGACTGGTGGCTCAGAAAAATACGGCGGTGCGGGGAATGATAGCACCGGCATTGCCATAGGGCATGTTCGCCCGGACGCCGCCCGTGCTGGCCACGCCATCGTCGAGTTTGCTGTCGATCTGCTCGGCGTAGCTTTCGGGCAGGTTGTCGAAACGGATGCCGTTGCCGGCCCGGCCGCCCACTTCGTCGTTGTACAGGTAGACGGCACCGCCCTGGGCGCTGGTCATGAATTGCGAGGTGCCGTTGAACGAGCCGGTGATGAAGCCGCCCAGCGCAAGGTGCTGCGGCGCCAGGGTGAATTCGCGCGGCTGGCCGTCGCCGATCTGGCCATCGCCATTGCCGTTGCCGGCCGAATTGGGCACGTGCACGGTGCCCTGGATATCGTCGCCGGGCAGGGCGCGGAACTTGTCCTGGTAGGCGTTGACGGCGGCCGTCAGCGCATTCGACTGCTGGATGATGTTTTTCACCTTGGCGCTGTCGATCAAGCCTTGTCCCTTGAGCACGCCGCCGAGCAGCAAGCCGATGATGACCAGGACGATGGCGATTTCTACGAGCGTAAAGCCGTGCTGGCGGCGTGGGAGCATGGGATTTCCTTGGAAAAAAGTGCTGGTGCTTGGTATGGCAGCTTCAGGATCGCAGTTTACTGCAAATGGTGCCGCGCGCGCAGGGCATTTCGGACGGTGGCTCATGGCGCCGCCTTTTTCTTTTGGGCCAGTTCGTCGAGCTTGCGCGCGAGGAAAGCGAGCTCGTGCGGGTCGCTGATCTGGCCGCTGGCGATCAGCCCGCCGATCACCAGGCGGGCGCCGTCGAGCTGGTCCATGTCTTCCAGGATGAACGCTTCCATCTCGCGTACCCACGGCGGCACGTGCGGCCCAGTCGCCAGCTGGCGCAGAGCGCGGGCATAGCCGAGCGCCAGCGGCAGGTCGTGCAGCTGGTGCTTCGCCACCAGCACCGCCTGCGCCATGGCGGGCCAGCGCTGCTGCGGGTCGGCAGCGAAGCTGGCGGCGACAAAGGCCAGCATGCGCCGCGCGCGCTGTGGATCTGCCACGCCCGCGTACACTTCGCCGGCCGCCACCAGCGCGTAGCGGCTGCGCGGATCGAGCGTTTGCGCTGTTTCCAGCCAGCCGGCCAGGCGGTCATAGTCGAGTTCGCGCCACGGCAGGCTGACGCCGGGCTGGTCCTCGAACGACTGCAGGTACAGCAGCATGGCCTTCGACATGGCCAGCGGTTCGCCCAGGCTGGCCAGGCGCGCCACGCCAGCCGGCGGCGCGGCGGGCAGGGGCCGCGCCTGTGCCGGTGAGTGCTGCTGCGCCAGGCGCCAGCCCAGCTGCAGCAGCAGGCAGGCCGCCAGCAGCCAGCACAGGGGGCGCGGCACGCTGCTCCAGGGACGCTGGGCGGCGGCCATCAAATGTTCCTGCGGTAAAAATCGCACAGCGCGCAACTGGCCAGCAAGGCCACATAGATGGCCGTTTGCGCCGCCACGCCGGCCAGGGCTTGCCAGTCGCCGGTCGCGTACAGCAGCCACTCCGTGCGCGTAAAGGCGTCGAGGCGGGGCAGCAGCAGGGCCAGCACGTCGATGGCGCCGGCCGTGGCCCGCTGCGGCCATGACTCGCCCGCCTGGGGGCCGTGCGCCAGCAGTTGCAGGCTGCCCAGCATGCGCGCCAGTACATAGAAGCCGCCGGTGGCGGCCAGCGCCGGCAGGGCCTGCTGCAGGCTGGCCGCGCACAGCAGGCTGAAGGCGGCGACGATCCACAGTTCGCCCAGCAGGGACAGGGCCCACAGCGCGCTTTGCGCGGGCGCGGCGAACAGCGCCATCAACAGGCCGAACAGCACGGCGGGCACGGCCGCCAGCGTCCCGTAGCCCAGCAGTTTGCCCAGCAGGTAGGCCGCGCGCGGCATGGGCAGAGCCAGCAGCAATTCGAGGCCCCGGTCGGCCGCTTCGCGCGCCATGCTGGTGATGATGAACGTGGCCAGCAGGAAGACGCTGGCCAGGCGCAAGGCGGCGGCCAGCAGGGACGCCTGCACGGCGCCGCTTTCCGTCAGCGCCAGTTGCTGCAGGAAGCCGGCCAGGCCGGCGCAAGCGCAGGCCACCAGCACGAACAGCCACGGCAGGCGGCTGCGCAGCGCTTCGAGCAGCGTGTAGCGGGCGATGGTGAGGGCGGGCCGGAGCATGGGCATCAGCGGGGCAGTCTTTGCGCCGCCACCATGCGGTTGAACAGGATGTTGGGCGACAGCCAGACGATGATATCGTCGAACTCGCCGCCGGGCTGCTGCGGGCCGCTGGCGGCGCGGCTGATGACGGTGGTGGCGTTCGATGCATTGTTGCGCTCGTCGACATTGTTGCCGAAAGGCACAGCCTGGCGCTGGCCCTGCACGCCTGTGGCGCCGAAGCCGTTTTTCCCATGCGACATGATCATGGCGGGGATGTCCCGCAAGGCCGTCGCCTGCAGCAGCGCGCCGCCGTTGCGCGTGACGATGCTGATGTCGCGCGGCGTGCCCAGGTCGAACTGCTGCTCGCTGTCGCTGAAGGCCGGCGTGACGCTGTAGCGGAACAGATTGTTCCAGCTGTCGCCCGGAAGCAGCCCCAGGGTGGCCCAGGGCAGGAAACCGGCGCGTTTTTCGCCCGTGCAGCGCGCGCCGCGCCGGTCTTCCAGGCCGCTCGTGGCGGAAATGGCGGGACACGGCAGATAGCCGTAGCGCAGCGCGTAGCCCGTCAGCGCTTCCTTCGCCTCATTGAGCGCCTGCTGCGTCTCGGCCACCTTGCGCTGTTCCAGTTGCACCGTCAACGGCGTGACCAGGCCGCCTATCATCAGGCCGACGATGACGAGCACGATGGCGATCTCGATCAGGGAAAAGCCGCCCTGGCGGCGTGGATGGAGGGCGCTCATGGCAGGTTGCGCGCGGCGCGCATGCGTTGGTACAGGGCAGGCAAGGTAATCCAGGTGAGCATGTCGTCAAAGGCGCCGCCGGGCAGCGTGGCAAGGTCGGTGGCGGGGCGGGTGATGAAGCTGCGGCTGGCGCTGTCGTTGGCCGCTTCATCGATATTGCCGCGCGCCATATTGATCTGCGGCACGCCGCTGGCGGCCGTGCCATAGTGATCCTTGCCTTGCGAGAACAGCACGACGGGCAGGCATTGGGCGCTGACGTCGCACTGCTCCTGTCCCGCCACGAAGGAGATGGCGCCGCGGCCGTCGCGCGTGACAACGACTCTGTTGGCGACGGCGGAAAACGAGACGATGGGCGCGCGCGCCATTTCCGGCGTGACGCTGTAGCGCAGCAGCTTGCCCCAGGCATCAAGGCCATCCACGCCCAGCGCCACCCACGGCAAAAAGCCGCTGCATTCGGCGTCGTTGGCGCAGTCGGCGGCCCGTTCGCGCCCGTCGAGGGCGGAGGCGGCCGGACGGGGCAGGCGGCCATTGGTCGCCGCAAAGCCCAGCAAGGCGTCGCGCGCCTGCGCCAGGGTGGCCAGGGTGCGCTGCTGGCGTTCGGCTTCGCCCGTGTTGCGCCCGAAGGCGCTGATCAGCAGGCTGGCCGTGCCCAGGCCCAGCACGGCCACCAGCAGCAACAGGGCGGCGCCGCGCTGGCGACGAAGTTGGCGATGCGGTTGGCGAGGCGTCATGGCGGCGCCTCGGTGACCGTGCCGCTGGCCGGATCGTAGCGCTGGCCGGGTTTGAGCAGCAGCACCTGGCCGTTCGACAGGCGCAAGGTCAGGGTGCCGGGCGTGCCCGACTTGTCGCGCGCGAGATGGTTGTGCGGCTCGTTCTGCGCTTCCTGGTTCAGCCAGACGGTGGTGCGGCCGCTGCTGCGCTGTACCACGCCATTCAATTCCACCGGTGGGGCGGGCGGCGGTGGCGGCGGCGGGGACGGGGGGGGCGCCAGGGCCGGATCGGGCGCCGGCGGGCCGTAGCGCTGCGCGTCGAGCTGGGCGCGCTGCTCGGGCGACAGGAACAACCGCCCCAGCTGCGGTGGCTGCGCCTGCGCCGTGAGCGCGGCGCCAGCCAGCAGCACGCTGAGGACGAGGGCGCGCAGGAGGAGGGGGCGCAGGACGAGGGGGCGCAGGACGAGGGGGCGCTTCATGGCCGCCCCGGCACGGGCGTGCTGCCCAGGGTCAGCCACAGCAGCTCGCATTCGGCGCCCAGGGCGGGCGCCATGGCGCCCGTAGCGATTGCGTTGCCTGTGCCTGGACTCGCGCCGGCCGCGGCATGCCGCTTGAGCGTGCAATCCTGCACGGCGAAATAGCCGGCCTGGCGCAAATCGTCCAGCAGGTTCAGCAAATCCATCTCGTGCAGCAAATCCATCTGCAGGCGCATGCGGCTGCCGCGCAGCTGATATTGTCCCATCACCATGGGCAATGGCACTTGCAGCCCTTGCTGCGGGCTGATGTCATAGCTGATCGGCAGCAGTTTGCGCTGTTCCTGGCTGCGGCGGATGGCGTCGATCCAGGCGAGGCGGTTTTCCTCGCCGATCAGGCCGCGCTGGCGCAAGGCGAGGAATCGCGGTTCGTAGGCGCGGATTTCCTGCTTCTCCGCCTCCACGTGGTTGAACAGCATGGCGGCCGCCGAACGCGTGCGCTGGGCCAGGTCCAGTTGCTGCGCCTCGCGCTCGCGGTAGGCGATGCTCAGGCTCAGCAGCACCAGGCCGGCCAGCATGGTCAGGGTAAAGCACAGCAAGGCGCGGCGTATCAGGTGCAGTTCGCCCAGCCAGGCGGGCAGGGCGCGCGCGGGCGTGCCGGTCCGTTGCATGCCGGGCAGGGGCGGCTGTTTGACGGGGCCGCTCATGGCTGCCACGCAAGCAAGAGGGTGAAGCGGGCCTGGCTGGCTGGCGCCGGCACGGCGCTCTTGCCGGACAGGGCCGCGCTGGGGCGCAGGTCGAGCGGCGTTTCCTCGATCGTCACCTGCAAGCCCGGCTGGCGCGCCAGGGTTTGCGCGAAGGCCGTGATGGCGGCCAGGGCCGCGCGGTAATCGTTGTTCGGCATGGCCACGTCCGCTTCCAGGCGCAGCGCCTGCGGCGGCGCGACGGGAATGCCGGCCATGGCGCTGCCGGTCGGCCCGCCCGTACCTTGCTGCTGCTGTTGCGGCGGCTGATTGCCGGCCGCGCGTGCGGGCGCCTGGCCCGCATGCCAGTGCAGCTGGCCGAGCGCCACCTGCGGCGCCTGGTCCAGCGCGGCGCTCAGCATGCCCAGCAGCCGGCCCGGCTCCGGCGCCTGGCTGGCGATCATGTGACCGAGGGTCACGGCCACTTTCATGTTCTGCGTCTTGGCCGGCGCCGGCGGCTGGGTCGACATGACGCTGCGGTAACGCTCCTGATAGGTCGCCGTTTCCTGCGCCAGGCGTTTGATGGCGGCCCCGTCGGCTATGCCGCCAAGCAAGTTAATCGCGCACCACAGGGCTGCCGACGCGCCGATCAGCGTGCTGGCGCCATACAGCGTCTTGCGCGCGCGCTGGAAGTGGTAATAGCGGGCCAGCGCGCCTGGCGGATAGTGGCTGGGCGGCGGATGCTTGCCCAGCAAGGTCAGCAGCAATTCATCGGCCAGCGCCGGCGTCCGGCGCAAGCCCACCCGTTCGCCGGCCAGCTGCAGGTCGATGAAGTGATACGCCACTTCGACGCCGTTATCGCACAGCAGTTCGAGCTTGGAGATCTGCGCGGCCGGCGCCAGGATGACGGTATTCAAGACGTCGCCGCGCGCCAGCATGCGCGTGCTGGTAAGAAATTGCCGCGTCTTTTCCGTTTCCAGCGCAATATTCACGGCCACGCCATCGAGCGCGATGGTGGCCGTCTGGCGCGAAAAGCGCAGCTGGCCCTTTTCATAGTAACTTTGCCGCAAGCCGCCCGACTGCTGCGTCACGAGCAGCAAGTGTTCATGCGCGATCGACAGTTTTTTGACCAGCGCGATACTGAGCAGGCTGGTCGAATAAATGCCGGCCACGGGCACGCGCAAGTGCTCGAGCGCCTCCGTCCACGGCTGCAGCAAGGATGGGTTGGTCAGCGCGAAGAACAGCACCTGGTCGTCGTGGCGGCCCGTGCTTTCACGGCCCAGCAAGGTGCTGCCCCGGTACGGCGTGTCGCGGTGCAATTGCTGCTTGCGCCGCTCCAGCAAGGCACGGCCCGCCTTGCCGCGCACGTGGGGCAGCAGCTGGCGCTGGAAATCTTCCTCGATCAAGTCCGTCAGCAGGTAGGCGGGCACGTCGAGGCGGTGCGCCTGCGGGTCTTCCAGCCACGCGGCGAAACCGTCCAGCCCGGCCGCGCTGGCGGGAAAGGCCTGGCCCGGGCCCAGCACGCCATGGTCCCAGTCGTAGGCGCACAGGGCGTCGCTGGTGATGTAGAGTAATTGTTTGCGGAACACGGCGGTCTCAGGTCTCGGGTCTCAAGTTTTAATCGTGCTGATGGTGTCGTAGATCGGCCCCAGCACCGACAGCATGATCCAGCCCAGCAGCAGGCCCAGGATGACCGTCATGGTCGGCTCGATCATGGCTTGCACTTTTTCAATCAATTCCTTCACTTCGCGGTTGTAAAAGTAACTGACATTGCGCAAGGCCGTGTCCAGCGAGCCCGTGGCCTCGCCCACCTTCAGCATGCGGATCACCAGCGGCGGGAAGATGCCCGTGTGCTGGAAGGCGGCCGTCACGCCATGCCCCTCGCTGATCAGCTGGGCGGCGCGGCGCAGGCCGGCCGCCACCACCTGGTTGCCGGCGATGCCTTCGGACAGGCGGATGCATTCGAGTATCGTGATGCCGGAAGCATACATCAGGGCGAAAAACGTGGCGAAGCGGGCCAGGATGATCTTGTGCAGCACGGGTCCGACCAGCCACAGCCGCAGCTTCAAGCCGTCCCAGGCATAGCGGGCCGCCTCGCTGCGGCGGATGAGCGCGCGCAGCCCGAAGAACAGCAGCACGGGCAAGGCCAGCAGCACATACCAGTATGCGATGAAGACATTCGACACGGCAATCAGCACGCGCGTGTGCAGCGGCAGCTCGCCGCCCATGTTGCGAATGAACGCCGTCAGCTGGGGCACCAGATAAATCATCAGGAAAAACGTCACGGCCGCCACGACGATGGCGACGATGACCGGGTACATGATGATCTTGCGCGTTTGCGACGCCAGCTCGTCCTGCCATTTCAGACTTTCGGAGAGGTTCTTGAAGACTTCGGCGATCTTGCCGCTCTGTTCACCCGCCAGTATCAGGCTGGTGAACGTGGCGTCGAAGATGTCGCCATGCTGGGCCAGCGCGCCCGACAGGGGCAGGCCGCCCTCGATGCTTTCGATCAGATCCGTGACGACTTCGCGCAGGCGTGGGTGGTCCGTGCTTTCGCGCAAGTCGTTCAAACCGTCCAGAATGGGGACGCCCGCGCCCGTCAATTGCTCCATGTGGAAGCAGAAATTGATCAGATCGCGGCGGTGGATGACCCGCTTGCCCAGCAGCACCAGATACTGGCCCGTGATCTTGCAGTCGATCAAGTCGAGCTGCATGCGGTGCAGGCGCGCTTCCAGATCCGGCACGTTGGCCGCCTCCATGCTGCCGGGAATCAATGTGCCGGCGGCATCCATGGCGCGGTAGACATATTGCGCCATCAGGCCAGCCTTTCCGTCAGGTCGACCACGCGGCCCACTTCTTCCAGGGTGGTGACGCCTTCCATCACGCGGCGCATGCCGTCGTCGACGAGGCCCTTGAAGCCGGCCGTGCGCGCCGCGTTCTTCAATTCGCGGCTACTGGCGCGGCGGGCCGTCAATTCATCGAGTTCGGCCGTCATCTTGAGGATTTCCATGATGGCCAGGCGGCCCTTGTAACCTTGATGCGCGCAGCGCTCGCAGCCGACGGCGCGGCAGATGGACACGGGAGCATCGTCTATTGCCAGGCCCAGCAGGCGTCGCTCGACGTCGTCGGCGATCGCGGTTTCCTTGCAATGCGGACACAATCGACGCACGAGGCGCTGCGCCACGATGCCGATGATGTTGCCGGCCATGATGTCGGGCAGGATGCCGATATCGAGCAGGCGCGAGATGGAGCCGATGGACGAGTTCGTGTGCAGGGTGGAATACACCTGGTGGCCCGTCATGGCGGCGGCAAAGGCCATTTCCGCCGTTTCGCGGTCGCGGATCTCGCCAACCAAGATGATGTCCGGGTCTTGCCGCATCATCGAGCGGATGCCGTCGGCAAAGCCCAGCTTGACGGATTCGTTGACGGAGGTCTGGCGTATCATGTTCATCGGATACTCGACCGGGTCCTCCAGCGTCATGATGTTGACGCTTTCCGTATTGATGTGATTGATGATCGAATACAGGGTCGTGGTCTTGCCGCTGCCCGTCGGGCCCGTCACGAGGATCACGCCGTCGGGCCGCGCGATCATCAGTTTCAGCAAGTTCAGTTCCGCCTCGGCCAGGCCCAGGGCATCGAGCGGCACGATGCCTTTCTGGCGGTCCAGCACGCGCAGCACGAAGTTTTCGCCATGCGTGGTGGGCTGCGCCGAGGCGCGAAAGTCGATTTGTCGCCCGGAAAACTTGATGCTGATGCGTCCATCCTGCGGCGCGCGCGCCTCGGCGATATTCATGTTCGACATCACCTTCAGGCGCACGGCCATGGCCGGCCAGTACGATTTGTGCAGGCTGCGGATTTGCCGCAGGATGCCATCGATGCGGTAGCGGATGCGCAGGAACGACTGTTCCGGTTCGAAATGGATGTCCGAGGCGCCGTTTTGCACGGCATCGGCCAGCAGCGCATCGATCAGGCGCACCATGGGCTGGCTGTACTCGTCCGACGGCGAGGCCATGCTTTGATAGCTGACTTCGCCCGTTTCGATTTCGTGCAGGATGCCGTCGATCGACAATTCAAAGCCATAGTACTGGTCGATGGCGCGCGAAATATCGGACTCGTTGACGAGCACTGTGGAAATCGTGATGCCTTTGACCAGCATGGCGCTGATCTGGTCGAGCGCGACGATGTTGCTGGTGTCGGCCATGGCCAGGATCAGATTGTCCGCCTGCCGTTCATACACGATGGGGAACACGCGGTAGCGCTTGGCGACGTCCTTCGGGATCAGTTTCAGGGCGATGGCGTCGACCACCAGGCTCGACAAGTCCGCGCTGACCTGTTTCAGGTTTTCGCTGAGCGCCTCGCGCACGGTCGCTTCCGTAACGAAACCCAGGGTGATCAGCAGCTTGCCCAGCGGTTCGCTGCTGCGCCGCTGCTCGATCAGGGCGATGCGCAGCTGGTCTTCGCTGATCACGCCTTTCTGGATCAGCAATTTGCCCAGCGGAAGTTTTGCCTGTTCTGCCATTAATGCTTATTCCTGACGGGGGGGGATGGTGGCCGGCTCGGCCGCGGGTGCCGCCGCCGGCGCGGGGGCCGCCAGTTCGCGCAAGCGCGTTTGCACGACGGCCTGGTCGAACGCGGCCGGCGTGGTGTGCGCCAGGGTCAAGGCGCGCTGGTAATAGGTGGCGGCCAGTTTCGGCTGGTTCAGCCGGTCCAGGCCCACGGCCAGGTTGAAGGCGTAATCGGGATTGCCGGGCGCGGCGCTGTAGGCGCGGAAAAATTGCTGCTGCGCTTCATTCCAGCGGCGCTGCTTGGCGTACACATTGCCCAGGGCAAACAGCACGGGGCCGCTGTCGGGGGTACGCGCCAGGATGGCTTTCAGTTTTGCCTCGCTCTGCACGACGTCGCCCTGGCGCAGGCCGATCAGGCCGGCCAGCGCTACGCCATCATCGGGATTGATTTCCAGCAAACGCACGTACAGCGACGCCGCCTGAGCGCCCTGGTTTTCGCGCTGGGCCACGGCAGCCAGGCCCAGCAAGGCGTCGCGGTTGTTGGCGTCCTGCCGCAGCACGCTTTCATATTGCTGGCGTGCCGCGCCCAGCTGGCCTCCGTTAAAGGCCTGGTAGGCTTGCTGCACGCCGGGGTTGATCTGCGGCGCCGTATCGTTGCGTACAACCTGGATCTGGCTGTTGTCGGGCGCGGCCACCGGTGGCAGGCTGGGCGGCGCAGGCGGCTGCAGTTGCGCCAGCTGGGCGGCCACGGCCGCTTGCGCGGCGGCCTGTATCATCGCCTGCTGTTCCGCCGCGCCGGCCGGCTGGCGCTGTTCGCGCGGCATGTCCTGCGGCAACGGTGCGGGGGCATCCGGCAGGACGCCGCCGGCCCCGGGCAACACCACGATGGGACCGGCAACGCCGGCCGTGCCCGGGGCGTCCGTCAGCGGCATGGGCACGCCGGGCAGGTTGGCGCCCGCGCCGGGGCTGCTGCTGGCGCGCCAGTACCAGTAGGCCATGGAACCCGCCACCAGCAGCAGGATCGCCAGCAGCACGGCCAGGCGCACGGTGGCCGGGTCGACGCTGATGGGACCGGTGGGACCTTTCGGCGGCGGATTGCTGCGGCTGGCGCGCGGCTTGGCGGGCGGCGGTTCCGGACGGGCGCGCGGTGGCTCGGGGGGCGGGCCGGCTTGCGGAGCGGGCTGGACGCTGCTCGGCTCGGGCTGCGGCGCGGGAGCGTCCGTCAGCGGTTCCAGGCGCAAGGTGCTTGCCGGCTGCACGGGCGATGGCGCAACTGGCGCCGGACGGGGCGGCAGGGCGTCGGCCGGCGCCAGTTCCAGCACCTGGTCGTAGG
Organism: Janthinobacterium sp. EB271-G4-3-2; assembly: GCF_020858035.1. NCBI lineage: Bacteria > Pseudomonadati > Pseudomonadota > Betaproteobacteria > Burkholderiales > Oxalobacteraceae > Janthinobacterium > Janthinobacterium sp. EB271-G4-3-2. Next base: position 153,677 of record NZ_JACYMG010000013.1, on the reverse strand, counting down.
CTTCGGACGGCTTTTCCAGTTCCTCGTCGGAAAGGCTGTTCTGCTTGGCGCGCTCGGCTTTCTTGAGCGCCTGCATCAGCAAGCTCATGGGACGTCTCCCTGCAGGCGCGCCTGCGGCTGGACGGCGGGCGCCGGCGGGCCATCCGTGTACGGCTGGCTGTTGAGCTGCGCCTGGCCGGGCAGCAGATAACGGTAATCGCGGTAATCGCCCTCGACGCTGGCATCCTTGACCACGACGGGGCGCATGAAGATCACCAGTTCCGTCTTGCTGCTTGCCTCGTTACGATAGGTAAACAAATTGCCGACCAGGGGCAGGCTGGACAGGCCGGGCACGCCATCCTTGGCATTGTCGACGGAGTCCTGCATCAGGCCGCCCATCACGGCGATCTGGCCATTGCCCACTTTCATGATCGATTCCAGCTCGCGCGCCTGGATCACGGGCACGCGGCTGATCACGGCTGCCAGGGCCGGATTCGGGTCTTGCACGTAGCCGACGATGCGCGTGATGGTGGGGCGCACATTCAAGGTCACTTCGTCGCTCTCGGAAATCTGCGGCGTGACGCTCATGACGAAGCCGACGGGCACCGTTTCCAGTTTCGACTCATACGTTGCCGGCGTGGTGATGGTGCCCGTGGAGCTGATCACGGCGGGCGTCACCTTGATGGTGAAGAAGACATTGTTGTCGACCACCTTCAGCATGGCCGTTTGATTGTTGAGCACGCTGATCTTCGGACTGGACAGTACTTTCACCTTGCCGAACGATTCGAGCAGCTGGATGGTCGTGCTGAAACTGTCCTTCAGATAATTGAGCACGAAGATGCCGGGCGTGGCGCCGGGCGTGACGCCGCTGCTGAGCGCCTGGGTGCCCACTTGCTTCTGCGTCAGGCTCAGGCTGCCCGTCAGGCGCGACCAGTTGATGCCTTGCTGGTATTCATTGCTCAGGCGCACTTCGATGATGGTTGCCTCGATGAGCACCTGGCGCTTGGCGCTGTGCAATACCGCATCGAGGAATTCGGCGATCTTTTCATGCTGCCGCCCCGTGGCCCGCACGGCGATCAAGCCGCCTTCCACGTTGACGACGACGGACGAGGGACTGCCCTTGTTGGCCAGTTTCAGCAGCGGCATGCCGTTCGCGTCGAGCGGCTGGGACGGGGGCGCGTTGGCGTTGCCCTGCTGCTGGCCTGGCGCATACTGGCCGCCGGTCTGCATCGGCGCCTGGCTGCCATATTGATTGCCGGCCTGATTTTGCTGCTGGCCAGGCTGGCCTTGCTGCCCCTGCTGCCCTTGTTGTCCCTGCTGCCCTTGCTGTCCTTGTTGACCGGGCATGCTCGTCAATTGCTGGTTCAGCTGCGCCAGCGGGTCCACCTGCACGTCGTTGAGCGTGGTCTCGCGCAGCAGGTCGCGGATATTCTTTTCCAGGCTGTACCAGAAATTATTTTCCGAACGATTGACGACCAGGGTGGTCGAGTTGTTGTTGCCGCCGCTGCCGCTGGCGCCGCCTTGCGTGCCGCCGACGGGGTTGCTGGCGCTGTTCGACCCGCCGCCCGCCGTGGAAATTTGTGTGGCGATATTCACGCTGCTGTTGGTGCTGCGCGCCATGTTGACGTAATCGACCTTGTAATTGCGCCATACGGGCGCATCGGGCAGCACCGTCAGGTTCTTGCCATCGATTTCGTAGCGCATATCGACTTGCTTGCCGATACGCGTCAGCAGTTGCGGCAGGGTCTGGTTCAGCGCATTCAGGGTGACGCTGCCTTCGATCTGCGGGTGGATGTCGACATTCATTCCCGCGTCGCGCGCCAGCGCAAACAGCAGCGATTGCACGGGCACCTTGTGCACGGTGACGCTGTAGGTTTCCACTTTGGGCGCAGGCAGGGGCGCGGCCAGCGCGCTGCTTTGCTGCACCGGTTCGGGAATGCCGCCGACTGGGCGGGGAGGGGCATTGATGTGGGCAGGCGACAGCGGCGTTTGATGCGTGGCGCAGCCGGACAGCACGGTGCCGCAGGCGAGGGCGACCCAGGAGGCCAGCACAGGAATAGGGTGTTGATTCATGAAAAGTTCGCCCTTTGAGTCGTGTTGTGCTTTTGCAATTTTACCCAGCATGATCGCTTAAAAGCAATCGGCTATGCGGGCCCCGGAGGCAATATACCGAAATAAAGTCAGGGGGCGCCACGCCCCGTGTGTGCCGGTGCCGTGGCATTAATTTCCGTGCGGATACTGCCTATGTCATTCAGCAATATTTTCTGTGACGACGTTGGGGCCAGTCTGGCCCAAACGGCTTCGGCGCTGGCCCGGTCGGCGAAGCTGCCGTAGACGATGTCCAGGCGCCCGGCGGCGCTCGCGGACGCCGCGCCAGGCAGGCGAAACACGTGGAGGTCGCGCAAGCCGATGGCTTGCTGCGCCTGCTGCAGGAAAGTTTCCGCCGCGGCCGTTTCCGTGGCGGGCAAGCTGGTGATGTGCAGCACCAGTTGCCGCGGTCCTTGCCGTGCCAGCCAGTCGCGCGATTCGGCCAGCTTGCTGTCGAGCAGCGTCGACGGCGTTGGCGGCGGCGCGCGCGGGACCGCTGCCAGGGCCGGGATCGCCGCTCTCGTCCCCGGCGTCAGCCATTGCCACAGCAGCGCAGCGGCCAGCAGCAGCATCAGTGCGCTCAAGGCGCCCGCCACCAGCTTGCCCGCATGCCAGGGCGGGCGGTGAAATGGGCTGTCGGCAATGGCCAGGCGCACGTGGCGCGCGCCGATTTCCTGCGCATCGTCCGCAAACGCGGCCAGCAAGGCCTTGTCGGCCAGGATATTGATCCTGCGTACGATGCCTTGCGCCGCACGCGCCAGCCGGCGCAGCGCGGCCGGTGTGAAAATGAGCGGCGCCGTGCGGCCGGCGGCGGCCAGGCGGCAGGCCAGATAATCGTTCAGCAACGCTTGCGGCAGGCGCGGCACGGTGAAACTGTGGGTGATGCGCTCCTTCAATTGGCGGAACTGGGGCAAGTCCAGCGTGTGCTGCAATTCCGGCTGGCCAAACAGGACGATCTGCAGCAGCTTGTGGCTGGCCGTTTCCAGGTTCGTCAGCAGGCGCAGCGCTTCCAGGGTGGCGCCCGGCATGGCTTGCGCTTCTTCGGCCAGCAGCACCACCTGGCGCCCCGCCGCATGCCGGGCGATCAGCTCGCCATGCAGGGCGCGCAGCACGGCATCGGCGCGGCAGTCGTCCAGTTCCAGGCCCAGTTCGGCGGCGATGGCGTGCAGGACTTCGTCCGGCTCCAGGCGGGGATTGAGCAAATACAGCACGTCGACCTGTGGCGGCAGGCGCTCGGCCAGCATACGGCACAGCATGGTCTTGCCGCTGCCTACTTCGCCCGTCAGCTTGATGATGCCTTCGCCTTGCGTGACGGCATACAGCAGCGCATCGAGCAGTTCGCCTCGTGTATTGCCCGTATAAAAGAAGGCCGGGTCCGGCGTGATGCCGAACGGCGCCGTGCGCAAGCCGAAATGGCGCAGATACATGCCGTGCGGCGATGGCGCGTAGTGGCTGGAAACCTGCGTGTCGGCGTTCATGTCGCGATGCAATTGAGGAAGGCCTGCTCCAGGCTGGCGTCTTCCGCGCCGCCATGGCGGGCGCGGCATTCGGCGGGCGTGCCCGTAAATACGATGCGGCCCGCATGCAGGATGGCCATGCGGTCGCACAATTCTTCCACGTCGGCCAGCGCATGCGAAGTGAGCAGGGCGCCGCGGCCCTGCGCCCGCGCTTGCCGCAGCACTTGCTTGAACTGCGCGCGCGCTTTCGGGTCGAGTCCGCTCATCGGTTCATCGAGCACCAGTTGCCGCTTGCCCGACAGCAGGCAGGCGGCCAGCCCCAGTTTCTGCATCATGCCTTTCGAATATGCGCGCGCGGGGCGCAGCAGGGCGTCCGGCGCCAAGTCCAGCGCATCCAGGGCTTGCCGCACGGCTTGCGCATCGGGGTGTGCATCGTGCAGGCGCGACAGGTAGCGCAGGAAGTCGCCGCCCGTCAGGTAATAAGGCGCCTGGAAACGTTCCGGCAGAAACGACAGCGGCTGGCGCGCCGCGCCGTGCCGGTGCGGCTGGCCGAAGATGGCGATGTCGCCACGCTCCGGTGTGCAAAAGTCCAGCAGGCATTTCAGCAGGCTTGTCTTGCCCGCGCCATTCACGCCGACCAGGCCGAACAGTTCGCCCGCGCGCACCCGCAGGTCGACGCCGCGCAGCACGGCGCTGCCCGCCAGTTGCAGATGCACGTTGTGGAACTCGATGGCGCAGGCATTCATAGGGGCAATGGTCGGCAGGGAAGGCGGTGAACGACCGCCATTATTGCCATGGGCGCAGGTGGGCGGCAAGCGTTTCCTTGCAGTGTGTTGAAATGCGCAAAAATCAAACGTTGGAATGTATTTTCTTTAAGAAACAACAGGTTCTGGAATAAAATACCCCCGCGCGCCGCTGGCGTGTATCGTCTGTGGAATTTGTTTGTCGAGGAGCATGCAATGGCAAGGCCAGAGAAAGTCCGGCTCGGTGAAATTTTGGTGCAGCAGAAATTGCTGACGGAAGAACAGTTGGGCCAGGCCTTGACGGAACAGAAGCGTTCGGGACGCAAGCTGGGCCGCGTTTTTGTCGAGCACGGCTTCGTCACGGAAGAGCAGATTTCGGGCGCGCTGGCGCGCCAGCTCGACATTCCCTACATCAACCTGAAGTTTTTCAACATCAATCCCGAACTGGTGCGGCTGCTGCCGGAAACCCAGGCGCGCCGTTTCCGCGCGCTGGTGCTGGAAGACCGCCGCGAAGGCTTGCTGGTCGGCATGTCCGATCCCACCGACCTGTTCGCGTACGATGAAATTTCCCGCCTGGTCAAGCGCCAGATCGAACTGGCTGTCGTCAATGAAACGGAGGTGCTGGCCGCCATCGACCGCATCTACCGCCGCACGGAAGATATTTCGACCCTGACGCGCGAGCTGGAGCAGGACCTGGGCGACGTGTCCGTCGACTTCGGCGCGCTGGCCGCCAATCCGGGCCTGGAAGAGGCGCCCATCGTCAAGCTGCTGCAATCCGTGTTCGAGGATGCCACGCAGGTGCGCGCTTCGGACATCCACATCGAGCCGCAGGAAGGCCGGCTGCAGATCCGTTTCCGCATCGACGGCGTGCTGCACCTGCAGACGGAAGCGGACAGCAAGATCGCCAGTTCGCTGGCGCTGCGTCTGAAACTGATGTCGGACCTCGATATTTCCGAGAAGCGCCTGCCGCAGGATGGCCGTTTCGCCATCCGCGTGAAAAACCAGCGCATCGACGTGCGTATTTCCACCATGCCCACGCAGTATGGCGAATCGGTCGTGATGCGCTTGCTGAATCAGGGCGGCACGACCTTGCGCCTGGACGCCATCGGCATGCCGCCTGCGCTGGTGGCGCAGTTCCGCGCCATCGTCAGCCGCCCGAACGGCCTCGTGCTGGTGACGGGGCCGACCGGCAGCGGCAAGACGACGACCTTGTATTGCGCCTTGTCCGAACTCAATTCGGTGGAAAAAAAGCTCATCACGGTGGAAGACCCCGTCGAGTACCGCTTGCCCGGCATTAACCAGGTGCAAGTGAACGACAAGATCGAGCTGAACTTTGCCAGGGTGCTGCGCTCGGCCTTGCGGCAAGATCCCGACATTGTGCTCGTCGGCGAGATGCGCGACCAGGAAACGGCGCAAATCGGCCTGCGCGCCGCCATGACGGGTCACTTGGTGCTGTCGACCCTGCATACGAACGACGCCATCAGCACGCCGCTGCGCCTGATGGACATGGGCGTGCCCCGCTACATGGTGGGCAGCTCGCTGCAAGCCGTGCTGGCGCAGCGCCTGGTGCGCGTGATCTGCGAAAGCTGCAGCACGCCGTACCAGCCCACGCCGAACGAATACGAATGGCTGCGCCTGGAACTGGGCGAGCTGGTCGAGCGCAACCAGTATTTCCACGGCAAGGGCTGTTCGCATTGCAACGGCATGGGTTACCGGGGCCGCACGGGCGTGTACGAATTGCTGGAAATCACGCGCGCCGTGGCCGACGCCGCCAACCATGCCGACCCGTCGCACTTCATGAAGGTGGCGACGGCGCAGATGGCGGGCGAAACCTTGCGCCGCCACGCCGTGCAGCTGGTGGTACAGGGCCGCACGACGGTGATGGAAGCGATGCGCATCAGCAACCAGAGCGAGGATTGAGGTGCCGTTTTTCTCCTACAAGGCACGTAGCGCCAGCGGCGAACTGCTGACCGGCGTGATGGAAGGCGCAGACAGCGGCGCCGTGGCCGACCAGTTGATGGCGGGCGGCAGCACGCCCGTCGATATCAGCGCGACGAAACAGACGGTGACGAAGGCCGGCGCCAACCAGCTGGGCTGGTGGGCCAGGCTGACCGAGAAAAAAGTCACGCCCATGGACGTGCAGCTGTTCAGCCGCCAGCTGTACACCCTGCTCAAGGCGGGCGTGCCCATCATGCGCGGCCTGGCCGGCTTGCAGGAGTCCGCCATCAGCCCCGCGTTCGGACGCATCATCAAGGATGTGCGCGAATCGCTCGACGCGGGCCGCGAACTGTCGGCCGCCATGGCGCGCCATCCCACGATCTTCACGCCGTTTTACTTGTCGATGGTGCGCGTGGGCGAAATGACGGGGCGCCTCGACGAAGTGTTTTTGCGCCTGTTCAACCACCTGGAATTCGACCGCGACATGCGCGCGCGCGTGAAAACGGCGACGCGCTACCCGACCTTCGTCGTCTTCGCCATGCTCGCCGCCATGATCGTGGTGAATATCTTCGTCATTCCCCAGTTCGAGAAGGTATTCGCCAGCTTCCACGCGGAACTGCCCCTGATGACGCGCATCCTGATCGGCACCTCGCGCTTCACGGTGACGTACTGGCCCATCCTGCTGATGCTGGGCGTGGGCGGCTTTTTCGGCTGGCGCGCCTGGCTGCGCACGAAAGAGGGTTTATATAAATGGGACCGCGCCAAGCTGCGCCTGCCGATCGCCGGCAAGATCATCCTGAAGGGCACGATGGCCCGCTTTGCGCGCAGTTTCGCCTTGTCGAGCACGAGCGGCGTGCCCATCGTGCAGGCACTGACGGTGGTGTCGCAAACGGTCGACAATACTTACCTGAGCGCGCGCGTGGAGCAGATGCGCGACGGCGTCGAACGGGGCGAAAGCATCTTGCGCACCTCGGTGGCGGCCGGCGTCTTCACGCCCGTGGTGCTGCAGATGATCGCCGTGGGCGAGGAATCCGGTTCGCTCGACGACCTGATGGACGAGATCGCGGACATGTACGAACGCGAAGTCGACTATGAATTGAAGACCCTGTCGGCGCAGATCGAGCCGATCTTGATCGTCTTCCTCGGTGCCATGGTGCTGGTGCTGGCGCTGGGCATCTTCCTGCCGATCTGGGATCTGGGCCGGGCGGCCCTGCACTGATGGCACAACCGTTCCGCCAGCGCGGTTTCACCCTGTTCGAGCTGGCGGTGGTGGCGGGCGTGTTCGCCATCCTGGTGGCGGTATTGTTGAACCGGGTCGGCTATTACCAGCAGCAGGCGCAGCAGGTGGCCGTGGCGCAGATGCTCGGTATCTTGCGCACGAGCTTGCGGGTGCAGGTGCTGCAGCTGTACCTGGCCGACCAGCGCGCAAAGATGCCGGCGCTGGCGCGGCAAAACCCGTTCGACTGGCTGGCCGACAAGCCAGCCAACTATCTGGGCGAGTTCGCGCAGCCGGACCTTGCAAAATTACCAGCGGGGAATTGGTTGTACGACAAAAAAGAACAAAAAATTATCTATTTGTTTAGTAATGGCAATATTTTTCCGACTACAAGGGTTGATTCAGTGAAATTTAATGTAACCTTGCCGGGTGCGGATGCCGATCTTGGCAAGCTCGCCCGGGAGCCCGATATCGTGGTGTGGAAATCGCCGGACCCGGCAGCCAACTGACGCGCTTTCTGGTCCGGTGCGGCGACAGTTTCATGGCGTTGGTTTTGATGTTTTTATTTGATTTTGGAGAGCAAGAATGAACAAGTCTTTACGTAGTATGAAAAGCGGCGCCCAGGCAGGTTTTACCCTGATCGAACTGATCGTCGTCATCGTGATCCTCGGCATCCTGGCGGCGACGGCGATTCCTAAATTTATCGACATGTCGACTGATGCGCGCATTGCCAAGATGAATGCGGCGGTAGGCGCCATGAAGGCAGGTGCGGCGCTGTACCATGCGCAGTGGCTGGTCAAGGGTTCCGTCGATACGCCGAAGGTGCAGATGGAAGGCAAGGAGATCGAGGGTGCATTTGGCTACCCGACAACTGCCGGTATTATCGAGGCGGCTGGCTTGACCGATCCTGATTACAAGTTTTCCGGTGGTGTAGTGACGCCTGATGCAACGCGTACAGGGTGCAAGGTTACCTATGTCGCCCCTACTGCTGCAGGTGGAGCACCGATCATTACGCCCGCTCTGGCGACTGCAGATTGTAAATAATTTGTACTGACTTGCAAGGATGACCAGGTAATACTCGGCCTTCCTTGCGCACCACCAGCCCAACCCCAGGCGCCAGCCCGTTGGGCTTTTTTACGGGCCATCCATTGCAGCAGCCACCGACAGTTTTTCCGCATCGTCAAGCAGGGCCGCCAGGCCGCCTGCGGCGTTCGGCTGCGCGCGGCTTCACCTTGATCGAGCTGGTGGCCGTGCTGGTGCTGGCGGGCTTGCTGGCGACCTTTGCCGTCAACCGGTTTTTCCAGCGCGACACGTTCGACGCGCGCGGTTTTGCCGACCAGGTGACGAATATCGTGCGCTACGGGCAAAAGCTGGCGGTGGCGCAAAACCGTGCCGTGTTTGTCAGCATCGATACCAATAAGGTGGCCCTGTGCTTCGACGCCGGCTGCAGCGATGCGCAGAAGGTGGTGCCGCCGACGGGCAGCAACAGCGGCAGCAAGGAGACGCTGCAGCATTGCCTGGCTAGCAATTGGCTGTGCGAAGGCCGTCCTTCCGGCGTTACCATGTCCACCGATCCCGTCAAGTCGGCAAGTTTTTATTTCGACGCGCTGGGCCAGCCGTATGCGCTGGCCAATGTGTTTCCTGACGCATCGACCTTCCCGGGCCCGCTGCAAATCAGCATCCAGAGCAACGGCCTGACGCGTACCGTCACGGTTGAGGGGGAGACCGGCTATGTCCATTAGCCAGCATCGCCGGCGTGAACGTGGCGTGACCCTGATCGAACTGGTGCTGTTCATCGTCATCGTCGGCCTGGCTTCGGCCGCCATCCTGGGCGTGATGAGCCTGACGACGCAACACAGCGCCGACCCGCAGCTGCGCAAGCAGGCGCTGGCGATTGCCGAAAGCATGCTGGAAGAAATCCAGTTGGCGCGATTTACCTATTGCGATCCGCAAGACCCTGCCGCGGAAACGGCCGCCAACCCCGCCGGCTGCGCCATCCCGGAAGTGGCCGGACAAGAGGCGGGCGGCGCGGGGCGTCCTTTCGACAACGTCAACGATTACGTGGGCGCGTATGGCGCGGCCACGGCTTACACGACGGATGCGCAGGGCGCCGTCTGGGCCGCCGGCTCCCCCCAGGCATATGTTGCATCGGTAACGATCACTCCCGTAGCCCTGAATGGCTTGCCTGCCACGGAAGGCCTGCGTATCCAGGTGGTCGTGCCGTATGCCGACCAGCAGGTCGTGCTCGACGGCTATCGCGTGCGCTATGCGCCGAACAGTATTCCATGAAAAATTTCCTCAACGCCCAGCGCCGTTCGCGCGGCTTTACCCTCGTCGAGATGGTCATCGTGATCGTCATCACGGGCATCATCGGCGCCATGGTCGCCGTCTTCATCCGTGTGCCGGTGCAAGGCTATATCGACACCACCGCGCGCGCGGCGCTGGCCGACACGGCCGATACGGCGGCGCGCCGCCTGACGCGCGACGTGCGCCTGGCCCTGCCCAACAGCGTGCGCGTGACGGGCGGCGGCCAGTTCCTGGAATTGCTGCTGACGAAGACGGGCGGGCGCTACCTGAGCGACAGCGATCCGGCCGGCCTGGGCACTGTGCTGAGTTTCGATACTCCTCCCGCCGCCGGCGTTCCGGCGAGTTTCACCGTCGTCGGCGCCATGCCCGCCAATGGGCTGGGCGCGCGCCAGGCGATCAGCGTGGGCGACCAGATCGTCGTCTACAACCTGGGCGGAGCTTACGCGCCGAACAATGCCTATTTCTGCAGCGCGGCAAACGGCTGCAACCGCGCGCCCGTGACGGGCGTGGCCGGCAGTGTCGTCACGCTCGGCAGCTATCCTTTCACGACGGCGCCCGCGCCGCTGCCGTCGCCGTCGAACCGTTTCCAGGTGGTGTCGACGCCCGTCACCTATGCCTGCAATCTGACGGACGGCACCTTGACCCGTTACGACGGCTATGTGATCCAGGCTGCCCAGCCGGCTGTGGAAGGCACCGCGCCGCTGGAGGCGAAGAAAGGAGCCCTGCTGGCGCGCCAGGTGACGGCGTGCGCTTTCAGCTATACGGTGCTGGCCAATGTGCAGCGGGGCCTGGTGAATATCAGCCTGAGCCTGGGCGCGGCGAACAGCAATACGGGCGTGCTGCGCCTGGTGCAACAGGTGCAGGCGAGGAATACGCCATGACGCGCTTGCTGCGCCACCGCGCGCGCCGCATGCGCGGTTTCAGCCTCGTCACGGCCATTTTCCTGCTCGTGGTGCTGGCCGCGCTGGCGGCCGTGATGGTGAATATGTCCACCTTCCAGCAGACGGAATCGGCGCTGGACGTGCAGGGCGTGCGCGCCGAGCAGGCCGCCCGCGCCGGCCTTGAATGGGGTTTGCAGCGGCAGATCCGCGCCGGCCTGACCGCCGGTGCGGCGTGCATCGGCGCCACCACGTTCAGTTTGCCACCTGGCACGACCCTGTCGGCGTTCAGCGTCAGCGTGCAATGCAACACGGCCACGGGGCCCGGCACCTTGGCCAGCTGGACCATCACGGCCACCGCTTGCAACCAGCCTGGGCCTGCCGGCTGCCCGAACGCGGGCAATAACCCCGATTACGTCCAGCGCCGCCTGCAAGCCGTGTTGTCGCAGTAAGGTCAACTGCGTGAAAAAAAGATCGCTAATTTATTGTTTTTACACAATAAAGTTGGCTTCATGAATTAAAATTGGCTGGATGCATTAACTGCGCGACAAGATCGGGCAGGCACTTACACTGGATAGTTCGCATGGGTTTATTCGCAAGAGCAAAGAAGTACGATGGCTGGCTGGCCACGGCGTTCGGCCGCGAGGGCGTCAGCGCTGTCGTTGTCGAGCGTCCCGCCGGCGGCATGCCGCGCGTGCTGCGTGCCAGCTATCAGGCGGCCGCACGGCCGGCGCCGGCCGAGGTGCTGGAAAAACTGGGCAAGGAACTGCAGGCCCCATCGCGCCACTGCACCAGCGTGCTGGCCGGCGGCGAATACCAGCTGCTGTCGCTGGAAGCGCCGGCCGTGCCGCGCGAGGAGTTGAAGACGGCCGTGGGCTGGCGCCTGAAGGACATGCTGGACTTTCCCCTGGCCGACGCCACCATCGACGTGTTCGACATTCCCGGCGATCCGAACGGCACCCAGCGGGGCAGCAGCGTGTTTGCCGTCGCCGCGCGCAACAGCGCCGTGTCGCGGCGCCAGGCGCAGTACGCCGAATGCAAGGTCGGCCTGTCCGTGATCGATATCCCCGAAATGGCGCAGCGGAATATCGCCACCTTGCTGGAAACGCCGGGACGCGGCATCGCCGTGCTGTTTTTCGATGGCGACGGCGGCTTGCTGACCATGAGTTTCAATGGCGAGCTGTACCAGGCGCGCCGCATCGATGTGACCCTGGCGCAATTGCAGTCGCCCGATGCCAGCCAGTACTACGATCGCGTCACCTTGGAACTGCAGCGCTCGTTCGACCACTTCGACCGCCAGTTCCACTTCATTTCGCTCTCGCGCCTGATGCTGATGACGGGCGCCAGCGATGGCTTGCACGCCTACCTGGCGGACAATCTCTACATGCCCGTCGAGCAGCTGGACCTGGCCGCCGTGCTGGACTTGTCGCAGGCCGCCGAATTGCGCGACCCCGCCATGCAGGCGCGCTACTTCCTGGCCATCGGCGCGGCCTTGCGCGAGCTTGGCCCGCACCCGGGCAAGCATGAAGGGAAGGGCGCATGAGCCAGCAGATCAATCTGTTCAATCCCCGGTTTGAACTGAAAAAACACCATATGTCGGCGAGCACGGCCGGCCTGGGCCTGAGCGCGCTGGCGCTCGTCTTGCTGGTCCTGGGCGTGCTGGCCGGGCAGGCAATGGCCGGCCTGGAACAGCGCGAAGCGGGCGTCAAGGCGGCGCTGGCGCAAGTCGAGGCGAAGCGCGACCAGATTTTGCGCGATTACCCGCCACGCAAGAAAGATCCGGCCCTGGCGCAGGAACTGGCCGCCGTCGAGGCGCAGCGCCAGTTGCTGCAAGACGCGGCTAGCATGCTGGACAGCGGCAAGCTGGGCAATACTCTCGGCTATGCCGGCTATTTTCGCGCGCTGGCGCAGGCCAGGGTCGAAGGCGTATGGCTGACGGGCGTGGACATCGCCGGCGCCGGCAATGACTTCGGCTTGCAGGGCCGCGCCTTGCACGCGTCGCTGCTGCCCGCGTACATCACGCGCCTGGGCCAGCAGGAAGTACTCAAAGGCAAGAGCTTCGCCAGCCTCGACATCAGCCAGCCCGAGCAGCCGGCCGTGGCCGAGGGCAAGGCGGCCAGCCTGCCTTACGTCGCGTTCAGCCTGCGGTCGGCGGAGCGTGCCGCCACGCCGCCCAAACCTGTTGCGGGAGGAACACGCTGATGCTGCCCTTGCTGAAAAAATGGGCCGCCGCCTTCGACGCCCTCAGCCTGCGCGAGCGGCTGATGGTGTTTGGCGCCGCTGCGGCCGCCATCCTGTTCGTATTTTATTTCATGAGCCTCAATCCCTTGCTGGCGAAGCACGCAGCGCTGGAAGCGAGCATTGCGCAAAAGCAAAGCCTGTTGACCGCGACGAACAAGGAAATCGAGCTGACCATGCTCGCCCATGCCACCGATCCCGACAAGGAAGCGCGCGCGCGCCTGCTGGCCCTGCAGGCGGAAACGGCATCCCTGGCGCAGGCGCTGCGCGAGAAGCAGCATGGCCTGGTGGCGCCCGAGCGCATGGTTACCTTGCTTGAGCACCTGCTGCGCCGGCACGCGGGATTGCGCCTGGTGTCGCTGAAAACCTTGCCCGGCAGCGCAGTCGGCGCACATCAGGCTGAAACCGCGAACGGCGATGCGGCGGCCAAGGCGGATGCCGCCAAGGCGCCGGCCCCGGCGCCGTTGCTGCACCAGCATGGCGTGGAAGTGGTGCTGCAAGGCAGCTATGCGGACATGCTGCAATACATGCAGGCGCTGCAAGCGATGCCGACGCGCGTCTTCTGGGGCGCCGCCCACCTCGATGCGGCCACTTACCCAAGCGCCACCCTGACCCTGACTTTACATACCCTCAGCATGGACGACACATGGATCGCACTCTGACCTTTGGTCCCGCGCTGCTGGCGCCTTTGCTCATGCTGAACCTGGCATGGCCGGGCGCGCAGGCGCAGGCGCTCGACGATCCGACGCGTCCGCCCGCGGCCCTGTGGGCGCCCGCCAGCGCCGCGCCCGTCGTTGCGGCCCGGCCTCAGCTGCAATCGGTGCTCATTTCCACCCAGCCGGGCGGACGCCGCCTGGCCGTCATCGATGGCCAGACGGTCAAGGTTGGCAGCAAGGTGGGCGACGCCGTGGTGACGGAAATCCACGACACGGCAGTGCTGTTGCGGCGTGGCAAATCACTGGAAACCTTCAAGCTGTACCCGAGCAGCAAGACCGATAACAAGGCCGATCGCAAGACCGATAGCAAGACCGGCAGCAAGCAGGAGTAGAAGAAGTGGCCAAGCAACTCAATCAACACAAGGCGAGCATGTTCAAGATCAGTACGATGGCGGCTGTCATCAGCGTCAGCCTGGGCCTGGGCGGCTGCAATGTCGCGCCCGTCAAGCGCGACACCTACAATGCGATCACCGATGCCGTCAAGGGCGCGGCGGCCACCACGGCGCCAGCGGCCCAGCCCGATGCCGTGGAAGCGGCGCTGCTGCCGCCCGTGGCGGCCCTGGCCCAGCAATTGCCAAAGGCCCGCGCCGCGCTCGACGAGCGCTTCAACGTGGCTTTCAACAATGTGCCGGCGCGCCAGTTCTTCACTTCCATCGTGGCCGGCACGCGCTACAACATGCTGGTCCATCCCGACATCGGCGGCACGATTTCCGCCAACCTGAAGGACGTGACCCTGTTCCAGGCGCTCGACGCCGTGCGCGAACTGTATGGCTACGATTACAAGGTCGAGGGCACGCAGATCTACATCAAGCCCTTGACCATGCAGACGCGTCTGTTCCACGTCAATTACCTGACGGGCGCGCGCCGCGGCAGTTCGAACTTGCGCGTCTCGTCGACGTCCGTGGGTTCGGTGGGCTCGACCAATTCGGGCGGTTCGGGCAGCAATAACAGCCAGGGCAATAACCAGGGCAACAACCAGAATAACGAGCAGAACCAGCAAACCAATGGCGGCCAGGGCGGCCGCACCCTGGACAGCAGCAACCTGACCACCTCGTCCACGGCAGATTTCTGGCCGGAATTGAGAGCGGCGCTGGAAGCTATCGTCGGCAGCACCGAAGGCGGGCGGCAAGTGGTGCTGAGTCCGCAGTCGGGCGTGATCGTCATCCGCGCCATGCCGGAAGAGTTGCGCAATGTCGACATGTACCTGAAGGCCACGCAATTGTCCGTCGACCGCCAGGTCATCCTGGAAGCGAAAATCCTCGAAGTCGAGCTCAACGACAACACGCAGACGGGCATCAACTGGGCCTCGTTCGCCTCGATCAAGAGCGGTCACACGAACCGCATCTCGACCGGCTTCATCCAGCCGGGCGGCACCCTGGCGCCGCTGCCGTTCAACGGCGGCCAGCCGCCCAACATGACCACCGGCAATGGCTTGACGGCCAGCAGCGGCTTTGGCCTCAGTTCGGCGGCGACCTCGGCCGGTTCCATGTTCGGCCTGGCTTTCCAGACAGCCAATTTCGCCGCCATGATTTCCTTCCTGGAATCGCAAGGCTCCGTGCACGTGCTGTCGAGTCCGCGTATCGCCACCATGAACAACCAGAAGGCCGTGCTGAAGATCGGCACGGACGAGTTTTACGTGACGGGCGTGTCGACCACCACCAACACCACGGCCAGCGGCGCCACCACCAGCCCCAACGTGACCTTGCAACCGTTCTTTTCCGGCGTGGTGCTGGACGTGACGCCGCAGATCGATGCGGACGGCAACATCATCCTGCACGTGCATCCGTCCGTCAGCCAGGTGTCGACCATCAGCAAGGAGATCGACCTGGGCAGCGCCGGTTCGCTGAAACTGCCGCTGGCCGCCTCGAGCACGTCCGAAATGGACAGCATGGTGCGCAGCCAGGATGGCCGCATCGTCGCCATCGGCGGCCTGATGCGCCAGGCTACGACGGCGGACCGCTCGCAAGTGCCGGGCGCGGGCGATCTTCCAGTGCTGGGTGCGCTGTTCCGCAACACGGGGCAGGTGATCCAGAAGCGCGAGCTGGTGGTGCTGATCAAGCCGACCATCGTCGATGGCGCCAACAGCTGGAACGAGGACTTGCTCGATTCGGGCAAGCGCATCGAGGCGCTCGACCCGCGCCGACCGTCGGAGCGGCGCTAAATGTACCAGGCCCATTTCGGCTTGCGCGAGGCGCCGTTCGGCCTCACGCCCGATACCAGTTTCTTCTTCAACGGCCCGCAGTCGCAAAAGGCGCTCAATACCTTGCTGGTGGCGGCGCGCAATGGCGAGGGCTTCATCAAGATCACTGGCGAAGTGGGTACCGGCAAGACTTTTCTTTGCCGCAAGTTCATGCAATCGCTGGGGCCGGATTTCGTCACGGCCTACATCCCGAATCCGAACTTGCCGCCCCGTTCGCTGATCCTGGCGCTGGCGGACGACCTCGATGTATTGCTGGAGAAAGATGCTGATCAGCATCAGTTGCTCAAGTCCCTCAACCTGCGCCTGCTCAACCTGGCGGCGCAGGGCAAGCGCGTGCTGCTGTGCCTGGACGAAGCGCAGGCGATTCCCGTCGACAGCCTCGAAGCGCTGCGCCTGCTGACGAATCTGGAAACGGAAAAGCGCAAGCTGCTGCAAATCGTGCTGTTCGGCCAGCCGGAACTCGACGTCAAGCTGGCCCTGCCGGAAATCCGCCAGCTGGCACAGCGCATCACCTTTCACTACCACCTGGGTCCCTTGTCGCGCGACGACGTGGATTTCTATGTGGCGCACCGCCTGCGCGTGGCCGGCTTCGATGGTGCGCGCCTGTTCAGCCGTGGCGGCGTGCGCAAGCTGTACCAGGCTTCCGGCGGCATCCCGCGCCTGATCAACATCATGGCGCACAAGGCGCTGATGGTGGCGTATGGCGAAGGCCGGCAGCAGGTGAGCGGCCGCCACGTGGCGCTGGCCGCCAGCGATACCCTGGCCAGCAAGCCGCGCTTCTGGCAAAAGCCCTGGCCATGGCTGGCCGGCGCCGGCGTGCTGGCCGCCGCCTGCGGCGTGAGCTGGACTTTATTGAACCGATGACGAAGATGAGCCTGTAGATGAGCCTGATTAACAAGATGTTGCAAGACCTCGATGCGCGCGGCACCCCCGATGGACGCGGCGACGCGGCCGGCATCCGCTCCGTGCCCGAACGCGAGCGGGGCCTGCCGCGCGCGCTCGTCTTCGGCGGCGCTGCCGGCCTGACGGCCGCCGCCATCGCCCTGGGCTGGGTCTACCTGAAGCGCCCGGCCGTGCCGCCCATGCTGGTCAATGTGGCCAGTACGCCTGGTCTGGCTCCGGCACCGGCGCCGGTGCCTGTCGTTGCACCGGCTCCCGTGGTGACGGCACCAGTTGCGCCCGTCGTGGCGGCGGAACCCGAGCCCGTGTTCCAGGCCGAGGAAGTTACCCCCGCGCCAGCCAAGGCGCGGCCCGCCGAATTGCGCCGCATCGCGGAAAAAGCCGCCAAGCCTGCCGCTGGGCCCGTGGTAAAAACGCCGGCACCGGCCGCCAGCGAGCGCATCATCGACGGCAAGCACGTCACTGCGCAGCAGCGCGTGGAGAATGAATACCGGCGCGCGCTGGCCCAGTTGCAGGATGGCCGCGTCTCCGAAGCGTTGCCCGGTTTGCAGCAGACCCTGCAGCTGGACCCGCGCCACCAGGGCGCGCGCGAAACCCTGGTGCGTCTGCTGCTCGAAGCGCAGCGCCCCGACGAGGCGGCCCGCCAGTTGCAGCTGAGCCTGGCATTGGACCCGAAACAGCCGGCGCAAGCGATGATGCTGGCCCGTCTGCAGCTGGACAAGGCCAACGGCGGCGCGGCCGCCCTCGAAACTCTCACGCGCAGCTTGCCGTACGCGACCGACAACGGCGAATACCACGCCTTCCTGGCCGGCGTGCTGCAGCGCGAGCAGCGCTACCGCGAAGCATCGGAACATTATCAGCAGGCCCTGCAGACGGCGCCCGACAACAGCGTCTGGTGGATGGGCCTGGGCATCGCCTTGCAAGCGGACAACCACCCAGCCCAGGCGCGCCAGGCGTTCGAGCGGGCCAAGGGCTTGCAAACCCTGTCGCCGCAATTGCACGCGTTTGTCGAGCGCAAGCTGGTGCAGCTGACGGCGGCTGCGGCGAAGTAACGTTTACCTCCATGAAAGAGACCATCTTGAAGCCTTTCAGTCTGCTCGTCGTCCTTTGCTGTCTGGCCAGCAGCGTGCTGGCCGCCCCCGCCGGCACGCCTGCCAGCTACGTTCTTGAGAATACGGAAGTGCGCGACATCCGTGCGCAAGCCCTGAAACGCGATTACCAGCTCTATGTCGCCTTGCCCGATTCCTATCGGCAGGGGAATAAACGCTACCCGGTGCTGTTCGTCGTCGACGCCAATTACTCGTTCGCCATCGTGCGCAATATCGCGCAGCGCCTGAACAAGCATGCGGGGATGGAAGAAGTCGTGGTGGTCGGCCTGTCGTACGCCAACGGCGATGGCGGGGTGTACAGCCGCCGCCGCGACTACACGCCCACCACGCCGCGCAAGCACGATTACCGCTCGGACATGCCGGGGCGCCAACCGGCGTTCGGCGAAGCGAAGGCGTATGGCCAGTTCATCTCGGGCGAGGTGTTTCCCTTTATCGCCAGTAACTATCGCGTGAACATGCAGCGCAAGGTCTTCATCGGCCATTCCTACGGCAGCCTGCTGGGTCTGCAATTTTTGCTGACGGAACCACGCACTTTCGAGCACTACATCCTCGGCAGCCCGTCGCTGTGGTACGACGCCGGCGTCATGTTCGACCGCGAGCAGGCGTATGCCGCCAGCCACAAGGACTTGCCCGCGTCCGTGTTCTTCGGCATCGGCGGCCTGGAAAAGCTGGCGGCTGGCAAGAAGCGTTCGCGTTTGGAGGAAGAGGCCGACATGCTGGCCGACTTGCGCGAGTTCGATGGCAAGCTGAAATCGCACAAGTACCCGGGCCTGAAGACGCGCTTGCGCGTGTTCGAGGATGAAGACCATGCGAGCGTGTTTCCCTTTGTCCTGACGCATGGATTGCGGGCCTACCTGAAGTCGCCGGGCAAATAATTGGCAGCATCCCGTCCGGGCGGCAAGCCTGCGATGGGGGCGCTAAAACGGCGTTTCAGCACCCCGATCAAGCCGCCTGTCGCAATGGCAGGCGGCAGAAAACGGCGGCGGGTTAGCATACATGTGGATATCCGCGTCATGGCTATCCACAGGCGAGCGTTCGATCCTGAGGAGGCCAGGCAGAGATCGGATGCTTCTCAATGACCTCGATCAGGATGACATACGCATGAAATTATATCTTTCACACATTTTTACGACCTGCCTGCTGGGCGCCTTGGGCGCGATGGGTGGCGCGCAGGCGGCTCCCGCCGACGCCGAACTGCTGGCCCTGGCGCAGCGCCATGCGCAGGCCCAGAGCAGCTTCGATCAAGCCACATTGAAAGCCATTACGGCCGAGAATTATGTGGAAATATCGCCGGTCGGCGAGGTGGACGGGCGTGAAAAAATGCTCTCCTTCTATGCGCCGGAGCAGAAGCGGCCGAGCCCTCAAGTTCAGGTCGATGAGCCGGTGGTGCGTATTTTTGGCGATACGGCGCTCATCTCGGCACGGCTGTCCTACCGCGTCAACCAGGAAGGAACTGCCCGCACCTTCGCCATGCGCGCCGGGTATGTCGCCCAGCTTGTCGACAAGCAATGGCTGCTCGTCAGCGCACAGTACACGGGCATCCGTCCGCCGAAACCGTGAAATAACATTGTGCGGGGCTGGCCAGCCAGACTACAGCCGCGCCTCATCCCCCCACACATGCCGCATGCTGAAGCGTACGCCCGCATCATCTTCGTGCAGCGACGAAACGATGGCGAACTGGCTGTCGCCCGTGTCGCGCGGCGTCATTTGCGATAGCTGGGCGGCGGCCAGCGGCGCGCCCAGCGGGTCGCTGAGTGGATGCACGTGGCCGGCGCCCCGTTGCGTGACGACGCCCAGTTCGCCGCTGCGCAGGCGCACCAGAGTGCCCGGTGGATATTTTCCCAGCAGGTTGACGAACTGTTCTCCCAGCAGCGGATCGATGGGCACGCCCTGGTCGAGGAAGATGTGCCGCAGCGCCTGGTCGGGCACGATGGAGCGCCGGTAGTTGCGCGCGGAAACGCGGGCGCAATAGCGGTCCGCCAGGCCGATCAGCTTGGCATTTTGCAGGATTTCATCGGCCGTGCGCCCCTGCGGGTAGCCGCTGCCGTCGTCGTTTTCATGGTGCAGCAGCACACAACTGAGCCACTCCTCGTCGTCGACACCGGCGCAACGCAACAGTTCCGTGCTTTCCTGTGGATGCTGGCGCACGATGCGCATTTCTTCGTCATTCAGGGGGCCGCGCCGGTCCTGGAAGCTGTCGTGGTGGCGCAGCATGCCCACGTTCATCGTCAGCGCGGCCGCGCCGATCAACAATAATTCATCGTGGGACTTGTGCATGCTGCGTCCCACCAGCATGGCCAGCAAGGCCGTTTCGATGCAGTGGCGCACGGCGTAGCTGCCGGCGATCTGGTTGAGCAGGATGCTGGCCAGGGCGATATCGGCATCGTGTTCGAGCGCGCGCAGCAGTTCGCGGGCGATGTCGCGCACGTCGCGCTCGGCATTGTTTTCGCTGCGCAAGGCCAGCAGCAAGCGTTCCAGGCGCTGCGCCGCTTCGTTGAGCAGACGCAAGACGGACGGCTGGTCCGGTGCGCCCACGTACAGGCCCAGCTGCATTAGCCGCCCCAGCTGCGCGCCATCCGTGATGATCTGGCCCTTGCGCAATTGCGGGCCGGCGCTGTGGTCGGCCAGAAACAGATCCCAGGGCAGGGGTTCGCCGGGAACCAGGTCGGCCGGGCCGATGCGACGCTTTACCATCTGTCATCCTTTGCCCCGCCGCAGCGAAGCCATGTTCAGTGCTCGGTTATATGCTGCGCAGGCGCTCGAGCGCCAGGCGCAAGGTCTCGTCTTTCTTGGCAAAGCAGAAGCGCACGATGCCCGACTCCTTGCCCTGCGTATAAAACGCGGACACGGGAATGGCGGCCACCTTGATTTGCGTCGTCAGCCATTCGGCGAACTGCGCTTCGGTCTCTTGCGAAATGGCATCGTAGCGCACGCACTGGAAATACGTGCCGTCGGCCGGCAGCAGGCTGAAGCGGCTGCCCGCCAGGCCGTCGCGGAACAAGTCGCGCTTGCGCTGGTAAAACGCGGGCAAGTCCAGGTAGGGCTGCGGGTCGGCCATGTAGCCGGCCAGGCCGTGCTGCATCGGCGTGTTGACGGTAAAGACGTTGTACTGGTGTACCTTGCGAAACTCCACCGTCAGTGCCGCTGGGGCGGCTACATAGCCGACTTTCCAACCCGTCACGTGATACGTCTTGCCGAAGCTGGACACGATGAAGCTGCGCGCCGCCAGTTCCGGGTTGCGCGCCAGCGACTCATGGCGCACGCCGTCGTACACCATATGCTCGTAGACTTCGTCGGACAGTATCAAGATTTGCGTGCCGCGCACGATGTCGGCCAGGGTGGCCACGTCGGCGGGGCGCAAAATGGTGCCCGTCGGGTTGTGCGGCGTGTTGATGATGATCAGGCGCGTCTTGCTGCTGACGGCCGCGGCCAGCTTGTCCCACGGCACGCTGTAGCCGTGTTCACCCACCTCCATGGAGACGAGCACGGGCACGCCGCCGGCCAGCGCGATGGCGGGCAGATAGCTGTCGTAGGCCGGTTCGATGACGATGACTTCGTCGCCCGGGTGCACGCAGCACAGGATGGCCGTGGTGAGCGCCTGCGTGGCGCCGGCCGTGACGGTGATTTCCGTGCCGGCATCATAGCTGTGGCCGTACAGGCTGGCGACCTTCGCGGCGATGGCCTCGCGCAGGGGCGCGGTGCCCGTCATCATCGGATACTGGTTGTGGCCGGCGCGCATGGCGTTGCTGACGAGGTCGACCAGTTCAGGCGCGCAATCGAAGTCGGGAAAGCCCTGGCCCAGGTTGACGGCGCCATGCTGGGCCGCCAGGCTGGACATGCGGGTAAACACGGTGGTGCCCACGAGAGGCAAGCGGGTGGTCAGGGCGGGAGTCGTGTAGGGCAGGGACGGGCTGTTCATGAACGGTAGGGGCGCGGTGCGGAAAGTGGAATCGTGTCCCATTCTAGCGCAGCGCGCCCCGTCGCGTGCGGGGCTTTAAAGGCTCAGCCTGGCAATGCCCAGCCTTCCGGCACCATGATCTTGAACATGCCGGCCTTGGCCGTCTTGCGGGCCAGTTTCAGCAGCGCCTTGTCCTTGGTGATGAGGATGTCGGCGTTGGCGTCGCGCGCCAGTTCGAGGAATTTCTGGTCATCCTTGTCCGTGCAGACGGGCAGGCGCACGCCGGAGACGGGCGGCGCCACGACTGTGATGTGGGCGTCGAAGCGGGCGGCGGCAACGGCACGGCTCGCTTCATCGAGCGGCAAATGCTTGTAGTGCAGCACGACCAGATATTCCGCGCGGCAATCTTCGCGCGTGATGGCATATACGGCGCCGCTTTCCATGGCCGCCAGCAGGCCCGCCCAGCGCGGGTCGTTGAAGACGAAGAGGTCGAGGCAAACGTTGGTGTCGAGGACGAGTTTTTGTGGAGCAGGTATCATGTCGGCAATTCTATTCTGTAGTGATAATTTATGTTGATCGTGCTTTCGCCCGCCAAGAGTCTCGACCTGGAGACGCCGCCAACAACCTCGTTGCACAGCACTCCCGATTTTCTCGCCCATTCCGCCCAGCTCATAGCCCGCATGCGCCAGTTTTCGCCGGCCGAAGTGGGCAGCCTGATGGGTATTTCCGACGCCTTGTCCGCCCTCAACGTGGCCCGCTACGCGTCGTGGACACCCCAGCTTGATGACGCGCGCCAGGCCATCATGGCCTTCAATGGCGACGTGTATGCCGGTTTCGAGGCGCGCAGCCTGCAGCCGGCCCAGCTCGACTATGCCCAGTCGCGCGTGCGCATCCTGTCGGGCCTGTACGGCTTGCTGCGCCCGCTGGACCTGATCCACCCGCACCGCCTGGAAATGGGCACGCGGCTGTCGACCACGCGCGGCAAGGATTTGTATGCGTTCTGGGGCGACACCATCACCAACGGCCTGAACCGCACGGCGAAGGAGCAGGGCGCGAAAGTGCTGGTCAACCTGGCTTCCGAAGAATATTTCAAATCCGTCAAGCCGCGCCAGCTGGACGTGCCCGTCATCGCACCCGTGTTCGAGGACTGGAAGAATGGCAAATACAAAATCATCTCGTTCTACGCCAAGCGCGCGCGCGGCATGCTGGCCCGCTATGCGGCCGTCAACCAGATCCGCGATCCCGAGCAGCTCAAGCAGTTCGACGTCGATGGCTACGCGTATGTGCCGGAAGCATCGAACGATACGAGCTGGGTGTTTCGGCGCAAGGTCGGTGAATAAGTAAAAAAACCGGGCTAGCCCGGTTTTTTCTTATCTTACTGCCAGAATTTCCACCACTTGCGTTCCTTGTTCACCCCTTCCGGGCTGAGGAATGCCGTGTTAGGGTAGTTCTTGGTCAGCACGCGCAAGGCATCGTCGCGCAGATCGGTCAGGCCCAGCTTGTCATACGAGCGGTACATGATGAACAGCGCTTCTTCGATGGCCGGCGAGGCGGAAAAGTCGCTGATCGTCGTTTGCGCGCGGTTGGCGGCGGCCAGGTAGGCGCCGCGGCGGTAGTAATAGCGCGCCACGTGTACTTCGTATTTCGCCATGGCGTCGATCAAATAGTTCATGCGGGCCAACGAATCGGGCGCATATTTACTATTCGGGAACTTGTCGACCAGTTGCTTGAAGGCGGCAAACGCTTCGCGCGTGGCTTTCGGATCGCGCTCGGTCGGGTCTTGCTCGTACAGGAAGTTCAGGAAGCTGATCTGGTCGTTAAAGCTGATCAGGCCACGCAAGTAGTACATATAGTCCACATTGGCGTGGTTCGGATGCAACTTGATGAAGCGTTCGACGGCAGCCAGTGCCTGCGCCTGGTCTCCCGACTTATAATACGCGTAAGCGATCTCCATCTGCGCTTGCAGAGCATAGTTGCCGAAAGGATAGTTAGCCTCCAGCTTCTGGAACAGGCCGATTGCAGCTTCATAGTGCTGCCCGGCCATTTCTTCACGCGCCTCCGAGTATAATTTCGTAACGGACCAGTTTTTGGTCTCATCCACTTTTTCAGGCAACAAGCTGCAAGCGGACATGCCGAGCAGAACGACTGAAGCGACTACCAACGATAATTTTTTTTGCATGACGTTTTGCAAGAAGGTTTTAACCAAGATTTTACAATAGGCTGATTATAGCCGATGGGAATGCTGTGATATTAACTCCGAAGCCTAATTTGGCTGACCCCGCGTTTGACTCCCTTTCTGACCATGCTGCCGAAGAGGCGTTTGACGGCGATTTTGCCGCCGACGACGTCTTCGAGGAAATGGCCCCGATTACATTGGAACTGACGCCGGACGCCTGCGGCCACCGCCTCGATAAAGTCATCTCCAAGCTGGTGCCGCAATACTCGCGCAGCCGCTTGCAATTGTGGCTGGAAGCCGGTTTCGTGACCGTCGATGGAAAAGTTGCCAAACGCAACATGACCGCCTATGGCGACGAGAAGATCGTCATTCTGCCGCAAAGCGCGCCGGAAGACGAGGCTTTTAAGCCGGAAGCGATGGAATTGAACATCGTGCACGAAGATGAGCATATCATCGTCATCAACAAACCGGCCGGACTGGTCGTGCATCCGGGCCCCGGCAACTGGTCGGGCACCTTGCTCAACGGCTTGCTGCACCACTGTCCGCAGCTGGCTGGCGTGCCGCGCGCGGGCATCGTGCACCGCCTGGACAAGGATACGAGCGGCCTGATGGTCGTCGGCAAGACCCTCGCTTCGCAAACGGACCTCGTGCGCCAGTTGCAGGCGCGCACCGTCAAGCGCGAGTATTTCGCGCTCGTGTGGGGCACGCCGAAAATGGCGGGCACCATCGATGCGTCCATCGCGCGCCATCCACGCGACCGGGTCAAGATGGCCGTCTCGGAGAATTTCACGGCCAAGCCCGCCATCACGCACTATGAATTGATCGGCAGCGGCGAACTCGACCGTCGTCCCGTGAGCCTGATGCAATGCCGCCTGGAAACAGGCCGCACGCACCAGATCCGCGTGCACATGCAGCATCTGGGCTTTGCGCTGGTCGGCGATTACGTGTACGGCAAGCAGCACCTGGTATCCGTCTTCTCGCGCCAGGCGCTGCAGGCGCGCCGCCTGGGTCTCGTGCATCCGGGCACCCTGGAAGCGTGCGAATGGATCGTGCCGCTGGCCGATGATTTCGCCGAGCTGATCGCCACGGCCGGCATTCCCGAGCCGGAACAGGTCTGATGATGGCGCCGTTGCCTTGCCTTCTACCCGATTGGCCCGGCTTGCCCGCGAACGTGGGCGCGCTGGCGACCGTGCGCGCGGGCGGCGTGAGCCAGGGGCTGTATGGTGACGGGCAGGGCGGCGGCGGCTTGAACCTGGGCACGCACGTGGGCGACGAACCCGCGCACGTGGCGGCCAACCGCGCGCGGCTGGCTGCCATATTGCCTGCCGAGCCCGCCTGGCTGTCGCAGGTGCACGGCGTGGCCGTGGCCGATGCTGGCAAGCTGGCCGGCCACGTGCCGGACGCCGACGCCAGTATCGCCGCCTTGCCTGGCGCCGTGTGCGTGGTGATGACGGCCGATTGCCTGCCGGTGCTGTTCTGTTCGACGGATGGCCTCGTCGTCGGCGCGGCCCATGCGGGCTGGCGCGGCCTGGCCAGCGGCGTCTTGCAGCGCACGGTGGACAGCATGCGGGCGCAGGGCGCGACGGACATCCTTGCCTGGCTGGGGCCGGCCATTGGTCCGCAGCAATTCGAAGTGGGTCAGGATGTGCCGCAAGCGTTCCGCGACGGCGCGCGCGACGACGCCGAGCGGCAAGTGTTGAGTTCGGCCTTCGTCGCCATCGCTGGCAAGCCGGGCAAATACCTGGCCGACATCTATGCGCTGGCGCGCACCATGCTGCTGCGCGATGGCGTGGCGCAAGTGGCGGGAGGGGAATATTGCACCGTCAGCGATGCGGCGCAGTTTTACTCGTACCGGCGCGATGGCGTCACGGGAAGGCAGGCCAGCTTGATCTGGCGCAAATAATCTGCACGGCAGACACTTATGTGTCTGCCGTTTTTGTTTTATCGTCTGCTGAGGCTTGGGCGCGCGCCTTTTGTTCCGCGATGCGCGCCGCCTTGCGTTTGCGTCGCCGCGAGCCCGTCAGATAGAATAGGATGGACAGGGGGATGACGCAGTACAGCAAGAAGGTCATCACCCCGGCGACGATGGACGGTTCCGTCAGCGCCATGAGGCCGACGACATAGATCCAGGCAACAGCGGTCATGAGCATCATTGGTATTGGCAATCAGTAAGAGTTTGCATGCAGTTGATATTAAAGTTTTCTATTTTTCGACTACGTTTCGACGCCGCGCAAAACCGTAGCGAGCGGAAGGGAGAGGTGGCTAAGAAGCGCAACCGTACGAAGGTACGGTGAGCATCGCAGGCCGCCTATACCGACGCGCAGTAGGTTTTGTTCGGCGTCCCCAATTCTTGAATGGACTTATATAGCTATGAATATGCCCGATCCTCAAATGATGACCAAGGAATGGATGGCGCAGATCAGCAATCCTGAGCAGTGGAAGACGTGGTTCAACATGGTACCGCAGCCCCAGGGCAATCCGATTGCCGGCATTTTGCAGGATGCGGGCGCCAGCATCAAGCCGGAAGCGATCGAGCAACTGAAAAATGCCTACGTGGCCAAACTGACGGGCTTGTGGGCCGACTTTATGGCCGGCAAGGCGCCGGAACTGAAAGACCGCCGCTTCGCCGCGCCCGCCTGGCACGCCAGCCCCCTGTCGGCCTTCAATGCGGCGGCCTATCTGCTGAATGCGGAGTTTCTCGGCGCCATGGCCGATGCCGTGGAAGCGACGCCGCACCAGAAGCAAAAGATTGCGTTTGCCGTGCAGCAAATCGTCGACGCCATGTCGCCCGCCAACTTTCTCGCCACCAACCCCGATGCCCAGCAAACCCTGATCGAGACCAAGGGCGAAAGCCTGGCCAAGGGCTTGAGCAA
Organism: Janthinobacterium sp. EB271-G4-3-2; assembly: GCF_020858035.1. Classification (NCBI taxonomy): domain Bacteria; kingdom Pseudomonadati; phylum Pseudomonadota; class Betaproteobacteria; order Burkholderiales; family Oxalobacteraceae; genus Janthinobacterium; species Janthinobacterium sp. EB271-G4-3-2. Next base: position 126,961 of record NZ_JACYMG010000013.1, on the reverse strand, counting down.
TATGCTGGCCGACATGCAGAAGGGCCGCATTTCGCAGTCCGACGAATCGGCCTTCGAAGTGGGCCGCAACGTGGCCACCACGCCGGGCACGGTGGTGTTTGAAAATGCCCTGTTCCAGCTGATCCAGTACACGCCAAGCACCCCCACGGTACACCAGCGGCCGCTGTTGATGGTGCCGCCGTGCATCAATAAATTCTATATCCTTGACTTGCAGCCGGAAAACTCGCTCGTACGCTACGCGGTGGAGCAGGGTAATACCGTGTTCCTGATGTCCTGGCGCAATCCCGACATGAGCATGCAGCACCTGACGTGGGACGATTACGTCGAGCAAGGCGTGATCGAAGCCATCAAGGTGACGCAGGAAGTCTCGGGCCAGGACAAGCTCAATATGTTCGGCTTTTGCGTGGGCGGCACCATCGTCTCGACGGCGCTGGCCGTGCTCAAGGCGCGCGGCGAGAATCCGGCCGCCAGCCTGACCCTGTTGACCACCTTCCTCGACTTTTGCGACGCGGGCGCGCTCGACGTCTTTATCGACGAGCCGCAAGTGGCGCTGCGCGAGCAGACCCTGGCCAAGGGCGGCCTGATGTCGGGCCGCGACCTGGGCAGCACTTTCTCGAGCCTGCGGCCGAACGACCTCGTGTGGAACTACGTGCAGTCGAACTACCTGAAGGGCAAGGAGCCGCCCGCGTTCGACTTGCTGTATTGGAATGGCGACGGCACGGGCTTGCCGGGTCCCATGTTCTGCTGGTATCTGCGCAACACGTACCTGGAAAACAGCCTGAAAGTGCCGGGCAAGCTGACGGTGGCCGGTGAGCAGGTCGACCTGGGCAGCATCGACGCGCCCGCTTTCATCTACGGTTCGCGCGAAGACCATATCGTGCCCTGGGGCGCGGCCTACGCCAGCACGGCCTTGCTGAACCCGAAAAAACCGAAAGCCAACCGTTTTATCCTCGGCGCTTCGGGCCATATCGCTGGCGTGATCAATCCCGCCTCGAAGAAAAAGCGCAGTTACTGGAGCAATGACAAGCCACGTACGGCGAAAGCCAAGCCTTTGACTGCCGAACAGTGGATGGAAGGCGCGACCGAGCACGTGGGCAGCTGGTGGCCCGAATGGGCGGCTTTCCTGGCCGAACACGGTGGCACCCAGGTGAAGGCGCCAGGCAAACCGGGCAACAAGCGCCACGCGGCAATCGAGCCGGCGCCAGGGCGGTATGTTAAAGTCAGGGCGGACTAGTTTACAAAAGCTTCTCGCCTGACAAGAACGGCGTAATCTCCGGTCTTGTCAGGAATCTACTTTTAGTTGCGTTGCAATAAATGCGGGAATCTACTACCCTGATGTGCAATGGAGCCGTTTTCCACTCTATAATGGAAAACGTAGGCAGGTGCGAAAGCGGACCCTCGTTCGCTTTTTTTTCGGATTAACTCAGTATGCGCTGCGGCGCAATAAGTGGAACTTGTGATGAGTAGTGCAAAAAAAAGTATAGACCGCCTGATTAAAAAATATCCCAACCGTCGTCTGTACGACACGCAAACCAGTTCCTACATCACCTTGACGGACGTCAAGCAGCTGGTGTTGGACAATGAGGTGTTTACCGTCGTCGATGCCAAATCCAATGAAGATTTGACGCGCAGCATCTTGCTGCAAATCATTCTGGAAGAGGAAGCGAACGGCGCGCCGATGTTCTCGAGCAGCGTGTTGTCGCAGATCATCCGCTACTATGGCCACGCCATGCAGGGCATGATGGGATCCTACCTGGAAAAGAACGTGCAAGCGTTCACCGATATCCAGCACAAATTCACGGGCACGTCGGCCGGCAGCTTCGAAGGCAAGCCATTCAGCCCTGAAATGTGGACCCAGTTCATGAACGTCCAGGGCCCGATGATGCAAGGCATGATGAACAACTACATCGACCAGAGCAAGAGCCTGTTCGTGCAAATGCAGGAACAGATGCAGAGCCAGAGCAAGAATCTGTTCGGCACGTTCCCGTTCGTTCCGCCGGTGCCGCCAACCGACAAAAAGTAAGCCGCGGCCCATGCGGTCCACGCAACGGCACAGGAACTCCTGTGCCGTTGCGCTTTGCGGGTGCCACGCCGGCGGCTGCCGATGGCGAGTGCGGAAGCGCCTATCGTTTCAGTTGTTGCAGCGTGGAGAGCAGATCCTGGTTTGAATGCTCGAGCTTCCATTTCCTGGCATTGTCCATGGAGCTGTAAATGCTGACGTTACCCTTGAAATCTTCCTGGATGCTGAGAGCGAGGCCGGAGGGGAAAATCAATGGGGCGTGGCGCAGTGTGTATGGCGCATACGGCCCCCAGGTTTTACCTTCGTCGCTGCTGACCAGCAGTGCGCCCTCGTTATACATGCCGGCCTCCATCAGCAATCTGCCGTCATTGAGGGGCGCCACGGGCGACATCAGGACCTTGAATGGCGACACGATAGGCGTCCAGTCCTGGCCGCGATTCCGTGAAACATAGGCGTCCGGAAACCGTCCCGCCAGACCAGCCGCTACCAGAACGCTTTGCGTGCCATTGGCTTGATGGATAAACTCTGTCAAGCTTTTCTTGTGCGGGCTAGAGCGCTCGGTCAACTTGCCCGTGCTGTAGTCGAATTCGCCGATCACGCCGTTTTCCAACGCATAGCCGATGTGGCCCGCGTCTTGCCAGGTCCACAACAAGCCTGGGCCATGCAGCCACGACCCAGGCAAGGTGGAATGGTGCACGGATCGCCAGTCGCCAGCCTCCAGTTGATTCGCATGGAAAATGTTCAATGCGTTCCCCTTGCGATGCATCACGTACCAGCCATCCTTGGGGTTGCCACCGATGCGCAGCAGGTTGCCGGGCGGCAGGTTGCCTGCATCGACAGGGAACAGCTTGTCACTGTCACGCGCCTTGCGTAGCAGGGAGCCGGATTCGCCTACCGCGATCAACTCGGCATTGGGCAGGTCTACGGGAAACACGCAAGACAGCGACTCCACCGATGGGGCATTGATGATCTTCCATTGACCTTGCGTCGAGCGCATCAGGACAGCGCCCATGCGGCTGGCGGCAGCCACCCGGCCATCGGGCATTTCGGTGACGCACTCGGCCCCGGCCGGGTGGGCGCGGGCAAATTGCTCGACATTGTCCCGCGCGTGGTGTGGGGTGCTCCAGCCTGGGCTGGCAGCGGCGCCGAATAGCTTGCTGTAGTCGGGGGCAAAGCGCTGGATCAATTCCGCATTGGATACCGCCTGCGCGCTGCGACCGTATTGCACGCCGAAATCGCCGCGTGTCACAATCAGCCGCCCCAGATCCGCCGATCTTCCTGCTTCGATTTTGAAGCTTCCCACGATGGTCGAGTACACATGCAAGAGCTTGTTGGCCCGGGTGTCGATCAGTTCGACAAACTCATATTCGCCAGGCGGCAGGGCGCCAATAAACAGGGACGTATCGCCTGTCATCGCGCTCTCGACCTTTTTCATCACCAGGTTTGCGGAGACCAGCTTGAAATCACTGCGCTGTTCGCCCGCCACCACCCGGCGTAACTTGATCGTATTGAATCCGTAAATATCTTTGGTGTTCGACGTGATGCTGACCACCACCGGGGTCTCACCCGATTGTGCGCTCATTTTCAGTGGGTCAACGACCGACGTGTTGACGACGCAGCCGCTCAGCAGCAATACAGACATGCCGCAAGCCGCGGCAGCCATACGTCGCGCTTTCAGATTGGTAAAGGAAAAAGACATGGGGTGATTTAGTTTTTTAAAAAACAATTATATGTCAGGCCATTAATTTCTCTAAGGCATTATTTTTAATTTCTTGATACCGGTGATGCATGGTGGGGCCTTGTTCGGCCACTGCCTCGATGGCAGCGGCCGGAACAAAACGGCAGTTACAGCGTTGCAGATGCGCCAGCAAAAGAAGCCGGCCCTGACAGCAAGGGGCTGCTCGGGGTACAATAACCGATTCGCCTCACCATTTTACTAGCTGCCAACTATGTCTGAAATTCACCGTATTCCCGTTCCTTCCGCCCAGCCCGAGGCCATGCTGGCCATGCCAGGTGCGGCGCCGAAAGTGGGCTTTGTCTCGCTCGGCTGCCCGAAAGCGCTGGTCGACTCCGAACAAATCCTGACCCAACTGCGCGCCGAAGGCTACGAAACGGCGAAATCCTACGCTGGCGCCGATCTGGTGATCGTCAATACCTGCGGTTTTATCGATGCTGCCGTGCAAGAGTCGCTTGACGCCATCGGCGAAGCGCTGGCCGAAAACGGTAAAGTGATCGTCACCGGCTGTCTGGGCGCCAAGAAAGATGCTGCCGGCGACGACATCATCATGAAGGTACACCCGAAAGTGCTGTCCGTCACGGGCCCGCACGCCTTGGCCGAAGTGATGGATTCCGTCCACTTGCACCTGCCGAAACCGCATGCGCCATTCCTCGACCTCGTGCCGCCGCAAGGCGTCAAGCTGACGCCGAAGCACTATGCCTACCTGAAAATTTCCGAAGGCTGCAACCACCGCTGCAGCTTCTGCATCATCCCGTCCATGCGCGGCGACCTCGTCTCGCGCCCGATCGGCGAATTGATGATCGAAGCGGAAAACCTGTTCAAGTCCGGCGTCAAGGAATTGCTGGTCATTTCGCAAGACACGTCGGCGTATGGCGTGGACGTGAAATTCCGCTCCGGCTTCTGGAATGGCCGTCCCGTGAAAACCCACATGACGCAGCTGACGGAAGCGCTGGGCGAGCTGGCCAAGTCCTACGGCGCCTGGGTGCGCTTGCATTACGTCTACCCGTACCCGCACGTGGACCAGATCATCCCGATGATGAGCGGCGGCCACATCCTGCCATACCTGGACATTCCGATGCAGCATGCGCACCCTGACGTCCTGAAACGCATGAAGCGTCCGGCCAGCGGCGAGAAAAACCTCGACCGGATCCAGGCCTGGCGCGCCATCAACCCGGACCTGACCATCCGCTCGACCTTCATCGCCGGATTCCCAGGCGAAACGGAAGCGGAATTCGAGTACCTGCTCGACTTCCTCAAGGAAGCGCAGATCGACCGCCTCGGCTGCTTCGCCTATTCGCCTGTCGAAGGCGCGACGGCCAACGCCATCGCCAACCCCGTGCCGGAAGAGCTGCGCGAAGAGCGTCGCGGCCGCGTCATGCTGCTGCAGGAAGAAATTTCCAAGAAACGCCTGCAAGCCAAGGTCGGCAAGACCGTGCGCGTGCTGATCGATGAAGTCACCCGCTCGGGCGGCGTGGGCCGCTCGTCCGCCGACGCGCCGGAAATCGATGGCGTCGTGTATGTGAAGCCGCCATTCGAACCGCACCGCAAGCTGGCCGTGGGCCAATTTGTTGACGTGACCATTACATCAGCCGACGCGCATGACCTGTGGGGCGCTGCGGAATAAAAATTCTTCGCAGGTGTAACACTCTGTCATACGTACGGCAAGCAAGGGCATAAGCCCTTACAATCAAGGCGGATCAGCACAGGCTGATCCGCCTTTTTTTATTTCCCGACGCCATGACCACACCCAAATCTCCGCAAACCGCGCTGATCCACAGCGATTACCAGGCGCCGCAAGGCTTTGCCGCGTTCCCGAACGCTATCCACCATGCATCGACCGTGCTGTTCAAGGACGTGGCGGCCATGCGTTCGGGCGACTGGAAAGACAAGAACGCCTATACCTACGGCTTGCACGGCACGCCCACCACGTTCACCCTGGAAGCGCGGCTGGCCGAAATCGAAGGGGGCAAGTACTGCCTGCTGGCGCCGTCGGGCCTGGCGGCCATCGCCATGGCGGACTTCGCCCTGCTGAAAACGGGTGACGATGTGTTATTGCCGGAAAATATCTACAATCCGAACCGCGAGCTGGGGCGCTGGCTGTCGCAGGACTTCGGCATCACGGCCCGCTATTACGATCCGCTCATCGGCGCCGGCATCGCCGCCCTGATCCAGCCAAACACCAAACTGATCTGGACGGAAGCGCCCGGGTCCGTGACGATGGAAGTGCCGGACTTGCCCGCCATCTGCGCGGCCGCCCATGCGCGCGGCGTGCTCGTCGCCCTGGACAACACCTGGTCGGCCGGCCTGGCCTTGCGCGGCTTCGACCTGGGCGTGGACGTCATCATGCAGGCGCTGACGAAATACCAGTCGGGCGGCTCCGACGTGCTGATGGGCGCCCTGATCACGCGCGAGCGGGCGCTGCATGACCGCCTGGCGCGGGCGCATATGCGTCTGGGCATGGGCGTGGGGGCGGACGATGCCTATCTGGTGCTGCGCGGCTTGCCCACCATGAAGCTGCGCTTCGACGCGCACGACGCGGGCGCGCGCACGGTGGCCGCCTGGCTCAAGGGGCGCGGCGAGATCGCCACGGTGCTGCATCCGGCGTTCGCCGATTGCCCGGGCCACGCCATATGGCAGCGCGATTTCACGGGCGCGGGCGGCCTGTTTTCCGTGCTGTTCGATGCCCGCTACACGGAGGCGCAGACGGACCGCTTCGTCGATGCCTTGCAGTTGTTCAAGATTGGCTACAGCTGGGGTGGCGCGAACAGCCTGGTGATGCCGTACCGCATCGCCTCCATGCGCAAGGGCTGGCAGTTGCCGGGCCAGCTGGTGCGCCTGAACGTGGGACTGGAAGATCCGCAGGATTTGGTCGCCGATATCGAACGGGCGTTCGCGGCGATGTAGGCGGCGGCAAGCCGTTGGCTTGCCGCGAAGCACCTGTTACATGGGTACGGGCTTGTTGTTGTTCAGGTCAAGAAAGCCGCGCAGCAGGCGGTACGCTTTCCACAGCCAGGCCACGCCCCACACGATGATGGCCAGCGGAATGCCGATCAGCGTGACCCACAGGATGGCGCCGACGACGACCCAGGCCACATACCACCAGAAGGAACGGATCATCCAGCTGTGATGGCTGTGCACGAAGGTCCCGGCCGCCTCGTCCCGCTTCACATAATTGATGATGAGCGGAATGAAGGAAAACGCGCCCAGCGAAAACACGAAGCTGGCGCCATGTATCAGGTACAACCACCAGGCCAGGTTTTTGGTCTGCTGGAGTTGGGTATCCAAAATAATATCTTGTGACATAAAAGCTCCCGTCGTTGCTCAATTTTTAATTGTAACAAGCAAAGCGGCGCAGGAGCGCAGTCCATGGAAAAAGGCGGAATACATTGTTGAAACGAGATCGATATCCCACCTTTGCCGCGCGCGCCAGGTCGTGGCTGCAGCGCGCCGTGCCGGCCTTGCTGCTGTGCTGTGCCACCGTGGCTCATGCGGCCGGCCCCACCCTGGAGGCGGAGTTTGCCGCCGGCTTGAAGGACGAGGGTCTGGCGGGCGCCGTCTGGAGTGAAGTCTTGCCTGACGGAACAGTCAAAGTCGGCGCGTCCGGCTTGCGCGATGCCGCCAAGAACATACCCATGCAGGCGGATACGCGCATGCAGGTGGGCTCCGTGGGCAAGGTGGCGCTGGCGCTGGGTATCTTGCGCCTGGTTAGCGAAGACAAGCTCACGCTCGACACGCCCCTGCGGCAGGTGCTGCCGGAACTGGCGCTGAAAAACCCGTGGCAGGCCAGCGACCCCGTGCGCATCCGCCACCTGCTCGCGCATACGTCGGGCCTCGATAACGTGCGCTTCTGGCAGGCGTTCAGCCTGAACCCGGCGCCGGAGACGCCGCTGGCCGAGGCGTTTGACGGCGGGCGCAATCTGCTGCGCGTGCGCGCGCGGCCCGGCAGCCGCTATGCGTACTCGAACATGGGCTATGGCTTGCTGGGCATGGTGATCGAGAAGGTCACGGGCCAGCCGTATGAGCGCTATCTCGACGCGCAGCTGCTGCAGCCGCTGGGCATGGCGGACAGCACGTTTGCCTATGTTACGCAAATGAGCACCCAGGCGGGATCGCATGCGGACCCGCGCCTGGCCATGGGCCACTTCGAGCATGGCGTGGCGCAGCCGGCCGTACCCCAGTATCTGCGTCCGGCCGCGCAATTTACCACCACGGCGGCCGACATGGCCAGGCTGGCGCAGTTCCTCATGGGCGACGGCAAGCTGCAGGGCGCGCAGTTCATCGACCTGGCCCTGATGGGCGCCTTGTCCGAACCGGCCGGCACGGATGCGGCGCAGGCGGGCCTGGCAACGGGCCACGGCCTGGCGCTGGCCGTGCGCGACCGGCATAACGTGGTGGGTGCCTGCCATCCCGGCACGACTGTCGGTTTTCGCGCCATGCTGTGCATCTACCCGGAGCAGGACAGCGCCTTCTTCGTGGCCTTTAATACGGATGCGGAGCGGGCCGACTATGAACGCTTCAACCGCCTGCTGCTGCGCGACCTGGAACTGCCGCTGCGCGCGCCGGCCCCACGCGGCACGCCCGCGCCCACGGTGGAAAACTGGCAGGGCGTCTACGTGCCGTCGCCCAGTCCCATGGCCAGCATGGCCTGGGTCGACGCCGTCTTCGGCTTTACGCGTGTGAAATGGGATGGCGAGTCGCTGTTCCTGATCCCGTTCCAGGGCGAGCCGAAGGAACTGGAGCCGGTGGGCGGCCTGCTGTTCCGCGCCAGCGACCGCAGCACGCCATCGCACGTGCTGATGCAGGAGGATGGCAAGCATGTGCTCAGCGATGGCTTGCGCAGCTATGAGCGCGCGTCGATGCTGCGCATGCTGGTGCTGTGGGGCAGCCTGGCCTTGGGCGTGGCGGGCTTGCTGTACGTGCTGCTGGTGGGCGTGTGGCGCGCCGCGCGGCGCAGCCTGGGACGGGGCGACCACCTGTTCGCGCCTTTGCTGGCCATGCTGGCGCTGCTCTTGCCGCTGCCGTTTTTCTATTTCCAGTCCTACCTGCGCTTGGGCGACGTCACCAATGCCAGCGTGTTGCTGGCATTGGCGACGGGCGCGCTGCCGCTGGCGACGGCGTTCGGCCTGGCCCGCTGCTGGCGCAGCCGCGGCACGGCGGCCGCGGCGGGCCCGCTGGCGAAATGGGATTGGGTGGCCTTGCTGGCGGCCCTGCAACTGCTGCTGGTGCTGGCGTGGTGGGGACTGCTGCCGCTGCGGCTGTGGCAGCTGTAGGCTGTCAGGTCCAGGCGGCCAGCAGCTTGCGCCACCAGCGTTGCGCTGGTTTCGTCTGGCCACCGCGCCCGGCGCGCTTGGCGCGGTAGCTCGCCGCCGCCATCTGCAGGCCGATGCGGTCCATCGCCGCCATCGCCTCCGCTTCCTGCGGCGACAAGCCATGCAGCAAGGCTTGCGCACGGGGCTCGAGCAGGAAGGCGGCACGCAAGGCGTCGTCCGTGTACAGCCTTGCCAGGTACGTTTCCAGCGCGGGAGAACTCATGCGGCTCGCCCCGCGCGCAAGGCCGCGCGCGCCAATTCCAGCTGGCCCAGCACATGCCCGAACGACGGGTAATTGCCGTCGCGTTCGACGATCACCGTCAACGGTTGCGGTGCATGGCGCGCCAGCAACGTCAATAAATCGAAGACTTCGGGCGGCACGTCGTGCAGGTGGTCGTCCAGCAGGCGCTGGCCGCCGCCCGGCGCAGCGATCCAGTGGCCGCCGCTCAGGTGCACGGCGCCGACCCTGTCCAGCGGCAGGCGCAGCAGCAGTTCCTGCGGCGACTCGCCGGCATTGACGGCATTCGCATACAGGTTGTGCAGGTCGAGCAGCAGCGGCGCTTGCGCGCCGTGGATAATCTGCGCCACCCAATCGGCTTCGTCCATGGTGCTGGCCGGCGGCTGGACCAGGGTGGCGATGTTTTCCATCAGCGGCGTGCTGCCGACGATGCGCGTGGCCAGTGCGATATTGGCGATTGCGCCGGCGGCGCTGCGCGGCGTGCGCGGCGGTGCCGCCAGGTGGCCGATCTCGACGCCGCCGGCGCGCACGAAACTCAGGTGCTCGGACCACGATTCCGCCTGCACCGCTTGCATCAGGCGCGCCATCGCATGCAAGCGGCGCGGATCGGCGGGAATCGTCGAGGCCAGCCCCATGCCGACGCCATGCAGGCTGACCGGCACCTGGCGCGCCAGGCTGCGCAAGGCCGCGATGCCGGCGCGCGAGGCGCCGTAATAATCGTCGGCGATCACTTCCAGCACATCGATCCGCGCCAGGTTGGACAGGATGCCGGCGGCCAGTTCGCCGCGCCAGCCCAGGCCGACGCGGTCGCGCGTGGCGTCCTTGCTAACTGCCACAGCCGCCGCCACCGCCGCAACCGCCGCAGCCGCTGCCGCCGCCGTCACCGCCGCCGCCCGATGACGAATCGCCCGAGTCGCCCGTGCTGCTGGACGAGGAGTCGCCGCCGCCGTTTTGCCGCGGCACCGGATACAGCTCGGCGACATACGCGTACACGGACAAGGGCAGGGCGCCGATGCCGAAAATGGCGGCCAGCAGGGCCATGTCGGCGCTGCTGCTGCCCGCCTGCAGGCGCGCCGAGCGCATGTTCAGGCGGCCGAACAGCATGCGCAGGTCGGTCAGCAGCCGCTGCGCGCTCCAGCTGCTCGCCTGGGTGCGCAAGCCGCGCAGCATGAGGAGAAAAATCGCCAGCAGGACCGCCAGGAACAGCAGATTGTAGTGCTGGCGGCTGATGGCGATGACGGCTTTGACGCCGGCCACCGTCAGCAGCAGCCAGTGCGCGGCCCAGGTGATGCGTTCGCGCCGGCGCAGCAGCGGCGGGCCGACCAGCAATTCCTGCTGCGTCAACGCCTCCTGGTAGGCGCGGCACGACGGCAGCATGTCGGCCTGCACGGCCAGTTCCTTGCTGTGGCCCTGGCGGCCCAGGTACAGCCGCAGCACGTCGCGTTCGATGTCGTGGCTGGCAAAGCGCAGGCTGTCGGCGCTGGCCGTTTCCAGCAGCGGGCCGTCGGCGCGCAGCAAGCCGCGGTCGACCAGCACGATGGCGGCGATTTTCACGGCTTCGAGGGCGCCGCCACGCAAAAAAGCAATGCGGTAGGGATCATCGGCCAGCGACAGCTGGGCGTGCGGATTGCGCAATTCCATGCGGATCAGCAGCTCGCGCGCCAGGTAGTACACGAGCGCGCCGAAGATCAGGTAGGCCAGCAGGAATGATGGCCCGCTCCAGTCAAAAGGATTGAAGCCGTTCACCGCATCTGCTCCGCGTGCTCGCGCAGGCGTTCGGTAAGCGTCATCAAACCCGTAAAGGCGGGCAGGGCCTGCCCCGGCGCCAGGCGCGCTGTTTCGCGCGCGGCCGACATGGTGTGCAAAGCCGCGTGCAGGGCCGGGTCGCCCAGCTGGTCGACAAACGCTTCGAGCGCCTGCTTGCCGGACTGCGCAGGTTTGCCCTCGAGCTGCGCCAGCGAGGCCGCCGCCGAACGCAGCGGGCCGGCCGCGTCGGCGACGGCGCCGGCCAGCTGTTCTTCAGTCAGGCTCAATAGCATATAGCGTTCGCGCATGCGCAGCTGCTGGTTCAGCAGCACTTGCCGCAGCCGGCGCAGCACGGCGTCGCGGCTCGTGTGCAGGCTGGCGAATGGGTCAACGCCATGCAGCACCCGGTGGCGCGCGATGATGTCGGCGAACTTGACGGCGAAGGCGTCGGCGGCCTGCGGCAATTCGCTTTCGAGCAGGAACATCACTTGCAAATCGATGGCGGCGTGCGCCAGGCGCAAGGGGCCGCGCAGCGCATCGGCCGCCTGCGGCGTAAAGCGCTTGAGCAGCAACAGCAGGTTGACGTCGGAGGTGGCGCGCAGCTGGCCATCGGCGGCCGAGCCAAACAGCACGGCGGCGGCCAGGTCGGCGCCGAAGGCCGTTTGCGCGGCGGCGACGAATATATCGAGGTGGCGTTGTATTTCTTCTGGCAGCGGTGGCGGCATGCGGTGTTCTTTCACGATGGGCTGGCGGGGTGATCACAAGTTTGCAATATAGCAAACTTGTGCCACCGCGCGCGCACCGCCCACCCGATAGCCCTAACCTGGCGCCGGCTCAGCTCAAGACGTTCAGCAAACCGTCGAGTCCGACAAAGTTCAGCGCCACGTCGGCCTGCGAGCGCACCACGGGCTTGGCGCGGAAGGCGACGGACAGGCCGGCGATGCCCATCATTTTCAAGTCATTGGCGCCGTCGCCCATGACGATGGCCTGCGATGGCGTAATGCCCATCTCCGCGCACACGCGCTCCACCGTGCGCTGTTTTTCCTCGGCGTCGACGATGCCGCCCAGGACTTTGCCCGTCAGCTTGCCGTCGACGATTTCCAGTGCGTTCGCATGCGTGTAGTCGAGGCCCAGGCGTTCCTTCAGGCGTTCGGTGAAGAAGGTAAAGCCGCCCGACACCAGCAGGGTTTTCAGGCCGGCCTTTTGCACGGCCGCCAGCATGGCTTCCGCGCCCGGCGACAGCTTCAAACGTTCGTCGTAGACGCGCTGCAGGGCCGACGCATCGAGGCCTTCGAGCAGGGCCACGCGCTGTTTCAGGCTGGCCGCAAAATCGAGTTCGCCGCGCATGGCCGCTTCCGTGATGGCCGCCACTTGCGGTTTCAATCCCTGCATGTCGGCGATTTCATCGATGCACTCGATGGTGATCAGGGTCGAATCCATGTCCATCGCCACGAGCTTGAATTCGCTGAGTTCACGCTGTCCCATCATGTAGGTGGCGTCCAGCTGCGCCGCCTGGGCCGCCACTTCGATCGTGGGGCGCAGCGCGGGCGAATAGGCGATCTGTTCGCAGCGCACGGCGTTCGGACCGAGGCGCGTGACGGACGTCGGCGCGGCCAGCGCGGCGATGCGTTCGAGGCGGGCGCTATCGCCGTCCAGGCCCTGCAGGATCAGATTCATGGTGATGGTCTTGGTATTGGTCATGGGACAGTCCTGCATTAATTATCGAAATGGTCTACACCGTCAATTGCTTGATGGTGGTCTTGATCTGCGTCACGCGCGCGGCCAGGTCCGGCATGGCGGCCGTGATTTTCAGCTTGTCCTGGCCATGCAGCTTGATATGGCGGTTTTTCTGGATCAGGTCGATGATGCGCATCGGATCGATCGGCGGCTTGGCCATGAATTGCAGGGTGGCCGCCTCGCCATGCACGTCGATCTTGACGATGCCCACGGTTTTCGCCGCGATGCGCAGCCGGTGCGTCTCGACCAGCGCCTTGACGGCGTCGGGCAGCTTGCCGAAGCGGTCGATCAGCTCCTCCTGGATATCGTCGATCTTTTCTTGCGTGGCGCAGTTGGCCAGGCGCTTGTAGATCGACAGGCGCTCGTGCACGTCGCCGCAGAAGTCCGCGGGCAGCAGGGCCGGCACGTGCAGGTTGATCTCCGTGGTCGAGGCCAGCGGCGCGGCCAGGTCCGGCTCCTTGCCCGCTTTCAGCGAGCGCACGGCTTCGTTGAGCATGTCCGAATACAGCTGGAAGCCGATTTCCGTCATTTCGCCCGACTGGCTCTCGCCCAGCACTTCGCCGGCGCCGCGGATTTCCAGGTCGTGCATGGCCAGGTAAAAGCCGCTGCCCAGTTCTTCCATCTGCTGGATGGCGTCCAGGCGGCGCTGTGCCAGCTTGGTGAGTCCCTGCACGTCGTGCACCAGCAGGTAGGCGTAGGCCTGGTGATGCGAGCGTCCCACACGGCCGCGCAGCTGGTGCAGCTGCGCCAGGCCGAACTTGTCGGCGCGGTGCATGATGATGGTGTTCGCCGTCGGCACGTCGATGCCCGTTTCAATGATGGTCGTGCACAGCAGGATGTTGAAACGCTGGGCGACGAAGTCGCGCATGACTTTTTCCAGGTCGCGCTCGTGCATCTGGCCGTGCGCCACGGCGATGCGCGCCTCGGGCAGCAGTTCCGTCAGCATGGCCAGGCGGTTCTGGATGGTTTCCACCTCGTTGTGCAGGAAGTAGATCTGGCCGCCGCGTTTGAGTTCGCGCAAACACGCTTCGCGGATGATGGCTTCGCCCTCGCTGCGCACGAACGTCTTGATGGCCAGGCGCTTTTGCGGCGCCGTGGCGATGATGGAAAAGTCGCGCAAGCCTTCCAGCGCCATGCCCAGGGTGCGGGGGATGGGCGTGGCCGTCAGGGTCAGCACGTCCACTTCCGCGCGCAAGGCTTTCAAGGCTTCCTTCTGACGCACGCCGAACCGGTGTTCCTCGTCGATGATGACGAGGCCCAGGCGCGTGAATTTCACGTCGTCCGACAGCAGCTTGTGCGTGCCAATGACGATGTCGATGGTGCCGTCGGCCATGCCCTTGAACGCCTGCGTGATCTCCTTGCCTGTGCGGAAGCGCGACAATTCCGCGATGCGCACGGGCCAGTCGGCGAAGCGGTCGGCAAAGGTTTGCGCATGCTGCTCGGCCAGCAGGGTGGTGGGCGCCAGGATGGCCACCTGCTTGCCGCCCATGACGGCGATGAAGGCGGCGCGCAGCGCCACTTCCGTCTTGCCGAAGCCGACGTCGCCGCAGACGAGGCGGTCCATCGGTTTGCCCGAGGTCATGTCCTTGATGACGTTGTGGATGGCTTCTGCCTGGTCCGGCGTCTCGTCGAAGCCGAAGCTGTCGGCAAAGCGCTGGTAGTCGTGCGACGAGAATTCGAACGAGTGGCCCTGGCGCAGCGCGCGGCGCGCATACAGGTTGAGCAGCTCGGCGGCCGTATCGCGCACCTGTTCGGCCGCGCGTTTCTTCGCTTTTTCCCACTGGCCCGAACCGAGCGAGTGCAGCGGCGCGTCTTCCGGCGACGCGCCCGAATAGCGCGAGATCACATGCAGCTGCGACACGGGCACGTACAGCTTGGTGTCCTTCGCGTATTCGAGATGCAGGAACTCCGTCTCGCCTTCGCCCAGGTCCATGCTGGTCAGGCCCATGTAGCGCCCGATGCCGTGGTTGATGTGCACGACGGGGTCGCCGATTTTCAGCTCCGACAGGTCGCGTACCATCGACTCGACTTGCGTCACGCCTTCCTGTTTCTTGGTGCCGACCCGGCGGCCGGAACCGGCGTACAACTCCGTCTCCGTGATGAAGGCCAGATTGCCCTCGGGCCGGAACAATTCGAAACCCGCGTGCAGCGGCGCCACGCCCAGCATCAGCTTGGCGTCGGATTGCAGGAAGCCGTCGCTGCCTTCGACGGGCGTCAGGTGCAGATCGTATTCGGTGAAGTATTGCTGCAAGGTTTCGCGGCGGCCGTTCGATTCGGCGCAGATCATCACGCGGCGGCCCGATTGCAGCAAATAGCTGCGCAGATTCGCCAGCGGATCGTCGGCGCGGCGGTTGACGGCGATGTTCGGCACGGGCGCCGACAGTTCGGACGCCAGCGCGTCGTTCGACTTGGCGATCGCCAGGCGCGCATACGGCTTGGCCAGGCCGAAGAACTGCTCGTCGGACAGGAACAGCGATTCGGGCGGCAGGATGGGCCGCTCGCGGTCCGCCTTCAGGAAGCGGTAGCGCGACTGGGTATCGGTCCAGAAGCGGCCAATGGCGGCGTCGATCTCGCCCACCAGGGCCAGCGAGGCGTCGGGCGGCAGATAGTCGAACAGGGTCGCCGTCTGCTCGAAGAACAGGGGTAAATAATATTCGATGCCGGCCGAGGCGATGCCGCTGCTGATGTCCTTGTAGACGACCGAGCGCGATGGATCGCCTTCGAACTGTTCGCGCCAGCGGTTGCGGAAGGTGGTGCGGGCCGCTTCGTCCATGGGGAATTCGCGGCCCGGCAGCAGCCGCACTTCGTGCACGGGATACAGCGAGCGCTGGGTGTCGGCGTCAAACGTGCGGATGGTCTCGATGGTGTCGCCGAACAGGTCCAGGCGGTAGGGCAGGCTTGAGCCCATGGGGAACAGGTCGAGCAGGCCGCCGCGCACCGAGTATTCGCCCGGCGACATCACTTGCGACACATGACTGTAGCCGGCCAGGGTCAGCTGCGACTTCAGCCGCGCTTCGTCAAGCTTTTCGCCCTTCTTGAAGAAGAAGGTGTAGGCGGCCAGGAACGATGGCGGCGCCAGGCGCACGAGCGCCGTGGTGGCCGGCACGATCAGCACGTCGCACTGGCGCGTCTGGATTTCATGCAAGGTGGCCAGGCGCTCGGAGACCAGGTCCTGGTGCGGCGAAAACGCGTCGTAGGGCAGGGTTTCCCAGTCCGGCAGCAGATGGCAGCGCAGCTCCTTGCCGCCAAACCACGGGATTTCATCGAGCAGGCGCTGGCCGTCGCTGGCCTGCGCCACCACCACGGCCAGCATCTGGCCCCGCGCTTTCAAGGCCAAAGCGGCCAGCGCCAGGGCATAGGCGTCGGATGAACCATACAGGGCGGGCAGCGCATAGCGGTTGCCGGGCTTGGGGAGGGCTTTTGTTAAGTCTAAGGACATGCAGGCGATGACACTAGTGGCAGAGGCAGTTGAATGGGACAGCTGTGGTGCGCGCCGCGCCGCCAGTGACGGCGCTGACAGGCAGGATTATAGACCATCGCCCGCGCGCGCATTGGCAACGCCGAAGGGAACATGCACCATCGGGATGGTGCCGCCCGCCGATTTGAGGTGGCTCAGCTGGTCGTCGAAGAAGATATGCGGCTTGAATACGGCCAGCACGCGCGACTTGTCCATGCCGCCGAGGAAAAACGTCTCGTCGGCCGCCACGCCCCAGCTTTTCAGGGTCGTCACGACCCGTTCGTGCGAAGGCGCGTTGCGGGCCGTGAGGATAGCGATGCGCAGGATTTTTTTATAGCCGGGGTCGCGCCGCTGCGCCCTTTCTTCCAGGCGCTGCATGGTGGCCAGCTTCTGGAACAGGCCGGCCAGCGGGCCGGGGCGGTGCGGCGTGCCCACGTTCAGGGTTTCATGGGCGTGGAATTCGTCGACGTCGTTGTTGCGCTTGAAGACGGTTTCCGCTTCGTCGTCGGCGATCACGCCGTCGAAATCGAAGGCCACGCGCAATTCCTCGTCGTCCTCGTCGTCTTCCGTGCGCGACGGCAGCACCAGGCCGGCCGGGTAGTCGCAGGCCAGGGCGCTGCGCACGTCGCTTTCATTCGCGCTGAGGAACAGCGAGGCGTTGAAGGCGGGCAGGTAAGGGTAGGGCGACTTGCCCGTCATGAAGGCGGCGCGTGAAATGTCCAGGCCGTAGTGGGCGATTGAATGCATGACGCGCAAGCCCGTTTCCGGCGAATTGCGCGAAAACAGCACCACTTCCACGGGCGACTGGCGCGGATGGTGCTTGTTGATGTTCAGGAAACGGCGGATGAAGGGGAAGGCCACGCCGCGCGGCAGGACCGTGTCGATATGCGTTTCCTGATACTTGCGGTACTCCTCGGGGCCATTGTCGAGGTAGACCTGGTGCGATTCGGCCAGGTCGAACAGGGCGCTGGAAGCGACCCCGATCACCAGTTTGTGTTCGATAGGATAAGCCATGGTCTGCCTGTTGTTTGCTTGTTGCTCATCTTATACGACTATCAACTGCGTAGCCAATAGTGAAGCACGGTCACTTTTTGCACCAAAGCGGGGCGCCATGTCAATTTTTTTGACCGCTGTGCAATACGCGCCACAGTAAAGAAATAAATCTTGTCTTGTATCAAGTATGAGGCAGCCAGCGCGCCCGTTTTCCACTATGCTTCCACTTATGAAATCTCGCCAATTGTAACGAAGCGTACGCCCTATCCCCGCCGCCTTTATACAAGTGTCAGCTGTTTTACTCGAACATGCCAGCCCCGACTTCGCCAGCAGTCTTCGTGACTTTATAAAGGACCTAGCCATGTTTAAGAATTTACTGATCAAATGGAAGCTGGCGACGCTTGTCGCCGTGATGATGGTGGCATTGCTGGTGGTGGGCGTCAGCGGCTATTCGGGCATCGCCACGGTCGGCCGCGCCGTCAATGAAATCGGCGTGGTGCGCCTGCCGTCGATCCAGGGCCTGATGATGATGAGCGAAGGCCAGACGGCCGTCGCCGCCGCCACCCTGACGGCCGCCATCTATGAAAACAATTACCAGGCACAGGACAAGTTCGCCGAAGCGCTGCAACTGCGCACCAAGGCCTGGGCGAATATCGAGGCGGGCCGCAAGCTGTACGAGCCGCTGCCGCAAACCCCCGAGGAAGCCGTGCTGTGGCAGCGCTTCCAGGGCGAGTGGGCGGCCTGGAAGGGGGACGACGACAAGGTGCGCGCCATCTTGCGCCAGCTGGCCGACAACCGCGACGAGCAGCGGCAGAAAGAGCTGTTCGTGGCCTTCTACCAGCAGTACCAGGATTCCCGCAGCCTGTTCGTCAAGGCCGAGGGCACGCTCAACGAGATCATCAAGCTCAATAACGGCGTGGCCGATGCCAGCGTCAAGGATGGCAGCGCGGCCGTGATCCGCTCGGAAAGCCTGATGGTCATCCTCGGCTTGCTGGCTTCCGCGCTGGGCATCGGTTGCGCCGCCTACATCACGCGCGCCATCACGCAGCCGATCAATGCGGCCGTGAAAGTGGCGCAGACGGTGGCCTCGGGCGACCTGACCAGCCAGATCGAAGTGCACACGACGGAAGAAACGGGCCAGCTGCTGCGGGCGCTGAAGGACATGAATTCCAGCCTGGTCAACATCGTCGGCCAGGTGCGCAGCGGCACGGATACCATCGCCACGGCGTCGTCGGAAATTGCCAGCGGCAACCTGGACCTGTCCTCGCGCACGGAAGAGCAAGCCAGTTCGCTGGAAGAGACGGCGTCGTCGATGGAAGAACTGACGTCGACCGTGCGGCAGAACGCCGACAATGCCCAGCAGGCGAATCAGCTGGCGCTGAACGCCTCGGGGGTGGCGGTCAAGGGCGGCGCCGTGGTGGGCAAGGTGGTCGAGACCATGGACGCCATCAACGATTCGTCGCGCAAGATCGTCGACATCATTTCCGTCATCGACGGCATCGCCTTCCAGACGAATATCCTGGCGCTCAACGCCGCCGTGGAAGCGGCGCGCGCGGGCGAGCAGGGGCGCGGTTTCGCCGTGGTGGCCACCGAGGTGCGCAATCTGGCGCAACGCTCGGCGGCGGCCGCCAAGGAAATCAAGACGCTGATCGGCGACTCCGTCGTGGCCGTCGATACGGGCAGCAAGCTGGTGGCCGAGGCGGGCAGCACGATGGCCGAAATCGTCGCCAGCGTGCAGCGCGTGACGGACATCATGGCGGAAATCAGCCTGGCCACGCAGGAGCAAAGCTCGGGCATCGACCAGATCAACCAGGCCATCGGCCAGATGGACCAGGTGACGCAGCAAAATGCGGCCCTGGTGGAAGAGGCGGCCGCTGCGGCCGAATCGCTGCAGGAGCAATCGGGCCAGCTGGCCCAGGTGGTCAGCGTCTTCAAGCTCGATGGCGCGCAGGCGCCTGCCGCGCGCGCAAACGCAAAGCCGGCCGCGCCACGCGCCGTGGCCGCCAGCGCCGCGCTGAAGCGTCCGGCACCGCGCCCCGTATCACCCCCCAATTCGGGCCGCCCGGCCCTGCACGCCGTGACGTCCCAGCGCCAGAGCGCGCCGCGCGACGACGAGTGGGAAGTGTTTTGATCGATTGACGGCGCCCGCATGCGCTACCGGACGGCCGCCTTGCGCGGCCGTTTTTACAGGCGTGCACAGATGCGTACTGCGGTTACTACTTACTAAAAAAACAGCGTTATAAAAATAGCTGTTTTGTCATCTAAGCAAATCTTTTCAAAACTTAACGCGACATTGCCTGTGAGATAACTCACACTGCCAGCCGTACCACCCTTGTTCCCGCCTCGGCCACATCCCGGCTGACCCTTCCGCCTGCTGCGTCCGGCCATACCTGGCAGGCGGCAGCCATTGCCGTCAGCCTTGCATGCGAGCCCGGCGCGATGACCGATGCACCACACTGAAGGATGCGAATAAAGATGGCAAATATGAAAATCGGCACACGCCTGCGCTGCGCCTTTGCATTGTTGACCTTGCTGTTGCTGGCGACCGCCGTGCTGGGCATGCTGCGCCTGTCCAGCCTGGAGCTGCGCATGCGCGACGTGATCGATGACAAATATCCGAAAACCGTGCTGGCCAACGACATCATCAAGAATGTCAACATCATCGCGCGCTCTTCGCGCAACCTGCTCCTGATGACGGAACCGCAGCAGCTGGCGCAGGAACGCGCCGCCATCGCCAGGGCGGGCGGCGAAACGGAAAAAAGGCTGGCGCAGCTGGAAAAGGCGGTGCAGTCGCCGCAGGGCCGCGAGCTGATGGCGGCCGTGACGCAGGCGCGCGCCGCGTTCAACGGCGGGCGCGACAAGGTACTGGCCCTGCTGGAAGAGGGCGTGCGCGATGAAGCGACCAGCTTGCTGCTCGGCACGGTGCGCGGCGAGCAGCTGCGCTACATGGCGGCGCTGGAAAGCCTGATCGCGTACCAGCATGAGCTGATGGAGGAGGCGGGCGCCCAGGTGCATCAAGAATACGCGACGGCGCGCAACATGATGCTGGCGCTGAGCGCGCTCGCCGTGCTCTTTTCGCTCGTCACGGCCTGGCTGGTCACGCGCAGCATCGTCGATCCGCTGCGCCATGCCTTGGCGGTGGCGCAGACCGTGGCCGCCGGCGATTTGACGTCGACCTTCGGCCGCCACGGCGGCGATGAAACGGGCAAGCTGCTCGACGCGCTGTGCATCATGAACGGCAACCTGCTCGACATCGTGCAGCGCGTGCGCAGCGGCACCGACACCATCGCCACGGCTTCGTCGCAGATCGCGGCCGGCAATATCGACCTGTCCTCGCGCACCGAGGAGCAGGCCAGCTCGCTCGAACAGACCGCGTCGGCCATGGAGGAACTGAGTTCCACCGTGCAGCAGAACGCGGACAATGCCCGCCATGCGAGCGTGCTGGCCGTCGAGGCGGCGAACATCGCCGGCGCCGGCGGGCAAGCCGTGGGCCAGGTGATCCATACGATGGACGCCATCAGCGCGTCGTCGGCGCAGATTGCCGACATCATCGGCGTGATCGACATGCTGGCCTTCCAGACGAATATCCTGGCCCTGAACGCGGCCGTGGAAGCGGCGCGCGCGGGCGAGCAGGGACGCGGCTTTGCCGTCGTGGCAACGGAAGTGCGCAACCTGGCGCAGCGCGGCGGCGGCGCGCGATATCCGCGCCCTGATCGCCACCTCGACGCAGCAGGTGGACGCGGGCGCGGCGCTGGTTGCGCAAGCCGGCGCCACGATGCGGGAAGTGGTGGCGGCCGTGGGGCGCGTGAGCCAGATGGTGGCCGACATCACGGCGGCCAGCGCCGAGCAAAGCACGGGCATCGGCCAGGTCAGCCAGGCGGTCGTGCAGATGGACGAAGTGACGCAGCAGAACGCGGCCCTGGTGGAGGAGGCAGCGGCCGCCTCGCAATCGCTGGAAGGCGAGGCGGCGAATCTGCTGCAGGTGGTCAGCGTGTTTCGCCTGCGCCAGGGGCCGGCGGTTCTGGCGGGCCGCCCTGCGCCTGCCGTGCCGCGCCTGCTGGCCTAGTGGCGCGCCTGGCAAGGTTCTGGCACGGCGCGCTGGCGCTGCTGTGCTGGGCGCCGACGCGCGGCCGGGAGTTGCAGGGGCGCCTGGACAGGGCCATCGTCGATGGCGAATTCTGCTTTCACTACCAGGGCAAGTTCGATACGGCGCAGCTGCGCCTGGTCGGCCTGGAAGCGCTGCTGCGCTGGAACCATCCGCGCCACGGCCTCGTCTACCCGAACGAATTCATCGGCCTGGCCGAGCGGACGAACGCCATCGCCGCGCTGGGCAACTGGGGCATCGACGCGGCCTGCCGCCAGCTGGCGCAGTGGCGCGCGGCGGGCCTGCCTGTGGTGCCTGTCGCGGTGAATGTCTCGGCGCGCCAGCTGTGCCAGCCGCAGTTACCCGATTTTGTGCTGGGCTGCCTGCGGCGCCACGCCATTCCGCCCGGCCTGCTGGAGCTGGAAGTGACGGAAAGCTGCTGCATCGACGACATGGCGCAGGCGACGCAGGGATTGCGCCGGCTGCGCGCGCTGGGCCTGTCCATTTCGCTCGACGATTACGGCACCGGCCATTCGGGCCTGAGCCATGTCAGGATGCTGCCGATTCACACCATCAAGATCGACCGCTCCTTCATCCACGACGTGGCCAGCGGCGGCCGCGACGCCGTCATCGTCGCCTCGACCCTGGCGCTGGCGCGGGGCCTGGACTTGCAGGCGCTGGCCGAGGGCGTGGAAAACGGTGAACAGCTGGCGCAGCTGCGGCGGCTGGGCTGCCCGCAGGTTCAGGGCTTTTATCTGCACCGCCCGGCGCCCGCGGCCGACGTGGCCGCGCTGCTGGCCGCGGGCGCGCCGGCCGGCCTGGTACGGCCTGGCGCGGATGCTCAGTAGAATATGGCCACTGCAAGCCGCGTGCTTTAACACCTACTCCCCCACGCAAGAATGATAAACAGTCCTGCCCCGGCCTATGTCTTCGGCCCGTTTCGCCTTTTGCCGCTGGAGCGCCTGCTGTTCGAGGGCGAACGCGCGCTGCGCCTGGGCAGCAGGGCGATGGACTTGCTGCTGGCCCTGCTGGAGCGCGCCGGCGACATCGTCGACAAGCATGAACTGGTGGCCATCGTCTGGCCCAATGCCGTGGTCGACGACGCGACCTTGCGCGTGCATCTGGCGGCGCTGCGCAAGGCGCTCGGCGATGGCCGCGATGGCCAGCGCTACATCACCACCATTCCCGGGCGCGGCTACGGCTTCCTGGCGCCGCTGGCGCACACGGGCCGGCCGGCGCCCGGTACGGCCGGCACCGAGCCACGGCACAATCTGCCCGTCATGCTGACGCGCATGCTGGGGCGCGCCGAGGTGCTGCAGACGATGGCCAACCAGTTGCTGCAATTGCGCCTGCTGTGCATTGCCGGCCCGGGCGGCATCGGCAAGACCACCCTGGCCGTCGTCCTGGCCACGCGCGTGCTGCGCCGCTATGCCGACGGCGTGTGTTTCGTCGACCTGTCGCCGCTGGAAGAGGGGCGCCTGGTGCCGCTGGCGCTGGCCACGGCGCTGGGCGTGGCCGTGGCGGCCGGCGACGCCATGCCGGTGCTGCTGGCCTACCTGCGCCCGCGCCACATGCTGATCGTGCTCGATAACTGCGAGCACGTGATCGGCGCGGCCGCCGCGCTGGCCGACGCCTTGCTCAAGGGCGCGCCGCTGCTGCACGTGCTGGCCACCAGCCGCGAGCCGCTGCGCATCACCAGCGAGCAGTTGCAGCGCCTGCCCGCGCTGGAATTGCCGCCGGCCGATGCCGTGCCCGATGCGGCGGCAGCCCGCCATTTCGCCGCGGTGCAGCTGTTTTGCGAACGTTGCGCGGCCGTCGACGATGCTTTCGTGCTGGCCGACGCCGACGTGCCCGTGGTGGTGGACATCTGCCGTCGGCTCGATGGCATCCCGCTGGCGCTGGAGCTGGCGGCCGGGCGCATCGGCCATTTCGGCCTGCACGAATTGCGCCGCCAGCTCGACGACCGTTTTCGTTTGCTCACGCGCGGCGCGCGCAACATGCCCTTGCGCCACCAGACACTGCGCGCCACCCTCGACTGGAGCTACGGCTTGCTCGACGCGCAAGAGCGCCAGGTGCTGCAGGCGCTGAGCGTGTTCAGGAGCCGCTTCCGCCTCGAGTCGGCCAGCGCCGTGGCCGGCTGCGACGTGTTCGACACCTTGGCCGACCTGGCGGCCAAGTCCCTCGTCAGCATCGAGTTTTGCCGCCAGTACGTGTATTACCGGCTGCTCGACACCACGCGCGCCTATGCCGGCGCGCTGCTGTCGGCGGGCGGGGATGCGGGCGCCGTGCTGCTGCGCCACGCGCGCCATTGCCTGGGCCTGGCCCAACGCATCGCGGCCGACTGGGGCAGCATGCCGCCGGCCAGCTGGAGCGCGCGCTACGGCCGCCATGTCGACGACCTGCGCGCCGCCATCGACTGGGCTTTCGGCGAGGAGGGCGACGTGGCGCTGGGCGTGTCCCTGACCCTGGCCGCGCAAACCCTGTTCTATCAGCTGTCGCTGATGGACGAATACCGCGTGCGCGTCGGGCGGGCGCTCGAGCGCCTGGCCGCGCATGCGCTGGACGACCCGGACAGCGAGATGCGGCTGCATGCCTCGCAGGCGCACCTGCTGCTGCATACGCAGGGCATCACCGGCACCATGCTGCGTTCGTTCCAGCACGGCTATGCGCTGGCCATGCGCACGGACGATGGCAGCCGCCGCTGTGAGGCGATTTGCGGCATGTGGATCTGCAGCCTGAAGCTGGCCGATTTCCAGCGCGCCGACAGTTACGCCACCGAGCTTGCCGTCCTGTGCGACACGCGCGGCGACACGCCGATGCGGCTGGTGCTGGCGCGCATGCGCTCCGTGGGCGAGTATGTGCAGGGACGCTACGCGCAGTCGGCGGCGCTGGCGCGCATGGTGCTCGCCCATCCCGAGGGCGCGCGGCCGCTCGGCTTCAATCATGCCTTGCTGGCCGATCACCAGGTGTGCCTGCGCGGCACGCTGGCGCGCTGCCTGTGGATGCAGGGCCGTCCCGACGACGCCCTGGCGCTGGTGCGCGAGGCGGTGGCGGTGGGCTTCGAGCACAATGGCGTCACGCTGTGCGTGGCGCTGGCCGTCAATGCCATTCCCGTCGCCCTGTGGTGCGGGCAGCGGGAACTGGCGCATGCGTGGACTTGCCTGCTGTGCGAGCATGCGGCCCGCTATGGCTTGCTGTACTGGAGCGCCTGGGGCGCCGCCTACCGGCGCCTGCTCGACGGGGGCGAGGCGCTGACGCAGTTCCCCTGGCCTGCGGTGCGCAGCTGGCCGATACAGGTCGATTTGATGGCCACCCTGCACGACGCGGCCGCTGATAGTCAGGCGCTGCGACGCGCGCGCATGGGCATGGCGCCGTGGAGCGCGCCGGAAGTGCTGCGCCGCGACGCGCACCACCGCTGGCGGGCGCTGGCGCAAGACGATGCCGCCGGCCTGGAAGCGGTGCGGGTGCAGCTGGAAGAAGCGCTGCGGCTGGCCAGGGGCCAGCAGGCGCCTGGCTGGGAGCTGCGCTGCGCCACTAGCCTGGCGGCCGTGCTGCAGGCGCAAGGCCGCCGCGCCGCCGCGCATGCCGTGCTGGCCCCCGTCCATGCGGGCTACCGGCAGGGGCGCGACACGGCGGACGTGATGGCGGCGGCGGCTTTGCTGGCCCAGCTGGCTTGAACGCTATTCGTAGGCGCCCAGCCGGCGCTGTTCGTCCGGGGTAAAGCTGGCGTCGCGCAGCTGCTGCAGGGCTGCCGCATCCTGCGCGCCGCCGGGCAGGCTGGCTTTCTGAGCTTTGAGCGCTTGATAGGCGATGATGCGCTGCTGCCACTGCGATTCTTCGCGGTCCAGTTCCGCCAGGCGCGCGGCCGCCGCCGGCGTGAAGGTGCTGGCGCGCAGGCGGTAGACTTCGTTGTCGCCGCCGCCCTGCGCCCGCAAGGTCCTGACGGAGGCGTCCAGCTGCGCCACCCGCAGCGGCGCGTCACGCGCGGCGCGCTGGGCGGGCGTCATTTTTTGATCGAGCGCCGTCAGTTGCGCCTGGCGCTGCGCTTCATCGAGCGTGGTATCGCCGAGGATGGTCATGCGCGCCACGGCATCGTCGTCATACGCGTCGCTGGCGCCGAACAGGCCCGCGCTTTCCTCTGGTGTAAAGTAATTGCCGCGCAAGGCGCGCATGGCTTGCAGGCGCGCGCGCGCCGCCAGGGCCGCATCGGCTTGCGCCGGCAAAGCCTGTTCCGCGCCGGCCAGCGCCTGCTTGTAGGC
The DNA here is from genome assembly GCF_020858035.1 of Janthinobacterium sp. EB271-G4-3-2. Taxonomy (NCBI): domain Bacteria; kingdom Pseudomonadati; phylum Pseudomonadota; class Betaproteobacteria; order Burkholderiales; family Oxalobacteraceae; genus Janthinobacterium; species Janthinobacterium sp. EB271-G4-3-2. The sequence continues at coordinate 101,380 of NZ_JACYMG010000013.1, read as the reverse complement.
CAGGTATGCGCCCAGCAGGCGCTTGGCTTCGCGGGCGGGGACGGGCGCCAGGCGCCGGTCCAGTTCCGCCTCGATCTGGCCGCGGATGGCGGCCAGCGGCTTTTCACCGAGGCCCGCCAGGTAGTAGTCGAACAGGTGCGCCAGTTCCGCGTCGACCACCAGCTTGTCGCCGGTGGCCACCGTCACGTTGCCGTCGGGCCGCGTGCCTTCCATCGAGCGCACGAACGCGAACAGGTCCGGTTCCGCCTTTTCCGGCGGCGGGGCCGGCGCTTCGCCAGGGCGCAGCGCCAGGTACAAGGCCAGGGCCGCCAGACTGCCGCCGATGATCCATTTCGCGTGCATGCGCTTCTCCTTACAGTCCCAGGCCTTGCAGGCGGTTGGCCTGCTGGCGGAAGACGGTGACGGGGTTCGTTTCGAACAGGTTGACGATGCCGACGAACTGGTTGACTTCATCGAGGTGGTTCATGGCGTAGTCGTCGCGGATCACCTTGCCCAGGTGGCTGGAGCAGCTGCTGACCAGGCCATCGTTCTTGGCGCCGCCGAAGGCCAGGCTGATGGCGGCCAGCAGCGGGTCGCCCACGTCGAGCACGTTCGTGTACGGCTGCGCGCCGCTCCACGAAAAGTAGTGCACGCCCTGCACCTGGTAGGCGCCTTCGCCGCAGGCCGAGGTGGGTACGCCTTGCGGGTGGCGGCTGTTGAAGGCCAGCGAACCGGCCGTGGACAGCGACGCCAGCGACGCGCCCGCGTTTTGCGGCAAGCCCTTGTTGCCCGACAAAATGCCGATCAGCGAGGCCAGCGCATTGCCCAGCGCGTTGCTGGTGTTGGGAATGGCGCCGCTGAGGATATCGGCCACCTTGGAGCCTTTGTTCACGCCGGCCACGCTGGTGACGGACGCCACCAGGTCGGGGCGCACGGAAGCGACATAGCGGGCCGTGGGGCCGCCGTGGCTATGGCCGATCAAATTGACCTTGGCCGCCCCCGTGGCGGCGAGGATTTGCCGCACCTGCGACAACAGCTGCTCGCCGCGCACTTCCGTGCTGTTGGCGGCCGACACGGTGGTCACATACACTTGTGCGCCGCCGCTGCGCAGGGCGTCGGAGACGCCATAAAAATAGTCGACGGGACCGAGCTTGTCGAAGCCGAACAGGCCGTGCACGAGCACGATCGGATACTTCGTTTGCGTGTAGCCGGCGGCGCTGGCGCTGCCGGGCAGAATGGCGAGGGTGAACAGCAGGGTCGATAGCAGTTGCCAAAAGCGAGTCTTCATTTTGTCTCCGTTATTTGAATAATATGGAAATGTCGATGCTGTAGCGGTGAACCGTGCGCTCCTTTACATTCTCGATGCATTAAAAATAGCGAGCGCTCGGTTTTTAGAATGTAGCACCGCTGGATTTAAATTGCAGTGAATTGCATGATGCAGCGCAATAACTGTGGGTATTTGGCGTGGCTTATGCGCCCATTGCATAGTTGAAAAGTAAAATAGTTGTTTTCCTGAGCTATAATCGGCCCCGCATCAGCCGTCCCGCCGTCTTGCAGTGCCTTGCCCAGGCATTGCATGGATATCGTTCTTACACCGTTATTTGGGAATGCACTTGTCGACCCATTTTAATTTTGAACAGTTTCAGCAGATGACGCCTTTAAATGGCGAAAACATCTGGGAATACATTCTTGACCGCCACGCGGAACGTATCGGCGTCAAGCGCCGCAAGCCGGCGCTGGAAAATCTTGAGCGCATCTTCGTCGCCACCTTCCGCCTGGCCAATGACGTGGGCTTCCGCGCCATGAGCTTGCGCGACCTGTGCCGCGAGACGGGGCTGTCGATGGGCGGCCTGTATGGCTACATCACCGGCAAGGATCAACTGGCCGAAATGATCGAGGACGTGGTGCGCCACGCCACGCAAGCCTTGCCGCTGCTGTTCGTCGACGTGAAGTCGCCGCTGGACCGCCTCGAAGCGATGATACGCTCGTCGATCTACCTGTCCGAAGTGCTGCAGCCGTGGTTTTATTTTGTCTTCATGGATTCGCGCGTGCTGCAGGTCGAGCAGCGCAGCATGGCGAAGAATTCGGAATTGTATGTGCAGACCCTGATCGCCGCCACCATCGCCGAAATCGAACCGAAGCCGCAGGGCGATCCCACCTTGCTGGCCGCGCACTGCCTGGCCCTGTTCCAGGACTGGTACGTGAAACGCTGGAAGTACCGCGCGGCGAAGGTCAATGTCGACGATTTCGCCGATAGCGTCGTCAGTACGGCGCGCGGGTATTTGAGCATGGCCAAGGCGCCGGAAGTAGGTCGGATTAGCGAAGCGTAATCCGACAAGAGCCGACTGCGGCTTGTCGGGTTACGTCGTTCCTCTTAACCCGACCTACGGATCCATCAGTTCGTGGTTTCCACCGGCAGCGTCTCCGGCACGGCAGCCGGATCCGTCGGCGTCTCCACGTCCATATCCAGGGTCCTGATCCCGTTCATGTCGATGAATTCGTCGTACAGCCACTCGCCGTCGACCTGGCTCAGGCCCTCCGGCACGGCGCGCGTGATTTGCGGGCGCGTCGACAGGGCCGTGCGCATGTAGTCGATCCAGATCGGCATGGCCAGGGTGGCGCCGAATTCGCGTCCGCCCAAGGACTTGGGCTCGTCGTAGCCCATCCACGCCACGGCCACGATGCCGCCGCTGTAGCCGGCGAACCAGCCGTCGACGGCGTCGCTGGTGGTGCCCGTCTTGCCGGCGATGTCACTGCGTCCCAGTTTTTTCGTTGCCGCCGCGCCCGTGCCCGTGCGCGCCACTTCGCGCAGCATGCTGTCCATCACGAAGGCGTTGCGCGGGTCCAGCGCCAGGGTCTTGTCGTCGTTCGGCACGGGCGGTTTGGTCTGCATCAGGATGGTGCCCTTGGCGTCGACGATGCGGTCGATCAGGTAGGGCTCCACCTGGTGGCCGCCATTGGCGAACAGGGCGTAGGCGCCCGCCATCTGCACGGGCGTGACGGAACCCGTGCCCAGCGCCATGGTCAGATTGTTCGGCTGGCGGGCCGGGTCGAAGCCGAATTTTTCCATGAAGTCGTGCGTGGTCGACACGCCCAGCGCGCGCAGGATGCGCACCGAGGCCACGTTCTTCGATTGCGCCAGCGCATAGCGCATGGTGATGGGGCCGTCGAACTTGAAATCGTCGTTCTGCGGCGCCCACACCTTGCCGCCCGCCTGCAGTGCCAAAGGCACGTCGTTGATCAGGGTGGCCGGCGAAAAGCCTTTTTCCAGCGCCGCCGAATACACGAAGGGCTTCATGGCCGAACCGGGCTGGCGCCACGCTTGCGTCACGTGGTTGAATTTTTGCAGGTTGTAATCGAAGCCGCCCACCATGGCGTGGTAGGCGCCCGTGTCCGCGTCGAGCGAGACAAACGCGGCGGCCACCAGCGGCACTTGCGTGATGGCCCAGTTGTCCTTGCCATCTTTGGTGATGCGAATCACGGCGCCCGGGCGCAGCTTGATGCCGGCGCTCGCTTTGGCGGAGAGGGCGGGGGCGGCAAAGCGCAAGCCGTCGCCCGTGATGGTCTTGGCGTCGCCGTCGCCCGTATCGGCCACCACCTTGCCGCTGGCCACCTCCGTGACGACGGCGGCGATCAGGCCGTCGCTGTCCGGGCGTTTTTGCAGCGCCGCATCGATGGCGTCGTCGCGCTGCTCCGGATCGGCTGGCATGTCGATGAAGGTTTCCGGGCCGCGGTAGCCGTGGCGCTGGTCGTAGGCGATGACGTTGCGGCGCGTCGAGGCATAGGCCGCGTCCTGGTCCGCTTTCAGGATCGTCGTGTAGACGCTGATGCCCTTGGTGTAGCTGTCCTCCTTGAGCTGCGCATACACGGCCTGGCGCGCCAGTTCGGCCACGTATTCGGCGTGCGTGTCGAAACCCTGCTTGCCGCGGCTATTGATCTGCAGCGGCTGGGCCAGCGCCTGCCGGTACTGGCCTTCGCTGATGTAATCGAGTTCGCGCATGCGTTTCAAGACCAGCCGCTGGCGCGCGTGCGCCTTTTTCGGATTGCTGATCGGGTTGTGGCGCGACGGGTTTTGCGGCAGGCCAGCCAGCATGGCCATTTCCGCGATCGACAGTTCATTGAGCGGTTTGCCGAAGTAGGTCTGCGCCGCGCTGCCGAAGCCGAACGAGCGCTGGCCCAGGTACATCTGGTTCATGTACAGCTCGAGAATCTGGTCTTTCGACAGGGCCGCTTCGATCTTCAGGGCCAGCATGATCTCGTTGAGCTTGCGCGAGGCGACTTTTTCGCGCGTCAGGAAGAAGTTGCGCGCCACCTGCATGGTGATGGTGGAGCCGCCGCCGTGGCCGAAGCCGTGGCGCAGGTTCGACAGCACGGCGCCGCCGGCGCGCACGAAGTCGATGCCGTGGTGTTCGTAGAAGCGGCCATCCTCGATGGCCAGCAGGGCCTTCTTCATCATTTCCGGCACTTGCGCAATCGGCACGAAGTCGCGGTGCTCTTCGCCGAATTCGCCGATCAGCACATTGTCGGCCGTGTACACGCGCAGCGGTATCTTCGGCTGGTAGTCGGTGATGACGCCCAGTTCGGGCAGGCGGGGGCGCACGTACAGGAACAGGTAGGCGGCCAGCAGCAGGGCGGCGGCCAGCGCGGCGCAACCGGCGATGATGATGGCGCGCACGCTGGCGCGGCGGGAAGGCCAGGGGAATCCGGTTCGTTTGGCAGTCAAGGCAGTCTCACGTGAGCGTGCAAGGCACGGTGGCAGCGATTATAGACCAATGCGGCGGCGCTCCCGGCGCCGGGACCGGCTGCAAAAAACCTTTTCATCGAAACGCGGCTGTGCGATAGTCTCGGCTTCAAGCAAATAGCCCGGGCCTAAGTAACCCCCAATAAATTATTGTGATTTCTGACTTCCATAACCGGTGCTCCGCGGCGTTGCTCGCTGCTAGCAGTGCTCGCACTGCGTCGCAGCGAGCGCCTTGCATAGCATCCGGTTCTGTTTGTCATAAATTCACACTAATTTTCCGAGGATTACTTAGATCCGGGCTGTTTATTTTAAAAGATTAAGGATTGATTTATGGCAAAAGATGCAATGCCGAGCGCCGTGAAGTCGTATATTCCGGCCGATGCGAAACTGCCCGAGATGACCTTCCGCGCGCTGTTCATGGGCGTCATCCTGGGGATGGTCTTTGGCGCCTCCTCGCTCTACCTGGTGCTGAAAGTGGGCCTGACCGTCAGCGCGTCAATCCCCGTCGCCGTGATCGCCATTACCCTGTTCGGCCTGGCCAAGAAGGTGGGCGGCAAGGATTCGTCGATCCTGGAAAACAGCATCACGCAAACGGCCGGTTCGGCCGGCGAATCGCTGGCCTTCGGCCTGGGCGTGACCATGCCCGCGATTTTGATCCTCGGCTTCGACCTGGAAATCTCGCGGGTCATGCTGGTCGGCGTTCTTGGCGGCCTGCTGGGCATTTTGATGATGATCCCGATGCGCCGCACCATGATCGTCGACCAGCACAAGGAACTCAAATTCCCCGAAGGCACGGCGTGTGCCGAAGTGCTCAAGGCGGCCGCCACGGAAGAATCGCGCATCGCCGCCGGCGAAAGCATCGAGAAGGATTCGGCTGCCGCGCTGGACGCCAAGCGCCGCGCCAAGATCATCTTCGGCGGTTTTGCCGTCGGCTTGCTGTACAAGGTATTCAATATCTCGTTCAAGGGCTGGAAGGATACGCCGGGCGTGGAATTTGCCGCGCCGCTCAAGGGCGGCTCCATCGGCGCCGAGATTTCCCCTGAATTACTGGGCGTGGGCTACATCATCGGCCCGCGCATCGCCGCCACCATGGCGGCCGGCGGCGTGCTGTCGTATCTGCTATTGATCCCGATGATCAAGTTCTTCGGCGACAGCCTGACCACCGTGCTCTCGCCGGGCACCAAGTTGATCAGCGAAATGGGCGCGGACGATGTGCGCAGCGCCTATGTGCTGTACATCGGCGCGGGCGCCGTGGCCGCCGGCGGCCTGATTTCGCTGGTGCGCGCCATGCCCATGATCTGGCGCAGCCTGTCGGCCGGCCTGAAGGGCATCGGCAAGGGCGTCAAGAGCAATTCCACCTTGCGCACGGACCAGGACATCCCCCTGAAATGGGTCGTCATCGGCTGCCTGTCCATCATCGCCGTGATCACCTTCGCCACGCCGCTACACATGAATTTCCTCGGCGCGCTGCTGATCCTCGTCTTCGGCTTCCTGTTCGCCACCGTCTCGTCGCGCCTGACGGGCGAAATCGGCTCGTCGTCGAACCCGATCTCCGGCATGGCCGTGGCCACCTTGCTGTTTACCTGCCTGATCTTCCTGATCATGGGCTGGACGGGCGGGCGTTACTATGTGACGGCCCTGTCGGTGGGCGCCATTGTCTGCATCGCCGCCAGCAATGCGGGCACCACGTCGCAAGACTTGAAAACCGGCTACCTGGTGGGCGCCACGCCGCGCCTGCAGCAGTACGCGATCCTGGCCGGCGCGCTGTCGTCCGCGCTGATCCTCGGTCCGATTCTGCTGAAACTGAACGAAGCGAGCACCGTCTACGTGCCGGCCGCGCAAGTGGCGCCTGGCCTGACGGTCGATGCGTCGAAGCTGACCGTGACGGGCGAGCTGCATGGCCCGCAAGCCGATACCGACCACAATACGTACAAAGTCTGGCAAAAGACCGATACCGTGGGCGGCCCGGCCGGCAAGTATTTCGTCAAGGAAGACGGCCAGCTGGCTTATCTGGTCGACCCGGGCATCAATGGCCATTACAGCAAGCGTCCGGACGGTTCGGAAGTGAGGAAATACGATGCGCCGAAAGCCGTGCTGATGTCCTACATCATCAAGGGCATTCTCGACCAGCAACTGCCGTGGACCCTGGTGCTGTTCGGCGTGATGATCGCCGTGGTGCTGGAAATGGCCGGCATCCCGTCACTGGCGTTTTCGGTGGGCGTGTACCTGCCGCTGTCGTCGACCTTGCCGATCTTCGTCGGCGGCCTGGTGCGCTGGCTGGCGGACCGCCGCAACAACAAGCTGGAACACAATGCGAAACTGAACGAGGAAGAGCGCCAGCTGGCGGGCGACCGCAGTTCTGGCGTACTGCTGGCATCGGGCTACATCGCCGGCGGCGCGCTGGCCGGCATCATCATCGCCATCACGGCCGGCGTGCTCACCCACTTCGACCAGATGATGGCCGACTGGGCCGAGCACGGCAACCCGTTCTACGCGGGCCTGCACTCGGACGCGCTGTCGCTGCTGCCGTATGCCGTCATCATCGTGCTGCTGTATATCGTGGCAAGAGAGAAGAAGACGGATCGTCCGCAGGCTTGATGTCCTCGCTGATCTAATGAGAGCCGCCCGGTGTCATGACGAACCGGGCGGTTTTTTCATGCGCGCCGGATGGGCCGTGCCGCCAGCTGCGCCGCTGTGGCGTAGATCGTCACGTCGTCGGACGCGAGCCGGCCCAGGTGCGCATAAAACGCCTGCGCCGGTATCAGCCACGACGCCGCATCGCCCACTTGCCCATTGACGCGCAGGCCGGCCGCGTCGAATTCACGGTGGAAGTAGTCGCGCAGGTCGGCGCGGCCGGGATGGTCGATGCGGCGCTGGGCGACTGCCGAATCGAACGGGCGCACGGGCACTTCCCAGCGCCGGCCCGCATGGTCCAGGCAGGCCAGCAGCTGTGTCTCGTCTTCCCATACGGGCACGGGAAAGGCGCCGCCCATGGCGTCTTCCAGCGCGTGATAGAACGTCACGGGCCCCATGGAAATGCCGAGGCCCAGCACCTTCGCCTGATCGCAGCCGATGAAGCGCTGCCACGGCGAGTCCATGCCGAAGATCGAGGGCGCGTGGTGATGCGCCTCGGTGAGATCGGCGGCGTGGCGGCCCCACGCGGACACGGAGTGGGTCGGGTGGATGCTGCGCCGGACATTGGCGCTGGCAAGGAAGGCTTCGGGCAGGCGCCCCATGTGCGTGCCATGGCGGCGCGGGTCGAACACATAGTCCGGCATGGCGCAGGTGGCGCGCACCGTGCCGCCCGGCAGATAGTAGGTGGGCAGCAGCAGGGTGCCTTGCGGGCCGACGGCGTCCTGCAGGGCTTGTACGACGGCCGGCGCGCCGCCTTCCACGTAGCCGAGGCTTTTCAGCGATGAATGGATGAACAGCGTATCTCCGTGCGCGATGCCCAGCCGCGCCAGATCGGCGGCCAATCCGGCGCGCGTCACATGGGGCGCGTTCTGGCGCACGTGCCGCGCGCTGGCGGTGCGGCGCCATGTTTCCAGCGCGGCCCTGGCGGCGCGTTTGGCCTCGTCAAGCATCTCCGATTTCCATTTCCAGCAGGTTGGCATCAATGCAGAACTTGGCGGCCCAGTTCAGGTAAGCCCAGGTGCCGTAGTCGCCATCGACGGGAAACGAGCCCTTGACGCCGCCGCGCGCGTGCGCGGGGCCGTCGATGCTGACCGCGCGCCGCACGTAACTATTCAGGCGGCGTGCCGCGTCGAGGTAGCGCCGCTCGCCCGTGAACTGGTACAGCAGGAACAGGCAGTGCGCGTTTTGCGCGGAACCCGTGAGGCAGGCGTAGCCGGCCCCCGGCTGGAAGTCCGGACCGAGGCGGCCCGCCAGGTAGCCGTCGTCCCTCACGGCCTTGGCGACGCTCGTGCCGGTGCGCGCGGCGGCGTCCAGCAGGCCGGCGCGCGCGGAAAAGCGGTGGGCTTCGAGCAGGCCGCGCAAGGCGTAGCCGATGGTGTGAGTCAGGGGCAGCAGCGGGTTGTCCAGGCAGTTCGAAGCGAACCAGCCGTTGGGGCGCTGCTTGGTCAGCGCCCAGTCGACCTGGCGCAGGCCGGCCGCGCCATAGCCGTGGCCCGGTACGACGCGCTCCGCTTCGAACAGGCCCCACGCCACGTGCGTTTCATAGGCCTTGTCGCCGGCGCTGGCGAACGGCGTCGGATGCCTGCGCCAGCAGCCGTCGGCATCCTGGCTATCGCGCAGCCAGCTTGCCGCGCGGCGCATGGCGTCCTCGTAGGCTTCGCCGTACGCTGCCACGCCGGCGGCCAGGCCAAGCAGTATCTGGCCCGTGTTGAAGGTGACGGGCACGCGCGGCGTGGAATCGATTTTCCCGCCCTGGAAACCACCCTCCGGGAACTGGATGGCCACGCACCAATCGAGCATGCGCCGCGCGCGTCCGTGCAGCGCGGCGTCGTCCGCGCGCTGCGCCAGGGCGATGACGGTGGGGATGATGTAGCCGGTGGTCTCCGGGTAGGAACTCGACCAGCCTGTCAGCAGGCTGTAGTCGCGCGCGACGCCGCCGTCGTGTGAGCTGGAGTGGTCCTGCGCCGCGCACAGCCAGGCCGTGCAGGCCTTGACGACGGCGTGCGGCCCGGGGTCAAGGGCGGGCAGGCCGCGCCGGTCCGACAGCCGCTCCATGCGCGCCGCGGCTGGCAGACTTGCCTGCGGCGCCAGTGTGTTCCGTATCTTCGTGAGCAAGGTGCGCATGGCAGTGATGGCGTAGTGGTGGGTTCCGGCTACTGTAGCGCCGGCAGCCGGCACGGCTATTGACTTGCCGCAAGGATCAGCCGCCGCATCGCCGTGGCCGGAATTGACGCATAATGGATGCATAATCGACGCTACAGCACCATCGACGAGGCCCGCCATGAACAATGTCACGCTTGAGTACTCGGTCGTCACCAATCCCGACTCCTTTGTCGGCTTCAAGTATTACGTCAAGGCGGGGCAGGCATTCGATGCCGATGATTTCGCCTATTCCTACAAGCTGAAACGCTCCGACCTGGACCCGGACAGCGTGCTGGCCACGCGCGAGGCGGCGGCGAACCTGCAGCCGGGCGAGTGGCTGACGGTGTCGCATTCGATTGCGGCGTAGCCGGCAGCGCATTGTTTCTCTGCCTAGATACCGAACACTTTCAATATCGCGTCCGTCAATCCCTCGAACCAACTGCCCACCTTGCCCGGCTGCTTGCCGTGGCGCGGGGTTTCTTCGTACAGGTAGACGCCGTTGTCGCCATCGAAGCGGTCGTTGAGCAGCGCTTGGTGGCCGCGCAGGTAGGGGATGAAGGTTTCGCTGCGCAGAGTCGAATACAGCACGTCGGTGCTGAAACCCAGGGTGGCGGACTGGCTGATGGAGCGCCCCTGGCCGGCCCGTTCCAGGCGCACGCCGCGGCAGCCGCGCACGATCAGGGTGACGGGGCCGCGAAAGACGATGAAGCGCAGCTGCAAGGTGAGCCAGGCGTGCAGGCTGCGCAGGCGCCAGTGGCTGCTGATCGCCAAAGGCTGGCCCGCATCGGCAATCAATCCGACCAGTCCCCGCGGCTGGAACACGAGGGCGCTGCCGGCCGGCAGGTGGACGATCGCCACTTCCAGCAGCGGATCGTCGCTGGCGGAAATCGTCACGGATGCCGGCTCGCCGCTTTCCAGCCGGGTCAGCGCCACCATGCCGGCGGCCAGGCTGGTGAATGGAAAGCGCCAGTCCAGCAGCCACTGCGTGCGCTTGCGTGTGCTGACGGGCGACGATTGCAGGTATTCGGGATGGATCAGCATCCGCTGGCCCGGCTGCAGCAGCAAACCCTGCGAGACGGCGGAAATGCGCGATTCGCCATGCGGCGGCAAGGGGAGGGAGCTGCCCGCCATCTGCAGCTCGCGCGCGATCGACAGCGGCGGCAAACGGGCAGCGATGGGCGCCAGCACGAAGTAAAAGAAGACCTTGATCGCCACGGGCAGCAAGATGGCCGACAGCACCAGCAGGGCGGCCGTGGGCGCCACGTCCATGATGGGCGCGCGCCAGCGGGCGATCCAGTTGCGCGCCAACTGGCTTTCGCCGGCCGCGATGGCCTGTTGCACGGGCGCCAGCGCGCCGGTCAAGGCTTGCGTGTCGATGGAAAATGGGGCGGGGCGGGCAGAGTGGGTGGCACTGGTGCGGGCGCGCTGCGCTGCCCAGGCCTGGTACGCTTGCAGGTTGATCTCGCGCAAGCGCTGGCCTTGCGCTTCGAGCTGCGACAGCTGCGCGTAGACGTCGCTGCCGGGCAGGCGGGCCGCCAGCGGGTGCTGCGCTTCCAGTTGCCGGCGCTGGCGCAGGTTGTGCTGCAGCGCCGCATACGCGTGCACGTGCTCCGCATGCAGGCGCGCCAGGGTTTGTCGCGCATCTTCGCCGCTGATTGCCGCTTGCAGGGCGGTCAGATAGCGGGCTTCCTGCGCCAGCACTTCGATCTCCACGCGGCGCGCGGCTTCCTCCTGCGCATGCAAGGCCAGCGTGTGCGTGTCGGGCAGGGGGAGGGTGAACAGCGAAGGCTGCCGCCGCGCGTGCAAGCCTGTCAATTGGGCCTGCACTTCCTTCAGGCGGGCGGCGATGGCCGTGTGCGGGACGTGCCGCAGGGCGTTGACCCGCGCCGTGGCGGCAGCGGCCAGGCCGGCGCCGTGGCTATCGGCGCCTTCGGCGGCCAGCCTCAATGCCGCCACAGTTTCGCTGCCGGCGCTGTACGCCCGCCATTCGGCCAGCAGCATGCGTCCTGCCAGCAGGATGACGATGAACAGGGCGAACTGCAGTGCATGGCGCAGCAGGAAGCGCAGGGTGGCCGTCAGCAGCTGGCGCAAGGAGGAATCGCCTTAGGTCGCCGCGCTATTGGCGTCGGCGCAGCATTTCTTGTACTTCTTGCCGCTGCCGCAGTGGCACGGGTCGTTGCGTCCCGTCTTCGGCAGTTCGCGCAGCACGGTGGCGCCGGGCTGGCTGTGTGCCTGGCTTTTCAGGTGGCGCTGGCGCGCCCAGGCCGCGTTGATGGCGATGACGGCGGGAATCACGCCATCCATGGCCGCTTCGGCCGCATCGTCATCGAGTTCGCCAGCCGTGGCCAGGTGCTGGAACGGCGCCAGGTACTGCGGGTGGCTGACGGCCAGCGCGGCCCACTGGGGCTTGTCCAGGCTCGTGCCCAGGATAAAACCTGCGCACCAGGCGGGCACGCTCCATTCCGGGCCGCAGACGTAGATGGGCTCGAAGCTGTCCGGGTCCTTCGCCAGCCATTCGACCATATAGGCGTGATGGCGCTGCCCCAGGCTGGCCGCCCGTTCGCTGGCCTCGTCCTGTGCTGGCAAGGCGCTGCCGGCCGCCTTGTCCCACACCCATGGCAGCCATTGTTCCGGCGCGATCTGTTTCGGGCTCAGGGCGACGGCCGTGAGAAAACCTTCCAGCATCGACACGTCCATGGCACGGCCGGCCAGGGCAGGCGCGGCCAGCAGGGTGTCGAGTTCGGCGTATTCGTCGTCGGAGAGGGGCGTGGTGGGGGAGATGCTGGACATAATATTCTTTGCTGATGTGAGTGGAGTGGCCGGCGGCCCTGGCCGTATTGTACCGCCCGGCAAGGGGAAACCCGGCGCTGGAATGAAAAACGGCGGCCCGCAGGCCGCCGTTGTCAGCTAAGGCGGAAGCTTACTTCACGCCGTGCATCAGTTTGTTGATCAGCGGTGCGATCAGGAACAGCACGACACCGGCGCCGAGCAGGGACCAGAAGCCGAAGGTGTAGCCGGACAGGGCCGACTGCACCGACATGCCGCTGGTGCCGCTGACGTGGCTGGCGAAGATGCCCGACAGGTTGTTGCCGATACCGGTCGACAGGAACCAGCCGCCCATGCCCAGGCCGACCAGGCGCACCGGCGCCAGCTTGGTGACCATCGACAGGCCGATAGGCGACAGGCACAGCTCGCCGATCGATTGCAGCACGTACACGGTGGTCAGGGTCCAGAACGGGATCTTGTTATCGGCGCCAACCAGGCTCGACAGAGCGAAGATCAGCAGGCCGAAGGCCAGCGCATTGCCCAGCAAGCCCAGGCCGAATTTGCGCGGGATCGAAGGATTGACGTTGTGGCGCGCCAGGAAAACCCAGACGGCGGCGATGATCGGCGCGAAGACGATGATGGCGACCGAGTTGACGGTCTGGAAGTAGGCGGTCGGGAAGATCCAGAAGCCCAGGTCGCGGTTGACGATCTTGTCGGCCAGGAAGGTAAACGAGCTGCCAGCCTGTTCGAAGAACATCCAGAACAGGATGTTGAAGACAAAGATCAGCAGCATGGCGATGACGCGGTCACGCGCAACTTTACCGTTGCGTATGCCTTCGATCATCAGCATCACGGCCAGGCCGACGAACAGCACGGTCAGGACGATTTGCAGCTTTTCAGCGCCGACGGTCAGCAGGAAGTACATCAGCGGGATCACGCACAGGGAACCGACGGCCACCCAGACGACGCGCATCGGGTTGCCGGAACCGGCTTCAGGAGCGCCGATGCCTTTCAGGGCGCGGCGGCCGATGGCGAACCATACCAGGCTGATCAGCATGCCGAAACCGGACGCCATGAAGACCATCTTGTACGATGGCATGGCGCTGGTGCCGAAGATCGACTCGGCCAGCCACTGGGTGAAGACAGGGGCAACCATGGCGCCCATGTTGATACCCATGTAGAAGATCGTGAAGCCGCTGTCGCGGCGCGGATCGGCTGTCGTGTACAGCTTGCCGACCATGGTCGAGATGTTCGGCTTGAACATGCCGTTGCCGACGATCATGGTGGCCAGACCCAGGTTGAAGATGTCCTGGTTCGGTACCGAGATGCAGAACAGGCCTGCAGCCATGAAAACGGCGCCCAGCAGGATGGAGCGCTGGTAACCGATGACACGGTCGGCGATGTAGCCGCCGAACAGGGCGCCGGCGTACACCAGCGCGAGGAAGGAACCGTAGGTAAGGTTGGCCGCTGCCTGTCCCGAACCGTCGCCAGCGTGGAACTGGGCCACGATGTACAGGACCAGCGCCCAGCGAACTCCGTAGAACGCGAAGCGTTCCCAGAATTCAGTCATGAACAACATCCACAATGGGCTTGGATGGCCCATAATCTGCTTGAACTCGGGAATAACGGCTTCCTTGTTGGGCGTAGTCGCACCGCTCATGCGGTTCCTCCTGAAAAATTATTATAGTCAATCGATACAACGAACTTATGGAAGCCTGCGGGCGGCGGGGACTCTCATGAAGAACCTCACGCACGGGAATTCCAATAGGCTGGCATTCTAATCTACAAATTGCGCTGAGCGAAGGTTTCGATTCGCATTAGCAAGAATGACTGTTTCATATTAGTCAAACCGGTTTGCAGGCAAGGGCGGGCCCGGCGATTTTGCGGCGGCACAGCACAACTTGCCTGACTTGTCGTATATTAAGGCTGCAAGACCTTCGAGCATCGATTTTTAAAGGGATTTTTCGCATTATGGAACACGACGTTATCGATACTCTGGTTTCACCGGAAGGCCGCCTGGACGTGCTCTCCAAGACTGAAGTCAACAAACTGCTCGACACCAGCCAGGGCGGCCTGTACAACACCTTCCGCCGCTGCGCGCTGGCGGTCTTGAATTGTGGCAGCACCATCGACGATGGCCGCGCCCTGCTGGAGCGCTACCAGTCGTTTGAAATCTCCATCATCCAGCGCGAGCGCGGCATCAAGCTCGACATCAAGGGCGCGCCGGCCATCGCCTTTGTCGACGGCAAGATGATCAAGGGCATCCACGAGCACCTGTTTGCCGTGCTGCGCGACATCATCTTCGTCAGCGATGAAGTCACGGGCAACCCGAAATTCGACTTGCAGAGCACGGAAGGCGTGACGGACGCCGTCTTCCATATCCTGCGCAACGCCAATGTACTGCAAACCCAGCTCAACCCGAACCTGGTCGTGTGCTGGGGCGGCCACTCGATCAACCGCGCCGAATACAATTATTCGAAGGAAGTGGGCTACCAGCTGGGCTTGCGCGGCCTCGACATCTGCACGGGCTGCGGCCCGGGCGCCATGAAAGGCCCCATGAAGGGCGCCACCATCGGCCACGCCAAGCAGCGTTTGCACAATGGCCGCTACCTGGGCATCACGGAGCCGGGCATCATCGCTGCCGAGTCGCCGAATCCCATCGTCAATGACCTCGTCATCATGCCGGACATCGAAAAACGCCTGGAAGCGTTCGTGCGCGCCGGCCACGGCATCGTGGTGTTCCCGGGCGGCGCGGGCACGGCCGAAGAGATTCTGTACATCCTCGGCATCCTGCTGCACCCGGACAATGCCGAGATTCCCTTCCCGCTGATCTTCACGGGACCGGAAACGTCGCGCGAATACTTCGTGCAAATCAACCAGTTCATCCACGACACCCTGGGCCCGGAAGCGCAGCAGCGCTACAAGATCATCATCGACGATCCGGAACTGGTGGCGCGCGAAATGCTCGAAGGCATACGCCAGGTGCGCGAATTCCGCAAGGCGCACAGCGACGCGTATTATTTCAATTGGCTGTTGAAGATCGACCACGAGTTCCAGAAACCGTTCCATCCCACGCATGAAAACATGCGCAACCTGAGCCTGCACAAGAACCAGCCCACGCACTTGCTGGCGGCCCAGTTGCGCCGCGCGTTTTCGGGCGTGGTGGCGGGCAACGTCAAGGATGACGGCATCCGTTCGATCGAAAAGTACGGCAACTTCGAGATCCACGGCGACAAATCCATCGCCGGCCCCATGGATGCGCTGCTCGCGTCGTTCGTGGCGCAGCACCGCATGAAACTGGCGGGCACGGCATACGTGCCGTGCTACACAGTGGTCCAGTAAACAGTCTTGAAACCACCGCGCCGCCCGCTCCCTGCGTTTGCCGGGGGCGGGCGGCGCTTTTCCATTGATGCCCCATCTTGTTCCTTCGCCGCCACAGGCAATCAAATCGCTTGCGTCATCGATTCGTGGGTGCTATCTTTGGAACCGGTTCCAAAATAAAAATATGCAGGTCAACAGGTAGTGGAGAACAAGCTTGGATTCAGTACGCGGCAGTAAAAAAACAGTTTCCGGCGAGCCGGCAAGGCCCGTGACCATCGCCCAGGTCGCGCGCGAGGCGGGCGTGTCGAAGACGAGCGTGTCGCGCTTTCTCGGCGGCGAACTCGATGCTCTGTCCGAGAACATCCGCCAGCAGATCACCAGCACCATCGCGCGCCTCGGCTACCAGCCGAACCAGATGGCGCGCGGCCTCAAGCGGGGCCGCACGCGCCTGATCGGCATGGTCGTGGCGGACATGCTCAATCCCTACACGGTGGCCGTGCTGCAAGGCGTGGAAGCGGCTTGCCAGCAACATGGCTATACCCTGATTCTGTGTAACACAGGCAATGACGAACAGCGCGAACGCCAGTCGCTTGCCGCGCTGCGCTCGTACAGCGTGGAAGGGCTGATCGTCAACACGCAGGGGCGCAATATCCAGTCGTCCGACTTGCAGCAGGCGGACATGCCCATCGTGCTGGTCGACCGCCGCATCGAAGGCGCTGATTTCGACCTGGTGGGCCTGGACAATGTGCAGGCGGGCCGACTGGCCACGGCGCATCTGATCGAGCAGGGTTTCGACGCCATCGCCTTCGTCGCGCCGCCCTTGACGGGCGTCAGTTCGCGCCTGATGCGCGCCGACGGTTTCCAGTCCGTGATGGCCGAGCATCCGGGCTGCGTGGGCGAAGTGCTGGCCGTGGACCTGGACGACCGGCCCGCTATCGACGCGCAGGTGCGTCTATGCCTGGCGCAATGGCGCGGCCGCCGCGTGGCGCTGCTGGCCTCGAACGGCATGGTGGCGCTGGAACTGGCGCTGATGCTGCAGCGCCTCGCATTGCGCATGCCGCAGGACGTGGGCTTGCTGGGCTTTGACGAATTGCCATGGTCGCCGCTGGCGGGCCTGAGCACGATCGAGCAGCAGACCTATGAAATCGGCTTTTCGGCGATGACGTGCATGCTGTCGCGCCTGCAGGGCGAGCAATGCCCGCCGCGCGAGGTGCTGTTGCCAGGCAAGCTGATTGTGCGCAACTCCACCCGGGGCGGCGACTGACGGGGGAAAGGGCCTTGCCCTTTTTTTTGGGAAGGTTATGGAACCGGTTTCATAGATGGTATTCAGCCAGGAAAGGGGCATGGATAGACTGGTTGGCAGGAGCTTGAAAATAAGTTGAAACGACACGGCAAGAGACGAAATAAATCGTCCATTTGACAATATTCCCGGAAGTGCCTCGACGAGGCCGGTACCGGGATCACAGGAGACTGAGCATGAAGATGACTACACTGTTTTACGCGAAATTCGTGGCCTGCGCGCTCGCGGCAACGTGCGCCCTCGGTGCGGCGGCCGACGCCGGCGCCCAGACGCTTGGCGACTTGATCAAGAAGGGCAAGCTGACCATCGGCGTGGTCAGCGGCACGCCGCCGTTTGGCAGCATCGACGCCAAGGGCGTGCCCGTCGGCTATGACGTCGATGTCGCCAACCTGATCGGCAAATACCTGAACCTGCCCGTGGAAATCGTCCCGTTGACGGCGCCGTCGCGCGTGCCGTCGCTGGAAGCGGGCAAGGTCGATTTTCTCGTGGCGACCCTGGCGCCCACGCCGGAACGGGCCAAGACCTTGATGTTCACCATGCCCTACAGCGCCTTCGAGCTGGCCATCGTCGCGCCGGTCGGCGGCAAATTCAAGGCCCTGGCCGACTTGAAGGGCAAGAAGGTGGGCGTGACGCGCGGCACCACGAATGACACGGCGCTGAGCCGCATGGCGCCGGCCGGCACCAGCATCGTGCGTTTCGAGGATGACGCCACCGTCACCCAGGCCTTGCTCAGCAAGCAGGTCGACGCCGTCTCGATCCCCAGCACGATGGCGCTCGACATCATCAAGACGCGCGGCGCCGGCAAGATCGAGGTCCGCTTCTCCTACTCGCTGCAGCCGAACTCGATGGCCGTGCGCCGCGGCGACTTCGAGCTGCACCAGTGGCTCAACAACTTCATCTACTACGTCAAGCTGAACGGCGAACTCGACGCCATCGCGCGCAAGTGGAGCGGCGCGCCGCTGCCGGCGCTGCCGACTTTCTGATACCGCCACCCGCACAGCGATAGTGCTCGTCCGCACGGCGCGCCGCCACGGTGGCGCGGCCGGGGACGCGCACGTAGAAAGGAGTTGAGTATGCCGTATGAATTTCATTTCGAACTCGTCATGCAATCGCTGGACCGCCTGTTGTGGGGCGCGGCGCTGACGATACGCCTGAGCGCCCTGTCCATGGTGCTGGGGCTGGCGGTGGGCGTGTGCGCCGCCGTCATCCTGAAGAACGGTCCCGCCTATGCCCGCGCGGTGGTGCGCGCCTATGTCGAGATCATCCGCAGCACGCCGTTCCTGGTGCAGCTGTTCATCATCTACTTCGGCTTGCCGTCGCTGGGCTTGCAGCTCGACGCGAACGGCGCCGCGCTCGTCGCCATGACGGTCAACCTGGGCGCCTACGCGGCCGAGATCGTGCGGGCCGGCATCGGCGCCGTGCATCCGTCGCAGCTGGAAGCGGCGCAGGCGCTGGGCATGACGCGCTGGCAGGTAATGCGCCACGTGGTATTGCTGCCGGCGCTGGAAAAAGTGTATCCGGCGCTGGCCAGCCAGTTCACCTTGATGATGCTCGCTTCGAGCGTCGTGTCGGCCATTTCCGCCGAAGAGCTGACTGCCGCCGCCCATTTACTTGACTCCGAAACCTTCCGCAGCTTCGAGATCTACATCGTCGTGATGGTGCTGTACATCGTGCTGGCCCTGCTGTTCCGCTTCAGTTTCTGGGTACTGGGCCAGATCGTCTTCAAACGCCGCCGCCGTCTGGGCGCGGTGCGCATGGGAGCATGACATGATCAGTGACTTTTCCTGGGATAACCTGCAATTCCTGCTCGAGGCCACGCGCTGGACCATCGGCCTGTCGCTGATCGTCTTCATCACGGGCGGCATCGCCGGCTTCGCGGTGGCGCTGCTGCGCACGGCGCGCAGCCCGTTCCTGCGTTTCATCAGCGCCCTGTATATCCAGCTGATCCAGGGCACGCCCGTGCTGATCGTGCTGTTTTTGACCTATTACGGCCTGGCCCTGTTCGGCTACAAGCTGTCGCCGGTCATCGCGGCCGGCGCGGCGATGACGATCTTTGCCAGCGCCTACCTGGGCGAGATCTGGCGCGGCTGCATCGAAGGCGTGCAGCGGCAGCAGTGGGAAGCGTCGGCCGCGCTGGCGCTGAACCGCTACCAGCAGCTGCGCTACGTCATCCTGCCGCAGGCGCTGCGCCATTCGCTGCCGCCGACCGTGGGCTTCATGGTGCAGATCATCAAGAACACTTCGATCACCTCGATCATCGGCGTGGTGGAACTGACGCGGGCAGGGCAACTGGTCAGCAATGCGACCTTCCTGCCGTTCATCGTCTTCCCCATCGTCGCCCTGATCTACTTCGCGATGTGCTATCCGCTGTCGCGCTACAGCCATTCACTGGAAAGGAAATTCCATGCCCATCGTTGAAATCGACAATATCAGCAAGAGCTTCGGCGCCAACCACGTGCTCAAGGGCGTGTCGTTCGCCGTCGAGCGGGGGCAGGTGATCGCCGTGATCGGCCGCAGCGGCTCCGGCAAGAGCACCATG
Organism: Janthinobacterium sp. EB271-G4-3-2; assembly: GCF_020858035.1. Lineage (NCBI taxonomy): Bacteria > Pseudomonadati > Pseudomonadota > Betaproteobacteria > Burkholderiales > Oxalobacteraceae > Janthinobacterium > Janthinobacterium sp. EB271-G4-3-2. The sequence goes on along the minus strand of NZ_JACYMG010000013.1, from coordinate 81,958 downwards.
CTGCGCTGTATCAACGGCCTGGAAACCATCGACAGCGGCAGCATCGTCGTGGCCGGCCATACGCTGACGGCGCGCCAGGAACACCTGCTCGACTTGCGCAAGGACGTCGGCATGGTCTTCCAGAGCTACAACCTGTTCCCGCATCTGACCGTGGAAGAAAACGTCATGCTGGCGCCGCGCATCGTCAAGAAAGTACCCGATGCCCAGGGCCGCGCCACGGCGCTGCGCGTGCTCAAGCAGGTGGGCCTGGACCACAAGCGCGAAGCCTATCCCGAGCAGCTGTCGGGCGGCCAGCAGCAGCGCGTGGCGATCGCCCGGTCGCTGGCGATGGAGCCGCAAGTGATGCTGTTCGACGAAGTGACGTCGGCGCTCGACCCGGAACTGACGCAGGAAGTGCTGAAAGTGATGGAAGAGCTGGCGCAGGCCGGCATGACGATGCTCTTGGTGACGCACGAGATGGAGTTCGCGCGGCGCATGGCCGACGTCACCGTCTTCATGCACCAGGGATTGGTGTGGGAAAGCGGACCGTCGGAAGCGTTTTTCAGCAATCCGCAAACGCCCGAAGCGCGCCAGTTCGTCGGCGCGGGAGCGATCAAGTGAGCCCCGTCCTGGTGGCGGCGTCGGCCTACGGCGCAAGCAGGGTAAGGCAGCTGGGGCAAAGCCATTTCATCGACGTGGTGGCCGATGCGGGCGGCGCCGGCATCGAGATCCGCCGCGAACTGTTCACGTCCGACTTGCCGGACCTGGCGCGCATGGGCGCGGCGGTGGCCGCGCGCGGCCTGTACTCGGTGTATTCCACGCCCATCGAATTATGGGACGCGGACGGGCTGCTGCGGCACGAACTGCTGCAACAGATGCTGGACGAGGCGGCGCGCCTGGGGGCGCGCTACCTGAAGGTGTCGCTGGGCCATTACCCGGCCGCGCCGGACCTGCAAGTATTGAAAGCCCAGCTGGCGGGCGCGCCCGTGGCGCTGCTGGTGGAAAACGACCAGACGGCCCACGGCGGCAAGCTGGCGACGATCGCGCGCTTCCTGGCGGCGGCGCGCGACATCGGGCTGCCCGTGGGGCTGACCTTCGATATCGGCAACTGGCGCTGGGTGGGCGAGGATGCGCAGCAGGCGGCGCGCCTGCTGGCGCCGTACGTGCGCTATGTGCATTGCAAGGCGGTTTTTGACGACGGGGGCCGCTTGTCCGCCTGCGCCGTCTCCGAGGCCGATCCGGCCTGGCGCGCCGTCTTCGCGCACTTTGCGCCGGGCGTGCAGCGGGCCATCGAATTCCCGCTCGAAGGCGCCGACCTGGTGGCCGAAACGGGCCGCTACATTCAAATTCTGGAGGCTGCATGATGAAGCTTGACGTTGTTACTTACGGCGAGGCGATGGCGATGTTCGTTGCCGAGCAAATGGGCGACCTGGCGACCGTGGCGCACTTTACGCGCCGCCTGGCCGGCGCCGAGACGAATGTCGCCATCGGCCTGGCGCGCCTGGGTTTGAAAGTCGGCTGGCTGAGCCGCGTGGGCGACGACTCGTTCGGCCGCTTCATCCGCGCCAGCGTGCAGGCCGAGGGCGTTGATTGCAGCCGCGTCGTCGCCGTCGCCGGCCAGTCCAGCGGTTTCCTGCTCAAGGAGAAGGCCGAGAACGGCGCCGATCCGCTGGTCGAATACTTCCGCAAGGGTTCCGCCGCCAGCCGGCTGGCGCCCGAACACTTCGACCCCGCCTATTTCCTGTCCGCGCGCCACTTGCACGCCACGGGCGTGGCCGCGGCGCTGTCCGAGACCAGCCTGGCGTTCGCCGGCCAGGCGCTCGATTTCATGCGCGCCAACGGCCGCACCGTGTCGTTCGACCCGAACCTGCGGCCCTCGCTGTGGCCGTCGCAAGCCGTCATGGTCGAACAGATCAACCGCCTCGCCGCCAAGGCGGACTGGGTGCTGCCCGGCCTGGGCGAGGGAAAAATCCTCACCGGCCACGATTTGCCGCACGACGTCGCCGGCTTTTATCTGCGGCAGGGCGCGCGCCTGGTGGTCATCAAGCTGGGCGCCGAGGGCGCCTATTACCGCACGGCCGACGGCGACAGCGGCATGGTGCCGGGCGAGCGCGTGGTCAACGTGGTCGACACGGTGGGCGCCGGCGACGGCTTCGCGGCCGGCCTGGTCAGCGCCTTGCTGGAAGGCTTGCCGCTGGCGCAGGCGGTAGGGCGCGGCAACCGGGTCGGCGCCTTCGCCATCCAGGTGGCCGGCGACATGGAAGGCTTGCCGACCCGGGCCCAGCTCGACGCGCTGGTCCCATCTTGAACCGTACAGGGGAAACACTCGTGAAAAAACATGTGGTTGTGTATAAAAAGCTGGCCGAGCCGCTGCTGGCGCGCTTGCGCGCCGAATGCGACGTGACGTACTTCGAGGCGATCGATGCGGACAACCGCGCCGCGTTCGCCGCCGCCATCCGCGGCGCGCATGGCTTGCTGGGCGCCAGCGTGCGCCTGGACCGCGAACTGCTGGACCCGGCCTTTGATCTGCGCATCATTTCCACCATTTCCGTTGGCGTCGACCAGTTCGACGTCGACTACCTGCGCGAACGGGGCATCCTGCTGGCCAATACGCCGGACGTGCTGACGGAAACGACGGCCGACACGATCTTCGCGCTGATCCTCGCCAGCGCGCGGCGCGTCGTCGAACTGGCTGAATTCGTCAAGGCCGGACGCTGGACGCGCAGCGTGGGCGACAGCCAGTACGGCGTCAACGTGCACGGCAAGACCATCGGCATGCTGGGCATGGGCCGCATCGGCCGCGCCGTCGCCCGCCGCGCCGCGCTGGGCTTCGGCATGCAGGTGCTGTACGTGAACGGCGAAGCGGTGCCCGAAGTGGAGGCGGCGCTGGGCGCGCGCCAGGTGGCGCTCGACGAGCTGCTGGCCGGCTCCGATTTCGTCTGCGTGGTGCTGCCGCTGACGGCGCAGACGGAAGGCATGATGGGCCGGCGCGAGTTCGCGCTGATGCGCCCCGGCGCCATCTTCATCAACGGTTCGCGCGGTCGCATCGTCGACGAGGCGGCGCTGATCGAGGCGCTGCGGCAGGGCGCCATCCACGGCGCCGGTCTCGACGTGTTCGAGCGCGAACCGCTGGCGCCGGACAATCCGCTGCCGCACATGGCCAACGTGGTGGCGCTGCCGCACATCGGCTCTGCCACGCACGAAACGCGCTACGCCATGGCGCAGCAGGCCGTGGACAACCTGCTGGCCGGCTTGCGCGGCGAGCGTCCGCGCCACCTGGTCGGCTAAGAACAGTATCGATAAAAAGACAGACAGGGAAAGACATGAAGAACAAGGTAGCAAGGGCAATGATCATCGGTGCCGGGGCCTGCGGCGGCCTGTGCTCGGCGCAGTCGAACGTGGCCATGTACGGCATCGCGGACCTGGGCGTGGTGTCCGAGAACGGCGGCCCCGGGGGCCGGGTGCTCAAGCTGACGAGCGGCATCGCCAACGGCTCGCGGCTCGGTTTCAAGGGCAGCGAAGACCTGGGCGGCGGCACGACGGCGATATTTACGTTTGATGCGGGCATCCTGGCCGACACGGGCGCATCGGCCCAGGGCGGCCTGCTGTTCGGACGCCAGGCCTTCGTCGGCCTGGCCGGCGCGGCGGGCACCTTGCGGCTGGGTCGCCAGTACACGTTCATCGATAGCAGCCTGGGAGCGCTGGACCCGTTTTACCTGGGTTTTGCGGGCAGGATCAGCAATGTCTTCACGGCCGGCTACATCAGCCGCGTCGACAACAGCCTCACCTACAGCTCGCCCGTGCGCGGCGGCCTTTCCGGCGAACTGGCATACGGCTTCGGCGAAGTGCCGGGCGATGCCTCGGCCAGGCGCTACATGGGTGCGGCGGCCACCTATGCCAGCGGGCCGCTGTACGTGCGCATGGCGCACCAGGACGCCAATACCCTGTCAAGCGCGCTGGTGGCGGGCAGGGCGCGCAACACGGTGCTGGGCGCCACCTGGGACTTCGGCGTCGTCAAGGCGCATGGCGCCGTTGCCGTCAGCAAGAGCACGGCGGGCGCCGCCACCACGGTCGACAGCGCGGACCTGATGCTGGGCGCCACCGTGCCTGTCGGGCCGCACAGAGTCCTGTTCTCGTACGTGCGGCGCGACGACCGGCGTGCCGCCAACGGCGACGCTTCCCAGATCGGCATCGGCTACACCTACGCGCTGTCGAAGCGCAGTACCTTGTACGCGGCCTACGCGCATATCGACAACCGCAACGGCGCCGCCTACGTGGTGGGCAACGCCACCGACAACGGTACCGGCAACCAGGCCTGGAACCTCGGCCTGCGCCACACTTTTTAACGGGAGAATCGAATGAAGAAAACCGGATGGATTTTGGTCGGCGCGAGCACCGTGGCGCGCGAATGGATGGTCGACGCGATCCGCCAGCAGGGCGACGCCGAGGTGCTGGCCGTGGTCAGCCGCGATGCCGCGCGCGGCGCCGCTTTTGCCGGGAAGTTCGGCATCGCCGCCAGCTACACGGACCTCGATGCGGCGCTCGCGCATCCGGGAACGGATGCCGTGTACATCAGCACCACCAATGAGTTGCACATGGCGCAGACCTTGCAGGCGGCGCGCGCCGGCAAGCACGTGCTGTGCGAAAAGCCGCTGGCGCTGAACCTGGACGACGCCCGCCGCATGGTCGACGGCTGCGCCGAAGCGGGCGTGGTGCTGGGGATTAACCACCACCTGCGCAACGCGGCCAGCCACGGCAAGGTGCGCGAGCTGATACGCGCCGGCGAGATCGGCCAGCCCCTGTATGGCCGCGTGCTGCACGCGAACAACCTGCCGCAGCACCTGCGCGGCTGGCGCCTGGATGCGCCGGAGTCGGGCGGCGTCACGCTCGACATGTTCGTGCACGATGTCGATACCCTGCGCTTTCTGCTGGACTCGGAGCCGCGCCACGTCACCGCCTGCGCCACCAGCGGCGGCATGACGGTGGCCGGGCTGGAAGAGGGCCTGATGGCCGTCATCGAGTTCGACAACGGCGCCTTGGTGCAGGTGCACGACGCGTTCAACGCGCCGCATTCGCTGTCCGGCGTGGAAATCATCGGCACGAAGGGCACCATCTTCGCCACCGGCGTGATGACGCAGCGCCCCGTCGGCAGCATCAGCCTGACGCGCGACGGCGGCAGCATCGACATCCCCGTCGAGCATGAAAACCTGTACGTGCGCTCGGTGCGTGCCTTCCAGCGCGCCATGCGCGGCGAAGGGCAGCCGGCCGCCACCGGTGACGACGGCATGCGCGCGCTGGCCACGGCGCTGGCGGCGCAGCAGGCCAGCCGCAGCCACCAGCGCGTGACCGTGGCCGGCTGACGGCCTCGGACGTAAAAAAGCCGCCTGATCGCAAAATCAGGCGGCTTTTTATCGGCTTGCGTCCGTGATTATTCTTCGCGGCGCAGGTGAGGGAACAGCAGGACGTCGCGGATGTTCGGCGAATCCGTGATGATCATCATCAGGCGGTCGATGCCGATGCCGCAGCCGCCGGCTGGCGGCATGCCGTACTCGAGCGCGCGGATGTAGTCGGCGTCGTAGAACATCGCCTCTTCATCGCCGGCGTCCTTGGCGGCGACTTGCGCCAGGAAGCGGGCCGACTGGTCTTCCGCGTCGTTCAACTCGGAGAAGCCGTTGGCGATCTCGCGGCCCACCATGAACAATTCAAAACGTTCGGTGATGCCGGCCACCGTGTCGGAAGCGCGCGCCAGTGGCGACACTTCTACGGGATAGTCGATGATGTAGGTCGGTTCCCACAGCTGCGCTTCCGCCGTCTCTTCGAACAGCGCCAGTTGCAGCGCGCCCAGGCCGGCCGTGGCGAACGGCTTGACGCCGAATTTCTTCAGCTCTTCCTTGATGAAGTCCGCATCGTTCAACTGCTCCGGCGTGTAGCCCGGCGCGTACTTGTTGATCGCTTCGACGATGGTCAGGCGGTGGAACGGTTTTGCCAGGTCCAGCTCGCGGCCGCCGTAGGTCAGGGTGGCGGTGCCGTGCGCGTCGATGGCGGCCTGGCGGATGACGGCTTCCGTGAAATCCATCAGCCATTTGTAGTCGGTGTAGGCCGCGTAGAATTCCATCATCGTGAATTCAGGGTTGTGACGGATCGACACGCCTTCGTTGCGGAAGTTGCGGTTGATCTCGAACACGCGGTCGAAGCCGCCCACGACCAGGCGCTTCAGGTACAGCTCGGGCGCGATGCGCAGGAACATCTGCATGTCCAGCGCATTGTGGTGCGTGATGAACGGCTTGGCCGCCGCGCCGCCAGGGATCGTGTGCAGCATCGGCGTTTCCACTTCCATGAACTCGTTCTTTTCCATGAAGCGGCGGATCGACGAGATGGCGGCGGTACGCGCCTTGAAGGTGCGGCGCGTCTCTTCGTTCATGATCAGGTCGACGTAGCGCTGGCGGTACTTCGTTTCCTGGTCGGCCAGGCCGTGGAATTTGTCCGGCAGCGGGCGCAGCGATTTGGTGATCAGACGCAGTTCCGTGACCTTGATGGTCAGTTCGTCCGTCTTGGTCTTGAACAAGGTGCCTTGCACGCCCAGGATATCGCCCAGGTCATAGTGGTGCAGGGCGGCCATGGCCGCTTCGCCGGTCAGGTCCAAGGTGGCGTAGATCTGGATGCGGCCGTCGGCCTTCGGGCCGGAAGCGTCTTGCAGGGTGGCGAAAGCGGCTTTCTTGCCCGCTTCGCGCTTGAGCATCATGCGGCCTGCCAGCACCACGGTGACAGGTTCGGCTTCCAGCTCTTCGCGCGTCTTGCCGCCGTATTGCGCGTGCAGATCGGCCGCCTTGTGCTCGGGGCGGAAATCATTCGGGAAGGCGACGCCTTGTTCGCGCAGTGCGGCCAGCTTGACGCGGCGCTCGGCGATGATCTTGTTTTCATCGGGTGCGGCGGCTTGTTCTTGGATATCCGTAGTCATGGTGTTCTTCGTTGGTGATTATTGATGATGTGGTGCCAGCGCTGGCGCCACGCTGGCAAACAGTGCGTCGACGTCGAGCGAGGAGAAATCCGGCACGATGGCAATGACGTTGTCGAAGGCGGCAAATGCCTCGGCCGGCAGGGTGGTGGTGAGTGCCACGACGCGCATGCCGGCACGGCGCGCCGCTTCCACGCCCAGGGGCGCGTCTTCAAAGACGATGCAGTTGTGCGGCAGCGCGCCGGCCAGCAGCGCGCCTTTCAGGAAAACGTCCGGGTGCGGCTTGCCCCGTTCCACGTCGGCGGCGCCGACGATGGCGTCGAAGCGGTGGCGCAGGTCCAGGCCGTCGAGCGTGAACGCGATATTCTCGTCTGGCGCGGCCGTGCCCACCACCAGCCCCACGCCATGCTGGCGCGCGCTGGCGATCAGCCGGTCGAAGCCAAGCACCGTGGCCAGGTGCGGGCCATACAGTTCGCGGTAGACGACTTCCTTTTCAGCCAGCAGGGTGACGTGGTCGGCATCCTCGCCCAGGTACTTGGCGATGATTTCATGTCCCTGCCGTCCCGCCGTGTCGCGGAAAAAGGCATCCGCGTCCAGCGCATGGCCGTGGCGTTCAAAGAACGCCAGCCACGACGTCGTGTGGAAGGCCATGTTGTCGACGATCGTGCCATCCATGTCGAACAGGAAGGCGCGCTGCGCTGGAGCGGACGTATTCATCCTTATACGCCTTGCTTGAGCGAAGCGGAGATGAAGTCGTCGATGTCGCCATCGAGCACGCCCTTGGTATTGCCCGTCTCGAAACCGGTGCGCAAGTCCTTGATGCGGGACTGGTCCAGCACGTAGGAGCGGATCTGGTGACCCCAGCCCACGTCCGTCTTCGAGTCTTCCAGCTTTTGCTGTTCGCTCATGCGCTTGCGCAGTTCATGCTCGTACAGCTTCGCTTTCAGCATTTCCATCGCTTCGGCGCGGTTGCGGTGCTGCGAACGGTCGTTCTGGCACTGCACCACGATGCCGGTTGGCGCGTGGGTCATGCGGACGGCGGAGTCGGTTTTGTTGATGTGCTGACCGCCGGCGCCCGACGCGCGGTAGGTATCGACGCGGATGTCGGCCGGGTTGACGTCGATCTCGATCGAATCGTCGACTTCCGGATACACGAACAGCGACGTAAACGAGGTGTGGCGGCCGTTGGCCGAGTCGAATGGCGACTTGCGCACCAGGCGGTGCACGCCCGTTTCCGTGCGCAGGAAGCCGTAGGCGTGATCGCCCTCGACCTTCAGGGTGGCCGTCTTGATGCCGGCGACCTCGCCGTCGGACTGCTCGAGGATTTCGACCTTGAAGCCCTTGCGTTCGCAATAGCGCAGGTACTGGCGCAGCAGCATCGAAGCCCAGTCCTGGGCTTCCGTGCCGCCGGCGCCGGCCTGGATGTCGATGAAGCAGTTGTTCGGGTCCATCGGATTGTTGAACATCCGGCGGAATTCCATGCTTTCGATGACCTTACGGATTTCCTGCACGTCCTGCTCGATCGCTTCGAGCGTGTCGTCGTCGCCTTCTTCGCGGGCCATGTCGAACAGGTCGCGGGTGTCGCGCAGGTCGGCATCGGCCTTGGCCAGGGTGAATACGATGGCTTCCAGCGCCTTCTTCTCTTTACCGAGGTCCTGGGCGCGCTTGGGATCGTTCCAGACGGTTGGATCTTCCAGTTCTTCGTTGACTTGCTCTAGTTTCTCCGACTTGACAGTGAAGTCAAAGATACCTCCGAAGTTCGGCTTCGCGGACCGTCAGGTCGTTGAGCAGGGCGGAGATGATATTGATGCGTTCGGCTTCCATAATGTTCTGGTCTTCTATGGTGAAATCAAACCCTGAATTATACGCGAGCGCGGCGCGTTTCTGATGCCGAGGGCGCCGAATCGATGCCGGACAGGGCAATAAAATCATCATTTCGCTGTATTTGCGACAATATTTTTGCCTTGATAGGGGCTGCCGTGCTGCGTATGATGCTGGCGATATTGTCTTTCCACAGGAATACATCATGCTTCAACTTCCCCGTCTCGCCCTGTTACCGTTGCTGCTGGCCGGCTGCGGCGCCTTGCCGCCCACCGCCACCGGCCCGGTCCAGCCATCGGCCGCGCCGGCCGGCAGCAGCGCCACCCTGGCCCTGCTCGAGACGACGGACTTGCACGCGAATGTGCTCAGTTATGATTACTACAAGCTGCAGGCGGAGCCGTCGATCGGCCTGGAACGCACGGCGGCCCTGATCGCCCAGGCGCGCGCGCAGTTCCCGAACAACCTTTTGCTCGACAACGGCGACACCATCCAGGGCACGGCCCTGGCCGACTACCAGGCCCTCGTCAAACCGCTGGCCTGCGACCAGACCCTGGCCATCTACAAGGCCATGAATCTGCTGAAGGTGGACGGCGGCGGCATCGGCAACCATGAATTCAACTACGGCCTGGCGTTCCTGAGCCAGGTGACGGGCAACCGCTTCGACGTCGACAGTGTCGACGCCAGCAAACCGCGCTGCGCCGGCCCCACGTTCCCGCAAGTGCTGGCCAACGTCTACAGCGTCAAGACGGGTAAACCCCTGTTTGCGCCATACCACATCATCGACAAGCAAATCACGGCCACCGGCCCCGATGGCAATCCCGTGACGAGCAGCGTGAAGGTCGGCATCATCAGTTTCGCGCCGCCCACCATCATGGCCTGGGACAAGCGCTGGCTCGAAGGCCGCGTCTACACGCAGGGCGTGCGCGAGACGGCGGAAAAATTCATCCCCGAGATGCGCGCCAAGGGCGCCGAACTGGTGGTGGCGATCTCGCACGGCGGCCTCGATGACAGCCCGTATTCGCCGACCATGGAAAACGGTAATTACTACCTGTCGCAAGTGCCGGGCGTGGACGCCATGCTGATCGGCCATTCGCATCAGCTGTTCCCGAACGCGGCCAGCACGGTGCCGCAGTTTAATTTGCCCGGCGTCGACAAGGCCCGTGGCCTGGTGAACGGCGTGCCCACCGTGATGGCCAATCTGTGGGGCAAGCACCTGGGCGTGATCGGCCTGCGCCTGCTCCACGACGGCAAGCGGTGGGTGGTTGACAAGAGCGCCACGACGGTGGAAGCGCGCGGCATCCAGAACGCGGACAAGAGTTACGTCCAGCCCGATCCTGCCATCGCCACATTGGTGGCCGAGGAACATGCGGCGACGATTGCCTACGTGCAGACGCCCGTGGGCGCGACGGACTTCCGCATGTCGACGTATTTCGCCGACGTGGGCGACGTGAGCGCCATCGAGGTGGTGAACCAGGCGCAGGCGGGCTATCTGGCCGCGTATGTGAAGGCGAACCTGCCGCAGTACGCGCACTTGCCCGTGCTGTCGATGTCGTCGCCGTTCAAGAGCGGCTCGGCCGGCGTGTCCGACTACACGGACGTCAAGGCGGGCAATGTGGCGCTCAATAACGCGGCCGACCTGTACTTGTATCCGAACGCGCTGTACGGCGTGAAGATGAATGGCGCGGACCTGAAAGCCTGGCTGGAACAGTCGGCGCGGCGCTTCAATACCATCGATCCGCACAAGCTGGAGCCGCAGGAACTGGTCAACACGGCCCACCCGAGCTACAACTTCGACGCGATCACGAGCGCCGACGTGCGCTACCAGATCGACGTTACGCAAAAGCCCGGCCAGCGCATCAAGGTGCTGAGCTACAAGGGCAAGCCGGTGGATTCCAGCCAGGAATTTTTGATCGCGACGAATAACTACCGCGCCAGCGGCGGTGGCAACTTCCCTGGCCTCGACGGCAGCAAGACGGTGGTGGCCTCGCCCGACAACAACCGCGAACTGCTGATCGCCTACGTCACGCAGCAGAAAAACCTGACACGCGCGAAAAACGGTTCGGCGCGCAGCTGGCGCTTCGCCAGGGTGGCCACGAAAGGCCCGGTGGTCTTCCATTCGGCGCCGAACGTGATCGACCTGGCGCAAGCGGCCGGCATCGACAACGTCGCGCAGCTGAAGGCTGACGACGGCGCGGGCAAGGGCTTTGCGCTGTACCAGGTGGATCTGTCGAAATGAAGCTATGGTTGTTTGCCATCGCCTTGGCCGGAACGCCGCTGGCATCGGCAGGGCCGGACGTCACGGCCCGGGCCAAGGTTCTGATGCGCGCAGGAGAAGCGGCCCAGCCGCAGGCGCGCGCCCTTTTTGAACAGGCTGCGGGGCAGGGCAGCGGTCCTGCCGCATACTACCTGGGCCTGATGCACAAGAACGGCATGGGCGGCCCGCAAGACGGCGCCGCCGCGCTGCGCTGGCTGGAACTGGCGGCGCAGCGCGGCGTGGCGCCGGCCATGTTCATCGTGGCGAACATGCTGCTCGATAGCGACGAAGCCAGGGCGCGTTACTGGCTCGACGCCGCCTGCGACCTCGAATACCCGGAAGCGCTGCAGCAGAAATCCGCGGCCCTGGCCGAAGGGCAGATGGGTTATGCGCACAACGAGGAGCAATCGTTCCTGTACTTGAAGATGGCCACGCACGCGATGGGGCACCGGGCTGGCGAGCCCTGAGAGCGCCGCCGGCTATCCGTGTTTGTCATTTGACGGTACTTATTGGCTTTTTTATAAAATTATGTGGCACTATTTGCCATATGGTTTTTTTATTAACTGGATGATTCCGGGAGCCCGAGTGCAAAGTCAAATGATTCGCCAACAGAAAACAATGTTCAAGCAGCGCCGAAGCGTTTTGCCGTCCTTGCCCAGGAAAATGGCGCATGCCATGCTGGGTGCTTTTTGCCTGCTTGCCACTTCCGCGATGGCGCAATTGCCCGCGCCCATCAAGCAGGGCCATCCGCGGCTATTCGTCAATCAGGCCAGTTTCGATGTGCTGAAACCGCAGTTGCCGACTCTGCCTGCCGCATTTCCCGCCGCAGGCGGCAGCATCAGCCTGGAGCTGTTCGCCAGGCGCAAGGATCCACTCGATAGCGGCAACCAGGCGATTTTTGGCGAATTCAACCCGAGCCGCAATGGCTTTTTCATTCGCCACGTTGATTCCTACGATAGCCCGGCCGGTGCGGTCGGGGAAAGCATCGGTTTCCAGGTCGGCTTCCAGGTCAATGGACTGGCCCAGTATCTGTCTGTCGCCAGGATCGATTTAAAAGCCGATGTCTGGTCGACCATCCAATTGTCATGGAATAGCCAGACCCATAAAATTGATTTGAAAGTCAATGGTGTTGTCGTGTCCACTGGCTGGAGAACGGTCGATGGCACGGGTGCCACGCCGCCAATGGAATGGCAGGCGGATGGGCAGACAAGCAGGATAGGCATGCGGCGCAATGAAACCATGCGCAATTTCCGCTTGCTCGATGCCGGTGGCCAGCAATTGTGGCAGGCCCCTGCGATGGATGCTTCGCTCAACAAGGCCTGGTACGGCTTCCTGGAGCGTGTCAATGGTCGGGTGGCCACGCTTCAGGCTTGCCCGCTGCTTCCCCCTTCCGGCGGCGGGCCGGAGCTGTGCAACGTGGCCACCGGTAGCCGCGGCACGATTTATGAAACTGCGCAGATGCTGGCCATGGCGTACCGCCTGACAGGCAATGCGAAGTATCTGGATGGCGCCCTGAATTACCTCGACAAGCTGCTGGTGACGGCCCCCGTTGCCGGCGGCGAGTGGTCGATGGGCGGGCGGGTGGGCGCGATGGGCATCCTGTACGACTGGCTGTTTGCCGAGACGGGCACCCGCGCCGTTCCCGATGCCGTGGGCTTTGGCAGCTACCGCGACCTGATGGCGCAGAAAATCAAGGAAACGATCGCCGCCGATACGGGCAAGGGGCACGAGAATCTGTTTGTCTCGATGTGCGGCTATCAGCAGCTGTATATCACCAGTACCAGTTTTGATTGCAAGAAAAAGCCCGTGTATGAACAGTGGGACCGCAGTGAATCGAAGCCTTCCATCGCCAATTTCTATATCAGCGGGCACCCGTTTAGCGCCGTCAATAATGTCACCGTTGGCTTGCTGGCCATCGCTGACGAGCATCCTGAAGTGTTGCCGATGATCGAAACGTCATATGCGCACTACGAAAAAGGCTTTCTTGCGGCGCGCGCCCTTATTTCAGCCGATGGCGGCCACCATATGGGCTTTGCCTATGGCGTATCGAGCATCCCCGAGCGCCTGCTCCTGTGGCGCAGCGCGCTGGAAAATACGGGGACGGCCCCGTTGCTGCAGGCCGACTGGCAAGCCAGGCTGATTTATCCGTATATCTACGGCTTGCGCCATGACGGCAGCTTTCCCGCCAGCGGCGATAATTTCACGACACCGCTCGGCAGCACGTTAATAGGACAGCTGGCGCTTGGCGCGGTCACGGATACGGCCGATGGCGTGGCCGGGAAGTTTTATCGCGAACATGTCGTGGCGTCGCGCAGCTCGCACGATGCCTTGATACTGGAGCGGCTGTTGTGGCCCGTTGCACTGCCTGCGGCGCCGCTGGAATCGCTGGAATTGTCGCGCCATTTCAGGACGTCGGGCCAGGTGCTGATGCGCGATACCTGGGACTATGCGAATGCCACTTTGCTGGAATTCAAATCGACGTCCTTTATCGCGGAAAATCACCAGCACTTCGACCAGAACAGTTTCTCGCTCAATTACAAGGCTCCGCTGCTGCTCGACACCGGCTTGTATGAAGAATATGGCAGCAGCCACTGGTGGAATTACTACACGCGCAGCATTGCCCATAATACGCTGCTGATATTCGACAAGAACGAGCGTTTTACGCGAGGTGACAGGGAATTCAGCAATGACGGCGGCCAATGGTTCTATGCGCCGAGACAGGGCTACCCGACGATAGAGGAAATCAGCCCTGCGGGACCGAATGCGCTCGACGGCATCGTCCGCTACGAAAATACGCCGCAGTACACCTACACCAGCGGCAACGCAAGCAAGGCCTATGCCTCGAGCAAGCTTGATATGGCCAACGGTTTTGTGCGCAATGTGCTGTTCCTGCGCTCGCCATCGTTCTGGGGCAAGCCGGTCACGGTCGTCTTTGACAGCGTGCGCAGCAAGCAGGCCTTGCCGGCCACCTTCCTGCTGCACACGGCAAATGATCCCGTCTCCGGCGCGCCAGGGACGACGGCGCTGGGCAATGGCCAGTATCAGTTCGGTTACAGCGCAGGCCAGGAGCGCATCGTCACCATCCGCAATGGCGGCGGCATGCTGACGGCGCAGACGATCCTGCCGCTCGATGCCAGCGTGCGCAAGGTGGGGGGCGGGCAGGAGGGCGGGAGCGGCTGCGCGCAGACCAATCTCGGCACGGGCGAGGTTGCCGCTAATGGCGCCGATTGCCGTTTCACCGTGCGCCGGCGCCAGGCCGATGGCAGTTACCTGTGGCGCAATCAGACGCCGCTGGTCAGCACGCAGCAATCCCTGACCAGCGATGTCGGTGCCTGGCGCCTGGAAGTGGCGGCTCCCGTGGCGCCTGCGCTGAACGCGCCCGAGTACTTCCTGCACGTGCTGGCCGTTGCCGACAATGATGGCGGCACGGGGCCAGCCGCCGCGCCGAGCGCGACGCGCCTGTCAGCGGCGGCCAACACGGAGGCGCTGCTGCTGGGTGGGCAGTTGCACACCTTGTTCAACCGCGAAGTGGCTCCCGCTGCCCGCCTGGACTGGGTTTCTCCCCTGGCCAGCGGCGCCATCCTGGCGACAGGACTGAAACCGGGCGTGCATTATGCGTTGACGTCCGCGCCGGCGGCCGGCGGCTACGCCTGGAGCCTGGCCGAGGCGGCAGAGGGGGCAGCGACGTATCTGAGTTCGGACCAGGGCGTACTTAGCATAGAGTAACTGCCGCACAGGCCGGCGGACTCAGACAGTCTGTCCGGCCGGCGCGTCCTTCTTCGGCTTGGCCCGCAGGCTGGCTGCCGCCTCGCCGATGGCGTACGGGTCGCGCGACAGGATGGCTGCGCCCAGGTCGACCAGCCTGGCCGCCGCACCGATGGCGGCTTTCACGTCGGCGATGCGCTTGAGCTGCAGCTTGCCCTTGGCGATGGCGCCCTCGATATCGCCGCGCGCCTGTTCCGCGCCTTCGGCCGTCAGATAAATGCCATACGCGCGAAACAGGGACACCATCTGGTCCAGGTGGTCTTCATATTGCTCCAGCAGCGCGCGCTCGTCCGGCGCCAGCGCCTCGCGTTCGCGGATGCGCAATTCCAGCACCAGACTCGATGCCTGCGCCAGACTGTCGGCGATGGCGTAGCTTTGGTCTTTTGTCAGTTCGGTCAGTTGGGCCATGGGATACTCCTGTGTGTGCGCCGCTTACCAGCGGGCGGGGCCATAGAAAACAGCCTGTTTTTGCAGCGTCTCGACCTGGCGTGAAAACTGCGCCAGCTGCTGTTCCAGTTCGGGCGCCTGCAGGCGGTCGAGATTGGCGCGCAGCGCGGCCACGCTCGCTTGCAGCGCGTCGACGGCGGCAACGTACGCGGCGACGATCTTTTCCCTTTCCTGCAATTGCCGGCCTTCCAGGTGCAAGCGGGTGCGGATGTAGTTGGCGGCCAGCGGCTCGCGCGGCGCGGCCTTGTCGACGGCGCCACGCAGCAGGTCCAGGTCGCGCAACTCATCCTGCAAGCCGGCGCGGTAGCTGCGCTGCGCATACTCCTTGAGCGCATTGCTGACGATGTCGACGGCTTCCTGCTCGTCGAGCAATTCGCGCAAGGCGGATTTCTGCAGGCGCTGCGTGGCGAGGCGGCTCAGGTGTTCGCTCAATTTGACGACTTTCGACAGCTTGCCCGCATCGAGCAGGGGCGCGCCGCCACCCGGCTGCGCCAGGCCGCCCAGGGCATCGCCGAGTCCGGCAAACTCTTCCTTGTAGACAGGCAGCTTGTCATCGGCCAGCGCCGCCAGGGTACCGGCATAGCGCAGCAGGAGGTCGTTCAGGCTGGCGATCGAGGCGCTGGCTTGCGCGATCGCGGCGCAATCGGCGCGCGCCGCCTGTTCGCTCGCTTGCGCATCGAAACGCTCGGCCAGGATCAGGCGCTTGCGCATGGCTTTGTCCATGCAGCTGTGGACGCCGCCCGCCAGCATGGGTTCGAAATGGAGCGACATCCTTTGCGTCTGTTCGGCAAACGTGCGCACGGGCGCCAGGTTGGTGGCGCAGCCGCCCAGCAGCAGGCTGGCGATGGCGCCAAGTAGCAGGGGAGAAATGGACGAGTTCGAAGGGCGCTGCATATCGCCTCCATGCGGTGGGAGTGGCTGATCGGACCTGCGCGTACGCGCTGGCAAGGGCGACGTTAGCATGCTGGACAGTGCCAGTATTGCGCCAGATCAGCGTCCTGATGAATCGCCGAGCTCGCCTTTTGCCTGTCGCGTTTTGCCACAGCAGTGTTGCCCGATGGCGCGAGGTGCGCCAATTTGCGTCATATTTTCCTTACAAAAGGCTGACATCGGGCCAGCAATTGGCGCTTTTCTGCATGTTGCGACGCGTCATATGTAGTTGTTGCTGGGGCATGTTTACTCACCTACAATGATTTATCGATGGGGCGGTTATCCAGCGTACGACAATAAAAATAAGTGGCATTAAAAACGTTGTAACAGAGGAGATGACAATGAATTTGAAACAGAAATTGCTCGTGGCAAGTTTGGTTTTGGGTTTCTCGCAGGCGGCGGTCGCAGCCGACCCCATCAAGATCGGCGTGTCAGGTCCGTTCACCGGCGGTTCCGCGCCGATGGGCGTGTCGATGCGCGACGGCGTCAAGCTGGCCGTCGCGGAAATCAATGCCAAGGGTGGCGTACTGGGCCGTTCCTTGCTGCTGATCGAGCGCGATGACGAAGCGAAGAACGAACGCGGCGTGCAGATCGCCCAGGAGCTGATCAACAAGGAAAAGGTCGCCGCCACCGTCGGCTACATCAACACGGGCGTGGCCCTGGCCTCGCAGCGCTTCTATCAGGAAGCGAAAATTCCCGTCATGAACAATGTGGCGACGGGTTCCATCGTCACCAAGCAATTCGCCGACCAGCCGGAAAACTACATCTTCCGCAATGCGGCCAATGACACCATCCAGTCCGGCATGATCGTGCATGAGGCGATCGAGAACCGCAAGTTCAAGAAAGTGGCGATCCTGGCCGACTCCACCAACTACGGCCAGCTGGGCCGCGAAGACCTGGAAAAGGCGCTCGACAAGAAGGGCATCAAGCCCGTTGTCGTGGAAAAATACAACATCAAGGACGTCGACATGACGGCCCAGTTGCTGAAAGCCAAGCAGGCGGGCGCGGAAGTCGTGCTGACCTACGGCATCGGCCCGGAACTGGCGCAGATCGCCAACGGCATGGAAAAACTGGGCTGGAAAGTGCCGCTGATCGGCAGCTGGACCTTGGCCATGGGTAACTTCATCGACAACGCGGGCAAGAACGGCAATGGCACGCGCATGCCGCAAACCTTCATCCAGGATGCCAGCACGCCGAAGCGCAAGGCCTTCATCGACGCCTACGTGGCCGCCTACAAGCCATCGGGCGGACGCATGCCATCGGCCGTCTCGGCCGCGCAAGGCTACGATTCCATCTACCTGCTGGCCGCCGCCTTCAAGCAGGCGGGCGGCACGGACGGCCCGAAAGTGCGCGCCGCGCTGGAAAACCTGAATGAAAAAGTGGAAGGCGCCGTCACCACCTACAACAAACCATTCAGCAAGACCAACCATGAAGCGATCACGGCCGAGCTGACAGTCTTCGGTGAAGTCAAGGACGGCAAAGTCGTCCTCGCGAAATAAGCCTGGCGGACATTCGCCGCGCAGTGGCCAGCCTTGAGGAATCAGGACTGGCCATTTTTTCATCGTTCGTCTTCCGGGGAATACCATGGAAATCTTCCTGCAGCTCGTCTTCAGCGGCATCGCGCTGGGCATGATCTATGCCGTCATCGCCTTCGGCTACCAGCTGACCTTTGCCACTTCCGGCACCCTCAATTTCGGCCAGGGCGAATCCCTGATGCTGGGCGCGCTCGTGGGCCTTTCCCTGGTGGGCACCATCCACGGCGGCCCGTACATGAGCTATCTGTTGATGATCCCCATCGTCATCGTCTTCGGCGCCTTGCAGGGTGTGTTCGTCGAATGGATAGGCGTGCGGCCCGCCATCAAGATCAAGTCCGAATTCGGCTGGATCATGTCGACCATCGCGCTGGCCATCATTTTCAAGAACGTGGCGGAAAACATCTGGGGCAAGGATGACCTGATGTTCCCGTCGCCGCTGTCGGCCGCGCCGTTCCAGGTGTTTGGCGCCAACGTGCAGCAGATGCAGGTGGCCGTCATCGTCGGCGCGCTGGCCATCATGCTGGCCGTCGAAGTATTCAACCGCAAATCGATCTACGGCAAGGCCGTGGTGGCGACAGCCAACGACCGCGACGCGGCCGGCCTGATGGGTATCAACACGGGCATGGTCATCACGTTTTCCTACGCGCTGTCGTCGGCCACGGCCGCCTTTGCGGGCGTGCTGGTGGCGCCGCTGACCTTGACGGGAGCCACCATGGGCGCGTCGCTGGGCTTGAAAGCGTTTGCCGTGGCCATCATCGGCGGCCTGACGTCGGGCGTGGGCGCCATCGTCGGCGGGCTGATCCTGGGCATCGCGGAAACGACCACCGGCTACTACATCTCCACCGGCTACAAGGAAGTGCCTGGCCTGCTGCTGTTGCTGCTGGTGCTGGCCGTCAAGCCGTCCGGCCTGTTCGGCAAAGCCGCGATCAAGAAAGTCTGAGGACGACATGAACAAGAAAATCACCATGCTGGCGCTGAGCGCGGCGGGACTGGCCGCGCTCGCACTGTTCCCCATCGTCATCCCGAACCCGTATTACATCCACCTGGCCGAGACCATCCTGATCTACGCCATCCTGCTGTTCGGCCTCGATATCGTCGTCGGCTACACGGGACAGGTGTCGCTGGGCCACGCGGGCCTGTTCGGCATCGGCTCCTACGTCACGGGCGTGCTGGTGTTCAAGCTGGGCGTGTCGTTCTGGCTGGCCATCCCCGCCAGCATCCTGGGCGCGGCCGTGTTTGGCGCCATCCTGGCCTTGCCGGCCCTGCGCGTGACGGGACCGTACCTGGCGATGGTGACCCTGGCTTTCGGCACCATCGTGCAAATCCTGATCAATGAAATGAGCTTCCTGACGGAAGGGCCGATGGGCATCAAGATCCACAAGCCCGTCCTGTTCGGCCACAAATTGACGGAAGTGGAGTACTACTACATGGTCGCCGCGCTGCTGGTGATCTCGCTGGTGGTGGTGCACCGCATCTTGAAATCGAATCTGGGCCGCGCGTTCGAAGCCTTGCGCGACAGCCCCATCGCCTCGGATTGCATGGGCGTGTCCGTGTACCGCTACAAGGTGTACGCCTTCGTCATCAGCGCCGGTTTCGCGGGCCTGGCCGGCAGCCTGTATGCGTATTCGGAAGAGTATATTTCGCCCAATACCTACAACTTCGAGCTGACGATATTGTTTCTGCTGGCCGTCATCATGGGCGGACGCAAGACCCGTTCGGGCGCGCTGATCGGCGCCCTGATCGTCGTCATGCTGCCCAGTCTCTTGTCGGACATCGAATTGTTCCGCAAGATCGCCGTCGGCGCCGCCGTGCTGGGCGTGATCGGTTCCGCCTTCATGCTGGCGAAAAAGCGCTCCACCGTGCGCGGCGTGATCGTGCCCCTGGTGGCCACCATCGGCCTGGCCGCGTTTTCCTACAAACTGGAAAACATGGTCGACTGGCGTTTGACCATCTTCGGTTTGATGACCCTGTTCGTCGTGTACTACCTGCAGGACGGCATCGTCGGCTTCTTGATGAGCTTTATCGGCAAGGGCCGGCGCCATGTGCAAGCCGTCGCTTCCCATGGTGTGGCGCCGTTCGACCACGCCCAAGGCGGGCAGCAGGGCGCGACCCTGCTGCGCGTGGACCAGGCCCTGATGCAGTTCGGCGGCCTGAAAGCGCTGAACCAGGTGGACCTGAACGTCACGCAAGGTTCCGTGCACGGCTTGATCGGACCGAACGGCTCGGGCAAGAGCACGATGATGAACGTGCTGACGGGGATCTACAAGCCGACGGCGGGCAAGGTGGAATTTGCCGGCGCCGTGATCTCCGGCCGCACGCCATCCGAGATCGCGCTGGGCGGCGTGGCGCGCACCTTCCAGAACGTGCAGCTGTTCGGCGAGATGACGGCCACCGAGAACGTGCTGGTGGGCCTGCACAACACCTTCAAGTCGAACGTGCTGGACGTGATGCTGCATACGCCGCGCTACAAGCGCGAAGAGACGGCCGCGCGCGAACGGGCCGCCAGCATCCTCGAGTTCGTGGGCCTGGCCGACCTGGCCAACGAAGAGGCGCGCAATCTGCCGTATGGCAAGCAGCGGCTGCTGGAAATCGGCCGTGCGCTGGGTCTCAACCCGCGTTTGCTGCTGCTCGATGAACCGGCGGCCGGCTTGACGGCGCCCGACATCAAGGAGCTGATGGCCATCATCCGCAAGATCCGCGAGCACGGCATCACCATCATCCTGATCGAGCACCACATGGACGTGGTGATGGCGCTGTCGGACGTGGTGACGGTGCTGGACTTCGGCCAGAAGATCGCCGAAGGCGCACCCGCGCTTGTCCAGAGCGACCCGAAAGTGATCGAAGCCTACCTGGGCGGCAGCGCCGAAACCCTGGCGCCAGCGGCGCATTGAGAGGAAGACCATGCTGACCATTCATAATCTGCACGCCGCCTACGGCAAAGTCGAAGTCCTGCACGGTATTTCGCTCGACGTCCCGAAGGGCAAGCTGGTGACGCTGATCGGCTCGAACGGGGCCGGCAAGACCACCACCATGCGCGCCATTTCCGGCATGCTGAAACCGAAGTCCGGCACCGTCACCCTGGGCGGCAAGGACGTCACGGGCCTCGATTCGCACAAGATCGCGCGCGCGGGCCTGGCCCATTCGCCGGAAGGCAGGAGGGTGTTCGCCTCGATGTCGGTGACGGACAACCTGCTGCTGGGCGCGTTCCCCCGCTTCACGCGCTCGCGCCCGAAAGGCGACATCAAGCGCGACCTGGACAAGGCCCTGGAGCTGTTCCCCCGTCTGAAGGAGCGGCGCGAGCAGCTGGCCGGCACGCTTTCGGGCGGCGAGCAGCAGATGCTGGCGATGGCCCGCGCCGTGATGCTGAACCCGGAAGTGATACTGCTGGACGAGCCGTCGATGGGCCTGGCGCCGATTCTGGTGGAAGAAGTGTTCCGCATCATCACGCGCCTGAAGGGCGAAGGCGTGACCATGCTGCTGGTCGAGCAATTCGCCGCCGCCGCCCTGAACGTGGCCGATTACGGCTATGTGCTGGAAAACGGCAGCATCTCCGTGCATGGGCCGGCCGAGAGTCTGAAAACCGATCCGAAGGTGATCGCGGCGTATCTGGGGGGAGGGCACTGATGATGGCCTGACAATGCGCTTGCTGCGCATTGTCAAACCTGCCGCGCTGCGCCTGCTGTTCGGGCGCAGCCTTTAGTGCTTCGTCGGTTTTTCCTGCTGCACCAGGATGAACGGGCTGACGACGACGGCCCACAGGGCCGCGTCGGCCGCCTGCCAGTCCAGCGCCTGCTGGTCGGAGACTTTGGCCACTTTGCCGTCGGCCATCCATTGCGTGATGGTGGCCTTGTCGTCGTGCGAGATGCGCACGGCCACTTCGACCAGGTCCAGCTCGTTGGCGACCCAGACGACATTGCCTTGGGCGAAGTGCTTTTCCAGCTCGCTCCAGGCCAGGCGGGCCGTTTCGCTGTTTACTTTGAGGCGCAGTTCGGTGTCTTTTTCAGGATTGGTTTGCATGTGAGATCAGGTTGCGGTGAGTCGGGTGCCGATGCGCGAGGTTTATTTGCCCGGGAGGGCTTCCACGTGCGGTATCGGCGTACCCCGCCATGTTAACCGATAGGCGGTGCCTTTGCGAACATTGCCGACCAGGGCAGGGCGGAAGCAGGCCAGGTTGGTGCCGCCGGCCAGCCGCGTGCTGGGGAAGATGATGCCCATGGAACCCGCTTCCAGAAGGATGGCGGCCAGGTCTTGCGAAGCGATGTAGCTGGCCGGGTCGAGGCAGGCCGTATAGCGCTCCTGGCCGCGCAAGTCGTGGAAGCTGGCGGAAAAATCGGCCAGCAGCGACTGGTAGCTGACGCTGTCGCCGAAATAGTCGATTTCCTGGTATTCCACGGTCTTGTGGAAAATGATCTCGGCCAGCGCCGTTTTCATGTCGAAGGCGCAATACCAGGCGCCCCGTTCGCCATCGTTGAAACGCGCCCCTTCCGGCCGGGCATAGGTGTAGGCGGCATTGATGATGCGAAAGTGCGGCACGCCAAAAACCAGTTCGTCCACGCCAATTCCTGGCGCGCCGCCGTACTCGGCCACCAGGCGGGCATTCGTCGCGTTATCGAGCTCGAACAGTTCGCGCAGGTGCTCGTCGTCCTCGGCCAAGGGCGCCAGCACGGAGTCTTCCATGTCCGCGAAGCGCGATGGAATCAAACGGCACGTGTCGATCTGGCGCAGCGCGGCCAGCGGCGGCAGCTGTGCTTGCGGCGTGGTCGGCACGATCACAGTCCTCCGCGGCGCGCGTCGAGCAGCTTGCGCACCGTCTGCATGGCCAGCAGGCCGCCGGCCAGCATCTGCGACAGGGGCGTGCGGCCGCCAAACACGGGATTCTTGTTGGGCAGGCTGACCCATTCGTCGGCCAGCTTGTCGCCGTACAGGATGTGCAGGGCCTTGTAGATGCCCAGCAGGTAGGAAATGCGCGTGATGCGGTCCACTTCCAGCACGCGGTCCGGGTGCTTTTTCCACTCGTACCAGGCGCTGCTGGACAGGCCGCCCAGCAGTTCGCGCGCATCGTCGTCGCGCAGTTTCCAGGCGGCGGCCAGCTTGAAAAACCCCTTCAAGGCCGCCTGCGACAATCGCTCGCGCTCGGCTTTGGCGTTCAGGTCGACGAGCACGGCCGGTTCGAAGCGGCTCTTGGGGTAGGCGTAGGCAAGATTCATGATGAACTCCTTTTATGGAATAATATTACTCCTTTTCGGGAATTTGTGCTGTCCTCGTCCAAATGTGCGCGCCCATATCCTTAGCCGTCAAACAATTGCATGCCCGCATAGGGCGCCGCCCGGCAGGCTGCCAGCCGCTGCGCCAGGCTGCCCGCATGGGCTTCCAGCCGGTGGCCGTCCGGATCGAGAAAATACAGGGAATCGCCGTCGCTGCGGTTTTGCTGCCATTCGGGCACGCCGGCGGCGCGCAGGCGGGCGGCAAACGGGGCGAAGTCGGCGGGCGCGATGGAAAACGCGTAATGCGTGTAGCCGGGGCTGGCCAGCACAGGCGTGTCTTGCCCGTCAAGCGACAGGCACAGCCACAAATCACCGGCCGACAGGTACGCGCCCCTGTCCCAGCGGGCATGCAGGCCCAGGCCCAGGGTGTCGCGGAAAAAGACGATGCTGCGCGCCAGGTCGCGCACGGACAGGGTGAGGTGGTTCAGGCCGGTTAACATGGCAGTTTGGACTGTTTTCAGGTGGCAGTGGTCGCCAGCGGCGGCGTTTGCGCTGCGCGGGCGGGGAGTTTGACGACGATCGTGCCGGCCATGAAGTCTTGCAGGGCGCGGCGCTTCTTGTTAAATAATAGCACCACGAATTCGCTGTATATCCATAGTTGCGCCAGCGTCTCGAGCATCCCGGACCAGCTTGGTTTGAAACGGGCCATGTGGGTGGATATTTGCGTGAATGTCATGGCAGCGTAGGCGTTCTCGTCGATGCGCAAGATGCCGATAATGCCGGCAATGGCGGTCAGTGTCGTTAGTGTGAGTAGTACGGAGTAGCGCAGCAGCGCCGCCTGGCGCGTGACGGGACTGCCATCGAGCATACGCACGCGCAATTTGCACAGTAACTGGCCGGGCGTGCCGCCGAATCGGTTGACGAGAACCACATTGTAGGCCAGGCTCAGTGCCAAGCTAGGCAGGAACCAGTACAGCAGGAAAGACTGGCTCCAGGGCATTCCCAGATAAACGATGGGTACCACGAGCGGCAGCATGATGGCCATATCAATAAAAAACGCGCCCAGCCGGCGCCAAAATCCCCCGTATTCCATGCTATGTCTCCTAGTCAAGGCAACCGGCGGCTGCCTGTATGACTAGATACGCTATTGTTTATGGGAAATGTTGGCTATCCGGCGCGCCATTGAGGTGGGGCAATAACACTAGAAACATTGCGACACTTGACAACACCGTAGCGAACGACAGTGAGGCTCGGTGCCTCCTTGTGGCCACGTGGCACTCCAGGGCACGGGGGGGCGAGCCGGTGAGCATCGCCGGCCGCAAAGCGCTTCGCGCAGTAGGTCGTGTCAGGTGTCACTACGCAGGTTCGGCATGTTCTACCATCAGCTGAACTTTCGTGGTCCCATTGTATTCATTCGCATCCAGTCTGAACGCGACGCGCGTGCGTTCGCCCAGTGCATCCGTGTGCCCGAACCAGATGGCGTCGAAGCGCACGCCGTTCTTTTCCAGCAGCAGTTTCAGATGGCGTTCTTTGAGGATGCGCTGGCTGACGACGCGGAACTCGTCGCAGAAGACGGGCGGGGCGAAGCCCTGGCCCCACACTTGGCCATCCATCAGCTCGATGAAGGCCGTCGTGTAATAGGCGTCTTCCAGCGGGCCGTCCGTTTCCACGACCCGTTCCAGCTGTTGGGCGCTGAGCCAGGCCTGGCCCACGGCTTCGAAGGCCTTGGAAAACGCATCGAAGGCGTCGGCGCGGATGGTCAAGCCCGCCGCCATGGCGTGGCCGCCGAACTTGTCGATCAGGCTCGGCGCCCGTTTCGACACGAGGTCGAGCGCGTCGCGCAAGTGGAAGCCGGGAATCGAGCGTCCGGAGCCCTTGATCCAGCCGTCCGCGCCCGGCGCGAACGTGATGGTCGGGCGATAGAACTTTTCCTTCAGGCGCGAGGCCACGATGCCGATCACGCCCTGGTGCCACGATTCATCGAAGACGCTGATGGTGCTGCTGTTGGCCGGTTCGAAAGCGTCGAGGTGCAGCAGGGCCGTGTCCTGCATTTCCGCTTCGATTTCGCGGCGCTTCAGGTTGATGTCGTTCAGTTGCTGCGCCAGCGCCCAGGCGCGGCCTTCGTCGTCCGTGACCAGGCATTCGATGCCCAGCGACATGTCTTGCAAGCGGCCGGCCGCATTCAGGCGCGGTCCCAGGGCAAAGCCCAGGTCGAACGGCGTGGCGCTGCGCGCTTCGCGGCCCGCCACGCGGAACAGGGCCGCCACACCCGCGTGCATATTGCCCTTGCGCATACGTTTGAGACCCTGCGCGACGAGGATGCGGTTGTTCGTATCGAGGCGCACGACGTCGGCTACCGTGCCCAAGGCCACCAGGTCGAGCAGGTTGTCGAGCTTGGGTTGCGTTTGCGCATCAAAGAGGCCGCGCCGGCGCATTTCCGCGCGCAGGGCCAGCAAGACGTAGAACACGACGCCCACGCCCGCCAGATGTTTACTGGGGAAACCGCAGGCGGGCTGGTTCGGGTTGACGATGACGGCCGCGTCGGGCAGGGTGTCGGCCGGCAAATGGTGATCGGTGACGACCACCTGGATGCCGCGCCGATTCGCTTCGGCCACGCCGTCGATGCTGGCGATGCCGTTGTCGACGGTGATGATGATGTCGGGCGACTTTTCGCGCGCCGTCAGTTCGACGATTTCCGGCGTCAGGCCGTAGCCGTATTCGAAGCGGTTGGGCACGATGAAGTCGACGTCGGCGCCCATGGCGCGCAAGCCGCGTATGACCACGGCGCAGGCGGTG
The DNA here is from genome assembly GCF_020858035.1 of Janthinobacterium sp. EB271-G4-3-2. Taxonomy (NCBI): domain Bacteria; kingdom Pseudomonadati; phylum Pseudomonadota; class Betaproteobacteria; order Burkholderiales; family Oxalobacteraceae; genus Janthinobacterium; species Janthinobacterium sp. EB271-G4-3-2. The sequence goes on along the minus strand of NZ_JACYMG010000013.1, from coordinate 56,272 downwards.
GCGCCGTCGCAATCGTAGTCGGCCACGATCACCATGCGCTTCTTGGCGGCAATCGCGTCGGCCAGAAAGACGCCGGCCGCGCCGATGTGCAGCAAGCCCGATGGTGGTATCAAGTCTTTCGGCTCGATCGAGAGTTCTTTCGCGTCGGACAGGCCGCGCGACGCGTACAAGCGGGCCAGCACGGGGTGGATGCCGCCCTGGCGCAGCAATTCGGATTCGCGGTAGGGGCAGGGACGGGTGGCGATGCGGGTACGGGTCATGATGCTTTCAACTTGTTCAGGGTAATCGTGCGCCAGAATTTGCGCTGCGCGTTCTTGCTGGTGGTGCAGGCTAGCCAGGCGTCGCGGTGGCTCAGCACCAGGCGCAACTGGCTCAGGCGGCCATCCTTGAGGGCCGCCAGCAGCGGCGCGAACCAGTTGGCTTCCAGCGCTTGCAACTGCTGCAGCCACATGCCCCATTCCTGCGCCTGCGCCGCTTCGGTCAGGCCGCCCAGCACGACGATCGCGTCCTGTGTGCTGCCCAGCACACTGTTTGGACTGGCATCGCGCCGCGCCGGTTCCGCCAGCGCGGCCAGCCAGCCCGGCGCGTCCTTGGTATGCAGGCTGGCCGCGCAGCGCGCGGGTTCAGCGGTTGCCAGGCTGCCGCCCCAGATCCAGAAGGAATTGATGGCTTTCAAGCCCCGCTCTTCGCGTGCCGCATTGACCGGATGTTCATGCCACAGCATCTGCACTTCGTTTTGCAGGCGGCGCGCGGCCCGCGCATGCTCGCCTTCCGGCATCCACACGGACAAGTCTTGCGTGGTGGCGGCGTCCGGCGTGGCGCACTGCAAGTCGGACCAGGCGTCGGCGCGCATGAACCAGGTGCCCGCGTCGCCATACGCCAGGGGCTGGCCGATCTCGTCGAAATACGGGGCCGCAATGTCGAACAGGGCGCGGCCATCGGCCTCGCTCAGCTTGAGCTGGCGCAAGTCTTCCAGGCTGATATGGCTACGGGCGATGGCCAGGTGGGCCGGATGCAGCAGGAAATAACGCGCACCCGGTTCCGGCACGATGCCGTAGCCGCGCATGGCCTGGGCCGCGAAGGCCGCCTGCGCCGCCTCGCCGTTCGGTGCTGGCGCCAGGCCCAGCGCGTGCGCCAGCCACGCTTCGTGCGGGAGCACGCGGTTGGCATTGTCAAAGGTTTCTAAATTGCAAGTGGAGGTGCGCGACAGCAGGGCCGCCAGCGCGGGCGCCTGCAAGACCTTGAGCAGGTCGGCAGCCAGTTCGGCAGTGGGCAAGGCAAAGGGCAGGACGAGGGTAAGTTGATTCATCCCGAGATTGTAGGCGATTGTGGTGGGGGCCGAGAAGGTGCATCTATTTTCAGGCCCCGGCTGGCAACAGCGCCCGCGCTGGGTATGCTCAAAAAATTATAAAAATTTTATTAATATTGTTGGAAATTAGTTTGCTTTTGAAAATATACTGGATATAATTGCGACAACTTAAATATTAGAAAGACAATCACCCCCTGCTGCGTGGTTGCGTCGTCTGGCTCCTGTGTCCCTCGAAACTGTATACAAGATCTGCCGGCTTCATTTTTTAAACAAGTCCCTTCTTGGAAGCCCACCTATGTATACATTCGCCGCTTTGCGCGGCCAGGCTGATCGCGCCCTGGTCCCCCGTATTTCCGCTCCTGCAGCCGCCGTGGCATGCCGTCAGGAGGCCGCATGACTACCTACAACCTGTCGACCACGGTCCACGTCTGCGAAGACATCAACAAGAATTTCGATATCCGCGACCTGCTGATCCAGGCCGGCTACTCGGTGCAAGGCGAACTGAATATCAAGAATTTCACGGTTTTGTTGCCGGACGATACGGAATCGACGGAGAACACGCCGCTGTTCGGCATGCTCGACGCGGACACCGTGTACGTGCGTCCCGGCGACTGGGCCGCCAACTACAATGGCAGCTTCTCGACCATCGAGGTGACGATCGACAAGGGCAATGGCGACATCGTCCAGCTGAGCCTGCAAGTCATCATCGACCCCGTCAATGACGCGCCCGATGCGGCCGACAAGACTTTCACCCTGGTCGACGGTTCCAGCGTCGTGCTGAGCGAAAGCGATTTCGGCTTCCACGACGACGTCGAGCACGACGGCTTCAAGTCCATCGTCATCACGAATACCACCACGGCAGGCCAGGTCCTGTTGAATGGCGTGGCCGTCGCGGTCGGCACGGAGGTTTCCATCGACGATATCCGCGCGGGCCACCTGGTCTTCGTGCCGAGCCAGACCGTGGCCGGCGACTTCGACCTCGGTTTCAAGGTGCGCGACGATGGCGGCACGGAAGGCTGCAATGCGCAGGACCTGAGCCTGGCGCCCCATTACCTGACCTTCAAGGTGCCGATGGCGCACCTGGGTGATTTCGTGTGGGAAGACAAGAACGCCAACGGCGTGCAGGATGCGGGCGAGGCGGGCATCGCCTACGTCGTGGTGCAACTGAAGGATACGGCCGGCAATGTGGTGGCCTCGACCACGACCGATGCCAGCGGCGGCTACCACTTCGATGTCAACCCTGGCACCTATTCGGTGACCGTGGTGGCGCCTGCCGGCTATGTGCCGACGGCAGCCAGCCAGGGCGGCGACACGGACAAGGACAGCAATATCGATGCGGCCGGCAAGATGGCACCCGTCACCCTGGCGCCGGGCGAGACCAACTTGAGCCTCGATGCGGGGCTGTACCGCGCGGCCGAACTGGGCGACCGGGTCTGGTTCGATACCAACAAGAATGGCGTGCAGGATGCCGGTGAAGCGGGCGCCGCAGGCGTGAAAGTGACTTTGCTCGATGCGTCGGGCAACGCCGTCGGCAGTCCGCTGCTCACGGATGCGAACGGCAACTACCTGTTTACGAACCTGAAACCGGGCACCTACAGCGTGCAGTTCGATAAAACCACCTTGCCAGCCGGCTACGCTTTTACGGGCCAGGACCAGGGCGGCGACGACCAGCGCGACTCGGACGCGAATGCCGACGGCAGGACGGCGCAAGTGCTGCTCGCTTCGGGCGACAGCAACCACTCGCTCGACGCCGGCATCGTCGCCCTGCCAGCCACTCTGGGCGACCGGGTCTGGCATGACAGCAATATGAATGGCGTGCAGGATGCGGGCGAAGCGGGCATAGTCGGCGTCACCGTGCAGCTGAAAAACGCGGCCGGCAATGTGATCGGCTCGACCGTCACGGACGCCGCCGGCTATTACAACTTCAATGTCGATCCCGGTACCTATTCGATCGCCGTCGTCGCCCCCGCCGGTTATCTGACGACGGTCAAGGATGCGGGCGGCAACGATGCGCTCGACAGCGATATCAATACGCTGGGCAACAGCGGCCAGGTGACGGTGGTTGCCGGCCAGAACTACAGGGATCTCGATGCCGGCCTCTACAAGACGGCCTCCATCGGCGACCGCGTGTGGTTCGACGCGAACGGCAACGGCACGCAGGATGCGGGTGAGGCGGGCGTCTGTGGCGTGAAAGTCAACCTGTACAACGCGCAAGGCGCCGTCGTGGCCAGCGCCACCACGGATGCCAGCGGCAATTATCTGTTCAGCAACCTGGTCCCCGGCAATTACTATCTGGGCTTCGTGCCGCCGGCCGGCTACGGCTTCACCAAGGCCGATATCGGCGGTTACGCCACGGATTCGGACGTCAATCCGGCCAACGGCTTTACCACGACATGGGCCACCTTGAAGTCGGGCGATGTGCAGCTGGACTGGGATGCTGGCCTGGTGAAACTCAACACGGCTTCCATCGGCGACCGCGTGTGGGAAGACAATAACTACAACGGCGTGCAGGATGCGGGCGAGCTGGGCGTGGCGGGCGTGAAGGTCAACCTGCTCAATGCCAGCAACGTCGTCATCGCCACGACGACGACGAATGCCAGCGGCAATTACCTGTTCAGCGAACTGGCGGCCGGCGGCTACAAGGTGGAAGTCATCCGTCCATCGGGCTTTTACTACACCAAGGCCAATCTGGGTGTTGACACGGCCGATTCCGACGTCGATGTCAGCACGGGGCGCTCGGCCCTGATCAACCTGGCCGCCGGCCAGAACGACATGAGCTGGGATGCGGGCATTTACCGCAAGGCCAGCCTGGGCGACAAGGTGTGGCGCGATGCCGACCATGACGGCGTGCAGGACTACAACGAGGCTGGCATCGCCAACATCAAGGTGCAGCTGTACTCGGGCAGCGGCGTGCTGCTGGCCACGACCTACACGAATGCCTACGGCAACTATTTGTTCAGCAACCTCGACCCGGGCAGCTATTCGCTCAAGTTCGACAAGTCGGGCGTATATCACGCCGGCTACGCCATGGATACGTGGCGCTGGGGCGCGAAGAACGCGGGCACGAACGACAACATCGATTCGGACGTCAACAGCAATGGCACGACGGGCAACGTGGTCTACACGGACATATTGAAACTGGCGTCGGGCCAGAACGACATGAGCTGGGATGCGGCCATCACGCCCATCGTCATCGACCTCAACGGTGACGGCGTGCACACGATCGCCCGCGCCGACTTCCACGGCAGCTTCGACCTGCTGGGCACGGGCAGCGCCATCCAGACGGGCTGGGTCTCTGCCCAGGACGGCTTGCTGGCCATCGACAGCAATGGCAATGGCAAGATCGACAACATCTCCGAGCTCTTCGGCGGCAATGAGAAGGGCACGGGCTTTGCCAAGCTGTCCGGCTATGACTCGAACGGCGACGGCGTGGTCGATGCGCACGATGACAAGTTTGCGGAACTGCGTATCTGGCGCGACGCCAACAGCAACGGCGTGACGGACGATGGCGAGCTGATGTCCTTGCACGACGCCGGCGTAGCCAGCCTGACGGTCAGCTACACGGAACTGCCATTCCTCGACGCCAACAGCAATCTGCACCTCGAGCGCAGCAGCGCCACCCTGGCCGACGGCAAGACGGTCGACATGACGGACGTGTATTTCAACGTCGACGCCAAGGATGCGGCCGCCGCCGGCGTGGCCTTGCCGAGCATGGCCGACCTGTTGCGCGACGACAGCACGCTCGACGTGGTGCTGGGCCAGGACGGCACGGTCAACACGGTCGCTGCCGCCCAGGCTGCCCCGGCTGCCGAAGCCCAGGCCCAGTGCGAGATGGCCGACCTCTTGCGCCGCGCCATGGCCCACGCGAATACCCAGCCCCAGGAAATGGCTGCCTGATGTCCCTTGCCGGCCCGTAATCCTGCCCGGCAATGCCGCACCGGCGCGCCCATCACGGGGCGCCGGCGCTTTTCCACGCTTTTTTCCACACTTGATAATAGAAATAGGGAAACCACGATGAAACAATCCATGCAACTGTTCGTTCGCGGCGCCATCGCCGCAGCCGCGTTCGCCCTTGCCAGCGGCAGCGCCCTGGCCGCCTCCAACCTGCAAGTCGTCGATTCGCACAGCGTCAGCCTGTTTACGGCTGCCGGTGGCGCCTTCGGCTCGGGCAGCGCCATCTCGCCGACCTTGTGGGAAGTCAAGTACGACAGCAACACCTTCCTGGCGTTCTGCCTCGATCCCCATGTCGCACTGAGCAATAGTTCGAACAGCTACAGCAGCGGCGCCTTTGCCGCCAGCGATTCCGTCAAGCGCCTGTATGAAGGCTATTACGCCTCGTCCATCGCGAATGTGTCGACCAGCGCCAACAGCGCCGCCGCCTTCCAGCTGGCCCTGTGGGAATTGAATAACGACAACACGAACCTGCTGACGGGCGATTTGCGTTTCAAAAGCCTGAGCAATGCCGTCGTCAGCGAAGCCAACACCATGCTGGGCGTGGCCACGGGCAATGGCGCCATCCGGAACCTGTACAACTACACGAGCTTGAGCAGCGTCAACCCGGCTTCGCAAACCCTGCTTGCCGTGTCGCCGGTGCCGGAAGCGCAAACCTGGGCCATGCTGGTCGCTGGCCTGGGCCTGCTGGGCTTCATGGCGCGCCGCCGCAAGGGCGCTTCCGCGCTTAATTAATCAACGCTCATCGCGCAAGCGATAGCGTTCCCGCTGCGGCGCGCCGACAGGCGCGCCGCAGCGTCTTAGTGTAATCATCATGACCCCATCTCCCGATACTTCCCCCGCTTTTGACGGCAAGCCTACTCATGCCATCGCCGAGGCCATCGTCTTCCTGGCGCGCTTTTTCGGCGTGGCCGTGCAGGCCGAGCGCCTGCGCGCCAGCGTGACCGCGCATGGTGATCCGGCCGCCGCCGACTTTCTCGAGCAGGCGCTGACGCAGGCCAGCCTGGCCGGCACGGCGCTGCCGGCAGACAAGCCGCGCCGCGCCACGGAAATGCCGGCCTTGCTGCTCAACGGAGAAGGGCAGGCGCTGGTGGTGCTGGCCATTGCTGACGGCAAATACGAATGCCACGTGCCCGGCATCGAAGGCAGCGCCTGGTTTGAGGCGGCCGCGCTGGCGCAGGGAGTGCCCGATGCACGCTGGGTGGCCGTGCGGCCCGTAGTGTTTTTCGACCAGCGCAGCTTGCTCTACAGCATGCCGGTGGCGGGGAGCTGGTTCTGGGACGTGTTCAACCGCAACCGCTGGGTTTTCCGCTGGGCCCTGCTGGGCACCCTGGTGCTGAACGTCATCGGCGCGCTGGTGCCGTTCTACGCGATGGCCGTGTATGACCGCGTGATCCCCAACAATGCCACGTCCAGCCTGTGGGTGCTGACCATTGCCGTGGTGGCGTTGACGGGCTTCGAGCTGGCCCTGCGTTTGCTGCGCGGCGAACTGGTGGAAACGGCGTCGCGCCGCATGGATGTGGCGCTGTCGTCGAACATCTTTGCCCAGTGCCTGCGCCTGCGCGCGGCCAGCCGGCCCGCTTCCGGCGGCACCCTGGCCAATACCGTGCGCGATTTCGAATCCGTGCGCGAATTCTTTGCCTCCACCACCTTGACGACCCTGGGCGACTTGCCGTTCCTGCTGCTGTTCCTGCTGGTGATCGCCCTGGTGGGCGGCTGGCTCGTGCTCGTGCCCCTGGCCGTCATCCCGATTTTGCTGCTGGTGGCCTTTGCCTCGCGCGCGGCCCTGGCGCGCCATGTGGCCGCCTCGATGCAGGAAAGCGCGCAGCGCACGGCGCACCTGTTTGAAACCATGAACGGCCTCGATACCATCAAGGCGCTGGGCGCCGAAGCGTGGAGCCGGCGCAAATGGGAAAGCCTGACGGTGGCCATCGCCGCCAACAGCGTCGAGACGCGTGAAATCGTCAGCAGGGTCAATTACATCAACACGGCCGTGCTGGCCCTGTCCGGCGTGGCCGTGGTGGCCACGGGCGCCTTGCTGATGGGGGAACACCTGCTGACCCTGGGCCAGATCATCGCCGTGAGCATGCTGACGGGCCGCGCGCTGGCGCCCGTGAGCCAGATCGCGGGCCTGATCATGCGCTGGGAGCAAACCAAATTGTCCTACCACGCCCTCAATAAAATCATGGAAGCGCCGACCGATGACGACGCGGCGAGCCTGCAGGCGCCACCCCTGTCCGGGCGCATCGAGTTTCGCGACGTGGGCTTTGCCTACCCGAATTCGCCGCCGCTGCTCGATAAACTGAATCTGCACATCCGCCCCGGCGAACGGGTCGGCGTGATCGGCAAGCTCGGTTCCGGCAAGAGCACCTTGCTGCGCCTGCTGCTGAATCAATATGGCCCGCAAAGCGGCAGCGTGCTGTTCGACGACCTGGCCAGCACCCAGCTCGAACCATTGAGCCTGCGCCGCCAGATCGGCTACGTGCCGCAGGACGTGACCCTGTTCCACGGCACCCTGCGCGAAAACATCGAACTGGGACGCAGCCAACCCGACGACGCCAGCCTGCTCGACGCCATCCGTCTGGCCTGCCTCGACGACATCATCACCCAGCTGCCCAACGGCGTGGCGACGGAAGTGGGCGAGCGGGGCGAGCGCCTGTCCGGCGGCCAGCGGCAAGCCGTGGCCATGGCCCGCGCCTTGCTCGCGAAACCGTCCATGCTGCTGCTCGATGAGCCGAGCAGCATGTTCGACCCGGCCACCGAGCAGCGCTTGATCTCCCGGCTGCGGACATTGAAAGACACGACCATCGTGCTCGTCACCCACCGCATGGCCATGCTGGCGCTGGTGGACCGCCTGATCGTCTTTGACAAGGGGCGCATCGTGGCCGACGGCCCGCGCGATGAGGTCATGCGCGTGCTCAATAACCAGACGGCCAGGCCTGCGGCGGAACAGGGAGTGGCGGCATGAGCGCCCCGAACGCCCGCCCGCTGCCAGCGGCCCACCCGGACCCGGAACGCGAACCGCGGCGCATCGTCCTGTGCATGCTGGCCTTGATCGCCGTGCTGCTGGTGTTGATCCTGGCCTGGGCCACCTTCGCCCAGCTCGACGTGTCCGTGAATGGCCGTGGCGCCATCACACCGCCGTCGCATCTGCAGGAAGTGCAAAGCCTGGAAGGGGGCATCGTGCGTGAAATGCTCGTGAAACCGGGCCAGCGCGTGCGGCGCGGCGACTTGCTGCTGCGCCTGGACACGGCCCAGTACGAGGCCAATCTGGGCGCCAGCGTGCAAAACCGCCTGGCCGCGCTGGCGGGCAGGGCGCGCCTCGACGCGCTGCTGTCCGGCGGCGCGCCCCGGTTTGCGCCGGAATGGCAGCAGGAGGCGCCCGAGCTGATCGCCAAGGAAACGCAGTTGTGGCGCGATGGCCAGCGCGAATTCGCGTCGGCCACGGCGGCCGCGCGCGAAGGCGTGACGCGCCGGCGCGGCGAGCTGGCCGAGGCGCACAGCCGCATCGCGCAACTGGACACGGGCTTGAGAATCGCGCTGGAAAGCCTGTCGATCGAAGAGCGCCTGTTCAAGGAGGGCGCCGGGTCGCGCGGTGACTATCTGAATGCGCAGCAGCGCGTGCAGCAGCAGCGCACGGAACTCGACAGCCTGCGTGCGTCCGTGCCGCGCCTGACGGCCACCCTGGCCGAGGCGCAGGCGCAGGCGGGCGAAGTGGAAGCGCGCATGCGCGGCCAGTGGGGCGCCCAGCGCAGCGAATATGAAACCAAGGCCGGCGCCCTGGCCAGCACGCTCAAGGGCCAGCAAGACCAGGTCAGCCGGCGCGACGTGACCGCGCCCGTCGACGGCGTCGTCAACCGCGTGCTGGTGGCAACCGTCGGCGGCGTGGCGCAGCCGGGCAAGCCTATCCTGGAAATCGTGCCCGCCGATTCGGAAATGCTGATCTCCGTGCGCGTCAAGCCGTCGGACATCGGTTTCATCCACGTGGGGCAGCGCGCCTCGGCCAATGTGCTGGCGTATGACGCCACCACCTATGGACGCATGCAGGCGCAGGTGGTGCGCGTGGGCGCCGACGCGATTCCCGACGAACGCAACGAGCCGTATTTCGAGGTGCAGCTGAGTACCGACCGCAGCCAGCTGACGGCGCATGGCAAGGTGCTGCCGGTGACGCCCGGCATGCCCGTCGACGTGGGCATCCTGACGGGCCGCCGCTCGGTGCTGCAATATGTGTTCAAGCCCGTGCTGCGCGGCTTGCAGTCTTCCCTGCAGGAGCGGTGATGCGTGCTTTTTTACTTTGCATGGCATTTGCCTGCGCCAACGCGGCGGCCCAAATGGCCCAACCCGCGCCACCGGCCGCTTTCCAGGCGCAGTCCGCGCGCGGCTTGCCCGCCTTGCTGGCCCGCGCCGTGCCGCGCGATCCGCAGGTGATCGCGGCGCAGGCGGCGCTGGCCACCACCGAAGCGCGCTACAGGCAGGCCCGTTCGCGTTTGTTTCCGACCGCGGCGCTGCAGGCGACGCGGGGGCGCAGCAATGACCTCGATGGCGCACTGGACGTGGAACGCCGCACGCACCAGGTGGAAGCGAGCGTGCGCTGGAACGTGTACAACGGCGGCGCCGACCGGGCCGAACTCGATGCGGCCGGGCGCGAGATGGCGGGCGCCGCCTTCGACGTGGAACGGGCGCGCGCGGACAGCGCGGAAAAGCTGGCCGAAGCATATTTCGACATGCAGCGCCTGGAACGCAGCCTGCTGCAGTCGCAGGAACGCCTGCGTGACGTGACGCTGCTGGTGCGGCAAGTGACGCGCCAGGCGGAACTGGGCAAGGCGTCGGAAGTGGACCGCGAACTGGCGCAAAGTTCGCAGCTGGACGCGGAACTGGTGCACGACGGCTTGCTGACGGACCAGCAGGCGGCGCGCATCAAGCTCGAAGCGCTGGCCTTCGAACCGGTGGCGCAGTTTGCCGATTTCGCGTTTGCGCCGCTGCCGGCGCAGGCCCTGGAAAACGCCGACACGCAGCACGCGCAGTTGCGCGCCGCGCGCGAGCGGGCGGCGGCCGCCCAGCTGCGCGTGCGCGGCGTGGCGGCCACCCTGGCCCCGAAAATCGATCTGAACGTCAGCCATCTGCTCAATAACAAGACGACGCCGCCGCCATCGACCATCCAGCAGCGGGGCTGGTCGGTGGGCGTTTCCTGGGAATTCCCGCTCGGCGGGGGCAGCCTGGCGCAGCGCGACGAGAGCATCAGCCGCGCCCAGGCGGCCGATGCGGACGTGGCGCGCGCCGAGCAGGGCACGCGCGCCGACCTGGCCAGCATGCTGCCGCGCATCGCCAATGCGCAGCGCACCCTGGCCCTGCTCGAGGAACAGGAAAAGAAGATGGCCTTCGTCGTGCGCGGCGGGAGCATCCAGTATGAGGCGGGCCGGCGCAACCTGCAGCAGGTCATCCAGACGCGCGACAGCTACTTCACGATACAGCAGCGGCGCAGCGACCAGTTGCACCGTTTGGCCCTGGCGCAGATGCGCCAATATGCGCTGGCGGGGCGGTTGCTGGACGCGTTCGGCCTGGCGCAGGAGGCAAAATAGGGCCGGCGTGCGCTGTTTCACGCAGACTTGATGCATGAAATGCCCATTATGTGGCACACTGCGCGCTCGCATATCATCGTTGTCGCGGGAGCGCATGAGCATCATCAAACAATTTCCCTTCGAGTGGCAGGTCGGCGTGCGCTATACGCGCGCCGGGAAACGCAGTGGCCGCAACAGCTTCATTTCCTTCATCTCCCTCATTTCCGTGGCCGGTATCGGCCTGGGCGTGGCCGCCCTGATCGTCGTGCTGTCCGTCATGAACGGCTTCCAGAAGGAAGTCACGGACCGGCTCATGTCGGTGCTGGCCCACGTCGAGGTGTTCGATACCAGCGGCTCCATGCCGAACTGGCAGGCGCAGGAACGCGCCGCCTACGCCAACCCGCAAGTGAAAGCCGTGTCGCCATTCGTGGAAACCCAGGGCATGCTGCTCAACGACGAAACCATGCGCCCGTCCGTCGTGCGCGGCGTGCTGCCGCAGCAGGAAGCCACCGTCTCCAGCGTGGCAAGCCAGATGAAAGAGGGCAGTTTCAAGGAACTCACGCCAGGCTCGTACAACATCGTGCTGGGCATCGACCTGGCCAAGGCGCTCGACGTGAAAGTGGGGCAGAACGTCACCCTGATGCTGGAACGCGAGCCGAGGGCGGGCGATCCGGCCAACGGCATCGTCATGCCGCGCATGCGCGCGCTCAAGGTGGCCGGCATCTTCGAGGCGGGCCACAATGAACTCGATGGCAGCCTGGCCTTCGTCAACATGCAGGACGCGGAGCAGCTGCTGCAGCTCGACGGCCCGTCCGGCCTGCGTCTGCGTTTGCACGACATGAACAAGGCGCCGCAGGTGGCGCGCGAATTGAAAGCGTCGATGCCGGGCCAGCTGTGGATGCGCGACTGGTCGCGCGCCAGCGCCAGCTGGTATGCGCTGGTGCAAAGCCAGAAGAACATGATGTTCATCATCCTCAGCATGATCATCGCCGTGGCCGCGTTCAACCTCGTCTCGACCCTGGTGATGTCGGTCACCGACAAGCAGGCCGACATCGCCATCCTGCGCACCCTGGGCGCCTCGCCGTTCTCCATCATGAAGATTTTCATGATCCAGGGCGCGCTGGTCGGCTTGCTGGGGAGCGCCCTGGGCGTCATCGGCGGCGTCGTGCTGGCGCTGAACGTGGGCGTCATCGTGCCCTTCATCGAAGGCATCTTCGGCCTGCACTTCATCTCCAAGGAAATCTACCAGATCAGCGCCGTGCCGTCCGACGTGCACTGGCTGGACGTGGCGCAGATCGGCCTGATCGCCTTTGGCCTGGCGCTGGTGGCGACCATCTACCCGAGCTGGCGCGCCGCGCGTGTCAAGCCGGCCGAGGCGCTGCGCTACGAATAGCTGGCTTGTAAAACCGGGATCAGACCCGCCGGGTCTGACCCCAGCCCTTCGCTTTAAGGGCTAACGCGATGATATGTTGCTTACAAAAGAATTAATGAATCAATGAGCATGTTAAAAAATCTTCCCTTCGAATGGCTGGTCGGCCTGCGCTACACGCGGGCCGGCAAGCGCAGTGGCCGCAACAGTTTTATCTCTTTTATTTCGCTCATTTCCATGGCCGGCATCGGCCTGGGCGTGGCCGCCCTGATCGTCGTGCTGTCCGTGATGAACGGCTTCCAGAAGGAAGTGACGGACCGCATGCTGTCCGTGCTGGCCCACGTGGAAGTGTTCGACAACAGCGGCAGCATGCCGGACTGGCGCGCGGAAGCTGCGCAAGCGTTCAAGAATCCGGCCGTGAAGGGCGCCGCGCCGTTCGTGGAAACGCAGGGCATGCTGCTGCGCGACGATGCGCTGCGTCCCGCCATCGTGCGCGGCGTGCTGCCCGAGGAAGAGCCGAATGTCTCGGACGTGGCCGGCCAGACGCGCATGGGCAGCTTCAAGGCGTTGCAGCCGGGCACCTTCAATATCGTGCTGGGCATCGAGCTGGCGCGCGCCTTGCGCGTCAACCTTGGCGAAAAAGTCACCTTGATGCTGGCGCAGGGCCAGGTCACGCCGGCCGGCGTGCTGCCGCGCATGCGCAGCTTTACCGTCAGCGGCATCTTCCAGGCGGGCCACAATGAATTCGACGCGGGCCTGGCCTTCATCAATATCGAAGACGGCCAGCGCCTGCTGCGCCTCGACGGTCCATCGGGCCTGCGCCTGCGTCTGGCCGACATGAACCAGGCGCCGCAAGTGGCGGCGGAACTGAAAAAAACCATGCCGGGCGACCTGTGGCTGCGCGACTGGTCCAAGTTGAACGCCAACTGGTTCGCCGCCGTGCAGACGGAAAAGCGCATGATGTTCATCATCCTGACCCTGATCATCGCCGTGGCCGCCTTCAACCTGGTGTCGACCCTGGTGATGACGGTGACGGACAAGCAGGCCGATATCGCGATTTTGCGCACCTTGGGCGCCTCGCCCCGCTCCATCATGAAGATCTTCATGATCCAGGGCGCGCTGGTGGGCATCCTGGGCACGATCCTCGGCGTGGGCGGCGGCGTGCTGGTGGCCATGAACATCGACGTCATCGTGCCCTTCATCGAGCATTTGCTGGGCGTGCAGTTCCTCTCCAAGGACATCTATTTCATCAGCACCGTGCCGTCCGACCTGCGCTGGCCCGACGTCACCAAGATCGGCGTGCTGGCCGTGATCCTCGCCTTTTTGGCGACCCTGTACCCAAGCTGGTGGGCTGCCCGCGTGAAACCTGCGGAAGCCCTGCGCTATGAATAAACCACTGACTACGACCATGACCGATCTGAACAAACCTGCTTCCAATGGCGGCGCTGCCGTCCTTTCCTGCCGTGGCCTGGGCAAGACTTTCACGCAGGGCAGCTACAAGGTGCAGGTGCTGGCCGGCATCGACATCGACATCCACCGCGGCGAGCGGGTCGCCATCGTCGGCGCCTCCGGCTCCGGCAAATCGACCCTGCTGCACCTGCTGGGTGGCCTCGATACCCCGACCAGCGGCAGCGTGACCTTGCTGGGCAAGGATTTCGCCACCCTCAGCGAAAAGGCGCGTGGCGACTTGCGCAATGCCTCGCTGGGCTTCGTCTACCAGTTTCACCACCTGCTGCCCGAGTTTTCCGCGCTCGACAACGTCGCCATGCCCTTGATGATCCGCCGCATGAAGCGCGCGCCGGCCACCGAGCTGGCGCAGCAAATCCTCACGCGCGTGAACCTGGCCAAGCGGGTTACGCACACGCCCGGCGAGTTGTCGGGCGGCGAGCGCCAGCGCGTGGCCCTGGCCCGCGCCCTCGTCACGCAGCCGGCCTGCGTGTTGGCCGATGAACCGACGGGCAATCTTGATCACGCCACTGCCGAACAGATTTTCGACCTGATGCTGGAACTGTCGCGCACCCTGGGCACGGCCTTCGTCATCGTCACGCACGATATCGAACTGGCCAAGCGCTGCGACCGCGTGCTGCGCCTGACGGATGAAGGGCTGCAACCGTACCAATACTAGGAGTCCGCCATGTGGATCGACACGCACTGCCACCTCGACGCGCATGAATTCGGCAGCGAATCGCTGCAGGTGGCGGCGCGCGCGCGGCAGCAGGGCGTGGCGATGATCGTCATTCCCGCCGTCGAACGGGCCAATTTCGCCATCGTGCGCGACCTGGCGGCAGCGGCGCCCAACGCCTGCTATGCGCTCGGCATCCACCCGATCTACGTGCCGCATGCCACCGATGACGATTTGATCGCCCTGCGCGAGGCCGTGGCGCTGGCCATGCATGACCCGCGCTTTGTCGCCATCGGCGAGATCGGCCTCGATTTCTTCATCCCCATGCTGTGCGAACCGGCCATGCGCGCCAAGCAGGAGCATTTTTTGCGCGAGCAGTTGAGAATCGCCCGCGACTTCGACCTGCCCGTGCTCACCCACGTGCGCCGCTCGCAGGACATCGTCCTCAAGCACGCGCGCCAGATCCGCCCGAATGGCGGCATCGCCCATGCGTTCAATGGCAGCTTCCAGCAGGCGCAGGGCTATATCGACCTCGGTTTCAAGCTGGGGTTTGGCGGCGCCATGACGTTTACGCGCGCCTTGCAGATACGCCGCATGGCCACGGAATTGCCCCTGGACGCCATCGTGCTGGAGACGGACGCTCCCGATATTTCCCCCAGCTGGGTACACCCGGGCCGCAACAGCCCCGAAGAATTGCCGCGCATCGGCGCCGTGCTGGCCGAACTGCGCGGCCTGGCATTGGCCGACGTGGCCGTTGCCACCAGCGCCAACGCGCGCGCCGTGATGCCCCGATTACCTTTGATGGAATGAGACCATGAACAAGAAAATGCTCGCGGGTGCCCTGGCAGCCTGCATGTCCAGCGCGTTTGCGCCCGCCATGGCGGCCGCCGGTGCCCAGTGTGACGGCATGCCCCGTCTCGACGTCGCCACGCCGGCCGGCTTTTGCGTGGCCGTGCTGGCCGAGGGCCTGAAATTCCCCCGTGGCGTGCTGCCGCTGACGAATGGCGACATCCTCGTCACGGACATGGTGGGATGGGCGCCGAAACAGGGCAAATTGTGGCTGTTGCAGCCGAAGGCTGCCGGCGCCGGCTACGAGCGCAAGCTGCTGCTCGACAAGCTCGATCGCCCGAACGGCATCGTGCAGGGGCCGGACGGCATGGTCTACGTGGGCGAAGTAGGGCGCATCTTCCGCTTCGACCTGCGCGACGCCAAGCGCACCCTCACCGACGTGATCGGCGGCAGGTCCAAGACGCCGCGCCTGCCGGGCCTCGGTTTGCACCTGCTGACGAATATGCGCTTCAGCCCCAAGGGCGACCTGTATGTGAACGTGGGCTCGAGCACCGACCATTGCGAGAACGATGGCAAGGCGCCCGATCCAACCAAAGCCTGTCCTTCGGCGGAGGGACTGGAAGCGCTGGGCGCCATCCGCGAATACACGATGGCCTGGCCGGCTGGCACGGTGACCAGCTGGCGCACGCATGCGCGCGGCTTGCGCAATTCGATGGCACTGGCTTTTCACCCTGCGACGGGCGAGCTGTGGCAGGCGGAAAACTCGCGCGACGCCATCCAGGCCGCCATGCCGCAACTGAAAAGCGACGAGAACCTGCCGCACGAGGAACTCAACCTGATCAAGGCCGACCGGCACTACGGCTGGCCGTACTGCTATGACGACAACGTCGCCAGTCCCGAATATCCGAAGACGGCTTGCGACGCCCAATATGCGGCGCCGGAGCGCCTGCTGCCCGGCCACGCCGCGCCGCTGGGCATGACCTTTTACACTGCCAGCCGCTTCCCGGCGCTGTACCAGAATAGCCTGATCATCGGCTACCACGGCTACCGCAGCAACGGCCACCGCCTGGTGGCCCTGCTGCCCGACAAGGCCGGTGCGCCGCTGGGCAAGTCCGTCGATTTGATCGGCAACTGGGAGCGCAAGGGCAAGCAGGGCAGGGGCGCGCCCGTCGACGTGAAGCTGGGGCAGGATGGCGATATCTATATGGCCGACGACCATAATGGGCTGGTGCTGAAACTGCATTATGCGGCGCCGGGCAAACCGTAACTTTCACCGGTTTCGTACGTGTAGGTCGGATTAGCGGGGCAACGCCGCGCGTAATCCGACATCATTGTTGGCGTTACAGGTGTTGTCGGCTTACGGCCTTTGGCCTAAGCCGACCTGCCGGACCTACGCTTGACCTCGCTCAGTGCGGGGCTGCCGCATCGTCCTACAATCGGCCTGATGTTCCCTGTCGACCAGGGAAGACGGGAGGCTGGCGTGAAACCTGCATTCATCAATCTGCGTGAAAATTACTCGAGCGTGGCGGCCGTCGACCAGGCGGCCCTGTTCCGCGAAATCGGCTGGGAAGACTTGATCGGCAAGGACAGCTTTGCCAACACCTGCGCCATCCGCGTCAGCCTGGCCCTGATCAAGGCCGGCGTGAAGGTCAAGGGCCGCATGGCCATCCGCAGGGGCCCATTCAAGGGCGCGCTGATCGAACCGGGGCAGGCCAAGCTGGCGCACATGCTGGCCAGTCCCTCGCTGTTCGGCGCGCCCGAAAAATTCGCTGCCGATGCGGCCATCGAAGGCATCGGCCAGCGCCAGGGCCTTGTCGCCTTCTTCCGCATTCCCGGCTACCTGGGCGGCGCCGGTGGGCATATCGACATCCTGCTGCCGTCCACCGGCGTGAAGGTGTGCGGCAGCGAGTGCTACTGGGATTGCGCCGAAGTGTGGTTCTGGGAATTGCGGTAAGGCCTATTTGAACTTCTTCGACCGTCCGCGCGAGGCCGCGTTGTGCGCGCGCAGGATGGAATCGACCCGCTCCGACGCATCGCGCGACAGGTTTTGCGCCACGTCGATATCGGGGAAGAATTCGGGCAGGCGGTAGCTGAGCCATGCATACGCCGAATAGTAGCGGCAAGTGTCTTCCACCTGCTGCAGATTCTGCGTGCCGCCGCCATATGCATGCTGGCGCAGGGTGCTGACTTTTCCCTGCGACAGATTCTTCGCCCAGTGTTCCCACGCCGTTTGCAAGGACGGCACCTTGCTCGATATCGGTACCAGCGACAGGGTGAACTTGTCGGCCACGGACAGGGGCAGGGTGTCGAGCCAGACGGCACGCTCCTTCTGGTCTTCCGTGATGCGGGGGAAGAAGAAACCATCCGGTACGTCGATATTGTGGATGAAGCGGCGCAGCAGTTTTGACAGCGACAATTCGCCCGTCACCGATGAAATGCGGTGCAGATGTTCGAGCGACGGCGCCACGGCAAAGCCGCTCGTGTTCAGCGGGTGCAGCTTTTCCTTCAGCAGGGCGCGCATCACTTCATGCGTCTCGTTGTCGTAGCCGGCCACCAGGCCCTCTTCATGCACGCCGTAGCGGCCCGCGCGCCCGGCGATCTGGCGCGCCAGAGCGGCTGAAATCTCCTCCTCTTCGCGGCCATTGTATTTGACGCAGGTGGTCATGACGATACGCGCGATCGGCATGTTCAGGCCCATCGCCAGCGCATCCGTGCCGACGACGATATCGGCCGTGCCGTCGCGGAAGCGCTGCGCCTGCGCGCGCCGCACTTCGGGCGACAGGTTGCCGTAGACGGTGGCCACCGACAGCCCCGTTTCCGTGATCATGTCGCGCCACATCAGCACTTCGCGGCGCGAAAAGGCGATGACGGCGTCGCCGCGGCGCAGGTTGCGCACCTTGCGCACGGCCGTCGGCTCCATCGACAGGGGCGCCATGCGTTTTAATACGTGCACTTCCAGCGGGCATTCGAGGCGCTCGGCCAGCGCCTCGATGGCGCGCCGCGCTTCGGGGGCTCCTACCAGGTAGACCGTGTGGGCGGGCGCGCCGCAGACGGCCGCCGTCCACGCGGCACCCCGGTCCGGGTCTGCCAGCATCTGGATTTCATCGATGACGGCTACTTCCACGACGGTTTTCGTGTCCAGCATTTCCACCGTGCTGGCCACGTGCGTGGCGCCGTCGACGACCCGGCGCTCCTCGCCCGTGATCAGGCTCACGGCCAGCGGTTTGCCGTGCGGCGCGGCTTCCTGCAGGCGCTCGTAATTTTCCAGGGCCAGCAACCGCAATGGCGCCAGATAGATGCCGCTCTTTGCCTTGACCAGCGCTTCCATGGCGCGGTGCGTCTTGCCGGAATTGGTGGGACCCAGCAGCGCGATGAAGCGGCGCGGCAGGCGGCGCGCCATCTCGAACGAGGCCGGATATTCGGCCAGGTTGATGCTCTGGCGCGTGCGCGCCGCGTGCTGCTCTTCCTGCTGGCGCTCGATGGCGTGATTGAAGCGCTGGCGGATGCGGTCGAACACCATGCCGGCCGGCTCCGACGTCTGCATGTCGGCCAAGGTGTGCAGGAAAACCATCGGGTCCGTGTCCACGTCCTCGCTCAAGCCCGCGATATCGGCGACGAAATCGAGCACGTGCTGGCGCAGCTCCTCGAACACGGCCGCGCTGGCCCGTTCGCGCACGAGGGCCAGCTTGGCCTCGCGGTCCATCTTGCGCCACTTGGCCGGCCGCGCCAGCACGCCCTGTGCGGGCACCAGCGCATACGGCACCACCAGGTGGCCCGCCTTGACCACGCCGGAAAAGCGCACGAAGACGCGGCCTTCCATCTTGACGAGACGGATATGCTCGGCCAGCCCCCCCAGTTCCGCGACGAGAGTAGCGTCGTTATTGTCTTCGCTGCTGTCGGAAATATCGGTGGAAGTGTCGGGAGGAAGTGCGGAGGAAGTCATGTCGTGCCTGGGTGTTGAAGTAAGCGAGGCCGATTATACCGTCGATGGCGGTGGCTGGTGGTGGCCGGCCCCGGTAGCTGCATGTTCAGGCGGCCCGGGCCCGCACCAGGCGCAATCCCCATCCTGTGGCGATCTTGCCATCGCCGCCTTGCAGCGGCGCCACGGCGTCCAGGAACGCCGTGCGCAGGCGCCGTCTGGCGCCGTCGTCCAGGCGGTCGATATCGTAGGTGTCCAGCAGGGCCGTCCACAGTTCGCCCGGCGTGGGCGTCCATGGTACGTCGATGTCGTCGAATTCGACGTCCTCAAACGCGCCATCGAGCAGCTCGCGCCAGCCCGCTTCGGACCCCGTGCGGCGGTCGCCAAAGCGTAGCAGCGGCAGTTCGGTGCTGGCGATCGGCTTGAACACGCGCATGAAAACGTCGTTGACTTCGCCCAGCAAGAAAGTCCTGCCGACGATGGCCGCGAACCGCCCATCGGAACGCAGCACGCGGCGCATTTCGCGCACGACTTGTTCGATGTCGTCCATCAGCATCAGCGCCATGTGCGACACGAGATAATCGACGCTGGCCGATGGCAGGTCCAGCGCCTGGCCGCGGCCATGCAGCAGCCGCACGGACGGGGGCAGGATGGCGCGCGCGGCGGCCAGTTCACCCTGGCTCATGTCGATGCCGAGCAGTTGCAGCTGCGCCTGTTGCCGCGCTGCCAGCAAACCCAGCAGATGGCCGTCGCCGCAGGCGAGGTCGAGTACGCTCAAGGGCGTGTCCACGGCCGGTACCAGGCTGGTCAACACTTCGTAGGACGAGGCCCAGTTGCCGGCGGGCGAACTGGCTGGCAGATGGGCAAACGCGGCGCTGGTCACACCCACTTGCCTTTGATGAAAGTCCTGCAAATAGGTTTCGGCCGCTGTCAGTGGGGTCATGCAAGGTCCGTAAAGTCGTGGCGCCTGGGCGCCGGATGGCCATCTTAGCATGGAGAAAGTTTTTCCAGCGGTGGTGCCGGATGGCGTGCTGAACTTCTATCCTTGGCATCATTGCGCCAGATCAGACGGCAAACAGTCGAAAGCGATCACAGTAGCTGAGCCCTTTTCGCAACGAGCTGATTCTGCCTTGATTCTGCCTCCCCATGCGCACCCTGATACTCGGCTTTGCCACTGGCGCCGCCTGGTTGCAGACGCAGGCAAGCTTGCCATCGCAAGCGGGCACGCTACTGTGGATGATCGCTGGCGTAGGGTTCACGGCTAGTCTGGCGCTGCGCCGCCACGCGCACTGGCGTTGCGTTGTTGCGCTTGCCGCTGGCGTGGGCCTCGGTTTTTACTGGGCCGCCTGGATGGCCCAGCTTGTTATGGCGCCGCAACTGGCGCTGGCCGATGAGGGGCAGGACATCGTCGTTACGGGCACCATCGCCAGCTTGCCCTACCGCTTCGAGCAGGGCGTGCGCTTCAACTTTGCCGTGGAAAAGGCGGTTGGGGCGAAGGTGCCGCCCTTGATCGCCCTGTCCTGGTACGCGGGTTTTCGCGATGCAGTGACGAACGCCGTGGGCGACGTGCGGCCGGGCGAGCGCTGGCGCCTCACGGTGCGGCTGCAGCGCCCGCACGGCAATGCGAACCCAATGGGTTTCGACTACGAGGCGTGGCTGCTGGAGCAGGGCGTGCGCGCCACCGGTTATGTACGGCCGCAGCCGCGCGCCGACACGCCGAACGTGCGCCTGGCTGCCTTCGTGCCCGGCTTCGGCAATGTGGTGGAGGCCAGCCGCGCGGCCCTGCGCGCGCGCATCGCCCGCAGCCTGGAAGGCAAGCAGTATGCGGGCGTGATCGTGGCGCTGGTGGTGGGCGACCAGCGCGCCATTCCCCAGTCCGACTGGCAAGTGTTCAACCGCACGGGCGTCAGCCATCTGATTTCGATTTCCGGCTTGCACATCACCATGATCGCGGGACTGTTCGCGCTGGGCGCGGGTGCGCTGTGGCGCCGTTCATTCTTTACCGACTGGCAACTGCCCTTGCGGCTGCCGGCACAAAAAGTGGCGGCGCTGGCCGGCGCGTTGGCCGCGTTCCTGTACGTGTTGCTGGCTGGCTTCGGCGTGCCCGCGCAGCGCACCTTGTATATGTTGCTGGTGGTGGCGCTGGCCCTGTGGCTGGGGCGTGTCACCAGCATCGTTCACGTGCTGTGCCTGGCGCTGGGCGCCGTCGTGCTGCTCGACCCGTGGGCCGTGCTGTGGCCCGGCTTCTGGCTGTCGTTCGGCGCCGTCGCCACCATGCTGTACGCGACGGCGGGCCGCACCACGGCGCCGCTGCCGCCGCAGGCGGGACGCTGGCGCCGCCTGCGCGCGGCCGTGGCGCTGGGCGCGCACACGCAGTATGTGGTGACGGTGGGACTGGTGCCGCTGACGATGCTGCTGTTCTCGCAAGTGTCGCTGGTTTCTCCCGTGGCCAATGCGCTGGCCATTCCCGTCATCAGCCTGGTCGTCACCCCTTTGTCGCTGGCGGGCAGCCTGCTGCCTGCGCCTTTGTCCGATGGACTGTTGCTGTTGGCGCACGCCATCGTGCAGATGCTGGCACAGGTCCTCGAATGGCTGGGCGCGCGCCGCTTTGCCGTGTGGACGGCGCCCGCGCCACCAATGTGGAGTTTTTGCTGGGCCTTGTTTGGCACGGCATGGCTGCTGGCGCCACGCGGATGGCCGCACCGCTGGGCGGGCATGCTGAGCTGGCTGCCGCTGCTGACGGCCTTGCCGTCCAGTCCGCCGCCGGGGCAGTTGTGGGTGACGGCCTTTGACGTGGGACAAGGCATGGCCGTGCTGGTGGAAACGCAGGGCCACCGGCTGCTGTACGACACGGGCCCCGCCTACAGCCTCGATGCCGATGGCGCCAGCAGGGTCATCGTCCCGTATCTGCGCGCACGCGGCATTGCCAAGCTCGACGGTGTGATCATTTCCCACAGCGACCTCGATCACGCGGGCGGCGCCATGTCCCTGCTGGAGAACGTGCAGGTGGGCTGGCTGGCCTCGTCGCTGTTCGATGGCCATCCGGCCGTCGAGTTCCAGCGGGAATCGCGTCGTCCCTATCTGCACTGCACGGCGGGCCAGAGCTGGACGTGGGAAGGCGTGCACTTCGCCATGCTGCATCCATTGCCGGCGAGCCACATGGACATTGCCCTGAAGCCGAACGCCCGCAGCTGCACCGTGAAAATCACGGCTGGCAAGCATTCGATCTTGTTGGCCGGCGATATCGAAGCGCCGCAGGAGGCGCAATTGCTGGCCCGTTCTGCGGAGGGCGAACTGGCGGCCGACGTGTTGCTGGCGCCGCATCACGGCAGCGGCACGTCATCCACGCAGGCTTTCCTGAATGCCGTCCATCCGGCCCTGGCGATTTTCCAGGTGGGACACAGGAATCGCTACAAACATCCGAAGGCGCAAGTGTATGCGCGCTATGGCGACATGGGCATTGCGCGGCTGCGCACGGATGTGACGGGGGCGGTGGTGCTGGAGTTTGGGGATCATATTGAGATAACGCAGTATCGGGCCAGCCGGCCGCGCTACTGGCAGGGGCGCTAGCGGACGCCGCTGCATCAATGGTATAAATCCGTTATGGCTTGGCAGCCCCGGTGCGGCCTGGAATATTCTGAAAGGGTGGAGATGGGCTGGTTCAGTTGGAAGAAAAGGGCGTCCGTGCCGGAGATCAGCTTCGAGGAGCGGATACGTATGCAAAGTAAGCAGGCAAGGTCCCGTCAGTTTGATTTGCAGGGAGGGCAAGCTGACGCCGTTCGCCTGCGGCACCCGTATTTGTTTCATGTGACGGACCTGCCAACTGCCGAGGCAATCGTGCAGCACTGCCTGCTGCAAGGCGTTTATGACTATGTGACGCTGTCGCAGGAGTTGCGAGGCGCGGCGCAACAGGCGGAAAGAAAAGGCAGTGCGCTGATTTTTCGCTTTCAGGGATCCGCCGTTGTCGGGCCGGTGCCGCCAGCGAAAGCGAAGGAGGTGGCTTACCACCATGTGGGTTCCGACGGCTATGTAGAAACCTTTATCGCGCATGGAACGGAAGCGCCGCTGGAGCTCATCGCGATATCGTTTCGCGGCGAGGCGCCTATCTATGATGTGGCGTGGGTTCTGGATACGCCTGTTTCCGTTCGCATCAAGCCATAGCGGCCATTCATCGGCGCAGTGTCAGCTGTGCCGCTCGTCCGGTATCTCCAGCCCCCGCTGCCGCACATATTCGAGAAACAGCCGCGCGCCCTTGGCCATGCGCGAGGTGCCGTAGACCGCATGGATGCTGGGATCGAGCTCCTTCGATGACGTCAGGCGGTACGCCGTGCAGACCCGGCGCAGGGTGCCGGCGGCCACGGCGGGTTCCGCCAGCCAGCTGGCCAGGCGCACGATGCCTGCGCCTTCCAGGGCCGCTTGAAAAGTGGCGATGCCGGAGGTGAAGCGGAAACGCGGCTGCACCTGGTAGCGCACGTTGCGTTCGCCGGAGACGAAATGCCAGTCGCGCAGGATGCGGGGGGCCGAGTGCATGATGATGTCGTGGCCGGCCAGCTCTTCCGGTTCCTCGGGCGCGCCCATGCGGGCGATATAGTCGGGCGAGGCGTACATGTAGCGGCGGTAGTTCCACAGGGGGTAGCCGATCAGCTCGCTCGACTGGGGGAAGGCGCCGCGGATGGCGAAATCGAGCTTTTCCTGGATGGGGTCGATCGATTTGTCCGAGAAATGGATGTCCACCGACACGTTCGGGTAGTCGCGCGAAAATTGCGCCACCACTTTCGGCAAGAAGCCCAGCGACAAAATTTCCGGCGCGGAGAGGCGCACCCAGCCTTGCGGCGAGTTGCTCAGCTCGGCCAGTTGGTCTTCCGCTTCGGCCTGTGTTTCCAGCAAGTGCTTGGCCGACGCGTAATACGTTTCGCCGGCCGTCGTCAGGGTGAACTGCTTTTGCGTGCGCAGGATCAGCTCGGCGCCGATGGCGTCTTCGAGGAACTGGATGGCGCGCGTGACGGCCGATGGCGAGCGCCCCAGCATGCGCGCCGCGTGGATGAAGCTGCGCTTTTCGACCACGGTGCAGAAGGCGCGGATCTCCCACATCAGTTTCATCGACATCGTGACTCCCGGCAAAAGAAGCCAGTAGACCGCATGGGGCGCATTCCGTCAAGCGTTACGCCTGATTGCGTTTTCCGCAATTTGAAGTTGCATCGGAAAAAATCCACGCCGCCTATACTGCCGCTGTCGATCATTCCATATTGCCTATCATGCTGACCATCTCGCTGCTGTGTTTATTTGCCTTCTTTGCCGGCCTCATCGACGCCGCCGTGGGCGGGGGCGGGCTGATACAGCTGCCGGCCCTGTTCAACCTGATGCCGAACATGGCCTCGACGTCCTTGCTGGGCACGAATAAACTGGCGTCCGCCTGCGGCACCACGTTTGCCGCCCGCTCGTTTGTCGGCAAGGTACATATCCCGTGGCTGCTGGTGCTGCCGGCCGTGGCCAGCGCCTTTGTCATGTCCTTCATCGGCGCGGCCGCCGTGTCCTACGTGCCGCAACAGGTGGTGCGCCCCATGGTGCTGGTGTTGATCATCATCATGGCCATCTACACCTTCATCAAGAAGGATTTCGGTACGACCCGCGAAGCGCGTCCCATCGGTCCGCGCGAACGCGTCCTCGCCATCGTCATCGGCGGCGCCATCGGTTTTTATGACGGCCTGTTCGGGCCGGGCACGGGCAGCTTTTTGATTTTCCTGTTCATCCGCGTCTTCGGTTTCGATTTCATCCTTGCCTCGGCCTGCTCGAAGCTGGTGAATATCGCCACCAACGTGGCCGCGCTGGCCTTCTTCATTCCCGCCGGCCACGTGGTGTATGCCGTGGCCGCACCGATGGCCGTATGCAATATCCTGGGCGCGCTGACGGGCACCTGGATCGCCGTGCGCCGTGGCGCCGCCTTCGTGCGCATCCTCTTCCTCGTGTTGCTGGCGCTGCTGATCGTCAAGTTGTCCTACGACATCTTCTTCAAGTAAGTTTTGGAACGACAACAAGCCATGAAAACCATCCAGGGCGTGCTGTGGGACAACGATGGCGTGCTGGTCGATACCGAACAGTTGTTTTACGAAAGCAACCGCGACTTGCTCTTGCCCTACGGCATAGACTTGACGCCGAAGCAATTCTTTGACTGGTTCCTGGACAATAACTACGGCGCCTGGCATCTGCTGCTGGGGCAGGGGCACAGCATTGAGCTGGTCGAACGCCTGCGGGCCGAGCGCACGGTGCTGTTTGCCGAACGCCTGCGCCAGGCGCGCCGGCTGGCCATGCCCGGCATCGGGCAAGTACTGGCGGCGCTGCGTCCGCACGTGGCCATGGGCGTGGTCACCAGTGCCTACGAACAGCATTTCCGGATCAGCCATGCGGCCACGGGCTTGTTGCAGCACTTCGACTTCGTGCTGACGCGTGAAATGTATGGCGAAAGCAAGCCGGCGCCCGACGGCTACCAGCTGGGCTTGCAGCGCCTGGGGCTGGCCGCCGCCGACTGCGTGGCCGTGGAAGACTCGCCGCGCGGCTTGCGCGCCGCCAATGCAGCGGGGCTCGAGTGCATCATCGTGCGCAATCACCTGAACCGCGAGCATGCATTTGATGGGGCTTTTTGCGTGGTGGATTCAAATGCCGAGCTGGGCGAAGTGCTGGCCTCGTTCGTGCCCGGCATGGCGCCAGTGCGCGCGCAATTAGAGGCCTTCCTCTGATCCGTCTTGCCGGCATGCCATTACAATTGCCTATCGCATTCACCGGCACCGTCCCACGATGACCCTCCCGCAACTGCACTTTGCCCACGCCAACAGCTATCCTGCCGGCACCTACCGCAAGCTGTTCGGCTTGCTGGGCCGGCATTACACCGTGCAGGCGCTCGACATGCATGCGCACGACCCCGCGTATCCCGTCAGCACGGGCTGGCCCGAGCTGGTGCGCGAGTATATCGACGAGCTCGAGCGCCGCTACAGCGCGCCCGTGATCCTCGTCGGCCATTCGCTCGGTGGCATGCTCAGCGTAATGGTGGCCAAGCAGCGGCCCGACCTCGTGCGCTGCGTGGTCTTGCTCGATTCGCCCGTGGTGGCGGGCTGGCGCGCCTTGCTGGTGCGGCTGGCGCGCAACACGGCGCTGGGCGAGCGCTTCTCTCCATCGCGTTTTTCCGCCAGGCGGCGCAAGCTGTGGCCCGATGCGCAAGCCGCGTATGAACATTTCGCGGCCAAGGACATGTTCGCCATCTGGGCGCCGCAGGTGTTGCGCGACTACATCGACAGCGGCCTGGTGCCTCATCCGGAAGGGGTGCAGCTGCGCTTTACGCGTGAAGTGGAAACGGACGTTTACCGCAGCTTGCCGCACCATATCGGCGGCCTCGTCAAGGACGGCTTTCCAGTCCCCATCGGCTTTATCGGCGGCACGGAATCGGTGGAATGCCGCCAGGCGGGCTTGAAGGCCACGCGCAAGCTGGTCGGCAAGTTTTTCCGCCAGGTGCCGGGCGGCCATCTGTTTCCGATGGAAAACCCCGAGCTGACGGCGCAAGTGGTGCGCGAGATGATCACGGCATTGCTGGCGAAACAATAGAATATCGCCGAGGATTTTCAGGCGATGGGGGCCAACAGCGGCGGATTTTCGCGTAAAATCCTGCCATCCGGGCCGCGCCTGCACCAGGCGCGCGGTCCCAGCCATTCCGATATTCTAGAAAGATACTGCTGCGATGACGATTAAAAGCGATAAATGGATACGCCGCATGGCGGAAACAACGGGCATGATCGAGCCGTTCGAACCGGGCCAGGTCAAGGAACGCGATGGCAACCGCATCGTGTCCTACGGCACGTCCAGCTATGGCTATGACATCCGCTGCGCCGACGAGTTCAAGTTGTTTACCAACATCAACACGACCATCGTCGATCCCAAGGATTTTGACGCGAACAATTTCGTCGACGTGTCGGGCAAGGGCTATTGCATCATCCCGCCGAACTCGTTCGCGCTGGCCCGCACGGTCGAATACTTCCGCATTCCCCGCAACGTGCTGACGATTTGCCTGGGCAAGAGCACCTATGCGCGCTGCGGCATCATCGTCAACGTGACCCCGTTCGAACCGGAATGGGAAGGCTATGTGACCCTGGAGTTTTCCAACACGACCCCGCTGCCGGCGAAAATCTACGCCAACGAAGGCGTGGCGCAAGTGCTGTTCTTCGAGTCCGATGAAGTGTGCGAAACGTCGTACAAGGACCGCGGCGGCAAGTACCAGGGCCAAGTCGGCGTGACATTGCCGAAGACCTGATGGCGGTGCAGGGCGGGGCGCCAGCGGTCCCGTCCTTGGCTGTCCCCACTTGTCTTTACCTGCCTTTACATCCACCGCCCTGCATCCGCGCTCCATCCCTGCCGTTAACCTTGGTATTGAAACACTGAGGAGACAGTATGGTAGCGGCAATCGGTTCAGGCGGCGCAGTCGGCGCGGCCGGTAGCGCCAGTACGGGCGGCGGTTCGCAGATCGCGGCGCTGCAAAAGCAGATCACGGCGGCGCAAAAGCAGTTGACGGAGTCGCAGAAGGGCGAGCAGACGGAGGCGTCGCAAAAGCTGCAGCAGCAGCTGGCGCAGCAAATCCAGGCCTTGCAGGCGCAGATTGCCCAATTGCAAGCAACAGCCGCGCAACAAGACTCTCAGACGGCCAGCAGCGCCGAGACGGCGGCCAGCCCGGCCAGGTCAAGCGCGTCGGCCCTGGGCGGCATCATCGATACGCAGGCGTAACAACACATCCACAAATAAGACGCCAGGCTCGCCGATAGCTCAGCCTGGCGTTTTGACGGGCAGCAGCATTTCCACGCACAGTCCGCCACCGCTGCGCAAGCTGGCTCCGATGCGGCCGCCATGGGCGCTGATGACGTGCTGGGCGATGGCCAGGCCCAGGCCGTGGCCATCCGTGCTGTGCTGGGTATTGCTGGAGCGGAAGAACGGTTCAAAGATGCGGGCCAGGTCGGCGCTGGCCACGCCGGGACCCCGGTCCAGCACGGCGATGCGCAGCCAGCCGGTCTGGCGCGACAGCTCCACGTTCACCGTGCCGCCATCGGGGCTGTGCTTGATGGCATTGCGCACGACGTTTTCCACGGCGCGCGCCAGCAGTTCGGGCTGGCCCGTGACGCAGGCGTCGGCAGTAGCCGCGTCGCCGGCCAGCGCGATGTCCAGCTGGCGCGCCCTGGCTTCATAGCGGGCGTCGTCCACGATGTCGTGCACGAGGTCGGCGATGCCGACGTCTTCGCTGTGCGTGTTCCCGGCCCCCGCCTCCAGCCGCGATAGGGTCAGCAGTTCACCGATCAGTTTATCCATGCGTTCGCTTTCGCGTTCGATGCGCTGCATCGATGTGGCCATCTTTTCCGGCTGCTGGTGCGCCAGGCCGATGGCGGCCTGCAGGCGCGCCAGCGGCGAGCGCAGCTCGTGCGAGACGTCATGCAGCAAGCGCGTCTGGCTATCCATGAGGTTGCGCAGGCGGCCCGTCATGCGGTCGAAATCGCGGCCCAGGTCCGTCAATTCATCGCCGCGCTTGCCGCTGGCGTGAAAGCGCGGCGCCAGGTTGCCGTGCGAGGCGGCCTCGAATGCCTGCCGCAGGTCGCGGATGGGGCGCGCAAAATACCAGGCCAGCAGAAAGGCGAACAGCAGGCTGGCGGCGATGGCGGCGCCCAGGGGAATGAAGTTGCGGTAGGGCGTGTCCATGCGCGGCGGGCCGCGGCCGAATTCGCCGCGCGGCGGCGGGGCGCCCGCTTCGTGCGGCCGTGGTCCGGGTCCCATGGCGCGTGGGCCGCTCATGGCGACGGCGATGAGGGTGTCGCGCGCGGCACCCGCCTCGGCATTGCGGAAACGTTCGGACGAGGGCAGGAACAGCAGGTAGCGCTTGCCGTCGCTGCCGGCCGCGTCCCGCACGACGGGATGGGCCTGACTTTGCTCCAGCATGGCGCGCGCCTTGGCCAGCATGGCGGGATGCACGGCGCGGCCCATCAATTCTTGGCCTTTGGCATCGACGGCGAACACGCGCATGCGCTCTAGCTTGCCCAGGAATTGCCGCAAGGCCTGTGCGCCGCCCGCTTCCAGGGTGGCGCTGGCGGCCTCGATGATCATTTGCGCGGGCGGACTGGTGTCGATGTCGAGGGCCCGTTCCTGCTGCGCGGCCCGGTTTTTCAGCCAGAAGGTGCCGCCGATGCCGATGGTGGCCGTCACTTGCGCCAGCATGATGCACAGAAAAAACTTCCAGAACAGACGGCCCACGCTTATTCCTTGATCAACTGGTAGCCGAGGCGGTATACCGTTTGCAGGCAGGAGCGGCCGTCGGCCAGGCTGCCGAGCTTGCGGCGCAGGCTGCTCAAGTGCACGTCGATATTGCGGTCGAAGCGGGCCATGGGCCGTCCCAGGCCCAGTTCCGACAATTGATTCTTGCTCACGGGCTTGCCCGCGTGGCGCACCAGCACTTCCAGCAAGTTGAATTCCGTGCTCGTCAGCTCCAGATGCGCGCCGGCCCAGGAAACGCGGCGCTGTTCGGGCCACATCGTCAGTTGCCCCACGGTCAGCGGCGCCGGGCCCGACGCATCGTGCGGGGCCGCTTGCGCGCGGCGCAGGATGGCGCGGATGCGGGCCGTCAGCTCGCGCGGCGTGCATGGTTTTGTCACGTAATCGTCGGCGCCCAGCTCCAGGCCCACGATGCGGTCCGTGTCGTCGCCGCGCGCCGTCAGCATCAAGATGGGCAGGTTGCTGCCGGCGCGGATGCGGCGCAGGGTTTCCAGGCCATTCATGCGCGGCATCATGACGTCGAGGATGGCGATCGCGTACAGGCCCGTCAACGCTTCGGCCGCGCCGCTTTCGCCGTCATGCACGGCGCGGGCGTCGAAACCCTCCTGCGTCAGGTATTCCTGGAACATGCCGACCAGTTCCACGTCGTCATCGATTAACAAAACCTTGCTCATGCCTGTGCTTTTTTCGGGTGAATATCGTCCGATGATAGCAGTCAACAGGCGCTGTTCAGCGCGGTTTTACCCGCTTTTACACACGTTCGCTTACATTTCCGGCCCTTCCTTTACGCGCTTTTACGCGGCCCTGACGTTGCTTTACACGCCAGACGCGGACAATCAGGGCTGACCGCCACGAAAGGAAATCCCGATGAAATACTTGAGCATCATTCTATCCCTGTTGCTGCTGTCCGCCTGCAGCATGCCCTTGCTGGCCCTGGCCCAGCCAGGGCCGCCGCCCGGCTTGCCGCCGTTTTTGCACGGCATCGAGCTGAACGAAGCGCAGCAGGACAAGGTTTTCGCCGCCACCTACGCCCAGGCGCCCGAGTTGCGGGAACAGGAAAAGATCGCCTTCAAGGCCCATGCGCAGCTGCGCGAGCTGGCCGCGTCCAGCGCCTACGACGATGCGAAAGCCGGCGCGCTGGCGAACACGGCGGCGCAAGCCATGGCGAAGATCAGCTTGCTGCAGGCGCGCCTCGAGCAGCAATTGCTGGCCGTGCTGACGTCGGAACAGCGCCAGCAGGCGCAGCAGCTGCACGACGGCCGCCAAGGCCCGCGCCACCTCCAGCGCCCCGAGTAAGCGGCCGGCGCGAGCACAGGGAGAGTCAGCATGCGCATCCAGGCGCTCTCGCGACGGGCCACGCAGGTTTTGTACCTGTGTGCCAGCCTCAGCCCCGCCTTGGCGGGTTTGCCCCACTTGATGGAATATATATGGAATTACATGATCACGGTTTGGCATCCGACCTTGAAATGATGCGCCGACAGGCCGCTGAACGGCGGCAAGTGCTGCGCTGGCTGCTGGCCGGCGCCGCCACCTTGCCTTTGATCAGTTGCGGCGGCGCTTCGGACGCCAGCGGTACGGCGGCAGGCA
The DNA here is from genome assembly GCF_020858035.1 of Janthinobacterium sp. EB271-G4-3-2. Taxonomy (NCBI): domain Bacteria; kingdom Pseudomonadati; phylum Pseudomonadota; class Betaproteobacteria; order Burkholderiales; family Oxalobacteraceae; genus Janthinobacterium; species Janthinobacterium sp. EB271-G4-3-2. The sequence continues at coordinate 25,378 of NZ_JACYMG010000013.1, read as the reverse complement.
GCGGTGCCGGCACCGTCGCAATACCGACCACGGGCGCCTGCACGGTGATACCGGAGGAAACGGGCGGGCCGTACCCGGCCGATGGCACGAACACGAATGGCGGCAGCATCATCAACGTGCTGAAGCAGGCGGGCGTCGTGCGCAGCGATATCCGCGCCAGTTTCAATGGCGCTGCGGGTGTGGCGGCGGGCGTGCCGCTCACCATTCAGTTGCAGTTGCTCAACGCCAGCGGCAGCTGCGCCAGTCTGGCCGGCTACGCCGTGTATGTATGGCATTGCGACCGCGATGGCCTGTATTCGCTGTATTCGAGCGGCGTGACGGCGCAAAATTACCTGCGCGGCGTGCAGGAAACGGACAGCGCCGGCAATCTCAGCTTTACGACCATCTTTCCCGGCTGTTACGCGGGACGCATGCCGCACGTGCATGTCGAGGTCTATCCCAGCCTGGCCAAGGCGGCCTCCGCCTCGAACCGCATCAAGACCTCGCAATTCACGTTTCCGCTGGCAACGCTGAACGCGGTCTACGCGGCCAGCGGTTACACGGCCAGCGTGCGCAACCTGGCGCAGATCAGCTATGCGACCGACAATGTTTTCAGCGACGGCACCAGCCTGCAGATGACCACGGTGACGGGCAATGGCACGGAGGGCTATGTCGCCACCCTGGTGATCGCCGTGAACGGTTAAGTCGCCGTCATGAAACCCAGGTCGCGCCGGCTGAAGTTGCCGACGTTCGGGAACACCTCTGCCAGCTGGCTGTCGGCCACGCCGAACCACTTGGCCAGGGTGGCGCCGTACTGGTCGACGGACGTGGTCGGCAGCAGGGCGCCGGAACCGACGTCCAGCGCATGGCCGACGCCCGTGACGGGGAAGGCGCCATAGATGTCGCGGCCCTTCACGGCGCCGCCCACGACAAAGTGGTGGGCGCCCCAGCCGTGATCCGTGCCATCGCCGTTGCTGCTGAAGGTGCGGCCGAAGTCCGACGCTGTAAACGTCGTCACCTGGCGCCGCAGATCCACGCCCTGCAGGGCCGCCAGGGCCGTGTCGAAGTACGCGAGCGCATGGGCCAGGCGGGCCATCAGGTCGCCATGCAGCACTTTTTGCCGGTCATGCGTGTCGAAGCTGCCCAAGGTCACATAAAACACTTGGCGTTTCGCCCCCAGGGCGCCGCGTCCGCCGATGATGCGCGCCACCGTCTGTAATTGCACGGCCAGCGGATTGACGCCGGACGCGCCCGTGTTCGGATTGATGTAGGGCGGCGGATTGGGCACGCCGCCCGCGCCGGCGGCCAGCATGGCGCCGCTGAGGAGGCTTTGGCTGGAAATGGCGCGCTGCACGACGGCCACGTGTTCCTGTTCGATCAGGTCGCTGCCGGCATCGTTGATGATGGCTTGCAGCGCGCCCGCGCCGCCCGTGCTGCCATACAGGCTGCCGCTCAGGCCGCGGATGGGCACGGCACCTGCCTGGCCCACCTGGAACTGGCGCGCCTGGCGCCCGCTGAGGAAGACGGTGTTGCCCGCGGCGGAAATGGCCGTGAACATGGCATTCGTATTCAGCGTGCCGGCCACGTCGGCCACCCGGCCGCCCCAGCCCGTGCTGGCACCTTCCGGCGAACCCGATTGCCACGTCGATTGCTGGTCGTTGTGCGAGAACAGCTTGGGCGGCAAGGCCACGCTGCCCGCCTTGTACTGCGCCAGGGTGGCCGGCTGGATCAGGGTACCCACATTGGCCACGATGGCGGCGCGGCCATTGTCGAACAGGTCTTTCAGGGGCGTCAGCTGGGGATGCAGGGCGAAGGTGCGGCCCGTTTGCGCGGTGGCGGGCACGATGGGCAAGACGCCGCCCGTCTCGCTCAGGCCGGGCAGATGGATGGAACCGGCGCCGCCCGTGTTGCGCAGGCGCGTGTATTCAGCCCATGACGCGGGATCGGTGGCCAGCACCGTGTTGAAGGCGTCGTTGCCGCCTGCCATGAACAGGCAGACCATGGCCTTGTAATCGCCGGCCGATTGCGCGGCGGCGTTACCCATGGCGGCCAGGTTCATGGCAAAGGGAGCGGCCGTGGTGCCGGCCAGGCTCAGCATGGAACCAAGGAAGCGGCGGCGGGAAAATGGAAAATTTTGCATGTGATCGCTCTTACTTTTGTACCAGGTAGGCCGGCGAGGCCATGGTCAGGAAAATGGCCAGCTTGACGCGATTGGCCTGGGCCGTGGCAACTTGCGTGGCATTGCTGGCCGTGGCCGCAGGGATACTGATGCCATTGACGGCGGCCAGGATTTGCCCGCGCAGCCTGGCGGGCATGCTGCCATGCATCAGGAGCAGGTCGATGCGATCGAGCAGGGCGCCCGCGTCGGCGGCCAGCGCCAGTTCGCGCGTGTAGTCCGGCGCGATATCGCGGTAGTCGCCGCCGCCATTGGCAATGGTGGCCTGCATGTAGTTCAGGTAGCCGGTGACCGATGGTTCCGACGTGATCTGCAATTCCGGCGCCGGCAGGCCCGCGGTGGCCAGGGCCGAGTTGGGCGGCATATAGCCCGGCCTGAAGTAGTTGAAGACGGAAGGCGCGTTCAAGGGACTCTGGCCCAGGCCGGCTAGGGGATCGTCCACATAATAGATGCGGTAGCGACCGCTCGCCGGTTTCGCGTCGAAGGCGCGCATCCAGTGCGCCAGGCGCAGCAGCGGCTCGCGCAACTTGCCGGTGCGCATGGTGCTGCCGGCCGGGGCCAGCGCGTCCGGGTCAAGCAGCACGGCGCGGATGACGGCCTGCATGTCGCCGCGCACGCCACTGCCATTGTTGGCAAACACGGCGGCAACGCGGCCCACGTAGGCGGTGCTGGGATTGCTGCTGACGAGGCGCTGGATCAGCTGGCGGGCAAAGAACGGTCCCGTATTCGGATGGTTGAACAGGGTGTCGAGCGCCAGTTTCAAGTCCGCCTCGCCGCTGGTGGCGCCGGAAATGGCCTGGCCCAGGAAGCGTTTTTCCGATGTGGAGTGGAAGTCCGGGTAGTTCTGCATGGGCAGCCAGTCGCGGTCGGGATCGATCACGCCGCCATTGAAACGCATCCAGTTGCGGTCGGGACCGGCCCAGCCCCATCCCGTCAAGACCTTGGCCAGGCCCGCCACGTCGTCGTGACTGTAAGTGTCGATGGGCTTGCCACCGGACAATTTCAGGCTGCCGTCCGCGTTCAGCTGGTGCAAGCCGATGGTAAATAGCTGCATCACTTCGCGGGCGAAGTTTTCATCGGGCGTGCGCGTGGCCGTTTCCTTCTGGTTGTGCAGGTGCGACAGGTACAGGCCCATCATCGGGTGCAGGGCCACGCCTTCGAGCAGGTCGCGGAAATTGCCAAAGGCGCGCTGGCCCAGCATGTCATAGTAGCTGGCAATGCCGCGCGGCCGCGCCACCAGTTCTTCATTCTGTATGGAAATGACGAAAATTTCCGACAGGGCGAAGGCGATGCGCTGGCGCAACTGGTCTTCGCCGCGGATGCCTTGCTGCCAGAACGATTCGTAGAATTGCGTGTGGCGGGTCTTTTCGCCGCCGGCGGCCTCGGCGGTCAGCATCGTGTCGATGTATTTGCGGTGCAAGGTTTGCGGCTTGGAAAACTGAGTATTGAACCAAGTGTCGCTGTCGCTGGCCGCCAGCGCATCGATGGCAGCCATGTTGGGCCCGAACGTGGCGCGGCCCAGGAAGCGCGACGCTTGCTGTCTGCTGAAGGTGGTGACCGTCTGGCTAGCCGGGGGCGTGGTCAGGGTCGGCGGGCGCGGGATGGCATCGCCCGGCGTGGCGCCGGGGGCGGTTGTCGCAGGCGGGACGACCGAGATGTCAGGATTTTGGGTGGAGCCGGTCTTGCTGTCACCGCCACCGCCGCAGGCGGAAAGCAGGCTGAACAATGTGATGCCCAGCAAACGGCGCAAAGTAGGGTCAGTCATTTAGTTTCTCTCAGGCAATCAAATTCTAGCCCGTTAATTGTAGGCCTTAGCTACCAGAATCCTGTTTTCAATTAACTATTTACGTGTTGGCCACGTTTTCATTTGCCGGACGTTGGCATGGTATTGGGTCTGTTTTCCGTGCGGTAGCGCGAACTTAACTGTTTGAAAATAAAAAATATTTTTTGCCGATCATGGCCACTGTGGTGGATAGGCGACGTAATAAATTTCATCGAATCAAGCTTGTTCGAAAGCTCATGGACAGGGCGAAAACAGCTTCGCCGGAAACCATGGTTTTTACGCCATCGGCGAAACGCCGTTCGCCGCTATCCGCCGCCTTTCCCTTGCCCTTGCTGGCACGGCCCTTGCGATAACAGGGCATGGGCCGCGTGCCTTCCCTTGTTGCCGGAGCCTGCCATGACCAGCCGTCTGCTCGCCTATCGTCCCGAAATGGAATTGCCTGAAGCGCCGGGCATGCTGCCTTTGCAGCAGGAAGATGAATTGGCACTGGCGGCGCAGTTGCTGGAATTGCAGGCGCCGGCGCAGTTCGACGCTTTCCTGGCGCGCCAGCTGGGTGCCACGGCGGCGGGCCAGCAAGTGCGCGGCACGCCGCTGGAAGGGCCGCTGCGTCAGCTGCTGGGCAAGGTGGTGGCGCCCCTGCTGCCCCTGCATGGCGGTTCGCCGCAGGCGCTCAAGCGGCGCGCCGCCGGCATCTTCGGCATGGAACTGGAAGGATTGAGCCCGGAAGACAAGGAATTCGAACTGGCGCGCCAGGTCGTGCACCTGATCGATGCCGTCAATACGGCGCTGGCGCAGGACGGCGGTACGGGCGCGCGCGCACCCAGGGCGCGGGTGGAGACGGCCCTGCTGCAAGTGGCACGCAGCGTGGCGCCAGGCTTGCTCAGGCAGGCGGCGCAAACGCCGGGGCCGGACGGTGGCCGCTGGCGCCGCGAGGGCGGGCACATCGTCGTGCTCGATTGTTAGCCGGACGGCCAGTTCGTCCGGCACTGTGTTGTCAACCGAGGTGTCAACCGAGGTGCTAACTTTTAGGAGCTCATCATGCATGACTTAGATCGTACGACCCTGGAGTACGGGCAGGAGATGTCCGGTTTTGAAGCGGAACAGTTCGAGTTTGGCCAGGGCGAATGGAGCGGCGAGGGCGGCGCGAACGCCATGTTTTCCGAAGCAGAGGAGATGGAGCTGGCCAATGAATTGCTGTCGGTCAGCAACGAAGCCGAACTGGAGCAGTTTCTCGGCAACTTCCTGCGCAAGGCCGCCTCGGTGGCGGGCGGCATCATCAAGTCTCCCGTGGGCCAGGCCGTCGGCGGCGTGCTCAAGGGCGTGGCGAAAAAGGCGATACCGCTGGCCGGCGGCGCCATCGGCGGCTATTTCGGCGGCCCGCTGGGGGCCAAGATCGGTAGCGGCCTGGCCTCGGCGGCCGGCAGCGCGCTGGGGCTGGAAGCGGAGGCGTCGTCGAATGAGGACCGCGAGTTCGAGGGCGCCAAGCAGTTCGTGCGCCTGGCCGCCGACACGGTCAACCGCGCCGCGCAGGCGCGCGGTTCGGGCGACCCGCGCGCCATCGCCCAGGCGGCGGCCAGCGCGGCGGCGCGCCAGTTCGCGCCCGGTTTGCTGGGACGTCCCGGCGGCCAGGTCGCCACGCAGACCGGCAGCGGCGCCGGAGCGGGCGGCGCCATGGCGCAGGGCGGCGCGGCGAGGGGGCCGGCGGGCATGCGCCCGTCCAGCGGGCGCTGGTCGCGCCAGGGTCACAAAATCGTCCTGTACGGCGTCTGACATCATGGCCATCGGCGCTTACGCTGCCTGGATGCTGGCGCAGGAGGCGCGCTCGCTGCTGACGCGGCTGGCGCGGCTGGAACCGTTCGCGCTGATCGAGCCGACGGTGCTGGCGGCCGCCCTGATGCCCAGCGCCCAGTCGGCCATCGAGAGCCAGCTGGTGCAGGGCCGGCGCGAACTGCGGCGCATGGTGGCCCAGTTCCAGCACTGGCTGCGGCGCGAGCACGCCGATGGCGCCAGCATGGCCACCGCCGCCGAGGCGCAGCGCCGCTTCACCTTCCTGCGCCTGAAGTTCAATGCCGCGCTGACCCAGTTCGACCTGTTCAACGAAGTCATCACGCAGCGCAGCGAGCACAAGACGGGCGTGTGGCTGGCGGGCCTCGACATCGTCGCCGCCGACGCGCTGGCGCTGCCCGGCGGTGTGTACCAGGCGCCGCCCGTCATCTGCTACCTGGACCGGGGCCCGGGCGCGGCCATCCGCCGCGCGCGCACGCGCCTGCCGGGCGGCGGCGACAATCCCGTCGCCATCATCCGCCTGCCGCGCGAACGCATGATCGGCAGCAGCATCGCCTCGTCGCTGGTGCACGAGGTGGGCCACCAGGGCGCGGCCCTGCTGGACCTGGTGGCGTCCTTGCGCCCCGTGCTGCAAGCCATGCAGCACGGCGGCAGCGGTCACGTTCACGTGTGGCAGTTATGGGAACGGTGGATTTCCGAGATCGTGGCCGATTTCTGGTCGCTGGCACGGGTCGGCGTGGCCGCCACCCTGGGCCTGATCGGCGTGGTCAGCCTGCCGCGTGTATTTGTCTTCCGCCTCAATATCGACGACCCCCACCCGGTGCCGTGGCTGCGGGTGCGCCTGAGCTGCGCCATGGGGCGGGCCTTGTATCCGCATCCGCAATGGAGCCGGCTGGAGCAGCTGTGGCTGTCGTACTACCCGCTGGCGGGCCTGCCGCCGGCCCGCCAGCGGCTGCTGGAACAGCTGCAGGCCAGCATGGCCGCCCTCGTGGGCTTGCTGGTGCAGCACCGGCCGCCCGCCTTGCGCGGCGGCTCGCTGGTCGAAGCGATGGCCGTGCACACACGCCAGCCGGCCATGCTGGCGCAGCTGTTTCGCAGCTGGAACCTGGCGCCGGCGCAGATGTACCAGGCCACGCCGACCCTGGTGTTCGCCGTGCTGGGCCAGGCGCGCGCCAGCGGCACCTTGAGCCCGGAAGACGAAAGCGAGCTGCTGGGGCGGTTGCTGACCCACTGGGCCTTGCGCAGCACGCTGGACACGTCGGAGCTGTGCGCCGACGTCGTGCGGCATGGCCGCCAGCCGGGCAGGCCGCTGCCGCCCCTGGCATCCCGTTTGATTATCCATTGAGGAGAATGACATGAGCAGCAAGATAAGCAGCAATATGGGTGGCAAGAACAGGGGGGCGGGCCAGGCGGGCCCGAAACACCAAGGCGGCAGCATCGCCGTCACCGTACACGAGCAGGAAAGCGGGGCCATGGTCGTCAATGCCGCCATCAGCCTGTACCGGGGAGCCGAGGCGGATTGCCATCTGTTCAATGCCGCCACCTGGGTGCCCGATCCCGCCATGCTGGTGGGCGTGCGCTGGACGGACGGGCGCGGCGGCACCGTGTTTGCCGACCTGGCAACGGGCAGCTACGTGGGGGTGTATGGCAATTTCCCCGCCACGGCGCCCCAGTGCGTGACGGTGCAGGCCGGCTGCAGCGCCGTGCTGTGCTTCACGCCCCAACTCAATCCGCAGGTGGCGCTGGCGTTTGAAACGGCCGACTGCCATCCCAGCGACTGTCAGTTCGGCAGGGTGGGCGACCGCGCCATCGCCACCGTCTCGTTTGACGGCGATCAGAGCGCCGACGGGCGCGACCAGGTGCAGGTGCTGGCCGCCGCGCCATGGGTACCGATGCGCGGCGCGGCGAACGCGTTTTCCACACCGGTGCGGCGCGCCGGCATGCACCGTTTCCTGGGACAGATGATGCTGTCGCAGCGTCCCGAACTGCGCAACGCCTTGCCCGTGCCGGAAGGACTGAGCCCGAACGCCATGCTGGCACTGGATGCGGAATACGAGACGGAAGAGCGCCAGCCGCAGCCCATCTCGGGCAACGTGGGCGTCTCGCTGACGCGCACGGAAACGGAGCCGACGGAAGACTTGCCGCTGTGGACCCTGATACGCAACAGCACCGAGGCGATGTCGTTTACCAACTACCTGCATTTCATGGACAACCTGTTTTGCGGCGACTTGGCCAGTGTACGGGGCTTCGAGCAGGAACGCTTCGTGAAGAAGGCCGACATGTTCCAGCAGCTCAAACAGCGCCGCGCGCTGCCGTTTTCCGATGCCGACTCCTACCGCGTGCTGAAAGTGGCGACGGAAGCGTTCGTGATGGTCAATTGCGGCGTGCTGAACCAGCCGCTGGCCTTCAATCCGGCCGAGGACAACGCCTACCTGGACCGGCGCGACATTCCGCAGGGACGCGACCTGGAAAGCGTGCTGCGCAACGATTACCTGGAAAACATCGATGGCTTCCAGACCTTGCCCTACCTGGCCGTGATCCGCCGCAAGCTGCCCGATATTCCCATCAGCATTCCGCGCGGCCAGGAAGGCGAAGTCGACCTGTGCTTTGGCATCATCCAGGAAAAGCTGGCCAATCCCTGCCTGCTGGAACTGATCTGGTCGTACTGGCACGAAGAGGGCATGCTGGTGCAGACCATGAACGCCATCGCGCAGCGCTTCCAGAACCTGCGCGCGCCGGGCAACCATCTCGATCCTTTGTCGAACACGGAAATCGACATGCTGCGTCCGCTGAATAATTTACTGTGGGGATACACGCAGGATGAACAGCATCGGCTGACCGTGATGCGCCGGAACTATGAGTATGACCATCACTACGGTGTGCGCCTGGACGGCAAGGCAGTGCAGCACTTCCGGCCAGCCGACAGCCGCTCCAAATTCCTGGAGGCCTTCCACCACTTGCTGCGCCTGCTGACTTCGTTCTACAAGCAGGATGACGACACCACCGTGAAGGCGGACGCCTTCCCCGTGCTCAATGCCTTGAAGGAAATCCACCTGATCCTGTCCCAGGGCGCGCACAACCAGTTCGGCGACTTGCCGTCGACGGCGCGCATCGAGATGCTGATGCAGCAATGGATGCTGGCGCGGCCCGAATTCCGTGAATTTTTACCGACGCGCGTGATGGTCGCGTATCCGGAACCGTGGATGGACAGGGTCGACGCCATGAAGAAACTGCAGGGCTGGACGGATACGAGCGTCATGCATTTCCGTAACCTGGCCATCTTTGGCGAGCAATTGCTGTTGTCTGTGCGCTACGGCAACTGGAGCGACATCTATGAACCCACGCAGGCATTCAACTGGGCACGTTTCTGGCGTCCGCAAGTGCAGGGCTACATCCACGGCTACCGTGCCGCCACCGGCGTCGATCTGTCCGTCGACAGCAGCGACCCGGTGGTCGAAGCGACGATGCCTTCGGTGCTGCTGCGCCAGCGCCTGAGCCAGCAGCTGCGCAGCGTCTAGGGCGGGGGCGGGGCGCGTGCATGCTCGACTTTACCAGTGCCCTGTACCTGGGCATGCGCCATCCGGCGGCCCAGCTGGCGCCGTGGAGCAGCCTGACCCTGGGCCAGCCGGCGGCGCTGCGCGAGCCGCCGGGCGCGCAGGCGCTGGCCGCGGCCCTGGCTGCCCTGCAAGGCTGCGAGGCCGCCTGCGTGCTGCCGTCGACCCTGCACCTGTTCTGGGACCTGTTCGGCATGCTGGCTGCCGAGCGGCTGGTGATCCTCGTCGATGGCGGCAGCTACGCCATCGCGCGCTGGGGCGCGGAGCGGGCGCAGGCGCTGGGTTTGCCGCTGCGATTGTTTCCCAGTGGCGAGATGGACGCGCTGCGGCGCCTGGTGGCGGCCTGGGGCCGGCAGGGGTGGCGGCCCCTGATCCTGGCCGATGGCTATGTGCCGGGCAGCGAACAGGCCTTGCCGCTGGCCGGCTATGCGGCCCTGGCGCGCCAGGGCGGCGGTTATCTGCTGCTCGACGACACGCAGGTGCTGGGCGTGGCGGGCGCGCAAGGCGGCGGCTCGGCGCGGCTGCATGGCTTGCAGGGCGGCTACGACCAGGCGGGCGGCCAATTGATCGTCGGCGCCTCGCTGGCCAAGGGATTCGGCGTGCCGCTGGCCGTGCTGGCGGGCAGCCGCAAGCTGCTGCGGCGCTTCGCGGCGCACAGCCAGACGCGCGTGCATGCCAGCCCGCCGTCGGCCGCCGTGCTGGCGGCCGCGCGGCGCGCGCTGGCGCTCAATGCGCGCCATGGCGACGCGCTGCGCGCCAGCCTGGCGGACCGGGTGGCGCAATGGCGCAGCGGAATGGCGGCGGCCGGCATCGCCTGCCGGGGCGGCAGCTTCCCCGTGCAGCGCCTGCCGGGCCGCGCCCATCTGCAGCCGGCCTTGCGCGCGGCGGGCGTGCTGGCGCTGGCGCAAGCGGGGGAAGGTCCCGGCGCGCTGACTTTTCTGCTGCGGGCGGACCAGACGCCCCGGCAACTGGAGCAGGCGATGGATTTGCTTGAACATCACATCAGGAGGCGATATGAACGAAGCATTTGAAATGCTGCCCTTTGCGGGACAGTCAGGAGCGGCCGGCGAACAGGAATGGCAGGGGGAATGGTCGCAGGAGTGGCAGGGAGAGGACGAGGCCGAATGGGAGGGCGAACGACCCCGCCCGGGAGGCGGACGCGGCGGCATGCGCGGCGGCGGGCTGCGGGCGCGGCCGCCGTTGCGCGGACAGCGCCGTCCCGCGCCGCCGCGCTACCAGGCGCCGGGCCGCCGGCCGCCCCGCTATGCGGCCCAGCCCTTGCCCTACCTGCCGCCGCGCTACCGGGGCTGGGGCGGCTACCCGGCCATCTATCCGACGCTTTATCCGGCGCCCTATCCCGTGGCGGAACCGGCTTTTGGCGACCGGCAGGAGCCGGACGCGGACCAGGACCAGGGGCAGGGGCAGGACTTGGGCGCGGACCAAGGGCCGGACGATGAGCAGATGCAGGCTGAAGTCCCGCCCACCCTGGCCGGCACCATCGGCCGGGTGCCGGAAGCGGCCGCCTTGCGCTACCTGGCGCTGGGGACGCTCGCCAATGCCTTGCGCGATCCGAACGGCCGGGGGGCGGGCCTGTATGTGATCGAGTTCGATGCGGGCGGGCGCCGCCGCGCCTACAGCGGCCAGACGGACGACCTGCACCGGCGTTTGCTGCAGCACCGGCTGTGCGGCCAGATGATGGGCGTGGACCTGAGCGGGCACCAGGTGTACGTGGCGCCCCTGTCTTCGGCGGCGCAGCGGCGCCGTATCGAGCAGCGCATCCACGACGACATGTTTGCCAACCAGCGCGGCGTGCTGACCAACCAGCGGCGCGAACTGGAACTGGCCGTGCTCGGTGAAATGTGGAGCTGAATGTGGACCTGACGGCCACGCCTTGATCACTGCGAAGGAGAGCATCATGCACCAACTCGAATGCGAATGCGCGCAATGCCGGCAACGGGCCGGCGCCGCGTTTGAAGTGCTGGAATTCGGCCAGGACTGGCCCGGCAAGGGCACGGCGCCGGCTGTCTTGAGCGAAGAGGAAGAACTGCAGCTGGCCATGGAATTGCTGGAAGTGGCCAGCGAGGAGGAACTGGACCAGTTTCTCGGCAAGGTCTTCAAGAGCGTGTGGAAAGGCGTCAAGAAAGTGGGTTCCACCATCGCCAAGGTGGCCAAGCCCCTGGGCGGCGCCTTGAAGGCCGTGGCCAAGACGGCCTTGCCCTTTGTCGGCGGCGCCCTCGGTTCGATGATCCCGATACCGGGCGTGGGCACGGCACTGGGCTCGGCCCTGGGACGCGCGGCCAGCAATGCGCTGGAGCTGGAAATGGAAACCGAGGCGCCGGCCGACCGCGAACTGGAGATGGCGCGCCGCTTCGTGCGCATCGCGGGGCAGGCGGCGCGCCTGGCCAGCGAAGGCGATGGCAGCGCGCGCGCCGTGGAAAGCGCGCTGACGCGGGCCTTGCATCAGCAATTGCCGCATTTCCGTTCGGCCGCGCCGCAGCAGGAAGAGGAGAGCGGACGCTGGCGCCGGCGCGGCAACCGCATCGTCGTCATGGGCGACTGGAATTGAGCGGGCGGCGCACAAGGGGGACGAGGTGGCACCCGTCATCGACTGTCACTGCCATGCCGGTCCCGGCGACGGCTTGAGCGGGCCGTGGGACAGCGATGCGCCGCTGCACGCCTACCTGCGCCGGGCCCAGGCGGCCGGCATCGCCCGCAGCGTGCTGTTCGCCACCTTCCACTCCGACTACGCGATCGCCAACCATGGCGTGGCGCGCCTGGTGGCATCCGATCCGCAGCGTTTCTACGGCTTTGCCTTCGTCCATGCGCGGCGCGACCGGGGCCGCATCCAGGACCTGGTGCGCACGGCCGTCGAGCGCTACGGCTTCGTCGGCATCAAGGCGCACCGGCTCGACGCGCGCATCAGCGGCGAAGTGTGCGACGCGGCGCGTTTCTTCGGCTTGCCCGTGCTGTACGACCCGGCCGGCGAGGTGGCCGTGGCCGAACTGCTGGCGCAGCAGTATCCCGACGTTAACTTCATCCTGCCCCACCTGGGCAGCTTCAGCGACGACTGGGCGGCCCAGCTGGCGCTGATCGACCATCTGGTACGCCACCGTAACATCCATACGGACAGCTCGGGCGTGCGCCGCTACGACTTGCTGGAACAGGCCGTGCGGCGGGCCGGGCCGCACAAGGTCTTGTTCGGCTCGGACGGCCCCTGGCTGCATCCGGGGCTGGAATTGCACAAGATTCATTTGTTGGGCTTGGCGCCACGGGACGCGGCGCTGATCACGGGCGGCAATTTCTTGCGGCTGGCGGGGCTGGCGTGAGCTGGCTCACCGCACGGCCGGCGGTGGCGCGGCAGTAGCGGCGTTGGCGACGGCAGCCGCCTGTGCCGCGCAGGCGGCCGCCTTGCGGCGTATCTGCAGGGCGCGGTCGGTCACGCCCAGACGGGCGGCGGCGCGCTGGTTGTTGCCGTTTTCCTCGGCCAGCACCAGGCGGATGGCCACGTCGGTGGCGCAGCGCGTGATGTGCGACAGCTTGCAGTCTTGTGCCAGGGCCCGCCGCACGGCCGCCTCGAAATGCCGGTCGGGCCATTGCGGCGCCAGCAACCGTTCGTCGGGAGGCAGGGCGCCGATGGTGATGGGGCCGGGGCCGCAATGGCGGTGCCAGATGCGCGTGACGGTCTGGCGCAGTTCGCGGACATTGCCCGGATAGTCGCGCAGCAGCAGGTATTCGCGCACGGCCGCGTCCAGCGCGGGGGGCTGTTGTTGGGCCAGCTCGGCGAGGAAATGCCGGGCCAGCGGCAGGATGTCGTCCTGGCGCTCGCGCAGGGGCGGCGTCCGGCAACGCCAGCCGGCGATACGGTAATACAGGTCGGCGCGGAAGGCGCCGCGCGCCACTTCGCCTTCCAGTTCGCGGTTGGTGGCGCACACCAGCCTGAATTGCGTCGGCTGCCAGGTATTGCCGCCCACGCGCTTGTATTTGCGCTCCTGGATGGCGCGCAGCAGCTGTGCCTGCAGGGGCAGCGGCAGTTCGCCCACTTCGTCGAGGAAGAGCACGCCGCCGTCGGCCAGGGCAAAAGCGCCGTCGCGCGCGGCCGCCGCGCCCGTAAAAGCGCCCCGTTCATGGCCGAACAGTTCGCTGCCAGCCAGGTCCGGCGACAGGGTGGCGCAGTCGAGGATGGTGAAGTCGCCGCTGCAGTTGCCGAGACGGTGCACCAGTTGCGCCAGTAAATCCTTGCCCGTGCCCGTCTCGCCCGTGATCAGCATCGAGGCCTGGCTGAAGGCGGCCATTTCCACCACCTGGTGCAGCAAGGCGGTCCAGGCCGCGCTGTCGCCCACCAGTTGCCGGCGCACGGCGCCGGACGCCAGCAGCTGCGCCACGGCTTGCCAGCGCTGCAGGCGCGCCAGCACCTGGCCCGCATCGATGCTGCCCGCCGGCCACAGCAGCACGTCGAGCGCGCCGGCCGCCATCAGGGCACGCTTTTGCGCGCAGCTGGTGGGCTGGCCGCAGGCGGCAATGGCCAGCACGGAGGCATGGCGGCACAGCGCCGGCAGCGCTTGCAGCAGCGCGGCATTGGCCTCGGCAAACAGCACGATGCCCGCGCCATCCTCCTCGCCATCGTGCCGCCGGGCTACAGTTACCTGAGCCTGCTTCAAGGCCGTCATCAGCAAGGCGCCACTGCCAGCCGCCGCCTGCTGCACGATTTCCAGCCACACCTTGAGCGTCATATGCCAGCCATCACGAGGGCACGAGTGGCCCATCTTAGAAGCCCAATACCCCAGCCGTTTGATCTGGCACAAGCGTGCGCGGTAGGCCGCAATGAAAAACGCCGCCAGATTTGCATCAGGCGGCGCTATCTAATGAAGTTCAACGAACGTCAACGTCTTTAGACGTTCTCGTCCAATTTCACGCAATCAACAAAATAGCCGCGCTTGCCATCGACTTCGCGTTTCACGAGACCATGCACATCCGTCTCGAAGCCCGGGAAGCGCTCGTTGAAGTCGCGCGCGAAGCGCAGGTAGTCGACGATGGTCTTGTTGAAGCGCTCGCCCGGGATCAGGAGCGGGATGCCCGGTGGGTATGGCGTCAGCAGGATGGACGTGATGCGGCCTTCCAGTTCGTCGATGGCCACGCGCTCGATTTCGCGGTGCGCCATCTTGGCGAACGCGTCCGACGGCTTCATGGCCGGGATCATGTCCGACAGATACATTTCCGTCGTCAGACGCGCCACGTCGTAGGCCTTGTAGAAATCGTGGATTTGCTGGCACAGGTCGCGCAAGCCCATTTTTTCGTAGCGTGGGTTGGCCGCCGCGAATTCCGGCAGGATGCGCCACATCGGCTGGTTCTTGTCGTAGTCGTCCTTGAACTGCTGCAAGGCGGTCAGCAGGGTATTCCAGCGGCCCTTGGTGATGCCGATGGTAAACATGATGAAGAACGAGTACAGGCCGCATTTTTCAATGATGACGCCGTGCTCGGCCAGGTACTTGGTGACGATGGACGCGGGAATGCCCGTGTCGCCGAACTGGCCGTCCAGCGACAGGCCCGGGTTGACGATGGTCGCCTTGATCGGGTCGAGCATGTTGAAGCCGGGAGCGAGGTCGCCGAAGCCGTGCCAGTCATCCTCGGCGCGTATCATCCAGTCTTCCTGCTGGCCCATGCCTTCGTCGTTGAAGGTGGACGGACCCCACACCTGGAACCACCAGTCCTGGCCCCATTCCTGGTCGATCTTCTTCATGGCGCGGCGGAAATCGAGCGCTTCCATGATCGATTCTTCCACCAGGGCCGTGCCGCCCGGCGCTTCCATCATGGCCGCGGCCACGTCGCACGAGGCGATGATGGAATACTGCGGCGAGGTCGAGGTGTGCATCAGGTAAGCCTCGTTGAAGGCGTCCTGGTCCAGCTTGACCGTGTCCGATTCGCGCACGAGGATTTGCGAGGCCTGCGACAGGCCGGCCAGCAATTTGTGCGTGGACTGGGTCGAGAAGATCATCGATTCCTTGGCGCGTGGACGGTCCTTGCCGATGGCGTGCATATTCTTGTAGAAGTCGTGGAAGGTGGCGTGCGGCAACCATGCTTCATCGAAGTGCAGGGTATCGATCTTGCCGTCCAGCATTTCGCGCAGGGTTTCCACATTGTAGATCACGCCATCGTAGGTCGATTGCGTGATGGTCAGAATGCGCGGCTTCTTGTTCTTCGCTTCGCGCGCGAACGGGTTCGCCTCGATCTTGCGGGCAATGCTTTCCGGCGTGAATTCATGCAGCGGGATGGGACCGATGATGCCCAGATGATTGCGCGTCGGCATCAGGAACACGGGAATGGCACCGCACATGATGATCGAATGCAGGATCGATTTGTGGCAGTTGCGGTCGACGACGACGATGTCGCCCGGCGCCACGGTCGAGTGCCACACCATCTTGTTCGAGGTCGAGGTGCCGTTGGTGACGAAATAGCAATGATCGGCATTGAAGATGCGCGCCGCATTGCGCTCGGACGCGGCGACAGGGCCCGTATGGTCGAGCAGCTGGCCCAGTTCTTCGACGGCGTTGCAGACGTCGGCGCGCAGCATGTTTTCACCGAAGAACTGGTGAAACATCTGGCCGATCGGCGACTTCAGGAAAGCCACGCCGCCCGAGTGGCCGGGGCAGTGCCACGAGTAGGAACCGTCGTTGGCGTAGTGCACCAGCGCGCGGAAGAACGGCGGCGACAGGCCGTCCAGATAGGATTTCGCTTCGCGGATGATGTGGCGCGCGACGAATTCCGGCGTATCTTCGAACATGTGGATGAAACCGTGCAGTTCGCGCAGGATATCGTTGGGGATATGGCGCGAGGTGCGCGTTTCGCCGTACAGATAAATGGGGATGTCGGCGTTCTTGTAGCGGATTTCCTCGACGAAAGCGCGCAGCGATTTCAAGGCGTGGTCGGTTTCCTCAATGGAGCCGCCGCCGAATTCTTCATCGTCGATCGACAGCACGAAGGCCGACGCGCGCGATTGTTGCTGGGCAAATTGCGACAAATCGCCGTAGCTGGTCACGCCCAGCACTTCCATGCCTTCTTTTTCCATTGCGGCGGCAAGGGCGCGAATGCCCAGGCCGGACGTATTTTCAGAACGGAAATCCTCGTCAATGATGACGATAGGGAAACGAAATTTCATGCATGTCTCCAAAAAAGCAAGCCGCCCCTGACAGATGTGAAGGGGCGGACTAGGGCGCGACCTCAGGCGGTGATACAAGCCGGCAGCCGCAGAAAAAAAATAAGAACGGGATTCTCGCAGAAATGCGGCCTCTGCGGGAAAAAAATATCACCCCTAAGCATCACAAGCGTACGCTAGCGTGACGCATGGGTGTGACAGGGGTATTACAGCAACATTCTGGCCATAATTCTCAACCTTATCAGGCTTTGCGTTCCAGCGTGACAAAGGCGTAAGGCAGGCCGGATTTCTCCGAAACATGCGCTTCCCGCGCGGTCTCTTGCCATACGGCATGGTCAACGGCGGGGAAAAACGCGTCGCAATCAAAGGTCTGGCCGATTTCCGTGACGATCAAGCGCTGGGCCAGGGCCAGCGACTGCCGGTAAATCTCGGCGCCGCCGATGACATAGCCTTCCGCGCCATCGAGCAGGGCGATGGCCGCTTCCACCGACGGCACCGCTTCCACGCCCTCATGGTGCCAGTCGGCATTGCGCGTGATGACGATGTTGCGGCGGTTCGGCAGCGGCCGGCCGATGGAATCGAAGGTCTTGCGGCCCATGAGGATGGGGTGGCCCGTCGTCAGGCGTTTGAAATGCGCCAGGTCTTCCGGCAGTTTCCACGGCAAGGTGTTGTCGATGCCGATGCCGCCTTGCTGGTCGGTGGCGACGATGATGGTCAAATGGCTCATTGGTTCGGTGAAAGTGGTGGGGGCGATGCCCGATGCCCGTCATTATCGTTGAAATTGCCGGCCGCCTCCAGATGCGCACGCATGGCGTCGGCCAGCGGACCCGGCGCTTCCAGCGGAATCATGTGGCCGGTGTTCTCTTTCAGCAGGTGCAGGGTGGCTTGCGGCAGGCGGGCGGCCATGGCGCGCAGGTCGTCGGGGTTGACGAGCTTGTCGTCTTCGGCGCCCACGATCAGCACGGGAAAGTCGAGTTCCGGCAAGCGCGCCATCAGGTCCGGGCGATCGATGGTGGTGATGAATTGCGCCAGCAGCACGTCCTTGCCCAGGTCCAGACCCATCTGCTGGATCAGGCCCGTGATGCCGCTGTCCTGCAAGTGCGCGGGATGCAGCAGTTCGCGCAGGCGCTGGCGCGTGATGCCCGCATAGGCATTGCGTTCCAGCATGGCGACGATGCGCTGGCGCGCTTCGATTTCCGCCGGCAGCAAACCTTTGGCGGAATTGGCGATCAAAGTAAGGGACTGGACACGCTGCGGGTGCGCCAGCGCGTGCTCGAGCGCCAGATAGGCGCCCAGCGAAAAGCCCACCAGATGGGCCCGTGGCGCGCTATGGTTGGCAATCAGTGTCTGCATCTCCGGGCGCGTGCGCGCCTCGTGCAGGGGCACGTGCCGCAGATCAAAGGCGCCGCCCAGTGCAGGGGCCAGGCGCGACCACAGGCGCTCGTCGCACAGGGTGCCGGGGATGCAGTCGAGCCGTATCTTGGTATTGTTCAAGGACAAGCCGGGGTTCAAAGATGATGAAATTTTTTGTCGAGCGGCATTATCCGTCATTTTGCGCATTGAGGCAGCGGCATGGTATTTTCTGCATGGCATTATTTTCAATAGTGCGCGGCTGGCAAGCCGTCACTTTATGGTAGGCTCATGGCTCATCAAGCCGGTACACCGGCGACGTGACCTGTAACACCGAATGCAACCCTTAGCAACCCTATTAAACAAAGAGGAATTACCATGGCGATCAGTTTGCAAAAAGGCGGCAATGTCAACCTGAGCAAGGAAGCTCCTGGCTTGAAGAAAATCGTGATTGGCCTGGGCTGGGACCCGCGCGCCACCGATGGCGCCGCATTCGACCTGGACGGCAGCGCCTTCCTGCTGAAAACGGATGGCAAGGCCCGTTCCGATGCTGATTTCATTTTTTACAACAACCTGAAGTCGGCCGACGGCTCCATCGCTCACGCTGGCGACAACACGACGGGCGGCGGCGATGGCGATGACGAGAAAATCGCCGTCGACCTGGCCAACGTGCCTGCCGACATCGACAAGATCGCCGTGGCCGTCACCATCCACGACGCGGAAAACCGCAAGCAGAACTTCGGCATGGTCGGCAAGGCCTACATCCGCTGCCTGAACGGCGACAACGGCGCGGAAATCGCCCGCTACGACCTGTCGGAAGACGGCTCGACGGAAGCGGCCATGATCTTCGGCGAAGTCTACCGTGCCGGCAGCGAATGGAAATTCAAGGCCATTGGCCAAGGTTTCAAAGGCGGCCTGGGCCCTCTAGCCCGCTCGTTCGGCATTAACGCTTAAGAGCTCCGGAAAACGGCCCATGGCGGCGTTGCGCCGCCTCGCCGTACTATTCGTACTGTCTTCGGACGACGCGCCTTGCCCTGAGCCGTTGTCCGAAGCTCCCACACCTGAATACATAATCCCATGGAAAACCTGATCAAGGGGCAGCGCCTGGCGCTGTCCGGCCTCGTCACGGGCAATAGTGTGCAGCTGAGTCTGGCCAGCGCCGGCGTGTCGCTGGACTTTGCCTGTTTCGGCCTCGACGCCAGCGGCAAGCTGTCCGACGACCGCTACATGACTTTCTTCAACCAGCCCCGTACGCCGTGTGGCGGCGTGGAAACTGCGGCGCCGTCCGGCGATGCGGCCGGTTTCAGCTACCAGCTCGACCGTTTGCCTGCGTCCATCGAGCGCCTGGTCGTCACGGCCGCCATCGATGGCGGCGCCACCATGGCGCAGCTGGGCAGCGGCCATCTGCGCCTGCTCGACGGCGGGCGCGAACTGGCCCGCTTCGCCTTTGCCGGGTCTGATTTTGCGCAAGAAAAAGCCGTCATGCTGGGCGAGTTCTACCGCAAGGATGGCGGCTGGCGCTTCATGGCCGTGGGCCAGGGTTTCAATGGCGGCCTCGATGCGCTGGTCGCGCATTTCGGCGGCGAAGTGGCGCAAGCGGAACCGGCGCCGGCGCCCAAGATTTCCCTGTCCAAAATTTCGCTGACCAAGGCGGGGCAGACGCACAAGGTATCGCTGGAAAAGGGCGCGGGCGCGCCGAGCAAACTCACCGTCAAGGCCACCTGGGTCGATAACGGCGATGGCGACGACGATAACGATGACCTCGATTTGCGTGTCGGCATCCTCTTGCCGAACGGCCAGATGCGCTTCATCCAGGCACCCGACGCGGCCGGCAGCTTCGACCGCATGCCCTACGTGCGCCACCTGGGCGACGTGGCGGGCGCGGCGGGCAAGGAGCCGGCCACGGAAACGGTGGAAGTCAATCCCGCGCTGGCGCAGCATTACGGCGGCACGGTGGGCCTCGTCTTCAGCGTGTATTCGGCAGTGGCCAATGGCGCCGTGTCGGTGGCCTCCATGCGGCCGAAGATGGTCATGCAGTATGGTCAGCAGATCGTCGAGTGCGACTTCGATTTCCGCCTGTCCAAGGCTGCCGACGACGATTCCGTCTACACCTATGTGATCGGCATGGCGCGCGTCACGCCCGACAGCATCATCCTCGAGCCGTCCGGCAAGACGTCGGAGCCCGGCAGCGAAGCGACGCCGTGGCTGAGCTGGCAGGGCGAGAACCTGCAGCTGGCCTTCAACGGTCCCGTCGTCTTCAAGGGCGAGGACAAGGAAGACGAAGATGATTGCAATGCCGACAATCCGCGCCGCTACATCGCCTAGGAGACACTGATGGAAACCTTGTCCAAGGGTCAGCGCTTGCCGCTGGCCAATCTCGTTCCCGATGGCGTCTTGCAGGTCGGCGTTGCCGCCCAGGGCCTCGCGCTGGACGTGGCCTGCTTCGGCCTCGACGCGGCCGGCAAACTGTCCGACGAGCGCTACATGACCTTTTTCAACCAGCCGCGCACGCCGTGCGGCGGCGTGGAAGCGCGCGCCGGCAGCGGTGGCGACATGGCCGAGTTTGCCTTGCAGCTGGCGCGCTTGCCGGCCGGAATCGACCGCCTCGTCGTGACGGCCTCCATCGATGGCGGCGGCGTGATGTCGCAACTGCAATCGGGCCACGTGCGCCTGCAGGCGGGCGGACGCGACCTGGCCCGCTTTGTGTTTGCCGGTGCGGATTTCGCCCAGGAAAAAGCCGTCATGCTGGCAGAAATCTACCGCAAGGATGGCGGCTGGCGCTGCATGGCCGTGGGACAAGGTTTTAATGGCGGACTCGATGCGCTGGTGCGCCACTTCGGCGGCGAAGTCGAGCAGGCTGCCCCCGCAGCGGCCTCGGCCGTCATGCAGGCGAAGATCAACCTGGAAAAGCGCGTCGAACGCGAGGCGCCGCAACTGGTGAGCCTCGTCAAGCAGGCGGGCGTGTCGCTGCAAAAAGTGGGGCTGTCGGAGCACCGCGCCAAGGTGTGCTTGTGCCTCGATATTTCCGGTTCCATGGGACGGCTGTACAAAGAGGGGCTGGTGCAGCGCTTTGCCGAGCGCATCCTGGCGCTGGGCTGCAAGTTCGACGACGACGGCGAGATCGACGTTTTCCTGTTCGGCAAGAACGTCCACCATCCGGCGCCGATGGCCTTGAACAACTGCAATACCTATGTGAGCCAGGCGATACAGCGTCATCCGCTCGAAGGCGACACGCGCTATGGCGCCGCCATGCAGGCGATCCGCGCGTTTTATTTCCCCGACAAGGCCGGCGGCGAGCGCACGCGCCCCGTCGCGGCCGAGTTGCCCGTGTACGTGATGTTCGTCACCGATGGCGGCACCAGCGATCAGGCGACGACGGAGAAACAATTGCGCTGGGCCAGCAATGAGCCCATCTTCTGGCAATTCATGGGCATCGGCAAGGGGCGCAAGTCGAAAAGCAAGTTCCTCGCCGCCTTTGCCGATTCCGATTTCCCGTTTCTGGAAAAGCTCGACGAACTGCAGGGCCGCCTGGTCGACAACGCCAATTACTTTTCCGTCAGCTCGCCCGACGAGCACAGCGACGCGGAACTGTATGACTTGTTGATGACGGAATATCCGGGCTGGCTGAAACTGGCGCGCGGCAATGGCTTGCTGAGCTAGCTGAGGAGCAGGAGCGTCGCATAGGTGTTGCGCAGATACCGCATCTGACTTGATACCAATCATAAAAGATTGCTCTAAAGCAGCAATTTATGCGATGCTTGAGCATATCGCATCATCCAAAAAGAAGCTGTCATAGACGACAGCCTTCCACATCCGCCCAGACCCGCAGTTGTGCCTGTACGTGTTTTGTCTGCTATTGCCTAGAACTCCCGCCCACATACGTCGAGAGAACTGCGCAAGGCCGCGACAAACTCCTACTATTTTCCGTGTCGCCTCGCTTGGTGGCACGCTGACAAAGCACATTGAATAGAGGTTTGTATGAACCATATCTATCGCGTTGTTTGGAATGCCACGACCGGTTTTTGGCAGGCGGTCTCGGAATTCGCTTCCGGGCGGACAAAATCGACTACGTCGCGCACGCGCCGTCGTCAGACGGCAATTGCGCTGCTGGCAGGTGCCGCAAGTGGTTTCGCCGCCGCCGGTCCCTTGCCCACGCACGGGCAGCTTGTAACAGGCCAGGCATCGGTGGCTTATGCAGGAAAGACGATGACGGTCAACCAGTCCAGCCAGAAAGCAGCGCTTGACTGGACATCCTTTTCCATTGGACAAGGTCATACAGTCAACTTCGTGCAGCCTTCCGCCTCATCGGTCGCACTGAACCGCGTGCTGGGCGCCGATCCATCGATTATCCAGGGTGCACTGAATGCGAATGGCCACGTGTTTTTGGTCAATCCCAACGGCGTGCTGTTCAGTCCAACGGCACAAGTTAACGTAGGTGGCCTGCTGGCATCCACATTGTCGATGGGCACCGATGATTTTATGGCGGGCCGCTACCAGCTCGCGGGCAAGAGCACTGGCACGGTCGCGAACCAGGGCACCATCAATGCCACTGCCGGCGGCAACATCGTGCTGGTGGCGGCCCGGGTACAAAATAGCGGACAGATCGGCGCCGAACGCGGCAATGTCCTGTTCGGCGCCGGCAGCGAAGTGCTGGTCGATTTTGGCGGCCCCGTCAAGTTGCAGGTGCAGAAGGGCGCAGTTGACGCGCTGATCGAAAACGGCGGCGCGATCCGTGCAGACGGAGGCAAGGTGCTGATGACGGCCAAGTCCGCCGGCGAGCTCACTGGCTCGGTGATCAACAACACCGGCATTATCCAGGCGCGCACGCTCGCGACGGGCAAGCGCGGCGAGATTTTGCTGCTGGGCGACATGCAGTCCGGTACTTTGCATGCCGGTGGGCTGCTGGACGCCAGCGCGCCGCATGGCGGTAACGGCGGCGATATCGAGACTTCGGCTGCCCACGTCAATACGGCACCGGATCTCGTTGTCAATGCCGGCGCGGCCGCAGGCAAGGGTGGCGACTGGCTCGTCGATCCCTACGATTACACGATCAACCTGGCCGCGGCTACCACCATTACCGGCGCGCTGAACCAGGGGACGAACGTCACCATAACGACCCAGGCACCGGGCGGCACGGGCGTGACGGGCAGCGGCAGCGGCGATATCACGGTGTCCAGCCCGATCGCCAAGACCGCTGGCGGCGATGCCAGCCTGACCTTGCGTGCCGACCGCAACATCGTCGTGGGTGCCGACGTCACGTCGACATCGGGGCGGTTGAACCTGACGCTGTCGGCAGGCAATGCTGCGGGTGCCACGACGGGCGGCGTCAACGTTGCAAGCAACTTGTCCTCCAATGGCGGCAATATCCTCGTCGGAGGCGCCAACGGCAGCGCGAACGGCAACATCGCCTATGCGCTCAACACCAGTTCCACCACTCCCGCCATTATTATCGGCACCGGCAAAGCCATCGATTCAGCCGGCGGGGATATCACGATCAACGGTCGTTCGCTCGTCGGCTCAAACAATGGCAGCTACGGCGGCGCGACGGCCGGCGTGTACATCCAGTCGAATGCCACGATCAGGTCGGGCAGCGGCAATCTGCTCATTAACGGCGAGAGCACTGGAGGCATCAAGACGTTTGGCCTGGCATTCCAGGGCGGCTCGAACACGGTGACCACGCTGGCCTCGTCCACTACAGGCGGCACGATGCTGCTGAACGCGGTCAACGCCACGCCAGGCAACTATACGTCTGCCGACCTCAATGCGGGAGCCATTGGACTGGTCTCATATGGAAGCCGTGCCCAAGTCGTATTCCAGGGCCCGTCGGTCGCCGGCTGGCTGGTCTATGTCAACGGCGCGCCCCAGTTGTCGGCCTACACGCAGGCACCTCAGCTGTCCAGCTGTTCGGCACAGCTGCCCAATTGCGGGACAATGGTCGTTCCGGGTTCCAACAACAGCTACCTCTATGCGACGTATCAAGCCGTCGACATGGCCACGCGCGCGCTGTTCATTACCCAGGCCGGTTCCGGCAGCAAGATCTACGATGGCAATACTGCGACCTCCGGCCTGACGTATTCGGCCACCACCGACATTGCTAACTTTTCGGTGTCGAATCTGGTTCCGGCACCTGCCTTCGCTACCACCAGCAAGAACGTCGGCACCTATACCAAGCTCGTGGCTGCATCGGCCAACCCCACCAATTACACGACGGGCGGCACGACCTATGCGGTCGGGTATTTCAACACGGGCAGCTTTGCCATCACGCAAAAATCGCTGACGCCCAGCGCCGCCGACAAGGTTTATGATGGCAACACGATGGCTGCTGTGTCAGTGGCCGGCGCGATCGCAGGCGATGTCGTCACGGCCAGCGGCACGGGTACTTTCGGTGCCAAGGACGTCGGCACGTACTCCGTCAATATCTCGGGCATTACGCTCGGCGGCGCGGACATGGGCAATTACAGCCTGGCTGGTAACTCCGCCAGCGCTACGGCGCAAATCACTGCGCGCGCGGTCACACTTGGCGGCACCAGGACGTACGATGGATCGGCTGCTTTCTCGAGCGTCATCCTCGGCAATC
Source organism: Janthinobacterium sp. EB271-G4-3-2 (assembly GCF_020858035.1). Taxonomy (NCBI): domain Bacteria; kingdom Pseudomonadati; phylum Pseudomonadota; class Betaproteobacteria; order Burkholderiales; family Oxalobacteraceae; genus Janthinobacterium; species Janthinobacterium sp. EB271-G4-3-2. The sequence goes on along the minus strand of NZ_JACYMG010000013.1, from coordinate 1,024 downwards.
TGGTCGCCGGCGAAGACCTCGGCGTGAGCGGCGCGACCGCCAACAGCGCCAACGCCGCATCAGCGCGCTGGATCACGACGGCGTCGCTGCTCAACGGCGTGAGTGGCCTGGCCAGCAACTATCAGCTTCCCGGCCTGGGCGCGGCCAGCGCAAGCAATGCCGTGTTCATTACGCCCAAGGCGCTCACCGTCAGCGGTATCAGCGCAACAAACAAGGTCTACGACGGCACCACGGCGGCCACGCTGTCGGGGGGGGCGCTATCCGGCATGGTCGGTAGCGAGACGCTGAACCTGGGCGCTATTGCCGGTGCGTTTGCCAGCAAGGATGTCGGCACGGGCAAGGCGGTGAGCTTGTCGACAATATCGCTATCGGACGGCACAGGCCTGGCCTCGAATTACACGTTCTCGCAGCCTGCCGGGGTAACGGCCGACATCACGCCGAAGGCGCTGACGGTGTCCGGCATCACCGCCGCCAGCAAGGTCTATGACGGCAGCACGGCGGCCACGGTCAATGCATCGAACGTCGTGCTCACGGGCCTGGTCGCCGGCGATGCGGTAACGGTCGGCGCGACCGGCGCCTTTGCCGACAAGAACGCCGGCAACGGCAAGACGGTGATCCTGAGCAGCGCGCATGGCGGCGCGGACGCGGGCAACTATGCGATCACGGACCAGGCGAGCGGCACGGCCAGCATCACGACAAAGGCGCTCAGTATCACCGGCCTGTCGGCCGCGAATAAAATCTATGACGGCGGCACGGCGGCCACGCTGAGCGGCGGTGCGCTGTCCGGGCTGGTCGGCAACGAAACGCTCGCCTTGGGCGCATTGACCGGCGCGTTTGCCGACAAGAATGCCGGCAACGGCAAAACCGTGACCGTGAGCGGCGGCCAGCTGGGCGACGGCACGGGCCTGGCGGCCAACTACAGCGTGACCGCGCCGGCCAGCGTGACGGCGGCCATTACGCCGAAGGCGCTCAGTATCACGGGGGTGTCGGCCGCGAATAAAATCTATGACGGCGGCACGGCGGC